>NZ_CBFHLV010000023.1:0-44022 GCF_965656765.1 Marivita sp. | reverse complement strand
TCGGCGAGGCTCCATTATCGACCCCCACAGTCTATCTCAAACCGCTCAGCACGCGAGGTTTTTCAGACGTTCCTTAGTTCGGACGCGTCACCATCCAAATTCCACCCATACTCAAACGGGTCGGAGCTTTGGGCAGATGCCATGCCAAACGGCAAGGCAAGCATCAGGGCAACGGCAAAGAAAACACGGTGGAAAGCTATTCTCATAATGACCTCGCAGATGAATTGCGCAGAAAGTTCTAGGCGTTCATGGTATCAAAACATGAGTTTATCATAAACCTTGCATGCTTGCCTAGGACACGCGATAGATTATGTTCTCTATGAGAATTTACACGATTTTTTTGATTGAACCAACCGGCTACGGCAGGAGGAAGTTTTGACCGACTGGCTACCAAAACTGGGAAAACTCATTTCAAACAGGGCCTTAGCGACATGTTTGGCCCTCACAGCTGCCGCGTCGCCCGCTATGGCGCAAGACCGCATCGCTTTGGTTATCGGCAACTCAAGCTATGAAACTGTGTCTGCGCTCGACAATCCGACCCGCGATGCTGAACTTCTGGCCTCGACGCTTGAGCAGATCGACTTTCAGGTCACCCTTCTGATTGACGCCACACAGATCGAAATGAAGCGCGCCCTCTCCGATTTCGGCCGCAGCCTGCGCAACGGCGGGGCTGATACCACCGGCTTGTTCTACTATGCGGACCACGGCGTTCAAAGCTTTGGAAACAAATATCTATTACCGGTCGACGTATCGCTGAATGATGCCGCTGATCTTGATCTCGAAGGCGTTGAGGCGCAATCGGTTCTCCGCCAAATGGCATCGGCGCGCAACCGCACGAATTTTGTGATTCTCGACGCCTGCCGCAACAACCCGTTTGCCGACATGGCGGAATTCGATTCCCCCGGTCTGGCGGAAATGAAAGCACCCACAGGAACATTCTTGTCCTACGCTACGTCCCCAGGCGCAGTCGCGTTGGACGGAACTGGCCAGAACAGCCCGTTTACAACAGCGCTGGTGCGGGAAATGACCAAGCCGGGTGTCGCGGTCGAGCAGATGTTCAAACAGGTGCGCGTGTCGGTGCTCGAACAAACCAACGGCCTTCAGACACCATGGGACACGTCCTCTCTGACCAACAACTTTACTTTTGTGAACGCACCCATCGAAGACCCGGTTGATCTGGCAGCACGTCAACTGTGGGAATCGGTTCAGGCCACCAAAGACCCGGTGCAGATCATGCTGTTCCTGCGCGGCTACCCCAACAGCTCATACGCCGATGATGCCCGCGCGCTATTGGCCGAAGCGATCGAATCCGAACTGACCAACGAAACCGCCGCCGTAGAGCGCCCGGAACCGGCGGGCCCGTCCCAAGACGAGCAGACGATGTTCGAAGCAGTTCAAGCCAACCCCACCATTGAGGGCTATCAGGAATATCTGAACGCCTTTCCCAATGGGACGTTCTCAGAATTTGCGCGTGGCGAAGTCGAGGCAATGCAAGCGCAAAACAATGTTGACCCAGTGGGCGAAGGAGTCAGCGCGCCGGCAGAGGAAACCGAACTTGCAATGGTTGCCGAACAGGAACGCTCGACTGTGCCAAATGTCGTTAAGTTCGACACGCCCCTCGTCGCGCCAGGCTCTGTGATTGACGGCATCTTGCTATCCGAGATTACGGCACTGTCGCCAATGTTCCCGCCAGTTGAAGGGCTGCCAGACGAGTATTGGAAAGATCAATCCTGTTCCAATTGTCATGAGTGGACTCAAGAACGGCTCTGCGACCAATCGAATGTTTACCTGAACCTTAGCGGTCAAAAGTCGCTTGAGAAACCGCATCCGTTCAACGGTCTTCTTAAACGCAACCTACGGCAATGGGCCGCCGGCGGCTGTCAGTAAGGGCGCGTTTGGATCAGCCTAGTAACGTGTAGCGTTCGATTAACTCGAACCGCCCGTCCGGTCGTTCGCCCACCAGTGCAATCTGATCAAGGGTGAACGGTTTCGGTAATTCTGGCAGATGCGCCCCCACCACATCGGTCCATAGGTCGATCTGTTCTACCCGAAGGCGCCCGGTCAGGGTCAAGTGAAACCGGAACTCTTCCATCACATATGGATAGCCCCAGCGCTCCAACAATGTGTCTTGCCTATGCGACAATCGTGCTTTGCGCCGCCGCATCAGCTCTGCCTCAGTGGGCGGCGCGCGAAATGAATCCAACGCCTTGACACATGTCGATGCTAAGCGGGCAATTCCATTCATGTCCCCAACCGGGGTCAGCGCAAGAAAGCGACCCAGAACGGTCAAGACGAGCCCGTCACTGTGCCCAGGCGCGCATGCTCGTGCCATATCCGCGGTTGCTGCCGTTAGGCCTGTCAGGTCTGTCCCATCGGCCAATCGAAACGGCGGCTTCAGCGTTCCGTGAAACCCGTATTTACGCGGTGCCTTCGTCACGTCCTCAAGACCGGGCACATCAAGCTGGACCGCGTCGCAACCCGCAATACAATCCCAACCCAGCCATACAGCGCCAAAGTCGGCCAACGCGCCTTCAGGCGGTACATAGTAAATCGCAAAGCGCGTATACGACACTGGAACTCCCCTCACCTCGCCCCTTTTGCCAAAAAGACATGACGGCTCCATGACATTCACGCCGCCTGTTGCCAATGCCGAACACGTCCCGTTAGGCCCTATGATCTCGCATCAGCCTGGTAATGCGCGAATGCCAGACCTCTTACTCGGGAAACCATTATGGGCAAAACGCATCGAGTGACTTGCACCCAAACAAAACATGCCGGACAAGCTTTCTACGAACCTTACCCAGAACTGAAGGCCCCCCAATGCCCGCTCAAATAATCGAAATGACTAGTGCATTATGCGAGAACGTCGTGGGCACTTGGATGGCATCTGGTGTCCAACGCGACATAACTTCGCCCCGCTCTGACGGTCCTGCCATCAAATGATCGACCGAGACTACCTTCCATCGATCGGCCTCGGGATCAGCCAGATCATTGGCTACGGTACTTTGATGTATGCCTACGCGATACTGCTGCCGCATATGGCGGATGACCTTGGGCTAAGCCTGTCTGGCATTTTCGGCATCCTGTCTCTGGGGCTGTTCTTTGGCGGCATGATGGCGCCGGTCGCGGGGCGGCTGATCGACCGCTTTGGTGGACGCTGGGTCATGACATTTGGCACAATCATGGCTGCCGTTGCGGTGATGTCCCTTAGCTTGGTCCAAGGCAAAACCGGGCTGTTTGCAGCAATCTTGCTGGCCGAAGGTGCGGGCGTGTTCGTGCTCTACAATGCCGCGTTCGCCTCGGTGGCCCGCCTTGATTTGAGCGTTCCGGCGCAAAAATCGATCTCGATCATCACCTTGTTTGGCGGTGTTGCATCGACCATTTTCTGGCCACTCACGCTGGCCATCTACACGGCACTCGGATGGGAAACGACATGGGTCATCCTTGGCGTCGCACTGCTTCTGACATGCGCCCCGATCCACTTCTTCGCCCTCAGACGCGCGGAAACACCACCTGGAAGCCCGTCCAGAGCGCCACGTCCAAACTGGCCGGAACTGACAGGTGCGATGCGGCGGCGTGGGATGCTATGGATGGTTATCTCTTTTGTGTTTTCTGGCTACCTCATGGGCGCCGTGATGACGCTCTGGGTCACCAATGTGCAGGATCTGGGGCATTCGGCAGCGATGGCAGCAATTGCGGGCGCAGTGATCGGGCCTTTCAAAACAGTCGGGCGGTTCTTTGAGATGCTGGTAAGCCGCAACATGTACCCACTGGTTACATACGCGCTCAGCCTTGGGTTGATGATGGCGGGGTTTGTGGTGCTTTTGGCAGTCGGCTTCACCCTGCCGGGATTGATGATCGCAGCAGCGCTATACGGCATGGGTGACGGTATCAAAACCATCGCACGCGGCACCCTGCCCCTCGCGCTTTTTGGGGCGAATGGATACGGTGCGCGGCTTGGCTGGATTGCCTTTGTGCAGACCGGCATAAACGCTTCGGCCCCCTTTGCCTTTGCATGGGCCACACAGGTCTTTGGCGGCTGGTGGTCCTTTGCCATCATGACGGGTTGCTTGAGCTTTGCCATATCAACGTATTTTCTGATCCCCGATCCAAGAAAAGCAGTTTCGGCCAATGCGCCTACATCCAGCGCTTGACCATAGTGTCAGCGATAGACCTTGGGATTGCGCGCGCCCCAATCCGCAAACAGATCCGGCAAGATGGTGCCGAATTGCGCAACGGCGTCTGACGGACCAAGACACGCAGTTCCGTCAGTTCCGAACAGCGTCGCGTCATCCTCAACCTGTGCTTCAGGTATATCGGTCACATCCGCGACGATCGAATTCATCGACACCTTGCCCAAGACCGGCGCAACCTGCCCCCGGATCAGAACAGAGCCACGACCTTGGGCGACGCGGCTGTATCCCGCAGCATAGCCGATGGATACACAGGCCAGACGGCGATCTTCTGACAAGACGTGATCACAATCATATCCCACCGTTGCGCCTTTGGGATACTCACCGATATGGACGACCCGCGATTTGATTTCCATTGTCGGGCGAAACCCCAGCTCTGGGTTCAAAACCCCGTACAGAATCGCCCCACACCGATACATATCTGTTTCGATCTGTGCCCCCAAAAGTAGTGTCAGGCTGCTGCCCGCATGGACCAAAAGATCGGCTCGCTGCAGGCCAGTGTTCGCGCAAACCCATGCGACCTGCTCAGTGAACAAATCAGCCGAGTGTTCCAGCCGCGCGGGTTCGTTGCTCGGAAAATGTGTGCAGATACCAATGATATGCGCACCAATGTCACGAACGATGTTACGGCAATCGCGTTGTCCGGCTTTTGTCGATATCTCCAAACCGTCGCGCGACATGCCCTGCGCATTCAGCGACAGGTGAACACCGACTGTGGCGCGACCGGCGTCGAACAAATCCCGCATCTGCCGTGCTGCACGCAACGAGCCAACCTGCTCTTCCACACGGTCCGCCAGCGCGCCTTCAACTTCTAGCAAGCTCGCGGCACGCAGCCGGAACAGACGCCCGGTAAACCCGGCGCGTCGCACAGCGCGCGCTTCGGCGTTCGATGTGATCCCAATGCGCGTCACCCCATGTTCGATCAGAAGCGGCACCACACGGTCAATCCCATGCCCATAGGCGTCAGCCTTCATGACGGCGCAAAGACTGGTACCTTTGGGCAGCAAGCGGTGCGTCAATTCAAGATTGCGGGATACCCGATCCAGATGAATCTCGCACCACGAACTGGGAAGAAGATCAGACACGATCAGACCTGCACGCGACCCAAAATGCGATCGACGATGCCAACAAACAAATCCGTCATGATCGGAATCAAGGCGTCCGGGAAATCGTAGTCCGGGTTGTGCAACTGAGGATGGGTCTCGCCAGCGCCGACATATAGCATCGCTGCCTGCGCACCGTCGCCACCGATACGGCCAAAATCCTCAGACCACCGCATCGGTGTCGGCATCTCGTAAACATCTCGGCCCTGACCCACCGCGACCTGATGGGCAAGCTGCGTGGCCTCTAGATCATTTGTCACCGCCAGAAAGATGTCATGCCACATCACTTTGACCGACAGGTCTGAACAGTGCTGCGCGACCAAAGACTGTGCGTCAGTTACCAGTGCATCCATCCTGTCATCCGTCATACAACGCAGCGTCACCCGCAGTTCACCTTGCCCAGGGGCAATGCCAAAGGTCGGCTCGCCCAGCCGCGCATAGGTGAGGGTACTCAAGGCAAAGTCTGCGTCCCCGATCATTCCAGTGCTCAGACTTGGCAGCGCTTGCATCAGCGCTGCCATCGCTGGTCCGGGGGACACTCCGTCTTCGGGTGCTGCCGCGTGTGAGCTTTTGCCTTCAAGCAAGATTTGCATCCCGCGCGACGCACAATTGCCCGGCCCAGGTCGGATGCCAATTTCACCCAACGGGCGGCCCGGCACGTTGTGATAGGCAAAGGCAAAATCCGGTCGGATCTCTGGCCAACGCAGGTCGTCAATAACCGCTTTGGCCCCTGCCCCGGTTTCTTCGGCAGGCTGAAACAAAAGGATGACACGACCTTTCAAGGGGCGTTTGGCAAGGCCAGTTGCAACGCCCAGCATGGTCGCCATGTGCCCATCATGGCCGCACAAATGCCCTTTACCTTTAACCTCTGAGGCATAGGTCAAATCTGAGATTTCGAGGATCGGCAACCCGTCAAGCTCACAGCGTAGCAGCACTGTTAGGCCATCTTCGACACCCATGAATTCTGCTGCCACACCATGGCCGCCCAGACCCTGCCAAACCCGGTCAGCCCCCCGCTTTTGAAGCTCGTGCGCAATGCGCTCGGCGGTCTTGGCCTCTTGGCCCGACACTTCGGGGCGGCGGTGCAACTCGTGGCGCAGCGCGATCAGGTCTTGAATATGTGTCTCGGACAGGACAGTCATTGCGCAGCCTTCAGAAGATCTCGATCAATCCGGCGGCACCCTGCCCGCCACCGACGCACATCGACACGACCCCCCATTTGGCACTGCGGCGGCGTCCTTCTAGCAGAATGTGGCCCGCCATCCGTGCGCCTGACATGCCATAGGGATGACCAATCGCAATCGCTCCGCCGTTGACGTTCAAACGGTCATCTGGAATGCCAAGCCGATCCCGGCAATACAAAAGCTGCGCCGCGAAAGCCTCGTTGATCTCCCAAAGGTCGATGTCGTTCATCCCTAGCCCCGCACGGTCGAGCAACCGTGGAATGGCGATCACCGGACCGATCCCCATCTCGTCCGGTGCGACGCCTGCTACAGCAAAGCCGCGCAATGCGCCCAAAGGCGTCAAGCCGCGTCGCCCGGCCTCTGATGCTTCCATCACGACAAGGGCCGCAGCACCATCAGACAATTGACTGGCATTACCCGCTGTCACGGTTTTGCCATCGCCTATGACGGCGCCCAGCTTGCCCAAAACCTCCGCCGTTGTCTCAGGCCGATTGCACTCGTCATGATCAAGACGCACAGAGTGGTCCGACGTATCTCCCGTCGTCTTATCAGTAACGGTCTTCACCGCATCGACCGGCACGATCTCGTCTTTGAACAGATCAGCCTCTTGCGCGCGGGCGGTTCGCTGCTGGCTTTGTAGCGCATAGGCGTCCTGGGCATCCCGGCTCACGCCGTAACGCTCAGCGACAACCTCAGCAGTCTCTAGCATGTTGAGGTAATAAGAGTTCGGCGTGTTTGGATCGCGGTAGCGATGCCCATTCCAATGGCTGTTCTGAACCAGCGATATGCTTTCCAGCCCTCCGGCCAGTGCCACATCGACTTGCTCGCAGCGCACCATATGCGACGCGATGGCAAGCGCGTTGAGCCCCGAGGCGCACTGCCGGTCAACTGTCGCTCCCGCCACATTGTCAGGCAGGCCCGCCGCTTGCACGATGTGACGCGCAACATTGACACCAGACGACCCTTGGGTCAGCGCCGATCCGAACACTGCCTCTTCGACCTCGACGCCCGTTAGCACAGCCCGCGTCAAAGCGGCCTGAACCGCAGGAGCGGCAAGGCTGGGTGCCTCAAGGTTGTTGAACGCACCGCGATAGGCCTTGCCAATCGGCGTGCGGGCAGTTGATACAATGACGGCGTCTCGCATGGATTAGACCTCTTCTGTGCCGCACCAGTCGGCGATGAACATGGCAGTGGCCTTGGTAATACGGCGCAAGCTTTCCAGATCGACACGTTCGTTAAAGCCATGGATCGCCTCTGCGCGGGGACCGTAGACCAGTGCTGGAGTGTCGGCATAAAGGCCAAAGAAGCGCGCGTCGGTGGTGGCGGTAATCGCCTCGCGCTGCAACGTCGTACCAGTGACCGACCGGTGCGCCTGTTCTAAGGCACTAATTGCCATCGCTGCATTGTCAGAGCTGTCTTGTGACAGCGCATACCCTTCGGCGTGAAAGCCATGATAAACGATTTCCGGCAGCGCGTTGCGCAAGAACGCGTTTTCGCGTGCTGCATCCAAGATGACCTGTTCGATCTCTGCTTTTGCAGCTTCGATCGATTGACCGGGAAAAAGCCCCATACGTACGTCAAAGACACACCATGCAGGCACAGAGCTTGTCCAATCGCCGCCTTCGATTTTGCCAATATTCAGGTTCAACGCATGGTCCATATGGGCATAGTCGTCGGGGCGGTTTTCGGCAGCATTCCAACGATGTTCCATTTCGTGCAGGGCCTGTATCAACGGAATGGCCGCCTCGATGGCGTTTGATCCAGTTCCGGCATAGGCGACATGTGTCGGTCGTCCCTTGAGATGCACCTGAAACCAGACAACCCCCAACTGGGCCGTCACCAGATGTTCAGAAAAGGGTTCAGGGATCAGCGCCGCATCTGCGGTATAGCCGCGCGCAAGACAGGCCAATGCACCATTGCCGGTACATTCCTCTTCGACCACCGATTGATAGAACACGTCACCAGCGGGGGCGAAACCGCATGCTGTCAGGGCATCAAGGGCAAACAGGTTGGATGCCAGTCCCGCCTTCATATCGCCGCCGCCGCGCCCGTACAGCCAGCCATCCGCCACACGCGGTTCAAATGGTGGGCTGTCCCACATATCGAGAGGCCCTTCAGGCACAACATCAATATGACCATTCAGGATCAGAGACTTGCCACGCCCCGAACGCGCTTTGTGCACACCCACCACGTTGACCGCGTCGTCATAGGGGCCAAGCACCGGCGAAAAGCCAGGCAAGTGCTGGATGTCTTCGATGTCGATCTGCCAGCGATCCACTTCATAGCCGCGAGTGGTCAGTTCGGCAGCCATAAAATCTTGCGCTGATTGTTCGTTACCACGGGTCGAGGGATGCGCAGTAAGGTCGGACAGAAATTTTACCTGTTGGTCAAAATTTGCATCCACTGCATCACAGAGGCGGGTTTTCAGGTCGTCGGTCATGCGAAAGCCTCAAAAGGTCGGCACAGGGGCGTCGGGCAGGATCAGTGGCGCGCCTGTTGCTTCGATGACGTCTGCCGTGCTGATGCCCTCTCGGGTTTCAACAAGGGCAAATCCCTGAGCGGTGACATCAATTACCGCCATATCAGTAAAGATACGCTCCACACAGCCACGCGCAGTCAGAGGCAGCGAACAGGTCTGTTTCAGCTTGGGATTCCCGGCGCGATCTGTATGGCTGGTTAGAACCACCACGCGCCGCGCCTTTTGCGCCAGTTCGATACCACCACCGGCACCGGGGCTGAACTTACCGGGGATCTTCCAGTTCGCCAGATCCCCCGCAGCGCTCACTTCGAACGCGCCCAGCATGGTCAGGTCCAGACGCCCAGACCGCACAATAGCAAAGCTGGTCGCACTGTCGAAACAGGACGACCCCGGCACGGTAGACACATAGGCCCCGCCAGCATCAATCAGGTTGCGATCTGCCGCGTCGTATCCTTTGGCCGGGCCGATCCCCGCAAGACCGTTTTCAGTATGCAGACAAACCGGGAAATCGGCTGACAGATGATTGACCACTTTGGTCGGCAATCCGATCCCCAGATTGACCACCATGCCCGGTGCAATTTCACGGGCCGCGCGGGCGACCATGCGTTCCCTAGCGTCGGACAACGGCATATTCCTCGGACAGAGTTTCAAGTTCGACCACGTGATCGACAAACACACCCGGCGTGTGCACATCATTGGCGGCGATCCCGCCCAGCGGCAGAACCGTTTCGGCCTCGACGATGACACGGGTAGCGGCCATGGCCATGAGCGGATTGAAGTTCTGCGCTGTGGCAACATAAGCGGCATTGCCGAACAGGTCGGCACGGTCGGCATGCACCAAGGCCACATCGGCGCGCAGGGCGGGTTCCACCAGATAGGATTTGCCGTTCATCTCGACAATCTGCTTGCCGACAGCCAGTTCCGTGTCGATCCCGATATCGCTCAGTACAGCACCAAGCCCGGCCCCGCCTGCGCGAATACGTTCGGCAAGGATACCTTGTGCATTGAATTCGACCTCAATAGTGCCGTCGTTCATGAGGCCAATGGCATGACTGTTCAGACCAAGATGCGTGGTGATCAGCCGAGCGACCTGACCGTTTTGCAATAGGTGATCAAGACCCATGCCCGGCTCATTTGCATCGTTCTTGATCAGGGTCAGATTGCGCGTGCCATGCGCAACCAGCGCTTGGATCAATGTCATTGGCGTGCCCGGCACCCCAAAGCCGCCGATCATGACATTGTCACCGTCTTTTATGCCCGAGATGGCGTCTTTGATGCTGCAGGTTTTGTCGGGCAGTCTCACGCAGCGTCCTCCACCGGCAAGCCAATTTCAACGGCAAAGGCATCAAGCGCGTCGCGCAGGATCGCCATCATGTCAGCGATCTGTTCCTTGGTAATGATCAATGGCGGCGCGACAAGAAAATGGTCGCCTGCCTTTCCGCCACGGGTGCGGCGCGAATAGATGATCAGCCCACGGTCATAAGCCAATTCCACCAGCCGTTCATGCGCTTGGAGCTTTGGTTCAAGTGGCTCCATCGTGGTGCGGTCTGCAACGAACTCGAACGCGGTAAGCAAGCCCTTTCCACGCACATCCCCGATAAAGGGATACCGATCCATCAAGGCCCGCAATTCAGCCATCAAGACCTCACCCATTCGGGCCGCGTTTTCGATCAGATTCTGGTCCTGCAATTCCTCGAGCACTGCCAAACCTGCGGCACAGGCCAATGGATTGCCAGCGTAGGTAAATCCATGCAGAAAGCCGCCCGCATCCAGCACCGGTTCGACCAATCGCGCCCCGGCGACAATTGCACCAAGCGGCGCATAGCCCGCACCAAAGCCTTTGGACAGCGCGACGATGTCAGGTGTGATGCCCCAATGCTCGGCGGCAAGAAATTTACCGGTGCGCCCCGCACCGGTCATGACCTCGTCATAGATCAGCAGCACACCGAATTCGTCACAGATTTCACGGACACGACCGTAGTAACTGTCAGGTGCAACCAGCGCGCCGGTTGAGGCCCCACCGACCGGTTCCATCAGGAAGGCCAACACCGTCTCAGGCCCCTCAGCGATAATCTTGTCGCGCAGCATCTCGGCATATTTCAGACCGCGTGCTTCTTCGGTCAGGTTGTCGCGATCCAGATAGGTCGCCGGTGCGGCCACTTTGGGCATGCCCGACATCATCGGCGCAAACGGTTTACTCAGCGGATCATAGCCCGTCAGGTCAAGCGCCCCAAAGGTGCAGCCGTGATATGATGGGAACCGCGAGATCACCTTGTGCCGCGCCCCCTCGCCCTGCGTCAGTGCATATTGCCGAGCCAGTTTGACCGCGCTTTCCACCGCCTCGGAACCGCCAGAGACAAAGAACACACGATCCAAACCATCCGGTGTCATCTCAACAGTCTTGGCCGCCAGGTCTTCAGACGGATGGGTGCGGAAATGCAGACGATAGCCAAAGGTTGCCTTATCCATCTGGGCCTTGATCTTGGCCAGAACCCGCGGGTTCGAATGGCCGATATTCGACACCATCGCGCCGGATGACCCGTCAATGTACCGTTTGCCGGACTCGTCGATCAGATAGATGCCCTCTCCGTGATCCAGAAATGGGCGCGGATTGCGGGATTGATAGAACAGATATGAAGGCGCATCGGTCACGCGACACCTGCCAGATGTTTGCGAAGAAATTCACGGGTGCGGTCTTTGGTCGGGTTCTTGAACACGACGCTGGGCGGTCCCTCTTCGACCACGACACCCTGATCGATGAAAAGCACACGATCGCAAACCGACGCCGCGAAATCCATCTCATGGGTGACGATGATCATCGTCATGTGCTCTTCAGCCAGCTTTTTCATCACCATATTGACCTCATCCACCAGCTCGGGATCGAGCGCCGAGGTCGCCTCGTCAAACAGCATCAGCTTGGGCTTCATTGCCAAGGCGCGGGCAATCGCGACACGCTGTTTTTGGCCGCCCGAAAGCCGCGACGGGTAATAGTCAATCCGGTCGAGCATCCCGACCTTGTCCAACTGTTCTTCGGCCAGCGCGTTCGCCTCTTCCTTGGACAGACCCTTGAGCATCTTGGGCGCCATCACAACATTTTCGCGCGCGGTCAGATGCGGGAACAGGTTGAAGTGCTGGAACACCATGCCGATGTCCTGACGCATCGCGTTGATGTGCTTTTCGTACTGGCGGTGCGGCAGTTCCTTGTTGACCTGCACCCCATCCAGCCAGACTTCGCCACCAGTCAGTGAATCAAGATCGTTGATCGCGCGCAGCAAGGTGGATTTACCCGATCCGGATGGGCCAATGATGGCAACGATCTGCCCACGCTCCACGTTTAGGCTGATATCCTTGAGCACCTCAAGCGGCCCATACGATTTCTGAGCGTGACGAATTTCGACAAATTGGCTTTGGTCAGTCATGTTCGGCCTCTTTGATCAGCGAGAAATGGCGATGCGACGCTCGATCCGGCGTTGCACCCATTCCATGCCGAGGTTGATGACGTAGTAAAACGCAGCGGCAACGAGGTAGAACTCAAACGGCCGGTAGGTTGCACCAATGGCACGCTGGGCAGACAGTGTCAGTTCGCTCACCCCAATTACCGACACCAGTGCACTGTCCTTGAGAAGCGCAATCATGTTGTTGCCAATCGGCGGGATCACATCGCGCACTGCTTGCGGGATCACCACTTTGCGAAGCGCTTGACCTCGGCTTAGGCCCACAGTCCGTGCGGCCTCCATCTGACCCTTGTCCACAGACAGGATTGCTGTCTGGATCAGTTCAGAATTGTAGACCGCAAAATGCAGCCCCAAGCCGATGATCCCGGCAACAAAGGCAGGCAGGTCGATACCGATCTGCACGAGCCCAAAATAGATGAGGAAAAGTTGCAATAGCAGCGGCGTCCCCATGAACACCCATTCGATCAGCCGGAATGGCAAACGAATGACCGCAGGCGCATAAAGCGCGATCACCGCAAAGACGATCCCACCGAAAAAGCTCAGGACGGCGGCGGCGACCGCAATCGCAATCGTCCAAAGGCAGCCCAGCAAGATCACATCGAGGTGTGCGGGAACAACGCTAAAGTCCAGACCCATCTGTCTACCCTTTCCCGGTCAGGTGATCTGCACTTTGCGATCCAGCCAGGCCACGGCCCGTCCGGTCACATAGATGATGATCATGTAAAGTATCCCTGCCAGTAGGAACATCTCGAACGGTTTGTAGGTCGACCCGATATAGCGCTGCGCGGTGTAGGTCAGTTCGACCACCGAAATCGCTGCAACCAGTGCGGTTGCCTTGATCAACATGTTCAGGTTCACACCAAAAGGCCGCACCATCAACCGCGCCGCTTGCGGCAGGACAACCTTATACGTCGCTTCCCACTGACTAAGTCCCAAGGTCCGTGCGGCCTCGCGCTGGCCTTTATCGATCGAGATGATGGCACCGCGAATGGTTTCAGTCATGTAAGCACCCGCATTGATGCCAAGCCCGATCACACCCGCCTCGAACGCATCTAGCTGAATCCCGATCTGCGGACCGCCGAAATAGAGGATGAACAACTGGATCAGCGCCGGCGTGCCCCGAAACAGACTGACATACGCCGCGCCTGTAAATCGCAGAACAGCAAAACGTGACAACCGTGCCGCAGCCCCAAGCGTGCCGCAGGTCAGACCCAACAACGCGGTCAGAACAGACAGCTGGATCGTGACCCAAGCGGCCTCTAGGAAAAACGGATAGACCCGTAGGATCAGGTCGATGTCCATGTCACGCCCCTGTGGCTGATTGGAAATGTCCGGCATTACCTGCCGGATTGCGCACGTCGAAAGTCACCCTGCCTTCGGCAGTTATCGCAACAGCGATCCTGCAAAAGCTATTCACCCAAGCGCGGTCTGCGCAACTGCTGAAGTCAGCAAAGCCCCCGCCCAATCAGGCAGGGGCCCAGTCTGATCAGCGGATGTCGTCGCCGACCCATTCTTCGGCGATCTGCATATACGTGCCATCCGCCATCAAAGCATCAAGCGCCGCTTGCATCTCGGCGGCCAGTGCCGGGCTGCCTTCACGAATGGCGATGCCAGCACCGAAAGGTTCGGTCGTTGGGTCTGCGAACATCTGGTATTCCTGACCCTTCTCATTCATCGCCAGAATGGCCGCGATAGAGTCGTTGACAATGGCATCAACGCGACCGTTCTCAAGCTCCAACAAAAGCTCGGGCAGGCCCTTGTAGGTGTTGATGTCATAACCCCGCTCACGCGCCCAATCTTCGTGGGTTTCACCCAATGTCAGGCCAACGCGCTTGCCTTCGAGGTCGTCAAGGCTTTCGATACCCGATCCCGGCTTCGAAAAAATTGCACGCTTGTCGGAATAGTACGGACCAACGAAATCAACAACTTCGTCACGTTCATCGGTAATGGTCATGGAACCAACAATGGCGTCATATTTGTTGGCCAGCAGACCACCAATGATGCCATCCCAAGCAGTCGTGATGATCTCAACCTCAAGCCCCATGCGTTTGGCGATCTCGGCACCAATGGCCGGATCAAAGCCGACCACTTCGTTCTGATCGTTGACAAAGTTGAACGGAGGATATGCGCCAGACATCGCGATGCGAATGACGCCTTCTTCCTTGAGGGTATCGAGTTCTTCTGCGCTGGCAGCAGTCAGCCCGGTTACGGCAAAGCCTGCGGCGACAATGGCAGTCTTCAAGATCGTACGGCGAGAATTCATTTTGGTCTCCATGTTGGATTGGTCTGGATGGCTGTCGGCCAAGAAACTGTCGCGGGTTAACCCCGCTGTGCGAAAAGACTTGCACGACGCTGGACCATCGCGCAAATAAATATAAACAACCTTAAATATAGATGAAAACTATGAGCCTACCAAAGCAACAACGCTTTCCATGGAACCTCGACTGGAACTTGCTGCGCACCTTTATGGTCGTGGTGGAACAACGCGGCATCTCAAAAGCGGCAGATTTCTTGGGCCTCAAACAGCCAACGGTTTCGGCCGCGCTTAAGCGTCTTGAATACTCTGCCGGCACTCAGCTGATCATCCGAAAACCCAATGAATTCACCATCACCCGCCCCGGTCAGGTGCTTTACACCGAGTGTGCAAAGATCTTTGGCACCATCTCGCAACTGCCCTCACTCCTCGACATCGATGAGGCGGAACTGCGCGGGCATCTGTCTATCGCCATAACCAGCTCTGTGATGTCCGAACACTTTGACGAGGTTTTGCACGCGTTTTCCCAAGCGCACCCGCATGTCACTTATGCATTCTCGGTAAATGAAAGTGATGATGTGGCCACGATGATTTCCCAGAACCGCGCCAGCCTTGGGATTTGCCTACTGTCGCAGATGCCGCAAAACCTCGATTCGAGGGTGCTCTACCGTGAGTATTTCGGCCTTTACTGCGGGGCCCGGCATCCGCTGTTTCATGCGCCAGACATCTCGCTCGATGATCTCAGGGGCGAGCCCTTTGTTGCCTTCCAGACCGAAGCCGAGGGCAAACCGCTAGAGGCGATATCCCGTCTGCGGGCCCAGCTTGGCTTGGCCAATAGCTGGCGCGGCGTGTCGTCCAGCCTCAATGAAATCCGGCGTATGATCATGGCCAATATCGGCATCGGCGCTCTGCCACTGCACGTCGCTCAACGCGATGTCGACGCCGGTCGCTTGCGTCAACTACCGCCCTACGACGACCTTCCACAGGTGGACATTTTCCTGATCAGCAACCCGAGCCGCCGCCAGTCCGATGCAGAGTCAATGTTCCTAACCGCATGCCGCAAGGCGCTGTCGGCAATTGATCTGACCGACCGGACCTACAAATCCTGAACGACCTGCCTACCAACTTATCCGAACCGGTGACATCGCCCAAACCATCGTCGCCTCTTGGTCGGTTCGGTTCCGAAACCGATGCGCGATCATCGACGGGTAGGAAAAGCTGTCGCCTTTCCGCAGAACGATTAATTCATCACCCAACCGCAACTCGACCTCTCCGGTAAGGACGATCGCGTGCTGTTCCCCCTCAAAAGTATAGCCTTCAACCGGATCCGGTGGCGCACCGGCGTTCGGCGGAAACCGCGACAGGATGAGGTAGCACTGTCCGGAAAGCGTGCTCGACAACAACTCGTCTTCGAACCCCAGTTCTTCGGTCGTCCGTGTGTACATTCCTGACAGGCTGCGGCGGTTTTCAGCCCGAACAACATGGCTGCGCTCCAGTGGCCCTGCACCTGACTGCGTCGGAAAGAACCAATCGGGATCGACGGACAGCGCGGCGCTGATTTCCGACAAAAGCTCTGATGACACGTTGGCTGACCCAAGCTCGATCCTGCTGAGATACGCCGTCGAACAGGACACCGCTTCGGACAAGTCGTTCAAAGTAAGGCCCCGCGCTTTGCGAACCTCTCGGATCTCGCTGCCAAGTCGCTGGGCGTCTGTTTCCGGCACATCTGTTTTCATACATCCGAGATAGAAGATTTTAGTTGATTTTTCGAGTATTTTTGAACTTAATTGAAATATATTTCGATTTTCAACTTATCGCACATGTTTGGGAGGACGTCATGCGCTTTGATTTGATTGCCAATTTCAGCCCCGGCGAGACGATTCCCTGGACACGCACCCTTGAGATGATCCTTGAACAATGCACGCTTGCCGAACAGGCGGGGTTCACCACAGCGTGGTTTACCGAACATCATTTCGCGCATAACGGCTATATGAACGCGCCGCCCAACCCGATCCAGATGTGCACCCACGTCGCGGCCCATTGCAAAAAACTGCGCGTCGGAACAGCCCCGATCATCTTGCCTGACTGGCACCCGCTGCGTGTCGCCGAAGACGTTGCAATGCTCGACAACATGACGCTGGGCCGGGTCGATTTCGGTGTCGCCAAGGGCATCAACGAACGCTCCACGATCCAGTTCAACAAAGATGCCGACCGGCGCGACAATGCCAAGGTAATGCGGCTTTATCAGGAAAGCCTTGAGATCATCCTCAAGGCCTGGACCAACGAGGCGTTCACACACAAGGGTGAATTCTACCAATTCCCGGTGCCAGGCTGGAAGGAAACCAACCGGTTCTTCGAACCACTGGATCCGCGTTATCACGACGAAGATGGCGAATACAAAGCCATGTACGTCCACCCGCGCCCATATCAGAACGGCCACCCCCCTGTTTGGCTCATGTCGAACGCACCACCCACCTTCAAACTGGCTGGTGAACAAGGCTGGGGGGTGATTTCCATGTCATCTGGCCCCAAAGCCACGCGCGCTTGCTGGGAACCTTACCGCGCCGCTCTGTCCAAGCGCGAAGGACGCGATGTAAAACTGGGTGAAGGTGTGGGTGTGTGCACCGCCTTCTATGTCGGCGAAAGCATGGAGGAGGCGCTCAACACGATCCGGGGTCCGATCAACGCTTATTACGAATTCCTTGGCGGATCACGGCCCGCAGGGGAATGGACGAAGCAAGGCTACCTTGACATCGGAGAAGAGATGACGCCCGAAGATGAGGACAGCGACTGGTTCGATTTCCTCAACAAGCGCGGGATCATCGTAGTGGGCGATGCCACTTACGTGGCCGAACGGTTTGCCGAGAAACAAGAGACTATCGGGCTCGACCACCTCATGCTGATGCAGCAGTACACCGGCGTGCCTTACGAGAAAATCCTCGCCAGTTGGAACCGCTTGTTCGAACATGTCGTGCCAAAGTTCGGCACACAATCCATCGCTGACAAACGGGTGCTCGAAAATGCTTGAGATCTGGGGACGCCCCTATTCATCCAACGTTATCCCGGTCATCTGGACGGCCAATGAACTGGGTTTGGACTATACGCTGCAATTGGCGGGCGGCAGTTTCGACAAGCTCGACACGGACGCCTATGAACGGATCAACCCGAACCGCATGATTCCAGCAATTCGCGATGGCGACTTTGCACTTTGGGAAAGCCTGTCGATAGTGCGGTATCTGAGTGACCGTTACGGCACAGGCACGCTTAGCCCGTCCGATGTTCAGACCCGCGCGATTGCCGATCAGTGGATGGAATGGTCCGCCAGCCGTGCCTTCATGCCGGTGATCTATCTCTTCTTCGCCACGGTCCGCACTCAACCCGACCAACGCGATCCGGCAAAGATCGCCAAACTGCGCGACGAGGCGCACGAGGCCTTGACGATCCTTGATGCCCATCTCGCCGATCAACCCTACGTCTGCGGCGATGCGTTCACGATGGGAGACATTCCACTTGGGTGTATCGCGTATCGGTATTTCAACGTGGAGGTCGATCGCCCACCCCTGGCCAATATCGAGGCGTGGTACAATCGGCTTGCGGAACGCCCTGCCTACCAAGACCACGTCATGCGCCACTTTGGCACCAACCCCGATGAATGGGCAGCATTGGAAAAGGCCTGCGCCAGCGAAGGGGTGCTGTGATGGACACCCAAGATTACCGCCGCGCACTGGGGTCATTCCCAACCGGTGTCACCATCGTGACAGCCTATGACACCGATCACGACCCATGGGGCCTGACAGCCAATTCCTTCACCTCTGTGTCGCTGGAACCACCGATGGTTTCCGTCTGCATCGCCAAGTCGGGCCGCGTGTTCCCAACCTTGTCAATGTCGGGCCATTTTGCCGTGAACATCCTATCCGCCGCACAACAGGACTTGGCGCTGCACTTTGCCAGCAACGTTGAAAACCGGTTTACCGACACGGATTGGGCTGCGGGTGGCACTGCCCCACTCCTGCCCGGCGCGTCCGCGCATTTAGAGTGCATCATCCATGACCGTGTGGATGCGGGCGATCATGAAATCCTTTTGGGCCGGGTGATGAAATATGCCCATACGCCCGTACCACCCCTTGTCTATTGCCGTGGCAATTTCTTTGCCGCGCCGCTACCGGAGGTTATGAGATGAGCGATCATCTGACGTATCACACCCGCTTTACCCCGGCCGAGTTCAACGCCCAGTACAATCTGCGCGCGGGTCGTCCAGATTACGAAGAAACGGTCATTCCCGGCTGGACAACCGACAGCCAAACGGCACGCGACTCGTCAGACTGCACAATTGATGTTCGGTATGGCGAGGGCGACAAGCAAAAGCTGGATGTTTTTCGATGCGGCGATACCTCGGCTCCGACGCTGGCTTATTTCCACGGCGGTTACTGGCAGCGCGGCGACAAATCCATCTACAGCTTTATCGCCCCGCCTTTTACTGCGGCAGAGATCAACGTGGTCGTGGTTGGCTATGATCTGTGCCCCGCGGTTACGATCACCCGTATTACGGAAGAGGCGCGCGAAGCGATGGCCTATATCTGGCGCAACGCCGCCGATTTGGGCATCAACCCGGATCGCATTACAGTGATGGGCCATTCCGCAGGTGGGCACATCACCCAGATGATGATGGCCACCGATTGGCCCAGCTTCGGAGCCGACCTGCCCACTGACATGATCAAAGCGGGCATTCCGGTCTCGCCGCTTAGCTATCTGGAGCCTGTCCGCCTGACTGAAGCCCTGAATGCAGGCATCCGCATGGACCCGACCGAGGCAGAAGCCGAAAGCCCAATGACCAATCACCCGCCTATGACAAACGCCCCACAACTTGTTGTGGTGGGCGGAGCAGAAACCGACGAGTTCCACCGTCAAGCCCGCATGTATGTCGACAAATATGAAACGGCAGACCGCAAGATGGGTCTCTATTTCGTGCCGGGCGTTGACCATTTCGATGAACTGAATGTGCTGGTCGATCCCGCCAGCCCATTCTTCAAACACACCTGTGACATGCTTCAGGGAAAAGGACCAAACTCATGACAGACCTGACCCGCGCTCTAGTCGATTCCGTCGGCGACGCGTTTAACGCCAACGATATCGACGCTGTAATGAAACATTTCGCCCCGGATGCGACGTTCGATCATGCTGTTGGCCCCGAAGAGTACGGCGTCCGCTTTGAAGGTGCCGACACCATTCGCGGTGTATTCGCTGGCCTGTTCGACAAGGTCACCAACGTCCATTGGGAAACCTTGGACTGTGCGATTGCAGGGAATAAGGCCTACTGCGAATACCGCCGCACCGCGACCCACAAAGACGGCAGCAAGGAAGAGTTCCTAAGCGTGGACATCCTTACATACCGCGACGGGCTGATCGTGCACAAAGACACGTATTACAAACAACGCATCAGCTAGGGTGCTTTGGCTGCAAATGGCCGGGCCTTGGCCTATGGGGTTCGTCCCCGGCGCCTCTTTGTCGTCAGCAGGCTTTGGAGAAAAAGAAGCGCGTCCCAGAGGCAAGGCGGTGCCACTTGTTTGTGATCCTGTATGAGACAGATGTGACCCGGTGTGCTGACTCTTGATCACCTCGTCGCATCATTGTTTTCATGCTCAAACCAATCGCGTTTTGTGATCTCGAATGATTTAATCCGCGAGTGGACCGTTGTGGGAGCCAATCCAAGCAGGGCCGCGGCACCAGACGGCCCAGATACCCGACCCTTTGATCGCCGCAGGCAGGCCACGAGATTGTTCCGTTCGATCCGACGAATTTCAGCGTCGGAAAAGACCTTGTTTTCTGGGATCGACGCAACCTCCCCTCCGTCTTCGAAATTGAAACGAAGCTTTCCGCCGCGTGCCAATATGGCGGCGCGTTCAATCACGTTTTGCAATTCGCGGACGTTTCCGGGCCAATCATAACCGCACAGGTCGTCAATGTTTGCCTTTGATAGGCGCGCTTCAGGCAGCCGCAATCGACGGGTGGAGAGTTTGAGAAAATGTTGCGCCAGATAAGGAATGTCCTCGCGACGGCTGCTGAGAGGCTCGCAGCGGATGGGAAAGACGCTCAGAGCAAAGTAGAGGTCCTGACGAAATCGGCCTGCGGCGACTTCGGCCTGCAAATCACGCGAAGTGGTCGAGACAATTGTCAGAGACACCGGTGTATCGACAGAGTCTCCAAGGCGGCGGTATGTGCCGTCTTGCAGAACATTCATCAGCTTGGCCTGAAAATCAGGGCTTAGTTCAGAAACCTCGTCCAGATGCAGCGTACCGTTTTGCGCAAGCGCAATCTGTCCGGCTGTATCCCGCGTCGCGCCCCGAAAAGCACCTCTTCGGTACCCAAAGAAATCGGCATCCAATGTCCGGTGTGACGCGGGTGAACAATGCAGCTTGACCAAAGGGCGTTTACGCCGGTCGCTGGCTTCATGGATGGCAGAGACGGCAAGGCTTTTTCCCGTCCCGCTGGCCCCGGTGATCAGGACATTGGTTGACGTGCCCGCGACCAGATCAATTTGTGCGTTCAAATTGCGGATCGCAGGAGATTGGCCGACGATCCCCATATGGGACCGCTCAGAACGAATTTCGGTAAGAAGATAATCGTTTTCCTGTTCCAGGGCGATGCGCAGGTCCTCGACTTCGGCAAGTGCCTCGCGCAGCTTGCGTTCGTTCTCTTTGCGCTCGGTCACATCGCGGAAAATGACCACAGCGCCAGCAAGCACATTCTGATCGTAGATCGGAGTCGACACATATTCGACCAGGATCGGCTTGCCATCCTTGCGCCAGAAGGCATCGTTTTCGACGCGTTGCGTTTTGTCCTTCCTAAAGGTGTCGTAGATCGGGCATTCGTGCGGGGGAAAGACGTCACCGTTCAAATGATGATGGTGAATGATCGAATGCAATTCGCGCCCGATCAAGTCTTTTGCATCCCACCCCAACATGTCTTGTGCAGCTTGGTTGACGAAGGTGGCTTTGCCCTCGGCGTTTATGCCGTAGATACCCTCTCCTGCGGCATCAAGGATCAGTCGGTTTTGGGCCTCTACTTCTTTAAAAAACCCATACACAGTCTGCCATTCGAACAGCCCCGCTTTATAGTGGGCGTTCTGGTCCGATGCGCGTTGGCGGCGTTCCTGAGCGTCCAGATCAAGAAACGTGAGCATCACGCAGTGCATATCAGTCTCTGGCAGATGGGTGCCGTATGTTTGCAAGCGCAAGTCGATCCCGTCTTGGTTCTGGAACGAAAGAGCTGTGTCCAGATAGCTGCCAAAGTGGAGCGTTGCCTCAAGGAACACAGCCATCTCCATGCGCGGGCTGCGCAGGTAGTCTGACAAAGGTTTTTGTTTCAATCCCTCCCCGAACAGCGCTTGGGCAGCGCTGTTGTGTGCCTCGATACGCCCCGCGCGCGCGTCAACCAATAACGCTGGAAGCGGATTGATCGACAGCGCATCACGCAATGTAGAATCATCAAGCATGTGCCGATCATGACCCGATCAAGCGCAGCAGAACCAAATACGAGTTCTCGTAGATTACGAGAACTCGTTTCCTGTGCATATTAATAAGTCATTAAAATCAGGAGGATCGCTTTTTTGAGCGATTGATGATCCCCCCTTAAGCCGTACCAAGCAACGTGTCACCTTTGACCCAACATCGGAAAGGTGCACCTCATGACCGACGACTTCCTTGGCGACACAGGCACTCAGGACAGCGGTTTGCGATACTGCCACAACGGCATCTGCAGAGCTCCCGCTCAGGACGTCTCCCCCTCAAATGCAACACTGCACGCCGATTTCCCAACCACGAGCAAAGACGAAATAGAGCGTCGGTAATTCGCCGGCCTTTTAGTGACGCAGACCATCACGAGATAACTCTTGGAACTATATAAATGCTGACCAAAGAAGACGTGACCACAATGATCCTTGTCGCCAAGAAACAGGCTGGCCTGTCTTGGGAAGAGATCGCCGCAAAAATTGATATGTCGCCGGTCTGGACGCATTCCGCCGCCGTGGGAATGAATGCGTTTCCCGCCGACAAAGCCGCGCTCATGGTCACCGCGATGGGACTGCCCCAAGAGGCCGCCGCTGTCCTGCAAGAAAGCCCAACGAAAATCTGGGAGCAGGCAGTGCCTACCGATCCCTGCATCTACCGACTTTACGAGATTGTCGGCGTTTATGGCCCAACCTTAAAGGCACTGATCCAAGAAGAGTTTGGCGATGGGATCATGTCGGCCATTGATTTCGATATGTCTGTGACCCGCGTGGAACATCCCAAAGGCGACCGGGTCAAGATCGAGATGTCCGGTAAATTCCTTGGTTACAACAGCTGGTAAGGGATGATGCAGCACGATTTCCCCAACCTTTCCGTGGCCCAAGAAGTGGCAGCTACCCCGCCCGGATCTGGCGTCGACGTTCGTGTGGCAGCCGTCGCGCACAGCTACAACGCGGCGGACGGGCGGGTATTGAATGGTGTTGATCTGACAATTGAGCCTGGCTCGGTCGTTGCTCTGATTGGGCGGTCGGGGTCAGGTAAATCGACATTGCTTCATATTATTGCCGGGCTGATCAAACCCAGTGAAGGGTCGGTACGCATTGGCGGGCAAGCCGTGATGGGCCCCAGCCCTTCTTGGGTGATGATGTTTCAAGCGCCATCACTTTTCCCATGGATGACCGTCGCACAGAATGCGGCACTTGGCCTGAAGTATGCAGGCAAAATGGCCGAGGCAGACACCCGCGTGGCAGAGGTCCTCGACCTCGTCGATCTTGCGGCCTTTTCAAATCGTAACGTTCAAGATCTGTCAGGCGGCCAGCAACAGCGGGTTGCGCTGGCCCGGTCTTTGGTTCCCAGCCCGGATGTTCTGCTGTTGGATGAACCATTCTCTGCGTTGGATATGTTCACGCGTCAATCCATGCAGCAGGACGTACGGGCCATCGCCAAACGGCTTGGCCTGACCTTAATCCTTGTGACTCACGACGTGTCAGAGGCCGTGTTGATGGCCGACCGCGCCGTGTTTCTCAAATCTGGCGAGGGAGTGATTGCCGATGACACGGCTGTTGCGCTTTCCGAGGCGGACCGGCTGTCAGACAGAACAGCCTTCAAAACCGAATTGACCCGGTTAAACGCCATCTACGCCGACCTTCAAACCCCTGATACCTTTTAAGAAAGTAGCTGCGATGTCCGATCACTTTGATAAACCCAGTGACCTTCACACCGCGTGTTGCGGACACGGTGGCGTAGATCATCACAAACGCCAAACGCTGGATATGTTGGCGCAGGGCGGCTTGGCTGCAATGCTTGGCGGGCTGGCCGCGTCACTGCCATCTATTGCGCAGGCGCAGGACGATGATGTGGTGCGGATCGGCTATTTGCCGATCACCGATGCGACGCCTCTGCTGGTCGCCCACGCCAAAGGCTACTTTGCCGACGAAGGGCTTGAGGCCGAAAAGCCAACCCTGATCCGTGGCTGGGCGCCCCTGATCGAAGGCTTTACGTCGAACAAGTTCAACTTGGTACATTTTCTCAAACCGATCCCCGTTTGGATGCGCTACAACAACAACTTTCCTGTGAAGATCATGGCATGGGCTCATACCAACGGCTCTGCCTTGGTCGTTGGCGGGCATACTGAGATCACCGATTTTGCTGGGCTGGGTGGCAAACAAGTTGCGGTGCCGTTTTGGTATTCGATGCACAACATTGTGCTGCAATACGCTTTGCGCGCCGCAGGCATCAAAGCGGTGATCAAATCCCAGGACGAACCGCTTGCACCAGACGAGTGCAATCTGCAGGTTCTCCCACCGCCTGATATGCCGCCCGCCTTGGCCGCCCGTAAAATCGACGCCTATATCGTGGCCGAACCGTTCAACGCTTTGGGTGAATTAAGGGCCAACGCACGGATGTTGCGCTTTACCGGCGACATCTGGAAAAACCACCCCTGCTGTGTCGTCTGCATGAATGAAGAGACCGTCAACGCCAAGCCGGAATGGACCCAAAAGGTCATGAATGCCGTCGTGCGTGGGGCGATTTATGCAAGCCAGAACAAGGCAGAGGTCGCAGAACTGCTCTCTCGTGACGGAGAAGGATATCTACCCGCACCGGCCCCTGTCGTGACGCGCGCGATGACCTTGTATGACGACCACGAGGCCTACACCGAAAGCGGCGCGATTCAGAACCAGGCGGAGTTCCAGAATGGGCGGATCGATTTCCAGCCCTGGCCTTATCCTTCGGCAACCAAGCTGATCGTCGAGGCGATGTCCGACACGGTTGTCAGCGGCGACACCACGTTCCTGACCGATTTGGATGCCGATTTCGTGACGCAGGATTTGGTCAACTATGACTTTGTCAAAACCGCCCTCGAAGCCAACCCCGAGTGGATGAATGATCCGTCTGTCAACCCGGGCGATCCATTTGTGCGCGAGGAAATCCTGAAACTATGAGCATGATTGCCGACACCCAAAGGTTGCGCAGCTTGCCCAGCTTGGGCCGGTATCGCCCATTGATGAACGCCATCATCGGTATGGGTGGACTGCTGGTTCTGTGGTGGCTGGGCGGACGCGCAGTGGCGAACAATCCCGATATGTTCGCCTTTGCCGACTTTGCCCCCGCCCCGACCATGTCCCGGCTGTGGGTCATGGTCACATCGGGCGAGGTGCTCGATATGGCGGGGCCGTCGCTCTACCGCGTGGGCTACGGAATGTTGATCGCTATCGTGATCGGGGTGCCTTTGGGCATCTTGATCGGTCGGATCGCGCAACTGCGCGAAATCACCAATATCCCATTCCAGTTTTTGCGCATGATTTCGCCGCTTTCGTGGATGCCGATTGCCGTGATGGGGTTTGATACATGGGACGCCGCGATCGTATTTTTGATCGCCGTCGCCGCGATCTGGCCCATTGTCTTTGCCACTGCGGCAGGCGTGCGCCGCATTGATCCGGCATGGATCAAGGTCGCGCGCAATCTTGGTGCAAGCCCAAAACATATGCTGACCACCGTGATCCTGCCCGCTGTCGCCACGGATATCTTTACCGGCATCCGGCTGGCCCTTGGTGTGGCCTGGGTGGTGCTGGTGCCGGCAGAATACCTCGGCGTCACGTCGGGGCTTGGTTACGCGATCAACGACGCCCGCGACACCCTCGAATATGACCGACTGTCGGCCACCGTCGTGGTCATCGGCGTGATCGGTTTCACCCTCGATACCTTGTGTCAGAAGGCCATTGGCCGCCTGAACTGGACCCGAACAACCTGAATTTACCAAACTGGAGGATACCACCATGTCTGAACCCGTAACCGCACTGACCGGTTGCCTTGCGCCTATCGACAAGACTGGCCTGGACGGCTTGATCGAGACCAGCAAAGCCAACCCTGAAGTTATCAAGACCCTGAAGTGCAAGACCGTGGCCGAGGGCAAATTCCGTCACGCGAACTTCATCCGCAATCTGGAACCCTACATCGTGGATGAGCCCCCCGGCCTGCTGGGTGATGACACAGCTCCAAACCCGTCCGAGGCGTCTCTTGCAGCGCTTGGTTCCTGTGTTGCCGTCGGCTTGCACGCCAACGCCGTGCATCGCGGCATGACGGTGAACAAGCTGGAACTGGAACTGGAAGGCGATCTGAACATCACCGCCGTCTGGGGCACAGGCGATCTGAACGAAGCGAAACCCATCGGCTTCACCGACGTGCGCATCAAGGTCGACATGGAATGCGAAGGCACGCCGCAGTCGGTGGTGGATGAACTGGTGGCGCACGTCATCAAATATTCGCCTGTTTTCAACACCTTCTCACGCCCAGTCAACATGGTCGCCGAGACCATCTGACAGCCAAACCAAAGGAGACCGCAATGACACTACAGGAAAGAATAGCTGACCCATCGGCCATGCTGACCCGCGTTGATGCGGTCGCCGCGACCCAACTGATGCCATTGGTACGCGAGATTGACAGCGGCCTATATCCCGAAGACATCATGCGCGCCTTTGGCACCGCTGGGGCCTACGGGAGCCACGTGTCACCCGATATAGATATGGGCCAGACCATCCAGGCGATTGCGCGTGGCGGAGAAGAATGCATTTCCACAGCATTCTGCATGTGGTGCCAGAACGCCTTGGCTTGGTACGTGGCGTCTTCGGACAACACTGCGCTCAAAGCCACCCTGCTCCCCAAAATCGCAAAGGGCGAAGCTTTGGGCGGTACAGGTCTGTCCAACCCGATGAAAACCTTCTTTGGCATCGAAAAGATGCGCCTCAAAGGAACAAGGACCGACAAAGGCTATACCGTACGCGGGTCGCTTCCCTGGGTGTCCAACGTTGGCGAAGATGGCTATTTCGGTATTGTTTTCAGTGTCGAAGACGAAAGCGGCATCAAACACGTGATGGCAGTCGCCCGCGGAGATCAGCCCGGTGTAAAGACAGTGCTTGACCACGATTTCATGTCCATGGCCGGCACAGCAACGCGGTCTGTACAGTTTCGCGACGCCCTGATCGAAGACCTTTTCATTCTTGCCGACCCGATTGACAGCTACCTACAAAAGATCCGCCCCGGCTTTGTGCTGATGCAGACAGGTATGGCGCTTGGCATGGTCCGCAGTTCCATCAAACTGATGGAACAGGTTCGCGGCCCGCTGGGCCATGTGAACAAGTACTTGGAAAAGCAGCCTGAAGACTTTCAGGCGCAGCTCGATGAGCTGGAAGCAGAGATCATGGAGCTCGCCAAAACCCCCTACGACACATCAATTGGCTATTTTCGCCGCGTGATTACTGCCCGCTTGCTGGGCGGCGAAGCATCCACCGAGGCTGCCCATTTTGCCATGCTGCATTGCGGTGCACGCGGGTTCGTCAGTCAGGGTGCCGCGCAACGGCGATTGCGTGAAAGCTATTTCATCGCGGTGGTCACACCTGCAACCAAACAACTTCGCAAAATGCTGGCCGAGCTTCCGGCTGCTTGAACCGAAAGGAATTGAACATGTCTTCTGTCCTGATTTCCCCATCTGAATTGGCCGCAATGCCCACCGATGATATCGTGATCATCGACACCCGCGCGCCCGAAGGCTTTGCTGCAGGCCACATCGCAGGGGCTGTAAACCTGCATGACATCTTCACCTATTTGGCGACCTCGACCCCTGAAGGGATGGCCGAATTGACCCAGAAATTCGCCGACGCTTTCGGGTCAGCGGGATTGGATGGCACCAAGACCGCGGTGCTTTACGAGCAGTCGATGAACACAGGCTTTGGCCAGTCCTGCCGCGGCTATTTCCTGCTAAGTTATTTGGGGTATCCGAACGTCAAGGTCCTGCATGGCGGTTTTGAGGCCTGGGTTGCTGCTGATATGCCAGTGACCACAGACGCACTCTCGCCCCTGCCTGCAATCTTCCCGATTGATCCGGCGGCTGCATCGCTCATGCTGGATGTCGATGACATGAAGGCGGCGCTGGACGATGACGCAATTACGCTGCTGGATGTGCGCGATGTAGACGAATGGATCGCCACAAGCTCCTCACCATACGGACCAGATTTCTGCCCACGCAAAGGTCGCATTCCCGGCGCGAAATGGATCGAATGGTATCGTATGATGAAGCCAACGGCCGACGGTGCAATGATCAAATCCAGCGAAGAGGTTTTGGCCGAATGTGCCAGCGTTGGGATATCTGAAGACACGCCTGTCTACATCTATTGTTTCAAAGGCGCACGGGCGTCCAACACGTTTCTGGCGCTCAAAGAGGCGGGCGTGAAAGACGTACGGATTTATTTCGGATCATGGAACGAGTGGTCGCGCGACCCCAGCCTGCCCATCGAAGAGGGCCGGCCTTTTGCCAGCTGACCCGATCATTGACTACTATTTCGCGCCAATGTCCGGCTATGCCTACCTAGGGCATGCCCAGCTGCTCGAGATCGCCTCCCGCGCCGGAGTTGAAATACGCTATCACCCACTGGACATGGCAAAAGTCTTTGCTGCGGCGGGGTCTTTTCCTCCGGCAAAATACCCCGCCGTGCGACAGCATCACCGCAAAGCGGATATGAAACGTTGGGCTGAAGTGCTCGACCTGCCGCTCAATGACACGCCAAAGTTCTGGCCCGCACCGATGTCTCTGGCATGCCAAGTCATCACAGCGGCCCGTGACGCCGGAGTGGACCAAGGCGCCGTAAGCCATGCCATTCTGGCTGCTGTATGGGTGCATGACCTTAACATCGCGGATACGGCGGATATCACACTAGCGCTAGACAAAGCAGGTCTTGACGCCAAGCTATTGCTAGGCACTGCAACGGCACCCGAGACTGTCGCCAAAGCCGAGGCGCATACTACTGGCGCCATTGATTTGGGCATTTTCGGATCACCCACCTATTGCGTAAAGGACGATTGGTTTTTTGGTCAGGATCGGCTTCCGCTCTTGCAAACTCTTCTCGAAAAGTCCTCTGAGAATAAAGTCTAAGCGGTTAGCTGAAAACGAGATTCGAGAGCCTCCCGAAACGGCTAAATCCACAATGCGCATTGATTGAGAATAAGGCTCAGCCAAACCAATGGCCCGCGCCTTAGCCGCCCTAGATTTGTCACGGTTTGATCGCGATCTCACAGATCAACGTGACTCTGTTGTGCGATACAGCCGATGCGAACCTGCCGCATCAAACCCTCGAATTAGCATTCTAGGCAATCACGGAATCGCTTCGGTCAAGCTCACCCTTCCGTTAGAAACCCACGCTGAGTTCGGAATAGTACTTGGGTAAAAAGCCTGTCGTGACGTGGCCGCTAGAAACGGTTCGGATGATAGGGCGAAAGATCGAGATTAGTTTTGGCACCAGTGGCAAGATCAGCCACGATCCGCCCGGTCTTAGGCGCCATCATCAGACCCCAATGGCTGTGCCCAAACGCAGTGATCAAGTCAGGCAAACCGTCGATTTCACCAATACAAGGTAGGCTGTCCGGCAAACTGGGGCGTTGACCGGACCACGTTGAATAGGCTTCGGTGTTCAGCTTTGGTGAGAGCTTTCCAGCCAATGTCACCAAACCGGCGCTGCGCTTTTCCGAGATCGGTGCGTCCAGCCCGCCAAATTCTGCTGTGCCTGCGACCCGGACGCCGTCCTGCATCGAGGAGGCCACAAATTTCATATCCACATCCATGATCGAATGATTGAGCGCGATCCCCGGTGAGGTGAAATTCACATGATACCCGCGTTCGGCTTCCAGCGGGATATGGACGCCTAGGGGCTTCAGGAATTCCGCGGACCAGACGCCCATTGCCAAAACCAGCTTTGGCGTCGTGTGTTCGCCGAGATCGGTCACATAACGCCAACCGCCATCTTCACGCGGTGCAATACTCTGGACCTTGGCGCGTTCTATCTGGCCGCCCATTTGCAGAAACTTTTCCGATAGCACCTGACCAATGCGCCCGGGTGAAAGAGCGCGTGCTTGGCCTTTGATCACGATTGCGGATTTGAAATCTCGCGACAGATCCGGTTCCAGTTCCCTGAGCCGATCCCCATCGGCCCGTTCGAGGTCTGCTCCTGCGGCACTGCGCAATTCGTTGTCTAACGAGTCGAGCCGTGCGCCTTCAGCGTCCCGATAGGCGTGAATGTAGTAGCTGTCGCGAACAAGGTCTTCGTGTCCGGTGCCATGAAGGTGGTGCCGGTAAAGCGAGATACAATCCTGATTGAGCGTATCCATCGCGGCCGATATATCGCGCACACGGGCCTCGGTGCCATTGGCCAGAAACTTCAATCCCCAACTTGCCAGTCGCGGCAAATAACTGGGCCGGACAGAGACCGGACCGAGAGGATCAATCAACCAGCCGGGGATCTTTTTCCAGACGCCCGGCATGGCTTGCGGCACGATGGACCACGGGGAAATCACACCAGCATTGCCAAACGAGGTTTCCTGACCCGGATCGTTTTTGTCGATCAGGCGCACAGAGGCGCCCTGTTCGAGCAATGAAAGACCCGTACAGATGCCGATGATTCCGGCGCCCAGTACAGTGACGTTCGGGGCCATTGGATCAAACCGGTTGGGCATTGCGTTTGCGCAGAATCAATTGGCTGATAATCGCCGGGCTGGCAATGATCAGCGCGGCCAGATCGGCCTGTAGAGACGGTGCAATAAAGACCAGACCGGCCAATGCCATCAGCCAGCGATACACCGCTCCCATAGGCGCCAACCAATAGCCGACCACAGCCGAGGACAGGGCGATCACTCCGGCAATACAGCTGGCTGCCGTATAAGAGAATTGCCAGAGGTCAAAGCCGGTGGACGATACGAATAGTAGCACTGGCGCATAGACAAACGCCATTGGGGCCACCACCTTGCCCAATCCAAGGGTGAAGGCTGATATACCGGTTCGGAACGGGTTTGATCCCGCAATTGCTGCCGCAGCATAGGCCGACGTGCAGACCGGAGGCGTGATCTCGGCAACAACGCCGTAGTACAGTACGAACATATGGCTGGCGATGGGCGGGATATCCAATTGAGCCAAAGCCGGCTGCGCTACCGACACAAGCATGATGTAAAGCGCTGTGGTCGGCACGCCTGCACCCATCAGAATACAGGCCAGTGCAATAAATACGAGGCTAATGAACAACGTCAGGTCGGCGATTGAGAACAGCTCCCAAGTGCCAAAGGTAAAGAGCCAGTGAAGATCGGTCCCTAGGTTCGACGCCGCCTGCGTTACCATAAAACCGATACGAAAGCCGACACCCGTCGTGTTGATCACACCGATGACAATACCCACTGCGGCTGACGCAGCCCCTACGGCCAGCGCATATTTGACGCCGGTTTCGAACGTGTCTGCCATTTCCGTCAGAGTGGTGCGTTTCTGCGGATTGAACGTCGCAATCCCGGCCCCTGCGATCAAGATCGCGGACATCGTCAGATCAAACCCGCCGCCTGTGAATTTCCAGACCACAAAGGCGATGAACGCGGCGGAATAGACCAAGGTGATGGGTTCCTTGATCCGTGACATGCCAGCAATAATCGCGAGCGAGATACCGCAAAACGCAGACATATAGGGTGTGTAGCCAGAAAAAAGCACAACCAGCAGCCCAATCAACGGGACGATATTGGCCCAGCCATGGCTCCAGACTGCCTTGAGTTTCGGCAACTTGTCATCAGAAAGGCCCTGCAGGTTCAAACGGCGCGCCATGAGGTGAACGACTGCGAAAACGCCGACATAGTGCAGGAATGCCGGGAAGATCGCAGCGATCACGATGGTGGTGTAGGGACGCTCCAGAAACTCGGCCATGATAAAGGCCGCAGCGCCCATAATGGGTGGTGTGATCTGCCCGCCAGCCGAGGCTGCGGCTTCGACGCCGCCCGCGAAATGCCCCGGATAGCCAAGGCGTTTCATGTTCGGAATTGTCAATGCCCCAGTAGACACGGTGTTGGCAACGGAGGACCCCGAAATCGTGCCGAAAAATGCTGAAGACACGACGGATACCTTGGCCGGACCGCCAGTATAGCGCCCGGCAAGGATAGTTGCGTTGTCGATGAACAACTGCCCCAACCCTGTGCGTTGGGCGATGACCCCGAACAGGACAAAGTGAAAGACGATGGTCGACACAACCCAAAGCGTGACGCCGAAGATACCCTCTGCCGGGAAATACATCGAACTCACGAAGGTTTTGAAATTCACGCCAGGATGCTGGAGAAGCCCGGGAAAGACCGGACCAAAGAGCGCATAAGAGATAAACACGCAGATGATCAGCGGCAAAATCCACCCAAGAGTGCGGCGCGCGATGTCCAGAACCAACAAAATGAGGATACAGCCGAACACCATGTCATAGGTGTTCGGATTGCCCATTCGGAACGTCTGTTCCTCGATCCCAAGCCATTCAATGCCACGCCAGGCAAGCCCGAGATAAAGCGCGGCCGAGGTGCCGAGGACCATCAGAAGAATGTCGATCAGCGGCACACCCCCAATCCGAAGCGGGCTGTGTTGCAGGTCAAACGCGGATGCGGTTTTGAACATCGGGAAAAGGGCGTAGGTCAGGATGAACAATCCGGACAGGTGCCAGCCCATGTGCCAGAAATCTGTCGGCAGCGCGAAACCCGCCGTCAGGTAGTGGTACATTGCAAAAGTAAGCGCCACATAGCGCAGGAACTTGCCGAAACCGGGTGAGACCTGCCGCGTAGCCGCGCCTTCGTCATACTTTCTCTCGATGCCAGCAAGGTCTTCGGCAGACAAATCGCGCGGCTCTTGCTCGGCTGAGTGTGTCATTGCCGGTCCTTTCGCAACGTGATGAATGTATCAAAATGAGAGGCGGCCGACAGGACGTGTCGGCCGCCGATCTGCATCAGCCAGAAGCCGCGCAATTATTCAAGAAGGCCAGCTTCCTTGTAGAACTTCTCGGCACCGGGGTGCAGCGGCACACCCAGCGACATGACACCGTCAAGCGCGGTATCTGGTGTTATCTGCTTTCCTTTGGCGTGCCCATTGTCCAGCAGCTTGCGTGTGTTGTCGTTCCATAATGCTGACGTGATGCCATACACCAAATCATCGCTCAGGTCAGAGGACACAACCAACAACGCCGAGACCGCAGGTGTGCTGACGTCATAGTCCACGCCTTCATAAACGCCCGCCGGGATAGTTGATGGGATATAAGCCGGAACCGCCTCATTGATGGTGGCAAGGTCTTCGTCTGTGAAGCTGTGCAGTTCCATGCCCTTTGTCGTGGCAAGTTGCACCATCGCCGAAACTGGCCAGCCTGCTGCGTAGAAATAGGCGTCAATCTGACCATCTGCCAGACGTTCGGCGGACTGGCTGTTGTTCAATTCGGCTTCGTCGATGTTGTCACGGTTGATGCCCCACTTCTCAAGCATCTGAAGCACGGCAACCTGCGTGCCAGACCCTGCCTGCGCGATGCCGACGCGCTTGCCTTCGAGATCGGCCAGGCTTGCGATGGATTCGCCTTCTGGCAGAACAAGATGCAGGTCTTCGGGATAGAGATTAGCAACGATCCGCAGTTTTTCATGCGACTTGCCATCGAATTTACCTTCGCCAAGATACATAGACCGGGTCACGTCAGCCGCCGCCATTCCGGCCTCAAGCTCTCCGTTCTGGACGGCTGTGTTGTTAAACACCGACGCGGTTGTGGATTGTGCAATCGCGATCAGGCCGGGTACGCCGCACTGACCACCTTCGTCACACGGGCGCGATCCGGGAGGCGCGGAAATACCGTTGGCGATCGTTCCGCCGATGGGGAAGTAAGTCCCGCCAGCAGAACCGGTGCCAATCCGAAAAAACGTCGGATCCTGCGCCGCTGCGACGCCTGCAGTCAGCGTTGTTGCAATCGCCGCCGCAGTAAGTTGTGTAAAAAGTCCCATTTTTTCTCCCTGAATATAGCATCGCACGACTCTCGGATTGCGCGATGCAGTTATGGACTAACGCGATCTGACGGTATGTTTCAGATAAAATCAAATTTGAAATTTATTTATTAACCAAAATTCCTCTTATATGCTGATCTGCATGAATTTGCAGCAACTCGCAGTCTTTCGGGAAATCATGAACACTGGCTCGGTCAGTGCGGCCGCACGTAACCTGAACCGGACCCAACCTGCGGTCAGCGCGTCTCTCAAAGCGCTAGAGGCATCATTGGGTATGGACTTATTCCAGCGCGAAGGGCGACGCCTGATTGCTGTTCCTGAGGCACGCTACCTGTTGTCCGAGACCTCGGAAATACTGGATCGGCTGACCGCTACGCGTTCGAATTTGGAAGGCATGCGCAACCGCGTTCGCGGGTCTTTGCGTATTGTTGCCATGCCTGGGCCATCAGCCTATCTCATGCCCGATTTCGTGAGCCGGTTCAGTAGAGGCGCGCCAGATGTGCGCATCACACTATCGACCCGCAGTTCACCACAAATTCTAAACCTGGTCGCAGCACAAAGCTTTGACATAGGATTTTGCGATCTGGGTCTGACGGACGTCATTACCGAAAACCTGCCAGACGAGCTGTTCAAGATGTTGCGCATCACCAGTGACTGCCTTTGCGCAGTACCCCGGCATCACCCACTAGCCGCCTATTCCAGCATCACCGCCGCTGATCTGGATGGGCAGCCAATGGGCACACTGCAACTGGGGCATGCAACGGTGACTGACACACAAAATGCTTTTGACGAAGCTGGTGCGCGGTTCAACGTAAGGGTCGATGCTCAGTATTTCTTGCCGCTCTTCAACTTCGTCGAGGCCGAGCAAATCTGCGCGATAGTCGATCCGCTGAGCGCAAAAAGCTACTTGCTCCAAAAGGGGCAAGCGCCGGGTATCAAGTTTGTGAAATTCGAACCGGCCGTTCCGTTTGGATACGCGCTGGTCACGCCCTTGCGACGTCCTCCCTCGCTTTTGGCCAAAACCTTTGCTGAAGAGTGGTTGAGTTATGTCCGGAATATAGTCGATAGTTCTCTTGGAATCTGCGCCCAATAAAAACCATACGTGTATCCCATCGGCACTAAGCAATGTCTGATATCAGCACCTATCGGACAGATTTGATGATGTGAACAACTAAGGATTTCAGGTTCACCGTCGCTTTTCAGGAGCCAAAATGAACAAGCAGCATCGTCAATCAAACAACCAAAGCAGACACCGCATTCAGCGCAAAACGCCAAATTCCGCTTACTATCAGTTTGTTATTAGGTAGCGATGTTGAGGAAAATGGCGGAGACGAAGGGATTCGAACCCTCGAGACCCTTCCGGGCCTACTCCCTTAGCAGGGGAGCGCCTTCGACCACTCGGCCACGTCTCCGTGGACCCGTTTAAGGAAGCGGGCACGCGGGGACAAGGCCAAATCACACATGATCGATGACAAATTCCGTCTAAAAAGCATGCTTGCTTTGACGCATCCGGCAAATGAGCCGCGTCTTTTCTTTGCACGGGGCAGCAATCGGGCTAACGTACACGCTATGTCTGCCGCACAGACGAGGGAGCGACCGTTGTGACGCCAATCACCCAAGCCGCTGCCATTGCCTGCATCACCCTTGGAACAGGGGCCGCTGCCGCGTCGGTCATGAACGAGGATATCCCGGACATGACAGTGCCCGAGCACGCGTGGACACAGGGCAACGAACTGAATGACGCAGCCTTTTTCATTCAGGCCGTGCTCGACAATGGCGCCGAAGGGGAAACCGATACGCTGGTCTTCAAAGACGGGGCGTTCATGTCGATGGATTGTCAGAAATACTGTGACTTCGGATTTTCCGATTACCACACGTGGGTCGCAGGGGACGTGATCCATTTCACCACCGTCGCCACCTGCCCCACGGCGCCCCACAGGGTGGTGTGGTACGGGAACGTCGCCGATGGCGAGATGACGGTTCAAATGAGTTGGACAACCCGTCGCTGGTACTGGACACATCAGATCACCGGCGTTGCCCGTGGGGCGCGTTTGCCTGCCGACGCAAGCTCTGTGCCCGGGTGAGAAATGAGACGCAGGTCGGGCTGCCCCCCAAAACGATCATTCTGCGCGTCGCCGGTTTACTGATCATTGTTATTCTGGCTACGTGGGGCGCGCATCTTTTGAAAGATGCGTTGAACCTCACGATCATGCCCAGCAACGAAAAACAGGTGCATCGTTTGCTGATGCTCGGCTCTGTCGCATATATCGGCTTGCTGGCATTGCCATTTGTGCCGGGCGCGGAAATCGGGATCGCGATGCTGACCGTCTTTGGCGCCGCAATCGCGCCACTGGTTTATGCTGCAACGGTGCTTGCAATGATGGTGTCTTACCTTCTTGGGCGGCTCTTGCCGGGAACAACACTGATGTGGATTCTGTCTCTTCTTCGGATGCGCAAAGCAGCAGATTTGATCGGACGCGCCGCGGCTCTGCCTCCGAAAGACCGGTTGGGTCTTTTGATGGACGGATCACCGCCCAGGACTGTTACGTTCGCCTTGCGGCACCGCTACATCGCTTTGGCTTTGCTGGTCAACACGCCCGGCAATGCCGTGCTCGGCGGCGGTGGCGGCATCATGATGATGGCCGGAATGAGCGGCATCTTCGCTCCGGTCCAGACGTTTATCGCGATAGCTGTCGCCGTGTCGCCCGTGCCGATTGCGGTTCTTTTGTTCGGGTTTTAACCCCGGGCGATACCTCGGTACAGCTTATGTGTTGAACAAGAAGTGCAAGACGTCGCCATCCTTGACCACGTACGCCTTGCCCTCGGCACGCATCTTGCCAGCCTCTTTAGCAGGGTTTTCACCACCCAGAGTCACGTAGTCGTCGAAAGCGATGGTTTCGGCGCGGATGAAGCCTTTTTCAAAATCACCGTGGATCACGCCCGCGGCTTGCGGGGCTGCGGTGCCTTTGGTGATGGTCCAGGCGCGGGCTTCTTTTGGGCCGACAGTGAAATAGGTTTCTAACTGCAAGAGTTCGTATCCAGCGCGGATCACACGGTCGAGGCCCGGTTCGTCGAGGCCCATTTCCGACAGGAATTCCTGCGCTTCTTCATCGTCCAGCTGGCTGATCTCTTCTTCGATCTGGGCCGAGATAACCACATGGCTGTTGCCCTGCCCTGCGGCCATCTCGCCGACTGCGTTGGACATGGTGTTGCCGTCGGCTGCGTCTGATTCAGAGACGTTGCAGACGTAAAGCACCGGCTTGGTGGTCAACAGTTGCAGCATGTCCCATGCCTTGGCGTCTTCGGCATCGACGTCAACCGTGCGGGCAGGTTTGCCCTCTTCCAATGCGGCCAATGCGGCGCGCATCAGGCGTTCCTGCTGCACCGCGTCCTTGTCACCGCCGCGCACCTTGCGGACAATGTTCTGCAGGCGTTTCTCAAGGCTCTCGATATCCGCCAGCATCAATTCGGTTTCAATCGTTTCGGCGTCAGCCACCGGATCGACGCGGCCATCCACATGCACCACATCACCGTCTTCAAAGCAGCGCAGCACGTGGGCGATGGCGTCCACTTCGCGGATGTTCGCAAGAAACTGGTTGCCCAAGCCCTCGCCTTTTGAGGCACCTTTGACCAGGCCGGCAATATCGACAAAGGTGATCCGCGTCGGGATGATCTGTTTGGACTTCGCGATGTCGGCCAATTTGTCGAGCCGGTCATCCGGAACCGCGACATCGCCGACATTGGGCTCAATCGTGCAGAACGGAAAGTTCGCCGCCTGCGCCGCAGCCGTCTTGGTGAGCGCGTTGAAGAGGGTTGATTTGCCCACGTTCGGCAAACCCACGATTCCCACCTTGAAGCCCATGTCGATCTCTCCTGATCTTACAAATTTGCGCCGCTTCTAAGCGTTGGCAGCTGGGGCCGCAAGGCGGCTGAGAGTGGGCATCATGCGCAGCCAGAACCGGTGGTTCAAAAGCACTGCGGCTCCGGCCAGGCCCAACACCAGCCCAAGCCATATACCAACCGCACCCCAACCCGTCACAAAGCCCAGCACATAGGCGGCGGGCAGGCCGATACCGAAATAGGAAATGGCGGCTAGAACCATTGGCATGCCAGCGTCCTGCACCCCACGCAACAGGCCCAGCGCGATCACTTGCGCGCCATCGACCAACTGGAAAATGGCGGCAAGGATCAATAGAGTGATGCCCAATGTGATGATCTCGGACCGGGCCGGATCGTCAGGATCGAGGAAGGCTGCAATCAACGGCTCTGGCAGGCCGACGAACAATAGAATGGTCATTAGCGCGACAAAGGCCGACAGCGCGAGAGCGACCAGACCACCCCGTGCCATGTGCGGCCAATCTTTGCGGCCGAACGCGTTGCCCGCGCGCACCGTCGCGGCGTTGGACAGGCCCAGATGCAACATGAATGTCATCGATGCCAATTGCAGCGCGATCCCATGTGCCGCAAGCGGGACCGTGCCCAGCCAGCCCATCATGATGGCCGACGCGGCAAAGAGCACGGTTTCCGAAAGCGACGTCAAACCAATAGGAACCCCCAGCCGAAAAACCCGCACGAACATTTCATTGTCAGGCTTCCAAAGCCTTTGGAACAGGCTGTGTTCGCGCACTAAGGCCAAAATGTAGGCGACGATCACCATGACTGAAAACACATGTGTGCTCAGCGACGCAATGGCCGCACCTTGCAGGCCCAGTTCAGGAAATCCGAAATTGCCAAAGATCAGTGCGAAATTTGCCAGCGCATTATACGGCACGGCAACCACCGTAACCCAGAAAACCACCTGTGTTTTCTCAAGAGCGGCCAGATAGCTTTTGAGCGTCATCGTCACCAGCGCGGGCAATAGCCCGAAGGCCAGCACCCGCAGGTAGACCTGCGCCTCAGCAGCGATTGCCGGAGTTTGGCCCAAGATCAGCAACACCGCCTCGGACCACCACAACAGTGGGAACATGACGACACAAAAAAGTGCCGATAACCAAAGGCCCATGCGGGTCGAACGGCGAACGCTCTGGTCGTCGCCCTCGGCCGCATAAGACGCCACCATCGGCATCACCGCCCATGCAAAGCCGCAGCCAAAAAGGAACAGCGAAAAAAACAGCGTATTGGCCAGTGTCACCGTCGCCAAGGCTTCGGCCCCATACCAGCCGACCATCACCGTATCGGTCAGGCCAATAGCCATCTGCGCCATGTGGCCGCCAACGAGGGGCAATCCCAACACAAAAATAGCCCTGACATGGGCTGGGTATGACATCTGTGCCGTTTGCATATCGGGTGCGTTAGACCTGCCCTGCCAGCGGGGCAAGAGTTTTGTCAGGTCACAAGGCGCGGATCAGGAACTGTGCGGCAAGAATGGCAATGATCAGCCCTGCGCCGGTTTCGATAACGCCAGCGATGCGGGCGGTATGGGGCCCTTCGGCAAAGCGCGCCAACATACCTTCACGGAACGTCACAGAGCCGATGGCAGCAGCAAGCGTAACTGTGGCAGTGCCCAGCCCCATTGCGAAGGTGCCAAGAATTCCGGCAAGGTCGATCCCCATGCTGACCGCCAAGATCAAAAGAAACAGCGCGCCCGTACAGGGGCGGATTGCGATGGCCCCGATCAGGACCAGTGCATCGCGCATCGAATGAACGTTGTCCGCCTGTTCCGGGGTTGGCGCGTGGGCATGACCGCAAGTGCTGCACACGCCATCTTCGCCATGGTGGTGATCATGGTCGTGATGGTCGTGATCGACGGCACGCTCACGCCAAAGCCGTCTTGCGCCGCGCAGTGCCAGCCATGCGCCGATGGCAAAGATGGCAGCATAGCTGAAGGGTGCGAACCAGTCTTCGGCGGCTCCGACCATCGCTTCACGACCAAGGCCGAGGATCCACACACCCGCATAAACCACAAAAATCGCTGTCGCTGCCTGTGCAAGGCTCGACAAGACGGCGAGCAACGACAAACGTGTCAGAGCTACACGCTCTGCCACGCCGTATCCTGCAATCAGCACTTTGCCGTGCCCAGGCCCGACCGCGTGGAAAAACCCATACCCAAAACAGACCGCCATGAGAGTGAAGATCGCACCCGGTTCTTCGGCGCGCAACGCACGCAGGCCCCGTGCCATGCCGCTTTGCGCGGCGCGTTGGCCCTCCGCGGCCCAGCGTTCAAGCAATTGTGCCCCGTCAAAGCCCCAAAGCCAGACGGCCAGAGCAACAACGGCAAGAGCTGCTAGTTGGAGGCCGGTGCGCATGAGATCGTAATCGAATCTGAGAAATGAATGCCGACGCGCATCTCGTTAAAGACATCCTCCATCGACCCGCCGTTCAGTTCTTTGTCAACAGCGGCCTGCGCTGCCGCCTGATCTGGATCGGACACTTTAGCGGTGCAGCCCGGATCGGTCAGCGTCACGCCTTGGGACACATCATATGCGACATAGTAGGTCGGATCATATTGCAGAATCTCGACTGCCTCGATCGGCACGGGTGGGATCTCGCGAAAATGGGTTGCAGTGATAAACCCGTCCTCTACCGCGATGCCGATGGGGCGGGGGCGTGGCATTTCGATCTTTTCGCCATTGGAATAAACGTACAGGTCGCCCTCAAAACCTTCGGGCCATTCCACAAGATCAAACCCGAACAGCGTCTCCAATTCCGCGTCAGTCAAGACACCGTCACCATCGGAATCGAGCCCGTAATCTTCCAGAATGAGCAGGGTGAAAAAGTCATCATAGACCCATGTCACCGTCACGCCCGTGACCTCTCGGTCGTCATTGACTTCGAACCGCAATGCCGTTTCGACAAAGATGTGCGGATGTGCGCCAAGTGGGGCAGCGATCAATCCAAGTGCAAGGGCGCAAAGAGCGTGTTTCATAGACACCGGAGGTAAGTCCCCCCGGCGTCTAAAGCAAGGTTTCCTGGTTGGTTGTGGCGTAGAATTGCCAGCGCCTATGCGCGCGACTTGCGCGCTTCGGGATGCAGCGATGTGCCAAGGATGTGTTCAGAGCGGTGAACAACATGCCCAGCGCCACCTGTGATCAACGGATCAGGTGGTGTGGCGACGTCATAATCCTTGCCCGGATAGTCCAGCGTCGACAGGAAATGCTTCATGCAGTTCAGGCGCGCGCGTTTCTTGTCGTCGGATTTGACGATCGTCCATGGCGCGTCGGCGGTGTCGGTGTAAAAGAACATCGCCTCTTTCGCCTCGGTATAGTCGTCCCACTTGTTAAGGCTCGCCTTGTCGATGGGTGACAGCTTCCACTGTTTTAGCGGATCGGTCTCGCGGCTGGCAAAGCGGCGCTTTTGTTCCGCTTGGGTCACCGAGAACCAATATTTGTAAAGCCGGATACCCGACCGCGTCAGCATGCGTTCAAAATCCGGGGTCTGGCGCATAAACTCAAGGTATTCACCCGGCTCACAAAAACCCATCACGCGCTCAACCCCGGCGCGGTTGTACCAGGACCTGTCATACAAAACGATCTCACCGGCGGTCGGCAAATGTTCGATATAGCGTTGGTAGTACCATTGCCCGCGTTCGACATCTGTTGGCTTGTTCAACGCAACCACACGCGCGGTGCGTGGATTGAGGTGTTCGGTGAACCGCTTGATCGTGCCGCCTTTCCCAGCCGCATCGCGGCCTTCGAAGATCATCACGAATTTCTGGCCTGTCTCCTGCGCCCACAGCTGCACCTTCAGCAATTCGGCTTGAAGCGCGGCTTTCTCGGCCTCGTATTCGCCCCGCCCCAATTTGGTCGTGTAGGGATATTCACCGGTTTCAAAAGCGCGGCGCACCTCTTCGGCGGTGGTGGCTTTCGAGGTCCGGGTGGCCAGATCATCCAGACCGCCATCGCCCTTGGCTTTGGTTTTGGCCTTGTTCGGCGCGTCAACAGTTGCGGTCATGCGGTGCTCCCCTACGGCTTGTGAATTGCGGTGACTCTAACAGGATTGGAAAAAGGTCTCTTTGACACGCATCAAAAACAGCGGCCCCTGCCCCATTGATTTTCCTGCCCAACTCCGGCAATCGGTTGCGACCACGTATTGGAGACGACCATGACCCGTATCGACGCCAAATTCGCAGAGCTGCACAAAGCCGGAAAAAAGGCCTTTGTGTCTTATGTTATGGCGGGCGACCCTGACTTCGAAACGTCGCTGGAACTGGTCAAGGGTCTGCCAGCTGCGGGTGTCGATGTGATCGAGTTGGGCCTGCCCTTTACCGATCCAATGGCGGATGGCAGCACAATCCAGTTGGCCGGTCAGCGCGCCCTCGAAGGTGGCATGACGCTGGACCGCACGCTGGAATTGGCGCGCAAATTTCGCGAAGGCGACGATACCACACCAATTGTAATGATGGGGTATTACAATCCAATCTATTCGCGCGGTGTCGACCTGTTCCTGACCCAAGCCAAAGAGGCGGGTATCGACGGTTTGATCATCGTGGATCTGCCGCCCGAGGAAGACGACGAACTGTGCATCCCCGCGCAGGCGGCAGGGCTGAACTTTATCCGTCTCGCCACGCCCACCACCGACGACAAGCGCTTGCCCAAGGTTCTTCAGAACACATCCGGTTTCGTTTATTACGTGTCGATCACCGGCATCACCGGAGCCGCGGAGGCGCAAGCAACAGACGTTGGTCCCGAAGTGGCGCGGATCAAATCACAGACCGACCTGCCCGTGATCGTCGGTTTCGGCATTAAGACACCCGACGCGTCCGAGGCGATTGCCAGCGTCGCTGACGGCTGTGTGGTTGGGTCAGCCATCGTGGCGGAACTGGCAAGTGGCAAACCAGTGAACGAAGTTCTGGCCTTCGTAAAATCCCTTGCCGACGGCGCGCACCGTGCCTGAGTTTTGCGCCGCTGACACGCTTTATGCGGCGTTTCACGGCAATATGCAGGTGCCCCCCTTGACCGAAAAGATGCCCGATCTGACTTTGGATCAGGGCTATAAGATCGCATCCGAAATTCACGCCCGGCGTCTGGCGAAAGGCGAGGTTGTCGCTGGCCGCAAAATTGGCTTCACCAACCGCACCATCTGGCCGATCTACAACGTCGACGCGCCGGTCTGGGGCTGGATGTATGACAGCGGCGTGCACGACATCACCAGCGACGGTGTGATCACGTTGCCCTTATTGCCCGAACCCCGGATTGAGCCGGAAATCGTGTTTGGGTTCAAGGCCATCCCTTCCCCCGAGATGGACCTGACTGCACTGGCGGGCTGCATCGACTGGGTGGCCCATGGGCTTGAGATCGTGACCTCACTCTACCCCGCATGGCGCTTCACCGCGCCTGACGCGGTGGCTGCAGTCGCCATGCATGGCGCACTTTGGGTCGGGCCGCGTCTGGCACCGACAGCGGACCGGCTTGAGGCACTGACCACATGCGGCATCACGTTATCCGGGCCAGACGAAGTGGCGATTGGTCACGGTGTCGATGTGCTCGGTGGACCTCTGATGGCATTGCAGCACTTGGTCAGTCAGATCGATCGGATGCCCGGCGCGGAACCGATCCAGCCCGGCGAAGTGGTAACGACAGGTACTCTGACAGATGCCCGTCCCATCGCGCCCGGTGAGACGTGGTCGACCGAATTCGACACGCCATTGCTCAGCGGTTTGTCGGTGACGTTCAAAGCAGGTTAATCGCGCTGGGTGTCCAGCCTTTTGCGCAGATGTCCCAACTCCGAAATAAGCATCGACAGCGTATCACCGTCGAAAATATCAGAGATTTCCGCAACATCCGGCGCAAGGCTTGCAATCGCAGTCTCGCGGAACGCGCGGCCTTGGTCGGTGAGCCAAACCTGTTTGCTCCGGGCGTCATCCGGGTTGGTGCGCATCTGGACGAATCCGTGTTTTTCCAAACCGGCCAGCGTGTGCGTCATGCTGGTTTTAGGCACCTGAAACGCGCGGGCCAATTGCAACGGCGTCTGTCCATCCTTGACCCTGATCAAATGATTGATGACGCTGAAATGCGGCAGCACCAAACCGTCGGGCAATCGCGCCTCGAACATGGCGCGGCTGAGTTGGCTGATGATGCCGATTTCGTTGAACAACTGGAAATACGCCCC
>NZ_CBFHLV010000022.1:0-44694 GCF_965656765.1 Marivita sp. | reverse complement strand
AACATCCAAAAATGGCTGCTGAACACTCCAATCAGCAACACCGCTCAAGCCAAACGAAAGACCCGCAGAAGACGTCTGCGTCCCAAAAACGTCGGTCAAGGGTTCCATGCCCCACTCCACTCATCCAAAACGCCCCCGCTGAAAGGGATGAATGGTGATGTGTGAATGCGGTCTTAAAGGTTGGATTTGTTTGAAATTGTTGATGCCAGTATGGAGCTATTGCGCCGCGACACTGGCGACGACAGATGCGCATTAAACCGCGCAAAAGCAGTGGTTTATGGTTGGGAAACAGGGAGTTGGTTAATGATCAGATCGCTGTGTCATAAGATGCTGAGACATTGAGACAAACACATTGTATCGTCGGCACCCCGCAAAATCGGTCATGCTTAACGATGTTTAAAGCACCAAATTTACCAGACGGTGCCGGAATGTCTTGGAATGTCCTGCGTCGATCAGGTGCGGCGCAGCTTGATCACAACGTTTACGCTTGAGATTTCAGCCCCTTCCGGAGGGCCGGGGATGCGCGCGATTTCAAGCTCATCTGCGGGGGCGTCGGTCAAGCGACCTTCGTCTTCCCAAAAGAAATGTGGATGGTCATGGGTGTTGGTGTCAAAATAACTGCGCGCGCCATCGACCGTTACTTCTTGCATGAGCCCTGCGTCACAAAAGGCGCGTAATGTGTTATAAACAGTGGCCAGCGACACTTGTTCGCCAGTATTTTGAACGGCGGCAAAAAGGCTTTCAGCTGTGACATGGCGGTTTTTTCCGTCGCCTACCAACAGTGACGCGAGCGCCACGCGCTGACGGGTCGGGCGCACGCCGCCCTTTGACAGCCAATCGGTTCCGCGTTCGATGGATTGTGACGACATGCCGTTTCCGCTCCTTGTTAGTGTACATATAGGGTGCGAATGGCTCGCAGTTCAAATAAATTCCTTGCAACAACTTGTCTCATGTCCGCATGGGGGCGGGCTTGCGTGGGCGCTGCGCCAGATGATAGAGGAAGCGGGATTTTGCCAATCATTCCGGGAGCCACGCCAAATATGACCGATTTTCCACGCAGCTTTGATCGCGACGACCTTCTGAAATGTGCGCGGGGCGAGCTGTTCGGGCCGGGAAATGCGCAGCTTCCCGAACCACCGATGCTCATGATGGATCGGATCACCGATATTTCGGGCGATGCAGGTGAGCATGGCAAAGGCCATGTTGTGGCCGAGTTCGACATCAAACCCGATCTTTGGTTTTTCGAATGCCACTTTCCCGGCAATCCGATCATGCCTGGCTGTCTTGGCCTTGATGGCTTGTGGCAACTGACCGGGTTCAACCTTGGATGGCGCGGTTGGCAGGGGCGTGGTTATGCGTTGGGCGTTGGTGAGGTGAAACTGACGGGCATGGTGCGACCAGACCGCAAAATGCTGACATATTACGTGGATTTCACCAAGGCGATCCAAACACGTCGCTTGACCATGGGTGTTGCTGATGGCCGTGTCGAGGCAGATGGCGAGACCATTTATTTGGTCAAGGACATGAAGGTCGCCCTGTCAGAAAGCTGATCCACCGGCTGCGTTCGCTAAAATTGACTATTTCTTTGGGCCACGGCTGAACACCATCTTCTGGTTTGCCAGCTTGTCGCGGTCGCCTGTCCACGCATAGCACAGAAGAGCCGGGTTCTGTTCAGCGACAGTGATGCGGTGGCGTTGTTCGGGCGGGTTAAAGATGAGAGACCCGGGCGCATAGACGCCTTGGTCATTTTCGGACACCGCTCCGGACAGGCAGATATAGCTTTCCGAGATGCCATCATGGGCATGTGCCGGATATGTACAGCCGGGGGCAAACAGCACAAGGCCAAGGATGACCTCGTTTGTGATGACCGGGCCAGTGGGCCCGGCAAGTTCGGCATATGCGTATTTACGTTCCAAACCACGCGGAACCTTTTCATAGCCATATTGCCAGACAAGATGCGCCTGCACGCTTTCCAAAGCGCGGATGAATGGCGCGTGACGTTCCATCCGGCCATTGTCTAGCGCGCGACGCAGATGCGCAGTGACTGGTTTGGACACGGTGTCGTGTTCCCGCACTTCAGCATTGGATTTGATGACGCGGCTGATTCCTTCGCGCACGGTTTTCTGGTGACTGCGGATCTTGGCACTGCCGCCGGCCGACAGGCGACGATAAAGTTCATAATAGTCACGCAACAGATAGAGCCAGTCTGGGCGATCCTGAAGGCGAATTTGGTCTGTCATAACGGTCACCGTCCGGCGCTGTGGTTGAATGCGAATCTCAGTGTTGTGTCCTGATTTCCGAGGCAGGGCGCAATACTGTTATTCATGCCGCGAGCGCATAGCGGCTTGCACGATCATCAATTCGGGCATGGCTGTTCTTGGTGAATGTCAGACCGTTGATTACGATAGTGGAAATCACCGGTGCCACGGTATTGCGACACGGGCTGCGACCGGGCGGCTTGCAAGCGCCCAATCTGCTTGCCCCCACCCCCCACCTTCCCCTACACACACTTGCAACAATTGTAAGGAGCCGTGATGCGCCGTGTTGTCGTGACAGGATTGGGGATTGTTTCGTCCATTGGGAACAATACCGACGAGGTGACCGCGAGCCTGAAGGCTGGGCGGTCTGGGATCACAGCGAATGCCGATATGGCCGAACACGGGTTTCGGTCACAGGTGGCGGGTGCGCTTGATCTGAATGTGGCCGACCATGTAGACAAGCGCACGCTGCGCTTCATGGGGCCCGGGGCGGCTTATGCCCATATCGCGATGGGACAGGCGATCGCAGATGCTGGGCTGACGCCCGAAGAAGTTGTGGATCCCATGACGGGTCTTATTGCCGGGTCCGGTGGTCCCTCAACGAGCGCAATGCTGGCAGCACATCAGACTGTGCTAAAGACTGGCGGGACCAAGCGCATTGGCCCATTTGCAGTGCCTAAGACAATGTCATCGACCGTCAGTGCAAACCTTGCAACGGCGTACCAGATCAAGGGCATGAATTTCTCAATCACATCCGCTTGCTCGACATCGTTGCATTGCATCGGCATGGCAGCGCAGCAAGTGGCTTTGGGTGCCCAAGACGTGATGTTTGCTGGCGGTGGCGAAGAACTTGACTGGACTTTGTCCTGTCTGTTCGACGCGATGGGTGCGATGTCGTCCAAGTACAACGACATGCCCGAGAAAGCTTCGCGCGCGTTCGATGCGGGCCGCGATGGGTTCGTGATTTCCGGTGGTGGCGCGATGGTCGTGCTGGAATCGCTCGACCGTGCCGTGGCGCGCGGCGCCACGATCTATGCCGAAGTGACCGGCTTTTCAGCCACCTCTGACGGGGCCGATATGGTTGCGCCGTCTGGTGAAGGTGGTGAACGCGCGATGCGTGGCGCGCTTAAGACGCTGCCAGAGGGCCGGACGGTCAGCTATATCAACGCGCATGGCACTTCGACCCCTGTGGGTGACGTGGGCGAGATCGAAGCGGTCCGCCGCGTTTTTGGCGACGGAAGCACGCCGCCCGTCAGCTCGACCAAATCCATGACCGGTCACAGTCAGGGCGCGACAGGTGCGCAAGAGGCGATCTATTGCCTGCTGGCGCTGCGCGACGATTTCATTATCCCGTCGATCAACGTCGAAACGCTTGATCCAGCGCTCAAGCCCGAAGAAATCGCAACCGATCTGGTTGAAAACGCGGGGCTGGATACGGTGATGACCAACTCTTTCGGGTTTGGTGGCACAAACGGGTCGATGCTTTTGTCGAAATACATGGATTGAAAATGACCGGACAATTAGAGGGCAAGCGCGGCCTGATCATGGGCGTCGCCAACGAGCGATCCATCGCGTGGGGGATCGCCAAGGCGATGGCAGAAGCCGGGGCCGAGCTTGCCTTCACCTATCAAGGTGAGGCATTTGGCAAGCGTCTTGAACCGCTGGCAGCAAGTGTTGGGTCGGATTTCATGGTCGACGTGGATGTGACGGATGACGCATCCTTGGATGCTGCGTTTGAAAAGCTGGGCGCCCGGTGGCCGACGATTGATTTTCTGGTGCATGCGATTGCCTTTTCCGACAAATCGGAATTGCAGGGTCGTATCCTGAACACCAGCCGGTCAAACTTTAAGAACTCGCTCGATATCTCGGCCTACAGCTTTATCGACGTGGCCCGCCGGGCGCATCCGTTGATGGTCGAAAACGGCGGCACATTGCTGACGCTGACTTATATGGGCTCAACCCGCGTTACGCCGAACTACAACGTCATGGGTGTCGCCAAGGCCGCACTTGAAGCGTCCGTGCGCTATCTTGCCAACGATCTTGGCCCAGAGGGCATCCGCGTCAATGCGATCAGCCCCGGTCCGATGAAAACGCTCGCCGGGGCGGCTATTGGCGGTGCGCGCAAGACCTACAAGCACACCGATCAGAATGCGCCGCTGCGATCCAACGCGACGCTTGACGCGGTTGGTGGCACAGCGGTTTATTTGGCGTCTGATTCAGGGGCCTGCACAACCGGGGAAATCGTTCGGGTCGATGGTGGTTTTCACGTCTTGGGTCTTCCGCAATACGAGTATCTTTGATCAAATCGGGAACCCTGCTTTGATTTGACAGTTATCTCCGGCAAAAGGAGAACACTGTTCACATGACGCATACCCTGACGCTGCAAAGTATCGAACCCGTAACGCACGACACCTACCATTTGGTGTTCAACAAGCCGGATGGATATGAATACACGCCCGGGCAAGCGTGCGATTTTGCTCTTGCGAAAGATGGCTGGCGGGATGAACAGCGGCCGTTCACATTTACCGGACTGCCGACAGAGCCCACGCTGGAATTTGTCATCAAATCCTATCCTGATCATGATGGTGTGACAGACCAAATTGCTGGATTGCAGATGACCGATCAGGTCGAAATCTCGGACGCCTGGGGCGCCATCGAGGACAAGGGGCCGGGCGTTTTCATCGCCGGTGGTGCAGGCATCACGCCCTTTGTTGCTGTTCTCAAACGCCGTTTGCAGACGCATGGATCGCTAGAGGGTTGCCAGCTGGTCTTTTCGAACAAGTCCGAGAAAGACATCATACTCCGCGACACGTTTACGTCGATGCCGGGCCTCACCTGTCATTTTGTAGTGACCGACGATCCGGATAGTGAATTTGCACGTGAAAAGATCGACAAAGACTTTCTGCGAGGCATCGTCGCTGACACCGATGGTCCAATCTATGTCTGCGGTCCCGAGCTGATGATTGAAGACATCGTTGCCGCACTTCATGCGCTGGGCGTGGCCGAAGCTCGTATCGTCACCGAGGATTTAGACTAACCAAGCGCAGCCGATACGACAATCAACTTGTCCAGGATGTCGCAGCGCAGAGTTGACGGCGTCATCTGCAGGTCAAACGAGCACCCGGCGATGCGGTTCAGTTCCGCGCGCCGAGCAAGGTAAGGTACGATGGATAGAGATGTTTCCTTTCAACCTGGCGATATCAGCGAACAGGACGCCACCGCCATTTTTAGCGGATCAACGGTGGCCATGGTTCTGACCAACCCGCGCTTACCGGACAACCCCATTGTCTATGTCAATCGCGCCTTTGAACGGTTGACGGGTTACACCTCTGATATGGCGTTGGGCAGAAATTGCCGGTTCTTGCAAGGCGAACAAACCTCGACCTCTTCAGTGTACGAGTTGCGTAAGGGTATCGAAAATCGCGAAGAAGTCGCGACGGTTCTCACCAATGTCCGTGCCAACGGCGATGCGTTCCTCAACGCCTTGCTCATTTCGCCTGTAATCGACGACAACGGCGAGCTGGTCTATTTTGTCGGCCTCCAAAGTGAGGTTGTGAGCGACAAACAGGCAGAGCGGCTCAAGCAGTTCGAGACCGTTATGGCCGAGATACAGCATAGGGTGAAAAACCACCTGTCGATGATCCTTGGGCTGATCCGGATGAAGGCCCGCAAAAGCAGCGTGCCGGATGAATTCAAAGACTTGTCACGCCGCATCGAAAGCCTGCAACTGCTCTACGAAGAAATGTCCGCGGCAACGCTTGAAAGAAACGACGGCAAGATCAAGCTGGGCGCGTATTTGGGTCGTGTTGCGAATGCGATTGCCTATCTCGACAGTCGTCCTGGCGTGCGAATGAACATTCATGTCGAACCTCTCATGGTTGACACGGAAACGGCTGTTCGCATTGGCCTTATCCTTTCCGAAGTGTTGACCAACGCCATGCAGCACGCGTTTCAGGATCAGAAATCCGGTCTGGTAGAATTGCGCGTGATGCGCACCGACAATGGTGGCATGCGTGCAATGGTGACCGATGACGGGGTTGGTATGCCTGACAACGTGACATGGCCCAACTCAGACGGTCTGGGTGGCCGGATCGTCGAGGGCTTGTGTGACGGACTGCAAGCGTCGCTTCAGGTCACGCGCGGTGCAGTCGGAACGACAGTAACTTTGGATGTGCCGGTAGCTGACTGACTGTGTCGGTGGTTTAGAACCACTGACCTGATTCCATTAGTCCTAGATCCAGCAATTGCCTTGAGTGCCATTCAAACGGCACTGAATTGTGCCAGCGAAAGGTTTCGATCTCGTAAGCCGATCCCGGATTACGCTTCAGCGCCTTGGCAGTGCGGAATGTCGCGACCGCAGCAGTAAGATTGTGATGCCATGGGCAAGCGTAGGTGTTGTATTCTTCGTGATTGAACGTGTGGTCAGGCCGAAGCTCAAGACCCGGTTTGGCACGGAATAGCGCGATCCGATCGATTTTGCGACGCTCTGGTGGCACGTGCTCCTCGTACCGCCACCGCAATCCGCCAAAGAAATCAAGCTGCCGTTCCTTGGGGTAAGTGGTTAACGGATCATTTCGACCCAGCGCATAGTAGCCCGACCTGTCGATATAGGCGTCATCAATGCACACCGCGTTTGGATGGGTGTCCAGATCGCCTGCATAGAGGTCGATGGCGTAACACAGCATCGCATCGCGCCGCTCTTCGGTATGGAAGGCCAGCAATTCGCCAATGGTACGGGTCTCGCAAAATGGAAAAAATAAGTATTCGGCGTTGTAGCACACGTAGATCCAAACGCCCGAAGCCTTGGCGATTACAGTGTTCACGATCTCTTCACGGTTGCCCTGACGCGTGAGGTCGCAATCCACGCGCAAGACGGTTTCCGCGACATCTTCGGCAAGTTCAAATTCGGGCGTCATGAACAAAATGACCGACTTGAACCCAAGGTGCAGATTATGCCGTACGGTTGTGTCGATCTCGACCGGATCTTCGGCAAAAACCAATGCGATCGGCCCCTTGGCAATAGCGCCTGGGTTCTGGGATATGAGTTCATTGATGTCTGCGTAGCGCATGAGTTGGCCTCTGCGAGAGTTTCCCACAGAGTCGATGAAAAAAGCGTGCATTGCAAGACAGGGGTGACATGCGGTATCGGCACGCCCTGAACCTTGCCCCGGAGGATTGGCCCATGTCCGAACCGAAGAAGCTCTTTATCAAGACCTATGGCTGTCAGATGAACGTTTATGACAGCGAACGCATGGCCGAGGCTTTGGGTGGTCAGGGCTATGTCGAAACCCAGACGCCCGACGACGCAGACATGATCCTGATGAACACCTGCCACATCCGCGAAAAAGCGGCCGAAAAGGTGTATTCCGAATTGGGCCGTTACAAGAAATTCAAGGCCGCAAAGCCGGACCTTAAGATCGGTGTGGCGGGCTGTGTCGCGCAGGCCGAAGGGCAGGAGATCATGCGCCGCCAGCCGATGGTCGATCTGGTTGTTGGCCCGCAAAGCTATCACCGCCTTCCCGAACTTGAGGCAAAAACACGTGCCGGCGAAAAGGCATTGGACACGGATTTTCCCGAAGAGGACAAATTCGAAGTTCTAAAAAACCGCCCCAAAGCAAAACGTGGCCCAACCGCTTTCCTGACCGTACAAGAAGGCTGCGACAAATTCTGTGCCTTCTGCGTGGTGCCCTATACCCGAGGCGCCGAGGTCAGCCGTCCTGCAGACCGTATCCTCACCGAAGCCCGCGATCTGGTAGAGCGCGGAGTGCGCGACATCACGTTGCTCGGTCAAAACGTAAACGCCTATCATGGCGCCGGAGCGGGCGGGGATTGGTCGCTCGCCCAACTGATCTGGGCGTTGAACGATATCGACGGGCTGGAACGCATCCGGTTTACCACCAGCCACCCTAACGACATGACGGATGAGCTGATCGAAGCGCATGCCAGCTGTCCCAAGCTGATGCCGTACCTGCACCTGCCTGTGCAGTCCGGGTCAGACCGGATCCTCAAGCGGATGAACCGTCAACATACGTCAGAAAGCTATTTGGAGATCATTAAGAAACTGCGCGCGGCGCGTCCCGACCTTCTGCTCTCGGGCGATTTCATTGTCGGCTTCCCTGAAGAAACCGAGGCAGATTTCCAAGCAACAATGGATATCATCCGCGCTGCCAATTACGGGTATGCCTACAGCTTCAAATACTCGACCCGCCCGGGCACGCCGGCAGCTGAACGCGACCAACTGCCCGAAGACGTCAAGGATGACCGCCTACAACGTCTTCAGGCGCTGATCACCGAACAACAAAAAGCGGCACAAGACGCGATGGTCGGCAAAGAGGTCGGCGTTCTGTTCGAAAAGCCGGGTCGCCTAGAAGGACAGATGGTCGGAAAATCAGATCACTTGCACGCGGTGCATGTTCAGGCCGATGGCCTGCAACCGGGTGACCTTCGCCGCGTCCGGATCATCGAGTCCGTGCGCAATTCGCTTAAGGGTGCGTTGATCGAATAACACATCATCTAAGGCTAAGCCGCGATATATAGAGGTTGCCCCTTTTCTGAACCGCAATCTTTGGTACTATGTCCATGAATCGGGTGGTCCATATGTGCGGATGCACCACCAAAGCTGGGAGATGCGGAAATGATTGGGCGGTTGTCCGCATTGATAGTAAGTGTCGCGCTGACGATGCCGCAGATTGCGTCTGCCCAGCAAAGCGAACGCTACACTCCGGGGATTTGGATCGATCCCGACGGGTGTGAACACTGGGTCATGGACGACGGTGTCGAAGGCTTCATGAGCCCACACCTGCGCCGCAACGGCACACCCGTCTGTCACAAGATCAGCCGCTGTGCCGTTGTCCCCACGGACACGATGTTTGGCACATCCAGCGCAACGCTCGCTCCGGGTGGCGTAAACAGTCTGCGCAATTTCTTTGCCGCCAACCCGGCAAACGGCTTTGTCATCGAAGGCCATACCGACAGCCGTGCATCTGACGCATCGAACATGGTGCTCAGTGAACGGCGCGCGCGGGCTGTCGCACGGGTTGCGCAACAGGCAGGAGCGCGGGTGTATTCAGTACGCGGATTTGGCGAAAGCCGTCCCATCGCCAACAACTCAAGCGCCGCCGGAATGGCCAAGAACCGCCGGGTGGAAATCCTATGCCTGCGCTAAGGAGATCCCACATGATCCGCACCATCACCCTAGTTACACTCTGCGCTGCGCTTGCGGGGTGTGAATCTGCCAGCACCGATAAAAGTTTTGATCGGGGGTTCGACAAAAAATCCCTGAGCGAACTGCAAGCTGGCATCTGGATTGACCCTAATGGTTGCGATCATTGGATCATTGACGATGGTGTGGAAGGCTATCTTTCCCCGCGCCTCGATCCCACCGGCAAACCAATCTGTTCGGGAAACTCTAGTGAACGCAGTATCGCTATTGGTGACTTTAAAGGCGGCTCTACATCTTTGATCGGGGATGCACTGTGAAGGAAGGGGTGACCGCTTGCACTGCGTGATGGAACTTGACACCCTGTTCTCGACACCTTTGCACCGGAGACCCGCGTGACCACAGACACCTTGTCAGAAGCGCTTGTAGAATTTCCAGATAACCGTTTGCTTATCGATCTTTGTGGCGAATACGACCGCAACCTGACCGAGATCGAAACCCGGCTTGGCGTTCAAATCCTGCGCCGTGGGAATCAGTTGGCCATTCATGGCGAACCCGATGCACAGGCCGAGGCGCGCGATGTGCTGATGTCGCTCTATCAGCGGCTGGAGCAAGGGCGTAGCGTCAGCCCGGGCGACATTGACCGCGAATTCCGCATGGCCCCAGACGAGGCAACGCCGGATGCTCAGATCGAGATGTTCGAAGGCGGCCCGGTCGAAATCAAGACCCGCAAGAAACTGGTGGAACCGCGCACCGATGCCCAGAAAGCCTATGTGCGCAGCCTGTTTGAAAACGAACTCGCCTTCGGCATTGGACCGGCGGGCACAGGCAAAACCTATCTTGCCGTGGCTGTTGGTGTGAACATGTTCATCACCGGACAGGTCGACAAGATCATCCTCAGCCGCCCGGCGGTCGAGGCAGGTGAAAAGCTGGGCTATTTGCCGGGCGACATGAAGGACAAGGTCGATCCCTACATGCAGCCGCTTTACGATGCGCTGAATGACTTCCTGCCGGGTAAACAGCTGGCACGCATGATCGAAGAAAAGACAGTGGAAATCGCGCCCTTGGCGTTTATGCGCGGTCGCACGTTGTCCAATGCATTTGTCGTGCTGGACGAGGCGCAAAACGCGACGTCCATGCAAATGAAGATGTTTCTGACCCGTCTCGGCGAAGGATCGCGCATGGTCATCACCGGCGACCGCACCCAGATCGACCTGCCGCGGGGCGTGGCCTCTGGCCTGTCAGATGCGGAACGCTTGCTCAAAACCATCCCCAAGATCAGCTTTAATTACTTCACGTCCAAAGACGTGGTCCGTCATCCTCTTGTGGCCGCGATCATCGAAGCTTACGAAAAAGACGCGGAAACGCCCTGATCTTCCTCTTTTGAAAATATGCCGGTGGGGCCGTTCATTTTGCGCCATTGATGAAGTGGATGGCTCCCGCTTCCGGCATCGCAATGTGCCATGTTGGTTGCTGTGAACTCGGCCAACAAAGGGAGCCATCCATGAACGACATTACCACAATCGGGATCGATCTGGCGAAGTCCGTTTTCCAGTTGCACGGCGTTGACGCCGAGGGTCGCCCATCGTTGCGCCGTCAACTCAGGCGCAGCCAGATGCTCGAGTTCTTCCAGCGCCAGCCGGCGTGTCTTATCGGCATGGAAGCCTGCGCGAGTGCGCATTACTGGGCACGGGAGTTGATCAAGCTCGGCCACGATGTCCGGCTGATGCAGCCCAGCTATGTGAAGGGCTACGTCAAGCGCGGCAAGACAGACAAGGCTGACGCGGAAGCGATTTGCGAGGCGGTGTCCCGCCCTTCGATGCGGTTTGTCCCCGTGAAGAGCGAGGACACGCAGGCGCTGCTCATGACGCACAAGGCGCGGGAGTTTCTGGTCCGACAGCAGACCCAGATCGTGAACGCCATGCGCGCGCATCTGGGCGAGTTCGGCATCGTCGTGCCCACGGGGATTCACAACGTCGAGCGCCTGATCGCGGCAAGTGACAGGGCCGATCTGCCCGCGCCAGCGCGCAAGGCTCTGAACCTGCTGGCCGATCAACTGGTCGACACGCAGAAGAAGATCGAAGCTCTGACCGCAGACATCCGCGCGGACGCGAGGGCCAACGCAGCCGCACGGCGCCTGCAAACGATTCCCGGCATCGGGCCGATCACCGCAAGCGCACTGGCTTCGGCTCTACCCGATATCTCGGACTTCAAATCAGGACGGGATCTCTCTGCCTGGCTGGGTCTGACGCCGCGACCTCATTCAACGGGTGGTAAGGAAAGGCTGGGGCGCATCTCGAAGATGGGCAACAGATATCTGCGGCGGTTGCTCTATCTTGGCGCCATCGCGCAGGTCAGCGCCCGGCGTCGTGGCGAGCCCGGTGAGGATTGGTTGTGGAAGATCATGCAGCGCAAGAAGCCTAAGCAGGCCGCAATTGCCCTGGCCAACCGCATGGCGCGCACGGCCTACGCGCTGATGAAGAACCAGACGGAATTCAGGGAGGCAGCGACCACCTGACAGAGACAGGGGGATCACCCCCTACAAGAAGGCAAGTGCATCGTGAGATGATGGCAAATGACGGACAAATCGCCGAGGACACCCTGTTCGAACCGGAGCGCCAGAGAGCGCGTGCCATTGATTGGGACCAGAGCGACCGCGGACTTTCATCAGGGCGCGCAGCCATCGTGCTGCAATCCAGACGCCGTATACATGGCCGCATCCGAATTTACGCCAACTTCAACCGAGACACTCTTGCCTCGCGGGAGCCATCCATACATGGTACAACCGCAATGGACGGCGGGCTGGCCCCAAAGGTATGTCCAATGACCATATTGACCGACATAGTCATGGAAGACCCACGTTGGAATGCGATGGGCTTGGATGCACTTGCCGAGAACGCCGCGATCAACACGCTGGAATTCCTCAATTTTCCGACGGAAGGCTACGAAATCGCCGTTCTGGCCTGTGACGATGCTCGCATCGCCGATCTAAATACCGAATTCCGGGAAAAGCCGACGGCGACGAATGTGCTCAGCTGGCCCGCCTACGAGCTTGCTCCGGAACAGGACGGCGGTACACCAAACCCTCCGCCGGCCCCTGATCCATCGATGGGCGAAAGCCTTGGCGATATCGCAATCGCCTTTGAGACCTGTCAGCGCGAGGCCGAAGACGCGGGCAAACCAATTGCCGATCACGTTACTCATTTGATTGTTCACGGAGTGTTACATCTTTTGGGCTATGATCACGTTCGTGACCGCGATGCCACGCTGATGGAAGGGATAGAGACACAGATACTTGGCAAAATGGGTATTGCGGACCCATATAGGGGGTAGTACGGGCCAAGCGGGCCTCCATCGGAATAGGAAAAAATGGGCGACAACGACGACTCGTCTAACGCAGCGCAAAGCGCGCGTGAGATGAATGAAAATCAACCGGAACGTGGCGTACTCGCACGTTTGCGCAGCTTTTTTGGCGGAATGTCGGACGATGCCGGCAATTCGCCTGAGCCCACGGTCGCCCGATCAATGTCTCCAATCGATGGCATGATGAACCTTCGCCGCATGCGCGTCGAAGATGTGGCCGTTCCTCGCGCCGACATTGTGTCGGTGTCGGACACCATTACGCTGCCAGAGCTGGTTGATGTTCTGCGTGAAAGCGGCCTGACCCGCTTGCCGGTTTATAATGGCACGCTGGACACGCCCGTCGGAATGGCGCACCTCAAGGATCTCGCGCTCAAACATGGCTTCAACGGCAAGAGCAGCGATTTTGATCTGAAGAAGATGCTGCGCCCTTTGCTGTTCGTGCCACCCTCCATGCCTATCGGAGTCCTGTTGGCCAAGATGCAGACCGAACGTCGACACATGGCCTTGGTGATTGACGAATACGGTGGCGTTGACGGTCTGGTGACCATCGAAGATCTGATCGAACAGGTCATCGGCGAAATTGAAGATGAACACGATCTTGACGAAGGCACCAATTTCTCGCGTGAAAACCCGGGCGTCTACATGGCTTTTGCCCGCACGCCGCTCGAAGAATTCGAAGCCGAGATCGGTTTGAACCTTACAGATCACGATGACATCGATGGTGAGGAAATCGACACTCTTGGTGGTCTGGTCTTCATGTTGGCCGGCCATGTCCCGGCCCGTGGCGAAGTTGTTCCGCATCCCGAAGGTCCAGAATTCGAAGTGATCGATGCCGACCCTCGCCGCATCAAACGAATGCGCGTACGCCTAAGTACAACCGCCAAAGGCGATAATGCCCGCGCCCGCGAGGCTGTTGAGTCGGCCACGGCGACCTCTGCCTGATCGCATGGGCCTGACCCGCCGATTTGTGGCGCTGGGCCTGGGCGCTTGTTTCGCTCTGGGCCAGCCTCCGTTCGATCTATGGTGGGTTGCTGCGCCAGCGCTTGTGGCGCTGTTCTACATTACCCGCTGGGACACCACATCAAAATCTACAGGCTGGACGGGTTGGTTGTTCGGACTGGGGTATTTCGCGCTTTCACTGCATTGGATCCTTGAGCCGTTTCAAGTTGATGCAGCCGCAACCGGCTGGATGGCGCCTTTCGCGTTGGTTGGATTGGCTGCCGGATTGGCCCTCATCTGGGCTTTGGCGTTTTGGGGTGGTCGCCGGATGGCTGCTGGACCTTTCGCCATCGCACTGTGCTGGGCGACGGTTGAACTGGCGCGCGCCTATGCGCTGACAGGGTTCCCCTGGGGGCTGGTCGGCTATGTCTGGGCACCCACACCGGTGGCGCAATGGCAGGCTGTGCTTGGGCCGCACGGGCTGACGTTTGTTACCGTAGTGATCTCGGCTTTAGTCGGGCAGGGGCTGGCACAGCGGTCATTGTTCCGCACCATTGGCGGCACCTTGGTGGCTGCGGCGCTTTGGATCACGGGCATCGCCATCACTCCCTCTGCCCAAGACCTGAGCGGGAGACCAACAGCGCGCCTGATCCAGCCCAACGCGCCACAACACCAGAAATGGGATCGTGATTTCATCCCGATCTTCTTTAATCGACAGGTGGATTTCACCGCGCAATTGCCCAAACCCGATCTCATCGTCTGGCCGGAAACCGCAGTTCCGAACCTGCTCAATGATGCTGCGCCTGCATTCGAGGTCATTGCAGACGCGGCCGTAGGCACTCCGGTGGTTCTGGGCATTCAGCGAGAAGAGCAGGGACGCTACTACAACTCGCTCGTCACCCTCGACGGCGCAGGTCAGGTTGCAGACCGGTATGACAAACACCACCTCGTGCCGTTCGGGGAATACATGCCCGCAGCCTCGCTCTTTGCGCGGTTCAATATCCTTGGGCTCGCAGCGCGGGCCGAGGTGGGCTATTCGGCGGGGCCCGGCCCGGCATTGATCGACCTTGGTGTGTTCGGTCAGGCGTTGCCACTAATCTGCTACGAGGCGGTTTTTCCACAGGATGTGAACGGCGCGCCAAGACGCCCGGATATCCTCCTGCAGATCACCAACGATGCCTGGTTCGGCACCCGCGCCGGTCCGCAACAACATTTGTCCCAAGCCCGTCTGCGCGCCATCGAACAGGGGCTGCCAATGATCCGCGTGGCCAATACTGGCATCTCGGCGGTGATTGATCCAGCAGGCCGTATCGTGGACTCTCTGCCTTTGGGCCGGGCTGGCTTCATCGACGTACCTGTGCCTGCCCCCCTTGCGGCGACGCCTTACAGTCGCACGGGAGATTGGCTGGCCGTATTGGCGCTGATCGTGGCATTTGCGGCGCTGTGGTTCGGCAAACGTCAAAGACCCATTGACCCCGACCAGCCAGCGGCGTAACGCAAATCATCATTCCCGTCACAACGGCTTCCTGACGTGACGGCAGACCCCAATGGAGCACTCATGTCCCGACAGAATTATATCTTCACCTCGGAATCCGTGTCCGAGGGCCACCCGGATAAGGTCTGTGACCGTATCTCGGACGCGATCCTTGATGCGTTTCTCAGCGAAGAACCCGAAGCACGGGTGGCTTGCGAAACCTTCGCCACAACCAACCGTGTCGTTATCGGTGGAGAGGTGGGGCTGTCGGACCAGACCCGCTTGCAAACCTACATGGACAGCATTCCCGACATCGCCCGCGCCTGTATCAGGGATATCGGCTACGAGCAGGACAAATTCCATCACGCAACCTGCGAGATCACCAACTTGCTGCACCAGCAGTCCGCGCATATCGCCCAAGGTGTGAATGCGTCCGGCAACAAGGACGAGGGTGCTGGCGATCAGGGCATCATGTTCGGCTATGCGACAAATGAAACCGACGCGCTGATGCCCGCGCCGATCCAGTTCAGCCATGCCATTCTCAAGCGGCTGGCCGAGGTGCGCAAGTCCGGCGCCGAACCTTTGTTGCGCCCTGATGCCAAATCACAGATCTCGGTGCGCTATGAGAATGGCAAGCCGATGGGCGTGACGTCGATTGTTCTGTCCACGCAACACGCCGACGAAAGCCAAAGCTCTGCCGATATCCGCGCGATTGTTGAGCCGTATATCCGCGAAGTCCTGCCTGAAGGCTGGATCACTGGCGACACCGAATGGTGGGTCAACCCGACCGGCACTTTCGTGATCGGTGGGCCGGACGGTGATGCAGGCCTCACAGGCCGCAAGATCATCGTCGATACCTACGGCGGGGCAGCCCCGCATGGCGGCGGCGCTTTCTCGGGCAAAGACCCGACCAAGGTGGACCGCTCTGCTGCGTATGCCGCGCGCTACCTTGCCAAGAACGTCGTGGCCGCGGGCATGGCAGAACGCTGCACGATCCAGCTTTCATACGCCATCGGCGTGTCCAAGCCGCTGTCGATCTATGCCGACACACATGGCACAGGCGATGTCGAGGCCGCCGCTATTGAGGCTGCAATTCCCAAGGTGATGGACCTCACCCCGCGTGGCATCCGCACCCATCTGGAACTGAACAAGCCGATTTACGAACGCACCGCGGCCTACGGGCATTTTGGGCGTGAACCCGAAGCGGATGGCGGCTTCAGCTGGGAACGCACTGATCTGGTGGACGCGCTCAAGTCGTCTGTTTGATGTAAATACCATAGGGTTGGGCATCGCTGCCCGACCCGCTCTCTGGTATCTCTGGCCTTTTCTTTTGCGTATCGGCGCTATGCTTCATAGCGTCCGAGACCAAAAGGAGATCGTCATGATCCGAGCAAGTCTGGCTGCACTGGCGCTGACCGCGACCGCCGCCCAAGCTGAAATTTCCGCCGATTATCACCGCTATACCGTGGGAGACCGCGAATACGAAGGCTATGTCGCGACCAACACAGCGATTGAACCCAAAGGGACGGTCCTGATCGTCCATGACTGGGACGGCATGACCGATTACGAGGAACGCCGTGCCGAAATGCTGGCGGCGTTGGGCTATACCGCCTTTGCCATCGATGTGTACGGCGCAGACGAAGACCCGCAAGGCATGGATGAATATCGTGCTTTGTCCGGCGCGATGTATGGCGACCGCGATGAATTCCGCATGCGCTTGATGGGTGCCATCGAAGAAGCCTCCAATATCGCTGGCGCAACCGACAGCCATGTGATGATGGGCTACTGCTTTGGCGGTGCTGCCGTTCTCGAAGCGGCCCGGGCCGGGGCTGATCTTGATGGGTTTGTCAGCTTCCATGGCGGTTTGGGTACGCCCGACGGTCAGGATTATTCTGCCACGACCGCGCCGATCATGCTTTTCCACGGTTCGGCTGACCCGGTCTCAGGCATGGGTGATTTGGCGTCACTGCTTGATCAACTCCAAGAGGCAGGGGTCACCCACGGTGCTGAAGTGTTCGGCGGCGCGCGCCATAGCTTCACCGTCTACGGATCGCGCGACTATGATCTGGTTGCTGATCAAGGCAGTTGGGACGGCCTGCAAGAATTTCTAGACGAACAGCTATGATCCACCGTTTGATCGTGATCCTCGGCCTGCTTTGGCCGGGGATGTTGCTGGCCAACGATTGGGATGCGCTGGAAACCCCCGGCGCGTTTACCATAATGCGCCATGCTTTGGCGCCCGGAACCGGTGACCCGGCGAACCTGACAGTTGGCGATTGCAGTACGCAACGCAACCTTGATGATAGGGGCCGCGATCAGGCCCACCGCATCGGTGCGGCCTTCCGCGATCGGGGGCACAAGTTCGATGTGGTACTCAGCAGCCAATGGTGCCGCTGCCATGAAACGGCAGAACTGCTTGCCATTGGCCCGGTTCAAGACGAACCCGCGTTCAATTCGTTCTTTCAGGATTTCTCGACTCGTGACAGCCAGACTGCAAACGCGCTAGACCTGCTGAACGGGCGAACTGACCGACCATTTGTTGTGACCCATCAGGTCAACATCCGCGCTTTGACGGGCCAAACGACACGATCTGGCGAAGTCTTGGTTGTTCGTCATGCCGGAGACCGGCTTGAGGTGCTTGGGTCGATTTTGATCGATCCCTGAGTATATTGTGCCGACAAAAGCGACCGACCTCCGTTGCGGGGCAATGCCGCAATCGCTAAACCGCGCGCCATGACAGATACCAAACACCCCTCCGGTGCGCCGTGGCGCAACTTTTATGGCCGCTTCAAGGGCAAGACCCTGCGTCCCAGCCAGAAAGATTATCTGGAAAGCGACCTTGATGCGCTAAGCCCAGGCGCAGTGTCGTGGGAGGAAAACCCAGACCGTACGCCGCTTGACCTAAAGGCGGTGTTTGGGGACAAACCTGTTTGGCTTGAGATCGGGTTCGGCGGCGGTGAACATTTGGTTCATCAGGCGCAGACCTATCCAGATGTAGGGATCATTGGCTGTGAGCCGTTCATCAATGGTGTCGCGATGCTTTTGGGCAAGGTCCGCGATTCTGGCGTAACCAATCTTCGCGTTCATCCCGGTGACGCGCGCGATATGTTTGATGTCTTGCCGGCAGGATCGGTGGAAAAGGCGTTTCTTCTCTATCCCGACCCTTGGCCCAAAAAGCGCCATCATCGCCGTCGCTTTGTGACGCAAGAACATCTTGAACCGCTCTACACAGTGCTCGCGCCGGGGGCTGAATTTCGTGTTGCGACAGACATTCCCGACTACGTGCGCCAAACCTTGATCGAAGTCCCGAAAGCGGGATTCCAGTGGCTGGCCGAACGTCCCGGAGATTGGCGTCACCCGTGGGATGATTGGTATTCAACCCGATACGAGATGAAGGCGCTGCGGGAAAAGCGGATGCCGCATTATATGACCTTTCGGAAACCGACATGATGTCCCCGTTTACAGTCGCCATTGATGGCCCCGCCGCTGCGGGCAAAGGCACGATCAGCAAAGAGGTTGCCGTGCATTTCGATCTGGCGCATCTTGATACCGGCCTGCTATACCGCGCCGTCGGAGCCCGAATGTTGCGCGGCGAAGACCCGACGGCAGCGGCGCAAACGCTTGTTGCTTCAGACCTCGAAAACCCGGAACTGCGCACCGCCGATGTCGCTCAGGCTGCGTCCAAAGTCGCGGTGATCCCAGAGGTGCGTGCCGCCTTGTTGAATTTTCAGCGCGCATTTGCCCGGCGCTCGGGCGGGGCGGTTCTGGACGGGCGGGATATCGGCACAGTGATCTGCCCGCGCGCCGAGGTGAAGCTGTTCGTGACCGCAAGCGCTGAAGTGCGTGCCCAACGACGGCTCTCCGAATTGCAAGAGCGTGGTTTTGACACTGATCTCGAAACCGTGCTGGCGGACGTCAAAGCCCGTGACGACCGCGACATGACCCGCGCTGATGCACCGCTGCGTCCGGCGGGTGATGCGGTGACGATCGACACCTCGGAACTCAGCATTGGCGAAGCCGTAGCACAGGCCATCGCTGCCGTTAAAGTGCGGTGTGACTGACCCGGCGCAGGTCAGCCGAACTAAAACTGTTCTTTCGTTTGCCGTTACGCTCCAGACCTTCGGGCACGGAGCGATCACGTCGCGCGACTTCGGAGAACACCTTTGGCTGACCTTATCTACATCGGCATCCGACCTTCGATGGATACGTTCGAAAGCAATGCTACAAATGAACAGCCTGGCGCCATGTACGGCACCTATCAGGCCACTGCGATGCAGGTTGTCAGCGTGGCGATGTCGGACAATTTCACTTCAGGTTCCACGAACAGCGATGATTTCGGTGCCACACCGGATACCTTCACGTACAATCTGGGATCGGGAACCATCACCAGTGGACTTGATGGTGAAGCGCGTTTTTCAGGGACGGTGATCACCGCGGGATCGACCACACCCCAGCCTATGACATTCAGTGTCTATCAGTTGCAGAACGGGGCGACCTTCGTTCGTTTGCCTGACGGATATAATATCAACCAACTGACCATCTCTTCGATGGTAGCGGATGGCTATGTCAGTATTACTACCAATGCATCCAGCACATCGACCGTGGTCTGTTTTGTCAAAGGCACCTGGATAGAAACGCCGTCGGGTCGCCGCCGGATCGAAGACATATCGGCGGGCGACCTTGTCCTGACTGAGGATCGGGGGCCTCAGCGAGTTGTCCGGAACGATCATTGGTCGGTCGTTGCAACCAGCCGAACTGCCCCCGTGCACATTGCTTCGGGTGCATTGGGCGCAGGCCTGCCTTTTGCGCCTTTGCGGCTTTCTCGCCAACACCGCGTCTACATGACCTCGCCGGTGGCGCGGCGGATGTTTGATTCTCCGGGCGCACTTGTTGCGGCGCACCATCTGATCGGGCTGCCCGGCATAGCGCTTGAACCCGAAGGTCAGGTGATAACCTACCACCACATCCTCTGCCGAAACCACGAACTCATCCGGGCCAATGGGGTGCGTGCAGAGACGCTACTCAATGCAGAGGTCAGCAGACGTGCGGCCCCCGAAGTTCTAGGATCATCTGCGGCAATAGCACTTTCCCGCGAACCAGTGCGTCCTTTGCTCTCTGCCAAGAAGCAGCGCCGCTATGTTGCCCGTGTTTCGGCCAGGGCGTCTCGCAAAGCAAACGCAACCGCCACTAGTGCGGGCCTCCAGGGCAGTTTATTTCCGCACAGATTGGCTGGCAGCCCCGCGCCGATCCAGCCCTGCTAATCGCATGAGCCCTTGCCAGTTGGCGCTTGCTCTGCTAATCGGCGCGCGTCGCTAAAAGGCAAACAATGCCGCGAACGAAGATCGAGCAGGGGTCGGCAACCACCGGCCCTCTTTGTTTTGCGGAGGCCTTGACCAATTCCGTTCGCCACAAGTGCGGGCACCAACCCCAGACCGGCGGAGACAACCGCGCGGCCAGATAAATGATACGTAAAGGAAACTGACGCCACATGGCTATGAACGCATCTATGGAAGAATTCGAAGCGCTTTTGAACGAAAGCCTCGAAATGGACACACCGGACGAAGGGTCCGTTGTCAAAGGCAAGGTTATCGCAATTGAAGCGGGCCAAGCCATCATCGACGTAGGCTACAAGATGGAAGGCCGCGTTGATCTTAAAGAATTTGCAAACCCCGGCGAAGCGCCCGACCTGTCTGTCGGCGATGAAGTCGAGGTGTTTCTGCGCTCTGCAGAAAACGCGCGCGGCGAAGCGGTCATCTCCCGCGAAATGGCGCGCCGTGAAGAAGCATGGGATCGTCTCGAGAAGGCTTATGCCGACGACGCCCGCGTCGAAGGCGCGATCTTTGGCCGTGTCAAAGGTGGCTTCACTGTCGACCTCGGCGGCGCAGTTGCGTTCCTTCCCGGCTCGCAGGTTGATGTTCGCCCCGTACGCGACGCTGGCCCGCTTATGGGTCTTAAGCAGCCGTTCCAGATTCTCAAGATGGACCGTCGTCGTGGCAACATCGTTGTGTCCCGCCGTGCGATCCTCGAAGAGAGCCGCGCCGAACAGCGCGCGGAAGTCATCGGCAACCTCACCGAAGGTCAGGCAGTCGATGGTGTGGTCAAGAACATCACCGAATACGGTGCGTTCGTGGACCTTGGTGGAGTAGACGGCTTGCTGCACGTGACAGACATGGCATGGCGCCGTGTGAACCACCCGTCCGAAATCCTCGCGATTGGCGAGACGGTCAAGGTTCAGGTCATCAAGATCAACAAAGAAACCCACCGCATCAGCCTCGGCATGAAGCAGCTGCAGGAAGATCCGTGGGATCTGGTTGCTGCCAAGTATCCGCTGGAATCCGTGCATATGGGCCGCGTGACCAATATCACCGACTACGGCGCATTTGTTGAACTTGAGCCGGGTGTCGAAGGTCTGGTCCACGTGTCTGAGATGTCCTGGACCAAGAAGAACGTTCATCCGGGCAAGATCGTGTCGACCTCGCAAGAAGTCGAAGTCATGGTTCTGGAAATCGACGGTGCCAAGCGCCGCGTTTCCTTGGGTCTCAAGCAGACCATGCGCAACCCGTGGGAAGTGTTTGCAGAATCACACCCCGAGGGCACCGAGGTCGAAGGCGAAGTCAAGAACATCACCGAATTCGGTCTGTTTGTTGGCCTCGACGGCGACATCGACGGCATGGTTCACCTTTCGGACCTGTCGTGGGACGAACGTGGCGAAGACGCGATCCAGAACTACCGCAAGGGCGACATGGTTCAGGCCGTTGTCACCGAAGTGGATGTCGAGAAAGAGCGTATCTCGCTTTCCGTCAAAGCGCTGGGTGGTGACAAGTTCGCCGAGGCCGTTGGTGGCACCAAGCGTGGTTCCGTGATCACCGTTCAGGTTACTGCCATCGAAGAAGGCGGGATCGAAGTGGAATTCGAGGGCATGAAGTCCTTCATCCGCCGCTCCGACCTGTCACGTGACCGTTCCGACCAGCGCCCAGAGCGCTTCAATGTCGGTGACAAGGTCGATGTGCGCGTGACCAACGTGGACAGCAAGACCCGTCGTCTGGGTCTGTCGATCAAGGCGCTGGAAATCGCGGAAGAGAAGGAAGCAGTTCAGCAGTACGGTTCGTCCGACTCTGGTGCATCGCTCGGCGACATCTTGGGTGCCGCACTCAAGACCGGCGACGACGACTGATCGTTTCGATTTAGTAAGACATTTGGAACCCCCGCATCACAGGATGCGGGGGTTTCTTTTTTGCCAAGTGCATGATGCGTTAACGCATCACGTGTTTCCGTTAACGGAAACAGGGGGCTCTGCCCCCGTCCGCCGATGGCGGACTCCCCCGCGGTATTTTTGAACCAGAGAAGCTGAGGGACGTTTAAGCTGCAACCTTGCGCAGTCCTAGCATCTCACGGGCTTGTTGCCAGGTCGCGACGGGGCGGTCATGCTTTTCACAGATATCGACGACACGTTTGACCAAGGCTGCATTTGACGGGGCGAGGGTGGTGCGATCAAGACGAATGTTGTCTTCCAGCCCGGTGCGGGCATGGCCCCCGGACGAAATCGCCCATTCATTTAGAACGATCTGGTTCGGTCCGATCCCAGCAGCGCACCACGGCGTGTCGTCGCCAAACAAGCGCTTGACCGTGTGAATGTAGAAATCGAACACGTCGCGGTCGACCGGCATCGCGTTTTTCACACCCATGACGAACTGCACATAGGGGCTGTCCGTAATCTCGCCTGATTTGAACATCGCGGCTGCGCGAAAGATGTGGGACAAGTCGAACGCCTCAATCTCGGGTTTGATGTCATAGCTGCGCATTTCCGACGCCAGCCAAGCCACCAGATCAGGTGGGTTTTCGTAAACGCGGGTCGGGAAATTGTTCGATCCAACCGATAGGGAGGCCATATCTGGCCGGAGGGGCAGCATTCCACCTCGTGTCTTGCCAGCCCCCGAACGCCCACCCGTGGACAGCTGTATGATCATCCCCGGGCAGTGCTTTTCTACACCCTCTTTGAGCTGTGCAAAGCGATCGGGGTCTGAGGATGGTGTCTCATCGTCGTTGCGCACATGGGCGTGCATTATCGTGGCACCCGCCTCGAATGCCTCGTGGGTGCTTTCGATCTGTTCCGAGACCCTGGTGGGCACAGCGGGGTTATCGGCTTTGGTTGGCAGCGATCCGGTGATGGCAACGCAAATGATGCAAGGCGTGGTCATGGGATGTGGATGTCCTGAAATGTCGGTGGCGCGCAGTTTGGCATGAAAAGCAGGCGTGTCAAACTTGTTCAGCGCTCAGGTGTCGCCGCCCAGATCATCCCAAATCTCGCGCACCCATTGCTGGATCAATTGCGCTTCGCGCCAGCGGTTCGACATCTCGCGCTCGTCGGGGCCAGTCATGGCATATTCCGGTGGGCCGAGTTCGCAGACGAAGATACAATCACCCGACGCATTGCGCGCGCGCCAATCGGCCATCCCTTCGCGCCACCAGCCCTTGAACAGATCAACCCATTTCTGGTGCTGTGGGAAATCCAGTTGCAGCTGGATCTGCTGGCGGCTTGCCACCCGCCCCTGAAAGCTGTCTGACTGTTGTAGAACGCGGCTGATCAGCCCAAGGTCGTGATCCGACAGGGGCAACCAGAATTCCCGATCGACCACGTAATGCGACAGGTCTGCACAGATGCGCATCTCCGGGATGCGGTCCAACAATTGCAGCGTCGTATAAAGATCGTTGGTGATGCAGTTGCGGTGGGTTTCAAACTGGATCGGCATGCCGATGCGGTTGGATATCGCCATCCATGTCTCGATTACCGGGACCATGTCATCCAAGGCAATCGGCATCACCTGACCGATCACATCGACAAACGGTGCGCCAAAATCCACCGCCATGTGCAGCGTGTCCTCAAGGCTTTCAATTGTTTTCGGGAACGCCACGATCAGTGGCGTAAGGCCAGTGGCCTCCATATGCGGGCGCACCGCGTGGGCGACGGCGACATCCGACGCACCCAGATCAATCGCCATCCCGTCAAACCCGGCCCCGGCGACCATGTCGCAGACTTGATCATAGGGTAGTTTCACACCAGTCTGGTCATGCGGCTGCATCGCCCAGAGCGACGTGTAGACCTGAAGCCGCCTCACTCGGCAGGCACGCGGCGTGTACGGCCACCTGCAGTGGGCACGATCCAAACTTCGTTCATCGGGTATTGGCTTTCATCCTTGGCGGTCAGTTTGCGGATCACTTCAATCTGGAACTCGATCCAACCCATGCGGTGGACCTCACCTGCTTTGTCTTCGATTTTGTCGTTCAATTCACGCAGCTTCCAAAAGGGAACAGCGGGAAACGTGTGATGCGCGGTGTGATAGGGCATTTGCCAGCAAAGCCACCGAAAGAACGCATTGGTGCGGGTCGACCGGGTGTTCTCCAGAATGTCATTTTCGTGGCTGAGACCCAGATGTTCGATGGTGTTCTGCAGCTGGTGCACCGGCTTGGTCAGGATCATCGGGAGCAGCCAAAAGGTGAGCGCAGCCCAGCTGCCGGTGATCAACGACACCAGCGCGATCATTGCATAAAGCCCCAGGTGTATGCGGCTTTCGCGGATCACCTTGGCCTCTTCCTCGGGGCGGATGAACGGCTCAACGATCACGCCGCGTGCGCGACGGATCACACCGAACACCCGGTTGCGCCAATAGGTAACCCCCGACAGCCAAAGCAAGTAGGTCGTCAGCGTATAGGGTTCGCGGACCAACTCGCCGTCGCGTTCCCAATCCTGGGTGTACTGATGGTGGGCAAAGTGCATGATCTGGTCGAAATCGCGCGGAAACACTTGGATAAAACCGATAATCCGACCGAAAATTTCGTTCAGGCGGCGGGTTTTAAAGACGGTCGCATGGCTGAGTTCATGTTGCGCGGCATAAAGAAAATTGAGCAGCACACCCAGTGCAAAGCCCGTGACCCAGACCCAGCCGGTCCCCATTGCCAAGGCGTGCAGATACCCGACACACAAAATAGCCCCGACATGGCTGGCCATCTGAAGCGCGCCTTGCAGATCAGAGCGTTCAGTGAGGCTGCGCAACTCCGTCGGGCTCAGCAATTTACGGCGTGAGAAACTGGCGTCCATTGGTCCCTCCTGAATTCTTTGCGATAGCCTGGCTGGGTTTGATGCAAAAGAAAAGGGATCTGAGATGCATCTGGCATCCCCGCGCTGGCAATTGCCCGTTTTGCGCGCATCCGCCGATATCCAAACGAATTGCGTTGCGCCATTGTGTGCAAAGCAACTTGGCCGCACAATGCAAAGAAAACGCATCCAGAGGTGAGCAGACCGATGCAGATCAATCGACGACTTTTTGGGCTCGGGCTTGCGAGCTTTGGCCTGACCGCCTGTTCGGGCGCGGCACCCAGCCGTGTCTCGACAAACGCACCGACGGGGTTGCCCGCCGATCTGCGCCCTGTGCCCAACAGCGCTTACGACGCTTGGGTCGCGTCTTTGCGGGGCCGGGCGTCTGCGCAAGGGATTTCGCAGACCACATTGGCAGCGGCGTTTCGCGGCACCGGGTATTTGCCCGGTGTGGTCACGCGTGACCGAAACCAGACCGAGTTCAGCCGCAGCCTAGAAGACTATCTGTCCATCGCTACATCGGATGAGCGGGTGCAAAAGGGCCGCGCGGCCTTTGCACGGCATCGCGGGACGCTCAATGCGTTGCAGGATCGTTACGGCGTTGATGCGCGGATCATCACCGCAATTTGGGGGCTCGAGAGTTTTTACGGCGAACGGCGCGGGCAGGTGCCGGTGATCTCGGCGACGTCGACATTGGCCTTTGATGGGCGCCGCGGCCGGTTCTTTGAACAGCAATTGATTGCAGCGCTCAAAATCCTGCAGAACGGCGATATACCGGCGTCGCAAATGACTGGTAGCTGGGCGGGTGCCATGGGTCACACGCAGTTTATCCCGACCTCGTATTTGCAATTCGCCGTAGACTACACCGGCGACGGGCGGCGCGACATCTGGTCGGACGACCCAAGCGATGCGCTTGCGTCTGCGGCGGCCTATTTGCAGCGCAATGGCTGGACGCGCGGCCAAAGCTGGGGGAGCGAGTCGCCCCAAGGGTCACTTCAGCCGCAACCGGGCGGGCCACGTTTTGCTACAACCAGCAATTTCCGGGTGATCAAGCGCTATAACAATTCTGACGCCTATGCGATTGGTGTGGGCCATCTGGCTGACCGGATCGGTGGCGCAGGCCCATTGCGTGCCAGCTTTCCGCCAGATGCAAACGGGCTGACCAAGGCAGATCGCATCACGCTGCAACAACGGCTGACCGCACGGGGGTTCGACACCCAAGGTGCGGATGGCGTGATTGGGTCGAACACTGAAAGCGCCATTCGCGCCTATCAAGCCAGCCGGGGGATGCCCGCGACAGGAACGCCATCGCAAGCCTTGTTGCAAAGTCTTCGATAGCGGCGTGGTCCGTGTGTTCAGGTGGTTGCGCAACACGGTCGTGCTGATGTGGTTGTGTGGCGCTTTGGCAGTCAGCACTCTGGCCTTGGGGGTGCAAGCCTTCACACTGTCGGCACAGGTCGCCACCGCAACGGCAAGTGCGTCAGCGGCGGCTCTCCGGCATCGCAAAGAACTTGCCAAAGCAGTGACCAAAGCCAAGGCCAAGGCGCGGCTGCGGCGTATTTTGGTTGCAGTCCCTGTTGTGGGAACAGGCGTTGCGGTGGCGTTTGAGGCTCAGGATTTCCATGACTGGCAGCTGGATAACCCAGAAGGCACATTTGCGGACTATTCCTGCGAGGTGGCTGAACTGAGCGCCGAAGTGGTGGATGAGGTGTTGCAAGACTTGCCTCAAGGCGTCCGCCCGTCGCGTGATCTGGTGCTGCGCCAACTGCCGGAATGCGAAGCTCCGGCGTAGTTTTGAGTGTTTACGTGGTGATTAATTTACGGGCGGAATCGAAAAAGAAGCGCACTAAATGTGCGTTCTCGTTTGGCGATCGCTTGTTTTGGCCCGGCACAATGCCCGTTTTGACGCTTGCCAACGAAATGCGTTGGAACTCTGCCGCGGCGGATTGTTAGCGTCTTGGCAGAATGACTCACTTAACTGCCCTCACCACCTTGCCGCCCCGGTCCCATGGCAAGCTGCACATCGCCGCCAAAGCGCGGGCAGATGGCGTGTCGGCGCTTGCCGATCTGCACCAGACCGGGTCGGCCAAAATCCTGATGACACCAGCGCGCGACGCCGTCGAAGGGGTGATTTTGAATACTTCGGGTGGTCTGACCGGTGGCGACACGCTGTCCATTGCGGCCACTGCACAAACTGGGGCGCGGCTTCGGCTCACGACCCAAGCGGCCGAACGGGTGTACCGAACCGCTGATGACACCACCGCCCGCGTGCGCAATATGGTGACGGTCGAAGCCGGTGGGCGGATTGATTGGTTGCCGCAGGAAACCATCCTGTTCCAAAACGGTGCGCTCCGGCGGTCTCTGAATATCAAGATGGCGGGTGATGCTCGTGTGCTGGTGGTCGAACCGGTCCTGTTTGGACGCTTGGCGATGGGAGAAGCGGTCACGCAGGCACGCTTTGCTGACAGCCTGACGTTGGAACGCGACGGCGACACCGTTTTCCGCGATGCCAGCACGTTAAAAGGCGATATCACCGCCATCCTCGACAAACCTGCGCTGGGCAATGGCGCACGGGCGATGGCACTTGTGCTCTTTGCCGCGCCCGAGGCCGAGGCGCATCTTGATCCCATCCGCGCGCTGCTACCCGAAACGGCGGGTGTGTCGCTGGTGCAGGATGGCGTGCTTGTTTTACGAGCGCTTGCCTCCGACGGGTTCGAGCTGCGCCGCACCCTGATCCCTGTTCTTGATCGGCTGAGTGGTGACGCCCTGCCGCGATCCTGGAGACTTTGAAGTATGAACCTGACCCCCCGTGAAAAAGACAAGCTGCTGGTCGCCATGGCTGCTGTGGTCGCCCGCAAGCGGCTGGAACGCGGCGTTAAGCTGAACCATCCCGAAGCGATTGCCCTGATCACCGATGCCGTGGTCGAGGGCGCGCGCGACGGGCGTAGCGTTGCTGACATGATGCAGGCCGGCGCGCAGGTTATCACCCGTGACCAATGCATGGAGGGTGTGCCCGAAATGATCCACGAGGTTCAGGTCGAAGCCACGTTTCCCGACGGTACAAAGCTTGTCACCGTTCACAACCCAATCCGCTGATCCATGAGGTTCAAAGTGAAATATATCGTTCCTGCTCTGATCATGACCGCAACGCCGGTCTTGGCGCATCCTGGCGAACATACGCACCCCCATGACGGCGCGCATTGGCTGACCCTCGCGTCCGGGCTTGGCCTGCTTGTTGTGGCGGGCGGTTTGGCCTTTGCCAAGTCGAGGTCCCGCAAATGATCCCCGGTGAGTTGTTTCCCGCCGAGGGTTCGTTGACGCTCAACCCGGACCGGCCTGCAATAATGCTGATGGTTGCCAACACTGGCGACCGGCCGGTGCAGGTGGGCAGCCATTACCATTTCGCTGAAACCAATCCGGCGCTTGAATTTGACCGCGACGCGGCCCGCGGACATCGGCTTGATATTGCGCCGGGCACGGCCGTGCGGTTTGAACCGGGGCAACGCCGCGAGGTGCAGCTGATCCCGTTGGGCGGTGCACGTCGTGTGGTCGGATTCAATCAGCAGATCATGGGAGATCTTTGATGCCCCGGATCGTTACGCCGATGGATTACTGGGTCACCGGAATGCAGGCTGGTTGGGTTCTGGCCGAAGCGCAAAGCGTCATCACGATGCGTATGATGGGGGCAATGGGCCTCTGGTCCGTGCCCAAGTCTGAAAACAAGCGGATGCTGAACGAAAAGGTGTTCGCCTTTGTCAAAGGCACAACCGACGCGTCACGCGCCGCCCTCGCTGGCGAAAGCCCGGATGTGATTGCGGCACTGGCGATCAAACCGATCCGGCAGAAAACACGCGCCAATCACCGGCGCCTGACAAAACGTGGACTAAAGAGGGCCTGATATGCCAGCAGAGATCAAACGCGCCGATTACGCCGCCATGTTCGGGCCGACCGTGGGCGACAAGCTGCGTCTGGCCGACACCGACCTGATCATCGAGGTCGAACGTGACCTAACCGCTGAAGCGGTCGGCGCGGCGACTGCCGGCGGCAGCGGAGCCAATGCACTGGTCTACGGCGAAGAGGTCAAGTTTGGTGGCGGCAAGGTAATCCGCGACGGGATGGGGCAATCCCAAGCCACCCGCGCCGACGGGGCCGTAGACACAGTCATCACCAATGCGTTGATCGTCGATTATACCGGCATTTACAAAGCCGATGTTGGTCTGCGCGATGGGCGCATCCACAAGATTGGCAAGGCGGGCAACCCGGACACTCAGCCCGGTGTCGACATTATTGTCGGCCCCGGAACCGAGGCCATCGCGGGCGAGGGGCGCATCCTGACTGCTGGCGGCTTTGACAGCCACATTCACTTTATCTGCCCGCAACAGATCGACGACGCGTTGCATTCCGGCCTGACCACGATGCTGGGCGGTGGCACCGGCCCCGCGCATGGCACACTTGCGACCACCTGCACGCCGGGTCCATGGCACATCGGCCGTATGCTGCAATCCGCTGATGCGTTCCCAATGAACCTTGCCTTTGCGGGCAAGGGCAACGCGTCACTGCCGGCTGCTTTGGAAGAGCAGGTCAAAGCTGGCGCATGCGCGCTCAAGCTGCACGAAGATTGGGGCACCACCCCCGGAGCCATCGACTGCTGTTTGTCCGTGGCCGACGCGATGGATGTACAGGTGATGATCCACACCGACACGCTCAATGAATCCGGGTTTGTCGAACACACCGTCAAGGCCATGAAGGGCCGCACGATCCACGCTTTCCACACCGAAGGGGCCGGCGGCGGGCACGCGCCGGATATCATCAAGATATGTGGTGAAGAGCATGTGCTCCCGAGCTCGACCAACCCGACACGGCCGTTCACGGTGAACACGCTGGAAGAGCATCTGGACATGCTCATGGTCTGTCACCACCTTGACAAATCTATCCCTGAGGACATCGCCTTTGCCGAAAGCCGCATTCGGCGCGAGACGATTGCTGCCGAAGACATCCTGCATGACATGGGTGCGTTTTCGATCATAGCGTCTGACAGCCAGGCGATGGGCCGCGTGGGCGAGGTGATCATCCGCACCTGGCAGACCGCCGACAAGATGAAGAAGCAACGCGGTGCGTTGGCCGAAGAAACTGGCGACAACGACAACATGCGCGTGCGCCGCTACATCGCGAAGTATACGATCAACCCGGCCATTGCCCATGGCATCAGCTCCCATATCGGTAGCATCGAAGAAGGCAAACGCGCCGACCTGTGCCTCTGGTCGCCTGCATTCTTTGGCGTGAAGCCCGAGATGGTGCTTCTGGGCGGTACAATCGTCTGCGCTCAGATGGGCGATCCAAACGCGTCGATCCCGACACCGCAACCGGTCTATTCGCGGCCGATGTTCGGCGCTTACGGGCGCAGCGTTGAAAACTCCGCCGTGGTCTTTGTATCCGAGGCGGCACAGGCCGACGGCATCGGCGAAAAGCTGGGCATCGCCAAGAAAACGCTGGCAGTTCAAAACACGCGTGGCATTGGCAAGTCTGATCTCAAGCTGAACACCGCAACCCCCAAGGTCGAGGTGAATCCTGAAACCTACGAGGTCCGTGCCGACGGTGAATTGCTGGTGTGCGAACCCGCAGAGGTTTTGCCGATGGCGCAGCGGTATTTCCTGTTTTGATCCCGGACGTCATTGTAACCACATGTTGCCAAGCGACGTGACGCGACCGACTGCGCCAATGTGGGCGCGTCACGCACCCACTAGGTTGATCGCGCAACATCGCTGTACTGAAAGTGCATTATGCTTACTGCCTCTACATATCACCCACACACCCACGGGACGCCGGCTGAGCGGATTTCCCTAAGCTATGAGGCGCGGTTCCTTCGTCGCCGTGTGCTTACCACTGACAGTGGCCTTGAGTTCCTGCTGGATCTTGAACAGACCACTTCGCTTGACCACGGCGGTGCGATCAGGCTCGAAGATGGACGCGAGATCGAAGTAACCGCTGCGCCGGAACCCCTGCTCGAAATCACCGGCGAAAATCTTGTCCGCCTCGCGTGGCATATCGGAAACCGCCACACGCCCTGTCAGGTCGAGGCCACGCGCCTGCTGATCCAGCCCGATCATGTGATCCGCGATATGCTTGGCAAGCTGGGCGCGACTGTGACGGAACGCGTTGAACCTTTCACCCCAGAGGGAGGAGCTTACGGTCATGGACGGACCCATTCTCACGCCCACTGACCCGATCCTGACGCTTGCGCAATGGCTGTCACCGGGATTTCCCATCGGGGCCTTTGCCTATTCCAGCGGGTTGGAACAGGCAATTGCCGACAAGGTCGTGACACCTGCAACATTGGAAGAGTGGCTTTCGGACATGTTGCGCGACGGAAATGGCCTGACAGATGCGCTGCTGATCCGCGCGGCAGCCACTGGCTCTGATCCGCAAGACGTTGACCAGACGGCCCGCGCCTTCAGCCCCAGCCGCGAACGCCTGCTTGAGATTGACGCGCAAGGCATCGCGTTCTGTGATCAGCTGCGCGCAAATTGGGGAATTGATGCCGCGCACCTGACCTATCCGGTGGCGCTGGGCGTTGGGATCAAACATCTGGACCTGCCCCTGACCGTTGCTGTGCAAATGTACCTGCATGCTTGGGTGAGTGCCGTTGTCGCCGCGTGCCAGCGCCTGATGGCGCTGGGCCAGACCGAGGCACAGCGCATCGTGGCAGCCCTTGCTCCGCTTTGTTCTGAGATCGCAGCGCAGGCTGAACACCAAACGCTTGACGATCTGACCAGCCAAAGCTTTGCTGCCGATATCGCAGCGATGCGTCACGAAACTCTCAGCCCAAGGATTTTCCGCACATGACCACCCGCAACGGACCCCTTCGTGTCGGCATCGGTGGCCCTGTCGGTGCAGGAAAAACCTCGCTCACTGCGGCACTTGCGCGGCGGTTGAAAGACACCCATTCGGTCGGTGTGATCACAAATGATATCTATACGCAGGAAGACGCGGAAGCGCTGATGCGCATGCAGATCCTGCCACAAGATCGGGTGATCGGGGTGGAAACTGGCGGCTGCCCTCACACCGCGATCCGTGAAGATGCATCAATCAACCTTGCTGCCGTGGCCGAGATGGTCAAACGCCACCCCGAGGTCGAAGTGGTGCTGATTGAATCCGGTGGCGACAACTTGTCCGCCACGTTCAGCCCGGAATTGGCAGACGTGACGCTGTATGTAATCGATGTGGCCGCCGGCGAGGAAATCCCCCGCAAGGGTGGCCCTGCACTGACGCGGTCGGACATTCTGGTGATCAACAAAACCGACCTCGCCCCCCATGTCGGGGCATCGCTCGAGGTGATGGATCGCGACGCCACCCGCATGCGCGAGGGACGGCCATTCGTCTTTGCGGCCATCCGGCACGATCAGGGGGTCGACGATGTTTTGACCCACCTGAAACGTCTGTCCGGGCTTTGAGCTATAGGCTCATAGGTTTCCCGAATTTGCCAAATTTACATTTTTGACATATCTTGTGTGTATAGCAGTAATAAAAACAATAAATTGCGAAGCGACATGGCAAAAACTGGCAAACAGATCGCCGCTCTCCCGATGCGGTGGAAAAAGGATGGTACGTTCCAGGTGCTAATGGTCACGTCCCGCGATACGGGACGGTGGATCATGCCAAAGGGTTGGACCATGAACGGGAAAAAACCCTGGACTGCGGCCGAGATTGAAGCCCTGGAAGAAGCGGGCGCACTTGGTTACATCGGTCAGGAAGTGATCGGCGCATATACCTACAAGAAAAAACTGGATGACGGAACCGCGCTCAAATGCGAGGTCGATGTTTATCCGATGGTTGTTGAAAAACTCAAACGCAATTGGAAAGAGCGCGACCAGCGCAAACGCAAATGGTTCTCTGCCAAGGGGGCCGCCAAACGGGTGAGCGAGCCGAAACTTGCGGACCTGTTGCGCAGCCTTTCCAAAAAGCCGGCCAATCAGCCGGTCATTCGGGAATTTCTAAAGGCCTCGTAACCGGGGTAAATCCATCACAGGATTTAACAAAGCAGGCTCGCGCGTTTTGTGTCTCAATCGACGGGTAATCCGCTTGGCACACTCTCTGGTCGCCCCAATGGCCTTTCTAGCGCAGTCACCCCAGTCAAGCTGTCCAGAAACGCCACGATGTCGTCCACCTGATCGTCGCTCAACGACACCGGGCGCACATCTAGCGTCGCCGCGTGGCGCGCCATTTCCAGACGGTCCGACTGAATCACAAAGTCGACTTCTTGCAACCACGGCACCTGTGGCAATGCCGCCTTTTCCGGTACCCATTGGGCGCGCATGGTCACTGGATCGGCCATGTGTCGCACCATGTCGCGCAGGCTGTCATAAGCCCCGTTATGTCCGTAAGGCGCAGTCAGCGCGACATTGCGCAAAGGCGGTGTGCGAAAGCGGTAAGCATCTTCCAGATCATCCGTCGCACCCATGCGCCCGACATCGCGCGGCATAGGATCCCATACGCGCGTGCGGCCGGGGCCAAACGGCGGCAAAGCCATTGCGTGAAAGTCCTGATCGCTCAGCAACGGGCCGTTGTGGCATTGCGCACAGCGCGCTGCACCAAAGAACAACTGTCGTCCGCGTTCGGCAGCGGCGGGCAGGGGGGTGCCATCGGTCAGAAACGCATCGTAGGGGCTGTCATAATTGGCCCATTCGGTGCCGATAAATGCGGCCAACGCGTTGCCAATCTCGACAATCGTCACATCCTGGGGCCGGTCGATATGATCGAACGCGCGCACGAACATCGCACCATACGCGGGGATTGTCCGAACCCGTTTGGCCAGGATCGGCCAGGCCAGATCAATGCGATCCGTCACAGCACCAATCACTTCGTTTTCGCCGGTGTTCCCGGCCATTTCGAACTGCGCTGTCATGGGGAACAGCGCTTGCGCCGCCAGCAGAGAATTCAGGCCCTTTGGCAACCACTCCTCTGCGGGGCTGTCAAATCCGTTACCATAGATGTCCGAGACCTCCAGCCGCCCGTCATGGAACATCACCCGCACGTCTCGGTGCCCAAGGTTCCACAGGGCAGGCGCGTTGCGCGGGATGCGTTTGTGAATGCGGTCAGGTCCGTCACCCGGCGTTCTATCGGGCCCCAGACCGGTGCCGCCCTCACCGATGCCCAGCGACAACCCGTCACTTCCGCCCAGATCATGATGGTGGCAGGTTCCGCACGAGATATTCCTGTTTCCGCTCAGAATCTTGTCGTAAAACAACAGCTGACCCAGCCGTGCCTGATCGGCATCAAAGGCGATGAAATCGTCGGCTGTGATCGGTTGCGCCAGTGCAGCCGGGGCAGCCAAAGACAGAGTGAAGAACAGACCAAGATGAAGCTGACCCATTGGATTTTTGCCTGCTGCCTGATGGCGGCCCCCGCCTTTGCCGATATCGAAGACGCGCGTGACCTGATGGAGGAAGGCCGCTTTGAGGAGGCGTACGATGCCCTCTGGCCCGCCGCGCGGTCCGGCAATGCCGAGGCCGAGGAACTGATCGGCGTCATGTACGCGTTGGGGCTGGGTGTCGAACAGGACTACGTCCGCGCCTTCGACTGGTACCTGCGCGCGTCGCTCAAAGGCCACCCCGGTGCGCAATCGGGCATCGGCTGGTACTATGAAACCGGCCTCGGGTTGCCCGCCCCCGACCTCGTCCGCGCGTTCCTGTGGTATCAACTCAGCACCATCGGAGGCGACCCCGACGCCGCCATCTCGGTCGAGGAAGTGGTCAAGAAAATGACGCCTGATCAGATCGAACATGCCCAATCCCTCGTGGACGACTACCGGGTCTGGCTCTACCCGTTCCGCTAAGTTTCGCGGATGTCGTTAACAGGGGCAAGTGGCAGGAGTGTGGCGTTTGTTGTGTAGGTTGCGTGATTTCACGCACCATTTTATGCATCCGAACTCTCGTTTTGTTGCGTGAAATCACGCACCCTACGGTTGGTATGGGCCACCCAACCGCACGCCCCATTTCGAACCCGTTAACCAACCCTCCCGCATACACCCGCCCACAAAGCGCTTTGAGCGGGAAGGGTCACTCCCATGCCGCGACACCACAGAACTGACACCCTCTCATATGCCGGAAGGCTGACCATGAGAGACCGGTCTGAACAGGCTCTGGCATCCCCAGAGTACAGGTCACGCGTTGAATCGCGGATTTGAGAGAACCGTCAGGCCCATAAGGGCGGCGCCGCTTCTTCTGTGAGATACAATTAACGGTCAGGCAATAGCCCGACCATCACTTCATCCAACCGGCGGGGCTGACCCAACCGGCCACAGGATGTTGCGCAGGTAATAAACCCCAAAAGAAAAAGCCCCGGAGCGTGCTCCGGGGCCTTTCGTGTCGTCAAACCGATCCGTTTGGGATCAGCCGTCTTTCTGGTCGTAGGCTGTGCCCCAGCCCCAAGCGCCGGACCCGAAACCACGGGCCACAACACGCTCGCGGTAGATCGAGGCAACGATGTCGCCATCGCCCGCCAGCAATGCCTTGGTTGCGCACATCTCGGCGCAGATCGGCAGCTTGCCTTCGTCGATCCGGTTGCGGCCGTACTTTGCGAACTCGGCTGTGGAGTGGTTCTCTTCCGGGCCACCGGCGCAGAAGGTGCACTTGTCCATCTTGCCACGGCTGCCGAAGTTGCCCGCTTGCGGGTACTGCGGTGCGCCGAAGGGGCAGGCGTAGAAGCAGTAGCCGCAGCCAATGCAGAGGTCCTTGGAGTGCAGGACCACGCCTTCTTCGTTCTGGTAGAAGCAATCCACCGGACAGACGGCCATACAGGGCGCGTCCGAACAATGCATGCAAGCCACCGAGATCGACCGTTCGCCGGGCTTGCCATCATTGATGGTCACCACCTTGCGGCGGTTGATGCCCCACGGAACTTCGTGCTCGTTTTTACAGGCTGTGACGCAGGCGTTGCATTCAATGCAGCGTTCGGCGTCGACAAGGAATTTAGCTCGTGCCATGTCTCAGGTCCTCCTCAAGCTGCCATGATTTTACAAAGTGTGGCTTTGGTTTCCTGCATCTGGGTCACCGAGTCATACCCGTAGGTCTGCGCGGTGTTTGTCGATTCACCCAAGACATATGGATCGGCGCCTTCAGGATACTTGGACCGCTGGTCCTCGCCCTGATAGTGACCGCCAAAGTGGAATGGCATGAACGCCACGCCCGGTGCGACCCGTTCGGTCAGCATGGCCATAACCTTGACCTTGCCGCCTTCGGGGCCTTCGACCCAGACCTGCGCACCATCCCGCACACCAAGGTCATTGGCGTCACGCGGGTTGATTTCGATGAACATGTCCTGCTGCAGTTCGGCCAGCCACGGGTTTGACCGTGTCTCGTCACCGCCACCTTCGTATTCGACCAGGCGGCCGGACGTGAGGATGATCGGGTAATCCGCCGAGAAGTCATTGGCCTGGATCGACTTGTACATCGTCGGCACACGCCAGAACTTCTTGTCCTCATAGGTCGGGTAGTCGGCCACGAGGTCATAGCGGTTGGTATAGAGCGGTTCGCGGTGTTTCGGCACCGGATCCGGGAAAGTCCACACCACGGCACGGGCCTTGGCGTTGCCGAAGGGCGCACATTCGTGCTTGATCGCGACCCGCTGGATGCCGCCTGACAGGTCGGTTTTCCAGTTGGTCTTTGGACCAGCTACGGCGTCGATCGCTGCGCGTTCGTCATCCGTCAGATCGCCGTCCCATCCAAGGTCCATGAGCATCTGCATGGTGAATTCAGGGTAGCCATCCTGAATTTCCGAATTCGCAGAGGCCACGCCCTCGGCCAACAGGTTGTCGCCATCCTTTTCCACACCAAAACGGGCGCGGAAGGTCAGGCCACCTTTGGAGACCGGCAGCGACATGTCGTAGAGGTTCGGCGTGCCGGGATGGTTCATCTCGGGGGTGCCCCAAGCAGGCCATGGCATCCCGTAGTAATCGCCATCTGCCGGGCCACCAATGGCCTGAAGCGTGGTGCGATCAAAGGTGTGCTGGTTCGCCATGTGCAGCTTGAGCCGCTCTGGCGACTGGCCGGTATAGCCGATGGTCCACATGCCGCGGTTGAATTCGCGGGTGATGTCTTCGACGTTCGGCGTCACGCCATCGTCTTCGATCGCGATGTTGCGGAAGATCTTGTCGTGGAAGCCGAACTTCTGCGCAAACAGACCCATGATCTCGTGGTCTGTCTTCGATTCGAACATCGGTGCCATGACCTGATCGCGCCACTGGATCGATCGGTTCGAAGCGGTGACAGAGCCACGTGTTTCGAACTGCGTCGTTGCCGGCAGCAGGTACACGCCATCGGTGCGATCATGCAAAACAGCAGACACAGTCGGGAACGGATCGATCACGACCAGCGTGTCGAGCTTTTCCATCGCGGTCTTCATTTCTGGCAGACGGGTCTGCGAGTTGGGCGCGTGGCCCCACAGAACCATCACACGGGTGTTGTCCGGCTGGTCAAGGTTTTCCTTGTCTTCCAGAACACCGTCGATCCAGCGCGACACCGGGATACCCGTCAGGTTCATCATCGGCGTATCGCCAACAGTTTCCTGCGAGAACTGACCCTTGAGCCAATCCAGGTCTTCTTCCCAGACGCGCGCCCAGTGGGCCCACGAACCTGCGGACAGGCCATAATAGCCGGGCAGGGTGTCAGCCAGAACGCCAAGGTCGGTTGCGCCCTGCACGTTGTCGTGGCCACGGAAGATGTTGGTGCCACCACCGGCCTGACCCATGTTGCCCAAAGCAAGCTGAAGCACACAATAGGCGCGGGTGTTGTTGTTGCCGTTGGTGTGCTGCGTGCCACCCATGCACCAGATCACGGTGCCGGGACGGTTGTTGGCCAGTGTCCGCGCGACGCGCTCAAGCTGCGAACCGGGGGCACCGGTGACGCGCTCGACCTCTTCGGGGTTCCACTTGGCGACTTCTTCCTTGATCTGGTCCATACCCCAGACACGGGTGCGAATGAACTCTTTGTCCTCCCAGCCGTTTTCGAAGATGTGCCAGAGGATGCCCCAGACCAGCGCCACGTCTGAACCCGGACGGAAGCGGACATATTCGTCAGCGTGCGCGGCTGTGCGTGTGAAACGCGGGTCGCAGACAATAACCGGAGCGTTGTTCTGCTCTTTTGCCTTGAGGATGTGCAGCAGGGACACCGGGTGCGCTTCGGCAGGGTTGCCGCCGATCAGGAAGATCGCACGCGACTTATGGATGTCGTTGTAGCTGTTGGTCATGGCGCCGTAGCCCCATGTGTTCGCCACACCGGCCACAGTGGTTGAGTGGCAGATACGCGCCTGGTGGTCGATGTTGTTCGTGCCCCAATAGGCGGCGAACTTGCGCATCAGGTAGGCTTGTTCGTTGTTGTGCTTGGCGGAACCGAGCCAGTAGACCGAGTCAGGGCCGCTTTCGTCGCGGACCTCAAGCATCTTGTCACCGATCTCGTTGATCGCCTGCTCCCACGAGATGCGCTTCCACTCTCCACCCTCTTTCTTCATCGGGTACTTGAGGCGGCGTTCGCCATGGGCGTGCTCGCGGACGGCAGCACCTTTGGCGCAGTGGGCGCCAAGGTTGAACGGGCTGTCCCAGCCGGGCTCTTGCCCGATCCAGACGCCGTTGCTGACTTCTGCAACAACGGTACAGCCGACCGAGCAGTGTGTGCAGACGGATTTAACGGTCTCAACCGCGCCGTTGACGGCGGATTGTGCGCTGGCTTGCGTGACAGCACCACCTGTGGCGCTGATCGCGGCAAGACCACCGATGGCCAGGCCTGATCCGCGCAGGAACGAACGTCTGTCGACAGATTTATTGGCGACTTCCGAGATCAGGCCGGTCCGCGCAGCGCGCCGTGTCAGCCCTCCGGTTTTCTTTCTTAGCATGGTATCCCTCTCAAGCTACCTTTGGCGCTGTGCGCCGTCGGCGGGGTTGCGATCTGTAGCCCAGTTGAGTCGGGCGACAGAGAAGGTGACGTACGAGGTTTCAGAACCGAGTACTGGCGAGATAGGCGCGGGTGTGTGCGGTGTCTTGCATCTTACCGTCGGCCTTGGGCGTTTCTGCTGCTTCGGCTTGGGTGCCTGACACAGCGACTGCCGCCACTGCAGCGGGGGCTGCGGTGCCTGCCAGTTTCAGAAAATCACGGCGGCTTTTGGACGCCTCGGTTTTCTCAGTCATGGAAGGTTCCTCCCTTCTTTCTGTTTGGTGCGACACGGTGGCCGCTGGGTGACGGTTGCCCGTCAGGTGCAATCCCGACTTATGCCGGGGTTAGTCTGAACGCTTCGCGCTCAATCTTCATGAATGCCTGCCCGACCGACCCGACAGCGCTGTAAAGCATCGCGGTCTTTGCGGTTTCCAGATCGGCATAAAAATGTCCTGCCCATGGCGCAATGTGCCTGTTGAAGAAGGTCTTTTGATCTTCAAGCGTGGATGGCGTGGAAAAGCGTCCGACAATCAACCCGCCCATCACTTCCATCAGCGTGGCGATGTTGTCTTCTGGCTCGTAAACATTGGGCGCGCGTTCGATGCGGCGCGCCGACAGATCGCTGCGCAAAACGGCCAACGGTTTTTCGTGCAGAAACCCTGTCAGGTAAAAGCTGGCATAGGGGAGCAGTTCGCCGCGACCCAGACCAATGAACAGCTTGTTGAATTCGCGCTCGGCCTGTTCGGGCGTAGTGGTCTTGGCGCAGTCGGCGAGGCGAGTAATTGCCTGACCAAGATCGGTCTCGTCGCCAGTCAGACCAGCGGTTTGGGACAACAAGAGTTCATCGGGCGGCGCTGACAGGATCAGGCCAAGGAAGTTATAAAGATCCGCCCTAAGGCGATCTTCGTCTGACACCGATGGCGAGGGCTGAGCCGCGCTCATTGTCATCCCGTCTCACTTTCAATTTTGAATCGCATCCGGCGAGGACGCATAGGTTCCGTTTCCACTGTATCCAATGGTGTGCCGTCGGCATATTCATCGCCGTCCGGATTGACCCCTACCATGGTCGTAGATGCAGGTGCGGAAATTGCATTATCTTGCATATTTTCCGTAATTGCCGTGGTTTCCGGCTCTGAATCCAGATCAGGCTCTGCCATAGTGATTTCCGACAGATTCTGTGGGGCATCAATGTGTTCGCCGCTTTGCGCCGCGATTTTGGCGCGCTCTTGTTCTTCGAGCGCCTGTACATGGCGTAGCATTCCCTTGCCGACCTGGTACGCAGTTTTTACGCCCGGCGCATCAGTTGCAGCATTGGTGAAATCGCCATCGTAATCGTTTAGCCCGTCAAGATTTGCGAGCACTGGATTGAGCCGCCACAGCTGCCGCATCGCGCGGCGGCGCAGCCGTTCGGGCACAGCCTTGTTCATGAAACCTGCGATGTCCTGACCGGGTTCAAGACTGTCGGGATCGGGAAGGCCAAACTCTTCGAGAATTTCAGCATCGGTTTTTTCTTCAAGCTCGGCTTGCGTCGCTTCGACCTCTGCGGCCTCGACCTTGCGGGCCTCTTCTGCTTCTTCGGCCTCGACCCGCGCCTTGCGGCGGGACCAGAAATCTGATCCCCGGCTCATGACGGGCGGGCCTTTCGCGTGCTCGATGGTGCGCGGTAGACATCGCTCACCTGCGCGATACGCGGATCGCCTTTGCCATCTTCGACCTTGTCCTCGAGATACCGCTTGCGCTTGCGTTTGACGAAGGGTTCCTCGACGAAATGCAGGTCGGTCCATTCTTGAACCCACGCAACAAGGGCAGGCGGCATTGGCACCTTTTCCACCACATCGTCTCCGCCATCGGCATATTGCATCGCCTCATGCGGATTGGCCGTGATGAGCTTGACCTTGTAGGGCCAGTCGTCCTCGCCGGGTTGGAGCACGACATAGGCGCAGACCACCTGCTCCGCGAGGCCAATGCGGTATGCCTCTGCATCTGTACGCCAGAGGGTCAGGGTTGCAGTGCCGACATGGAATTCGGTTACGTCACCATCCTCGCGCAGCAGTTTCCAATGCGCAGGTGCGGCGCCCGGCGTCAATGCGGTGGGGGTATAGGCCCATTTCTGCCATCGGGTCACACCCGGTTTGCGTTGGATGACAACGCCCACGGGCATCTCTATTGAACGGTTATCGGTCTTGGTCAAACGCGTGTCCTCCCCAGTCCGGCCTCACGGGCGCGGTTGACATCTGCGTAGCATAGCCCTTGGGTAAGTCCAAATATCAAACCAGCGACAAGAGACCACGCAGGCACGTGCCGCGAAAGGGCCGAGATGGGAACCAAACTACTTCTATGTGACTGTCTTGGCAGTCAAAATGTTGATGCAGCACGGATTGACGATGTCACGTCGCTTGATCCGACCAAGGTCTACACGAACCTGTGTGGCACGCAGGCCGAGTCTGCGGCCAAGGCGATGGAAGACGGCGATGTGATGATCGCCTGCGCACAGGAAAGCGCGTTTTTCGAGATGCTGGCCGAGGAGTTAGGCGTCGATACCCCCGTCTTTGTCGACATCCGTGATCGTGCGGGCTGGAGCGATCAGGGCGCGTCTGCTGGACCAAAGCAAGCTGCCCTTGCAGCAGAGGCGGCGTTGCGGTTACCGGTGCCAAAGGTGGTCGATGTTGTCAGTGAAGGCACCTGTTTGATCATCGGCGCGGGCGATGCGGTGTTCTCAGCAGCTGCACAGCTTTGCGATACGCTCGCCGTGACGGTGTTGCAGACTGACATTTCTGATGTGCCGCTGGATCGGCGTTTCGATGTGGTCCGGGGGCATGTGCGCACCCTCGGTGGCGCGCTGGGGCAATTCGAAGTCAAGATCAACGGGTTTTCCCAATTGCTGCCGGGTGGCCGTGGCGCGTTCACCTTCAGTGATCCCAAAGACGGGGCGATGTCTGAATGTGATATTGTTGTCGATCTGACGAGCGAACCTGCCATGGTGCCCGCGCCGCACAAGCGTGAAGGGTATCTGCGCGCTGATCCGCGCCAGCCGGTGGCGGTTGCGGCTGTTCTGGCCGAGGCGGCGCAGATGGTCGGCACCTTTGAAAAGCCGCTTTATATCGCTTTGGAACCTGCTTTGTGCGCCCACAGCCGCGCCGAACAAACAGGCTGTTCCAAATGCCTCAACATCTGCCCAACGGGCGCGATCACGTCTGCGGGCGATCACGTCGCAATCGATCCGATGATCTGCGCGGGCTGCGGTGCCTGTGCGGCGCTTTGCCCGTCGGGTGCCATCGCATATGACGCGCCGCCGGTGTCCGCAGTGTTCCGGCGTTTGGACGCGCTGTCGTCAACTTATCGCAAGGCTGGCGGCAAAGCGCCCCGGCTCTTGGTGCATGATGCGGATCATGGGGCTGAGATGATCAGCCTTGCTGCGCGTTTTGGCCGAGGTCTGCCTGCGGATGTGATCCCGTTCGCGATGGACAGTCTTGCCGCCTTTGGTCATGCCGAGATGATGGCGGCCCTCAGCTGTGGCTTTGCGTCGGTGGATGTTTTGCTCGCCCCGCGCACCGAACGCGATACGCCAGAACATGAGGCCGCGCTGGCAAATGCGCTGTCTGGTGGTGGCCGGGTTCAGGTGCTCGACCTCGTTGATCCCGACGCGTTGAGCGATCACCTTTACGGCGGGGTGGTGTCGGATACGGTGGCCACTCCGAGCCTGCCCATCGGCACCCGCCGTCAGGTTGCACGTGTGTCGGCGCAAGCGATGAACCCCGAAGCCGAGATTTTGCCGTTGCCCGAAAGCGCCCCTTATGGCGCAGTTCTGGTCAACCAAGATTCTTGTACGTTGTGCCTGAGCTGCGTTTCGCTTTGCCCGTCGGGCGCACTCGGCGACAACCCGGACCTGCCGCAACTGCTGTTCCAAGAGGACGCCTGCCTGCAATGCGGACTTTGCGCCACGATCTGCCCGGAGACAGCGATCACGCTTGAGCCGCGCATGAACCTGACCGATGCGGCGTTCAGCCAAGTGGTGTTGAACGAGGAAGAGCCGTTTGCCTGTATCGAATGCGGCGCTTTGTTCGGGGTAAAGTCGACCATCGAAAAGATCACCGAAAAGCTGGTGGGCAAGCATTCGATGTTCGCCACCAGCGACGCGGCCAAGATGATCCAGATGTGTGACAATTGCCGAATTCAGGCGCAGTACCATTCGCAGAACAATCCGTTCGCGCTGGGCGAGCCGCGTATTCCGCGCACGACGGATGATTACCTTAAAGAAACGCCGTATTCGAAGCGTAAGGATCATTGAACAGAAAGCCGTTTCGAAACAGCTCTGGTAAGCGCGTGTAACCGCGTTTGCCCTTGTTAATCCTGCATCGACTGCACTGGGCGACCCAGATCCGCTGGCGGGATACCTTGCACAAACGCCATGATGTTTTCCAGATCATCGAGTGTCATCTCGACGGCTGCGATCGGTGAAGGGCGGGTGGCATCAAATGGTTCGGTTACGTCGGTAATCTGAGTGAACGCCGGATGTGGGTTCAACACGTAGAAGGCCTGAAACCTGTCCTCCCAATCGCGCAACGTGCGCAAAACGGCAAAGGACGGGGTGGATCCAATAGAGTTCATGCGGTTCTTGTCATTGACCACGTGACAGCGCCCGCAATGCGAAAGCGATGCCTCTTCGCCGCGAAGCGCGTCACCGTCATAGGTGATTTCCACCACAACTTTCTTAACCTCGACTTGCGAGGTGAACAGCTGTGCGCCATCGACCTGGTAGCTGTCGACCGTGTTGCGCCCGACATCCGAGCGCAGCCAATCGGCAAAGCGCTGGGCGTCTGGGTCGTCGCCCGGGTCGAATTTCCAAACGGTGTCTAACCCCTGAAACGCAACCATACCGATAGAGCCGAACTGCGCGTCGGCAGCGGCGCCGGGTTCTGCCAGCGTGATCCGCGTCTGGGTCTTGAGCGAAAAGCGCGGCAGGATGAATTTCAGCAGCCCGGAGTCGACCAGTGCGTCCGGCGCGGTCAGTGTAAAGGTCTTGTCCTGCGCTTGCGCCGGAGCGGTCAGCCCGAATGCCGTAAGCGCGAGCACAGTCATCCAAAAAGACAGGTGTTTTCCGATTGCGGTCATTAAGCAGCGCCTCCTCGCTTGAAAGCCTAATGGCGCTGGCTTACACCCGTCAACGCTTCAACTCGCAAAGAACGAGCCGATGCCCAAGGGAGAAGACTGATGAGCGAAGATTTCAACATGTCCATGCGCAAGTTCCTCAAGCAGGTTGGGGTCACCTCCCAGCAGGCCATCGAAGAGGCGATGCGCAACGCTGACACCAGCGGCAAGACCTTTGATGCCAAGGTGGTTTTGACGATTGACGGGCTCGATTTCGAGCATGTGGTGACCGGCAAGATCAAGGGACAAGACTGACGTGGCATTGGATCGTGACGCGGTTCTGGCCGCACTGAAAGCCGTGACCGACCCGGTCTCGGGGCAAGATATCGTGGCCGCGG
>NZ_CBFHLV010000021.1:0-44756 GCF_965656765.1 Marivita sp. | reverse complement strand
CTCAATCAAAGCCCGATTGCACCGAAATCGGCGTAGCCAAGACGGTAGATCAGACGTTCCTTAAAATACTCTGAAAAAAATGTGACACGGTGTCCCCCAAGTTTGCCTATGAGGGTTGGATATGGACTCCGGTTTTTGGCCACATCCCCCAAATGGGGGGTGGCTGGAATGAAAGTGACCCAAGGTCAGGAATTCCATACCTTCGCTACTTTGGCTTCACTCATGGAAGTGTCAGGTCGCCCAAATTGCGCTGAGCAACTTGCGCAAGCTACGGATTTCGCACACAAGTTCGTGAAATTGGAAAATTGCATTTGAACCATGCACGCATTTGGCGGTTCCAATAGAGGTTAAGATTGTTGCATATATGACGGGATGGTCCGCTGCGGGCCCCAGACGTTCGAAAGGCTGCCTATGTTCACCAGACGACAAATGATTGCCACTCTCACCTCTTTGGCTGCACCAGCCATCGTTGGTCCAGCTTTTGCGGCACCGAATGAGTGGGACTCATGGGATGCGCAAGTCACCCCTGCGAATTTTGATCTGGGATCAACCAACCCGTGGGGCTTACACCCGCGATATCTGCCGCAGCGTGTGACGGCCAACTCAGGCCTTAGACCGGGCGACGTGCACGTGGATGCGGTCGCACGCTATCTGTATCACATCCAAGACGATGGCTCTGCGATGCGCTACGGCGTGGCAATTGGACGAGACGGTCTTTACGAGCCGGGCGTTTATACAATCCGTCGCAAGGCCAAATGGCCGCGCTGGACACCCACTCCAGCAATGATCAAACGTGAACCCGAAAAATACGCGCGCTGGGAAGAAGGGATGCCCCCCGGTCCAGCAAATGCTTTGGGGTCACGCGCGCTGTATCTCTATATCGGCAACCGCGACACTTACCTGCGTATCCATGGCACACCGGCCCCGCGCTCTATCGGAACTCGGGCAAGCTCTGGTTGCGTACGGATGGTCATGCCGCACATCAACACTTTGTATGATCAGGTTGATACCGGTGTGACCGCATATCTTTACCCAACAGATGGCAGTCGGCTTTGACGCGCGCAATCGTTACTGGCTGACGGGTCTCGTACAGATCGGATTACCACCGGTAGTCCGCAAAGGCAGCTCGGTCGTTTCGACCGGGCCGCGATGCGTGTACCAGAAACAGCCGTCATCGGGCCGAATGCGTGCTGTTGTCAGATCCTGGTAAGGCGCTGCAATTGACGACACAGACTCTGGAACAGTGACAAACCCTGCGCCAGTGGACGCCCCATCGTTGGGCATTGGTTCACACGCGGAAAGTCCAAGAAATAGGAGGGGCCCAGCGAGGATAGCCTTGGTTCTGGTCATAGTGCACTCGTTCCACTGTGTTATGTTGCGCGCGAAAGTTGCATTCCTGACTGGCCGCCGCAAGACTGCACGAGAAACTGCGCGGGAAAACATGGCATTGGTGCCGCAGCTTCCTAGTAGCAGGCGGCGCTTTGTGATCTCAACGATATTCAGCACCGACACCAAAACCCTGACTTAAGCCGTTGAAGTTGCCATTGGGCGGTGTGTAGATGGCCCAAACACTTTTGCGATGCCCAATGCGATCGCGTTCCATCCCATACCGGAGGCTTTTTTGGACATTCGCGCAATCCTGATGGGACTGGCCTTTGCGGTCATGTGGTCCTCTGCCTTTACCTCCGCGCGTATCATCGTGGCAGATGCGCCGCCGCTCTTGGCGCTGGCGTTTCGCTTTGCCATCTCGGGCGCGCTTGCAGTTCTGATCGCACGCTGGATGGGACAAAGCTGGAACCTGACCCGCACGCAATGGCGCGCAACCATCATCTTTGGGATCTGTCAAAACGCGCTGTATCTCGGTCTGAACTTTGTCGCGATGCAACGAATTGAGGCATCGCTAGCTGCCATCATTGCCTCATCCATGCCGCTTCTCGTCGGGGTTGCGGGATGGCTTTTTGCGGGACAACGTATGTCACCCATCGGTGTCATCGGCCTTATAGCGGGGTTCTGCGGCGTGGTTATTATCATGGGTGCACGTCTGGGTGCGGGGGCCGATATCTATGGCATCGGTTTGTGCATTATCGGCGTGATCTCTTTAACTGTCGCGACGATGGCCCTGCGCAACGCAAGCTCTGGCGGCAATTTCATGATGATTGTTGGATTGCAGATGCTTGTTGGTAGCGCAGCTTTGTTGCCCGCTGGGCTTCTGCTGGAGAGCTTCGAAGTGACGATGTCACCCAAGCTCGTGCTGGCCTTTGCTTACACGACCATAGTGCCGGGACTCGCTGCTACTCTGGTCTGGTTTTGGCTGGTCAATCGCATTGGCGCGGTCAAAGCAGCAACGTTCCATTTTCTGAATCCATTTCTGGGCGTGGCAATCGCTGCGCTGATCTTGTCCGAGGGGCTTGGCGCTATGGACATCATCGGGGTGAGTATCATTACCTTTGGCATTCTGGCTGTTCAGATTTCTCGCCAAAGCGGCGGAACTGAAACAAACTCAACAGCTAAGTGAAAGTCCGTCAGCACCTGTTTCAGTGACAGGCAGACCTATTGCGGTCTACGTCTGGTCTTATGGAAGTTGTGTTTGCATATGTCGCCGGTTTACTGACGCTGATCAATCCCTGCGTGATCCCGGTGTTGCCGATCGTGCTGGCAACCGCCGTGCAGGCGGATCGGCGCGGCCCGCTCGCCCTTGCCGGCGGAATGAGCCTGTCTTTCGTGGTTCTGGGCGTTAGCGTCACCGCCTTTGGTCACCTGATTGGGTTGACGATCGACACGTTGGCACAGATTGGGGCCTGGCTGATGGTGGCGTTTGGCCTCTTGCTGCTGGTACCAAAGGGGACAGCAGTTATGGTTGCTGCCACGTCCGGCCTTTCGGCACGCGCCGACGAAGGGATGAATGCTCTCGATGGTCAAAGCCTGAGGGGGCAGTTCGCTGGCGGCGCATTGCTCGGCGCCGTTTGGAGCCCATGCATCGGCCCCACTCTCGGCGGTGCAATCGCGCTTGCCAGTCAAGGGCAAAGCCTTGGGCACGTGACCCTCATCATGACCGCGTTCGCTATGGGTGTTTCAAGCTTCATGCTGGCGCTGGCATACGGCGCACGTGGTGCAATTGGCCGACATAATGCGCGCCTTCGCCAGATCGCTGTGGCCAGCCGACCTGTGCTGGGATTTGCCTTCCTGTTGGTAGGTACGACCCTTCTTATGCAGTGGCACCACGCGATTGAAATTTGGTTGCTCGACAACATGCCAGCATGGCTTGTCGATCTGTCCGTTCGTTTTTGACCTTACAGGAGACTTGAATATGCATCGTCGTACCTTTTTGACCCTTACCGCAGCAACGCTGATCAGCCCAATGGCTGCGCGCGCCGAAGCTTTGTCCTACACTCCAGGCATGGTGCAGGATCGGTTGGCGAAAGGCGAAACGCTTTTCCTGGATTTTACGGCCAGCTGGTGTTCCACCTGCAGATCTCAAGCGCGTACGATCAATGCGCTAAAATCCGAGAACCCGGCCTACGCCAATGGCGTAACCTTCATCGATATTGATTGGGATACGTACGGCAAATCGGAGCTCGCGCAATCTCTGAGGATCCCGCGCCGTTCCACTCTCGTGGTGCTGAAAGGCGAACAGGAGCTTGGGCGGATCGTGGCCCAGACCGGCAAGGCCGATATCAAGGCGCTGATGGATACGGCTCTCTCAGCTGCCACGTCCTGACCCGATCAGCCGATCTTGCCCCGGTTCTCTCCAACCTGACCGCGATGCAGCAGCAGGTGGTCAAGAATCACGCAGGCCATCATCGCCTCACCCACAGGGACGGCGCGAATCCCGACGCAGGGATCGTGCCGGCCTTTTGTGATGATCTCGGTCTCTTCGCCGGACTTGGTGATTGTTTTGCGTGTCGAAAGGATCGATGAGGTCGGCTTGACCGCAAACCGCACGATGACATCCTGTCCGGTTGAGATGCCACCAAGAATACCGCCCGCGTGGTTCGACGAAAATTTCGGCTTGCCGTCATCCCCCATGTAAATCTCGTCCGCGTTCAGCGTGCCGGTCAGCATAGCAGATGACATGCCTTCCCCGATTTCCACGCCTTTGACCGCATTGATACTCATCATCGCAGCGGCCAGATCGGTGTCGAGCTTACCATAGATCGGCGCGCCCAATCCGGCAGGTACGCCACGCGCCACCACCTCAATGATCGCGCCAACGCTTTCGCCGGACTTGCGCAGCCCGTCTAGGTAGTCCGCCCAATCCGCCGCTGCTTTGGAATCAGGCACCCAGAATGGGTTGTTTTCGATTTCGTCCCAGTCGAACTGATCCCGGTTGATCTGATGTGGCCCCATCTGCGTCATGTACCCGTTGATTTGCACGTCGGGCACCATGGCTTTGATCGCCTCGCGCGCAAGGCCACCCGCAGCCACTCGTGCCGCCGTTTCCCGTGCCGAGGATCGCCCGCCACCGCGATAGTCGCGGACACCGTATTTCTGCCAATAAGTGATGTCCGCATGTCCGGGGCGGAATTTCTCCATGATGTCAGAATAATCCTTGGACCGCTGATCGGTGTTTTCGATCATCAACTGGATTGGGGTTCCGGTTGTCTGGCCCTCAAACACGCCCGACAGGATCTTGACCTCATCCGCCTCGCGGCGCTGCGTGGTGTATTTGTTCTGTCCCGGTTTGCGCCGGTCCAGCCAGTGCTGGATCATGCTCGCATCAATCGGCACACCCGGCGGGCAGCCATCAACCGTGGCGCCCAAAGCAGGCCCATGGCTCTCACCCCATGTGGTGACACGGAACAGATGTCCAAACGAATTGAGGCTCATAGCGGGTCTCCTTGCTTGGAATGTGTCCTAGGGCAGGGGGCGTTTGTGCTCAAGGTGTTTCGAATGTGCTGCGCCTATCCGACAGGTCGGGGGCCAGCCCCCGAACCCCCGGAGTTTATCTGGCAAGATGAAGCAGCAGAGTTTTCGGCTTGAAGACAGCTGCTGAGGGCTCTACCTCTAGCAATACCTCGGGGTGCCAGGAAACTGGCTGAGATGCGTGATGCGAACCCGTTGAACCTGAACCGGTTAACACCGGCGGAGGGAAGGTCTGGACACGCTCCTGCTTTGCCCTCTCGTCGCAAAACAGGAGGATGCCATGAAAACGGCCCTTACATTTGCTGCGGGATTCCTTGCATCGACCACTTTGGTCGTCGCGCAAGAAACACCCGTTCTGACCATCTACGCAGGCGATTACATCGTCTCGGAATGGGGCCCTGGCCCCAAGATCGAAGAGATGTTTGAGGCGCAATGCGCCTGTGATCTGCAATTCAAGCCAGGGGATCTCTTGCCCCGCATTTTGCTCGAAGGGGATCAAACCGATGCGGATATCGTCTTTGGTCTGAACACCGATGTCACCCAACGTGCCCGCGAAAGTGGTTTGTTTGCCCCGCATGGTCAGGACACATCGTCTTTGACTCTGCCAGTCGATTGGACTGACGATGTGTTCCTTCCATACAACTACGGCCATACCGCCTTTATTTACAATGAAGAGCGAATTTCTGAGGTGCCCGCTAGTTTTGAGGCCCTGCTGAACGCGCCTGATGACCTTAAGATCGTCATTCAGGATCCGCGTTCGTCGATCTCGGGCCTGGCTTTGGTGCTTTGGGTCAAGGCGATTTATGGCGATCAGGCGGAACAGGTCTGGGAACAGCTCGCGCCGAAAATCCTGACCGTTACCAAAGGTTGGTCGGAAAGCTATGGGCTCTTCACAGATGGGGAGGCCGACATGGTGCTCAGCTACACAACCTCGCCAGCCTATCACATCATCGCGGAAGAAGACCGCACCAAGAAGGCGGCTATTTTCCCTGAAGGCCACTACTTTATGGTCGAACTGTCTGCCAAGGTGGCGGGTACGGATGTCCCGGAACTCGCGGATCAGTTCTTGGATTTCCAACTGTCCGAAGAATTCCAGTCGATGATCGCGACCGGCAACTGGTCCTTCCCGGCCAAGCTCGATCCCAGCCAATGGCCAGAAGGGTTCAAGGAACTCAATTTGCCTGAAACAGTGCTTTTCTATTCCGAAGAAGAGGCCGCCGCGTTGCGGGATGAAACGGTTGAGGAATGGCGTCGCGCCCTCTCTCAATAGCGGCCGCAACACTCGCGGCGCTGACCGTGGCCGGTCTGGTGATCGGCCCGGTCACGGCCGTGACCTGGCGTGCTGAGGCATTCTCTGGCTTTGAACCTGCGGATTGGCAGGCCCTACGCTTTACACTGCTACAGGCCACCTTGTCAGCGGCGCTGAGCGTACTGTTTGCCATTCCGCTGGCGCGAGCGTTGGCCCGGCGGCACTTCGTGGGTCGAGGGCTCTTGGTCGCGTTGTTGGGCGCGCCTTTTATTCTGCCTGTGATCGTCGCGGTGCTCGGTTTACTGGCGGTGTTTGGCCAGTCTGGATTAATCAACCGGATACTTTCGCCAATGGGTGTACCAGAGGTGCAAATCTACGGGTTGCACGGCGTTTTGCTGGCACATGTGTTTTTCAATCTTCCGCTGGCCACACGATTGATCTTGCAAGGGTGGCTGGCCATCCCGGCAGAGCAATACCGCTTGGCAGCAACACTCGGTATGGGCCGCCGCGCGATGTGGCAGTCCATCGAATGGCCGATGTTGCGACGGATCGTGCCGGGGGCGTTTGCAGTGATCTTTGTGATTTGCCTGTCGTCCTTTGCCGTTGCCCTCACTCTCGGTGGTGGGCCGCGAGCAACGACGCTGGAGTTGGCGATCTATCAATCTATGCGCTTTGATTTTGACCTGGCACGCGCTGCCGTTCTAGGGCTTGTGCAACTTGGTCTGGCTCTGACTGCAGGGTTGATCGCCCTACGGGTGACCTCGCTGCCCGTTGCCGCCAAAGGGCTGGATCGTCATATGCCACGATGGGACCGAGCAGATTGGCCTGCGATTTGGACGGATGCCTGCTGTATTATCCTTGCTGCGTTGTTCCTTCTGACCCCGCTGGTGATGGTGGCGGTGAACGGGCTTGCCGGGATCACGACCTTGGGTGCCTCGGTGTGGCAAGCGGCCGGTCACTCGATCATGGTCGCCTTGGGCTCGACTGTGTTGTGCCTGTTATGGGCCGTACCTCTTGCGACGCGCTGGGGCGAATGGCTGGGCCTTGCGGGGATCGCATTGTCGCCGCTGGTCCTTGGGATTGGGCTGTTCCTGATCGTGCGCCCGTTTGCCAACCCGTTTGAACTGGCGCTTTACGTCACTGCAACGGTTAATGCATTTGTGAGCTTGCCCTTCGCTCTCCGCATTCTGCGGCCCGAGGCAGAGGCAATTCGCGCGGACTACACTCGGTTGCGTGGCGCGCTGGGCCTGTCGGGATGGGCTTGGTTGCGCTGGGTTTTCTTGCCCAGGCTTAAGCGCCCCTTGGGATTTGCCGCTGGACTGACGGCAGCGTTGTCGATGGGGGATTTGGGTGTGATCGCATTGTTTGCCGATCCGGATCGGGCGACGCTTCCACTGAAGGTGTATCAGTTGATGGGCGCGTACCGAATGGAACAGGCGGCAGGTGCGGCGTTCCTTTTGCTAATGCTCAGTTTGGGACTTTTTTGGATGTTTGACCGAGGAGGGCGTGTTGGCTCTGCAACTCGATAAAATTCGGGCACGGTCCGGGACTTTCGATCTGACCGCTGATCTGACGGTCGAAGCCGGTCAGCACGTGGCAATCATTGGCGCGTCTGGGTCGGGCAAGTCGACTTTGCTGGATGTGATCGCAGGCTTCCTAACACCGCAATCCGGTGTTTTGCGATGGAACGGTGGGGATATCACCAATCGCGCTCCGGCAGTGCGGCCCATCAGTATTCTCTTTCAGGACACCAACCTCTTTCCCCACCTTTCCGTTGCGCAGAACCTTGCGCTGGCTTTGAACCCTGTAACGGGGCGTCAGCGCGCCGGTGATATAGACCGGATCAATGCGGTTCTGACCCGCGTTGGCTTGTCCGGCTTTGCCAGCCGGTACCTGTCTGAAATGTCGGGGGGGCAGCAAAGCCGGGCGGCACTGGCGCGTGTATTGGTGCAGGCTCGACCCGTATTGCTGCTGGATGAACCCTTCGCTGCGCTTGGTCCCGCGCTCAAAGACGAGATGCTTGATTTGGTGACCGAGGTGGCGCAAGCCGAAGGTCTGACAGTGTTGCTCGTGTCGCACGACCCGAAAGATGCCCGTCGCTTTGCATCCCAGACCATCGTGGTCGAGGATGGAGCAGTCGCACGACCGCAAGAAACGCAAACCTTACTGGATAACCCGCCACCGGGATTGCGGGCATATCTTGGCGCCGATCAGTCGTAGAGAGGTTGCGCCGGCCAACAAAAAAGCCCCGCCAATTCGGCGGGGCTTTTGATTTGTTCAAACCTCTTAGGCTTAGTCTTTGGCGCGTGCCTTGACCGGGGCCCAAAGGCGCTTGTTGGTCAGGTACAACAGAACCGACAGGACGGTCAGGAAGATCACGCCGACAAAGCCGGCCTGCTTGCGGGCCATCAGCTTGGGTTCAGCCGCCCACATCAAGAACGCCGCCACATCTTTAGACTGCTGTTCAATAGTGGCTTCGGTGCCATCTGAGAATTCAACATCATCGCCATAGAGCGGTGGAGCCATAGAGATCCATCCACCCGGGAACGCTTCGTTCTCGTAAAGGATGACACCAGCTTCTTCTTTCTCTTCTCCGGTGTAACCGTGTAGAAGCGACGCAATGTATTCCGGCCCACCCATGCCTTTGAAGAACTGGTTGATGCCCAGTCCGTAAGGGCCGTGGAACCCGGCGCGTGCCTTGGCCATCATGCTGAGGTCGGGGGCACCCGCCGCGTTGTTGGCTGGGAAGTGGTCCGTCGGACGGGCCGGACGGAAATCTTCCAGCTCGTCGTCATAGACCTCAAAGAACTGTTCCGCATAAGCGCGGACCTGATCTTCGGGCATCCCGGGGCCATCTTCGGCCGACAGGGTGCGCAGCGGCACATATTGCATGCCGTGGCAGGCGGAACAGACTTGGGTATAGACCTGAAGTCCACGCTGCAACTGCGCTTGGTCAAAGGTTCCGAACGGGCCTTCAAACGAGAAATCGTAGTTCTCGACGTGACCGGTCGCTCCGGCGGCAAAAGCGCCGGAGACAGGTGCCATGGCCAACGTGGCCGCGAGGGCAAGTTTCTTAAGCATTGTTTGCTTGTCCTTTCTTACTCGGCCGGGGTCGCAGCAGGTGCGCCCTCAGTGGACGAGGACTTGCCATAGTTTGCCTTGAAGTCGTCCTCGATTGTATCGGGCTGCGGCAGCGGTTTTTCAAGCACACCAAGCAGCGGCAGGATCACAAGGAAGTAGGCGAACCAATATGTTGAGCCGATCAGGGCGATATACGGATAGATACCCTCGGCAGGCATCGCACCGACCCACATGAGAACAAAGAAGTTCACCACGAAGAGCCAGAACCACCACTTGAACATCGGACGATACCGGCCTGAACGGACGGACGATGTGTCGAGCCACGGTACCAATGCCATTACGACAATCGCACCAAACATCGCAAGGACACCAAAGAACTTCGCATCGACAATACCGCCGGTCAGGAAGCTGGCTGCGATCACAACCCAAACGTCGCCGTCAAAGGCACGCAGGATGGCATAGAATGGCAGGAAGTACCATTCCGGCACGATGTGCGCAGGTGTCGCCAATGGGTTCGCTTCGATGTAGTTGTCGGGGTGGCCCAGATAGTTCGGCATAAAGCCGACCACGGCAAAGAACACCACGAGGATGACTGCAAGCGCAAACAAATCCTTGATCACGAAGTAGGGCCAGAAGGGCAAAGTGTCTTTCTCTGCGTCTGCTTTCGACGTGCGGCGGACTTCAACACCGGTCGGGTTATTGTTGCCCGTGGTGTGGAAGGCCCAGATGTGCACAATCACAAGACCGGCAATCACGAAGGGCAGCAGATAGTGCAGCGAGAAGAAACGGTTCAGCGTTGCGTTGTCCACCGCAGGTCCGCCCAGCAGCCATGTCTGGATCGATTCACCTATGAACGGGATCGCACCAAACAGGCCAGTGATCACCGTCGCGCCCCAGAAGGACATTTGCCCCCAAGGCAAAACATAACCCATGAACGCGGTACCCATCATCAGCAGGTAAATCAGCATACCGATGATCCATGTGATCTCGCGCGGGGCCTTGTATGATCCGTAGTAAAGACCACGGAAGATGTGCGCATAGACCGCAACAAAGAACAGCGACGCGCCGTTCATGTGCAGGTACCGCAGCATCGCGCCACCGTTCACGTTACGCATGATGTGTTCGATGCTGGCAAAGGCCATGTCGACATGCGGCGTGTAATGCATCACCAAAACGATGCCTGTGATGATCTGCAGCGCCAGACAAAAGGCAAGGACGATACCCCAGATCCACATCCAGTTGAGGTTCTTGGGTGTGGGGATCATCAGTGTGTCATAGGCCAGCCCAAGGATGGGAAGCCGCTTGTGAAGCCACTTTTCTCCGCCGCTTGACGGCTCATAGTGGTCGTGAGGAATTCCAGACATTCGCGCGTCTCCTTATCCCAACAGGATGGTTGTTTCGTCGACGAATTCAGCGGGCGGCACCGGGAGATTTTCCGGCGCTGGACCTTTGCGGATCCGACCCGACGTATCATAGTGCGACCCGTGACACGGGCAGAACCAGCCACCCACACCGCTATCGGCGACATAATCACCGGCGTTACCGAGAGGCACACAGCCGAGGTGTGTACACACGCCCATCTGAACCAGCCATTCGCCAGTTTCATCAAGTGCACGGTTTTCATCGCTCGCGTCTGCACTGTCTTCGATATTCGCGTTGCGGGCGATCTGATCGGGAAGATCGGACAGATCGACACTCCGTGCTGCTTCGATTTCATCAGTGGTACGACGGCGGATAAAGACCGGCTTACCGAGCCATTTGACTGTGATCTGCGAGCCTTCCGACACGCCGGACACGTCCACACGGATTGAGGACAGTGCCAAAACATCCGCCGAGGGGTTCATCTGGTTGACCAAAGGCCAAACCGCTGCACCTGTGGCAACCGCACCTGCGCCGGCTGTTGCGTAGTACAGGAAGTCCCTCCGGGTGCCTTCGTGGTGTTCTGCGTTGGACACGAGGTTATCTCCATTTAACGGCCGATCTTCTGGCCACAATACGGGTTGAACCGCACATGGGCGGCGTTCCGAACGGGTATTTAGCGGGCTACCCCCTAGTCGTCCACCTCCAGACGACCTACCTTATGAATAAGCGCCGAAGTGTCGCGGTATTCGGCGCTGACGGTGCTCAAATGGCGTGTTACGCCAAGGACAAAAGCGAAACGGACGGCTTCCCATGCAGAAAACGATTCTGTCAGGTATTCTTGCACTTAGCACTTTGACCATCGCGTCCCCCGCGTTGGCCGAAATGGAGCTGTCAATCTATTCCGGGTGGCAAACATCACCGCACAGCCGTGTCTATGGTGATTATCCGGGCACGGGTGCCGATATCGACGCGCTCATCGGCTGGGAAGGGCGGTCCTTTGAAATGCCGCCTTACTACGGTGTGCGCGGCACGTGGTGGAAAAACGAAAACTTGGGCTTTGGCCTCGAATTCACCCATGCCAAGGTCTACGCGCCTGATGACGAAAAGGCGGCGATCGGGTTTTCCGACCTCGAATTCACGGATGGTTTGAACATTCTGACCGTCAATGCTTACCAACGCTGGCCCGGTCTCTGGGCTGAAGGCGCATTGACGCCCTACGTTGGCGGTGGGGTTGGTGTCGCTATTCCGCATGTCGACGTGGACACAACCACTGGCATTGATACCTATGAGCTTCAACTAACGGGTCCGGCTGCACGCCTGACCGCTGGGGTAAGCTATGACATCAATGACCGGTTCGCGGTGTTTGGCGAATACCAGTTTACTTACTCCAGCAACACGGTTGATCTGCCCGAAGGCGGGTCTCTTGAATCTGACATCAAGACCAACGCGTTGAACGTCGGCTTGACACTTAAATTCTGATCACTCCTCAGCCTTGTCGCGTGACTGTGCGAGAGCACGACGTGATGCAGGCAACATCGACACAACCGCACCAATATAAATCAAGCTCAGCACCACAAGTGCGATCCATGTATAGATGGCAACTGCGGCTCCGATCGCAGCAAATCCGACCAGAAACAACTTAACCCGACGCTGACTGATCTGCGTTGTCTTGAACGACCACACTGGAAAGCGCCCGATCATCAACATGCCGATTATGGCGATGTAAGCTGCCAACAACACGTCGGGAATGATCTGCTCGCTGTCAAAAGCGAACGAAGCATACATCGGCAACATCACCAAAAGAGCACCCGCCGGTGACGGGATGCCGATGAAATAAGCGTTTTCCGGCGATCCCTTTTCAGCTTTTCGCGCGACATTGAACCGCGCAAGCCGGGTCACAGCGCAAACGGCATAGACCAAAACGGCCAGCCACCCCAATTGACGGGTGTCCTCTAACGCCCAAACATACAAAAGCATCCCTGGCGCGACTCCGAAATTTAGGAAATCCGCCAGTGAGTCGAGCTCGGCCCCCATTTTGCTGTCGCTGCCCAACGCGCGCGCCAGCCGCCCGTCCAGACCGTCCAGAATGGCTGCCAGCAGGATCAATTGAACCGCCAGCTCGTAATTGCCCTGCAATCCGAACCTGATTGCGGTCATCCCGGCGCAGATAGCTGTCACTGTTAGCATATTCGGCAACAGCTGGATCAGCGTTAGTTTTTCACCGTTGTTTTCGGTGCTCATACCGTCAAGTCCGCAATCACCGTTTCTCCGGCGATCATGGTCTGCCCGATCTTGACCGACGGCTCCACTCCATCCGGCAGATAGATATCAAGCCGCGATCCAAATCGGATCAGGCCAAACCGTTCGCCCCGATCCAGAACCGCACCTTCCTGCGTAAAGCTCACGATACGGCGGGCAACGAGACCTGCAATCTGCGTTACGGTCAGGATGCGGTCATCGTCCATCCGGATCACCAGTGAATTGCGCTCATTGTCTTCGCTCGCTTTATCAAGCGATGCGTTCAGGAATTTGCCCGGACGATAGGCGATTTTTTCAATCTTCCCAGCCACCGGCGCGCGGTTCACATGGCAGTTGAACACAGACATAAATACACTCACCCGGGTCAGCGGGATCTCTGGCAAGCCAAGCTCCCGCGGCGGAACAGCCGGTTCAATCAGGGACACGACACCATCCGCCGGGCTGATCACCAGCCCCGGTGCCTCTGGCGTGACACGCTCTGGATCGCGGAAAAAATAGTAGCACCAAACCGTCAGGCCAACACCGATCCATCCGAGCACGTCCTCGACTGCAAAAAGCACCAAGGTGATTATGGCAAAGATCGCAACGAATTTGCGCCCCTCGGGGTGCATTGGTTTGATAAATGTATCGGTCATCCGCATCGCGGCAGTATCCTCTCAAAGCGTTGAGGGTCGGTAAACCCCGGCAGACCAACGTGCAAGGCTTGGCATGATGACGTACCGTCTCTGGTTATGGGTCCGGATGTGTCGCAACCATGCTGTCACGCTGGGAAAAGCCTTCGAACCACGCGGCCAAACCATCGCGCCCGGTGCGCCAGGACCGCGCGTCATGGCGCAGGTCCAGATACCCCAGCGCACAGGCCACCGCGATGTGCCCCATATCCATCCGGCCATTCAAATGACTCATCCAGCGCGTGTTCAGCGCATCCAATGCACGAGACACCTTGCCCCACTGTCCCTCGACCCAATCCATCATGACCTTCTCCTCGGGACGGAACCGCGTCTCGTAGACCATAAGAACGGCAGCATCGAGAATGCCATCAGCTGTCGCCTCGAGCGTTAGCGTGTCCCAAATCCGGTGGTCTGGATACAATCCGCCCTCTGCGCGTGCATCGAGAAAACGGCAGATAACCCGGCTGTCGTAGATCGTCGGCCCGTCCGACCGGACAAGTGCTGGGATTTTACCAACTGGGTTTGCCGCGATCAGCTTGGAATCAGGGGTCAGCGGCGTGGTGGCCACGTCCACATGTTCGATGTCGTCATATTGCCCGGTTTCGTGCAGTGTCACGAGAACCTTGCGAACAAAGGGGGATGGGCCTGAACGAAGAAGTTGCATCTGACTGCTCCAAAAATCGGTGATAACCTAGCTAATCCTGTTGGACGGCAAATGCCAAGCGGCGCGATGCGTCGATGTATTGCTTCTTTCAGCCGACGGAAAAAGCCCGCTCACAACACCGGCGGTTCTGCCATCAACGCGGCCAGCGCCTCAAGCTCTGTGCCCATCCCGCCCGTAACCTTCGCCGCAGCACGTTCCCGCACCGTGTTGTCCTTGTTCTGGCCCAGCTTCCATGTCGCTGCGATATCGTCCACCATCATCCGACAAGGCACGATCATCCGCATCATCTTTTGCAGCACTTCGGAGGTCATCTTGTCCGTGGTCCAAGGTGCCTTATCCGCCAAGCGGTTTTCGAAATGCGCTGATTGTACATCAAGCACCTCACGCATGTCCTCATGTGGTAAGAGCGCCAAGACCCCGGTGATCTGTACCGCGACGTAATTCCACGTCGGTACCTGGTCTGCGACACCGTACCAATCTGGTGAGATATAGGCATCAGGCCCATTCACCGTGATCCGAGCAGGCAACGGTGCGGTCAACGCCCGCGCAATCGGGTTTGAGCGCACCAGATGGATCAGCACCTCGCGCCCGTCTTCGGACAGCAGAACAGGTACATGCGCCACCATCGGCACAGGATCCCCATTGATCATCAAGCTGCCAAATGCGCGGTCCCGGACAAAGGCGATGTCCTTGGCAGTGTTTTTGCTGTGAAAGCTCGGGCTTGGATGCATGGGTGTGGCTCGCGAAAATAGTTGCGTCAGCTCAGAATTTGCACGGCAAACACCGAAAATCTCGCCTTAAATTGTACCCGTCACAATCATCCCGCCTTGGGATGCGACGCCTCGTACACCTTCATCAGGTGAACCGTATCGACCGAGGTATAGGCTTGCGTTGTCGAAAGAGACGCATGGCCCAACAGCTCTTGAATGGCGCGCAGGTCGCCGCCAGCTGACAAAAGATGTGTCGCAAAGCTGTGTCGCATTGCGTGTGGCGTGGCCGTGGCGGGCAAGCCCAACTGCAAGCGTGCCTGTTCTGTCACCTTCTGCACCAGCCGCGCATTAAGCGCACCACCGCGTGCGCCCCGGAACACCGGCGCATTTGGTTCCATCTTAAAGGGGCAGAGGGCCACATAGGTTGCCACCGCTTGCCGAGCGATTGGCAAAACGGGCACCACCCGTTCTTTCCCGCCCTTGCCGATGATCCGCATCGCGTCGCCCAAAGGCAGGTCACGCCCGGTCATGCTTAGTGCTTCGGAAATCCGCAATCCGCAGCCATAAAGTAGCGTCACCACCGCCATGTCGCGTGCGCCGACCCAGTCTTTCTGCGACTGCTGACCCACTGTGTCGATCATCGCGCGTGCGGCGTCTTCGTTCAAAGGGCGGGGCAGTTTCTTTTGAAATTTCGGTGCGCGCGTGGACAGAACAGCGGTCGGCTCGAACCTCTCGCGCTCGGAAAGCCAGCGATAAAAGGATTTGACCGCCGACAGCTTTCGCGCCAACGATCTGGCACTGGCGCCACTGCTTCGGGTGTGTGCCATCCACGCCCGCATGTCCGGCACATTGATGCGCGCCAATGGGGCAAGCCCTTGCGCTTCGGCCTTGTATTCGGTCATGAATGCGATGAAATCGACAACATCGCCACGATACGCGATCAACGTGTTTTCAGCGGTACCATTCAGCGCTCGGCTTGATGCCAGCCACCCCTCCAACGCGTCACGCGCCGCCGGAGAGATCGTCAGCGTCACGACAACCAGCGCCGCATTTGACGCTCGAAAACACCTGTGAAGAAGGTCAACAGATCGGTGCCCTGCTGCGGAGTGAACTGATGCGGATCTTCCGCCCCCATCACCAACAGCCCCGGCAAACGCCCAGGCCCGAAATCCAGCTTGAGACAAGCCTCGGATCGCACCCAGTCAGCCTTGTCGCCATAAATTTCGGGTGTGCCGGTTTCGATCTGGCGCAGCGTGACCTGCCGGGCAGAGCCATTGGGCCGCGTGCTTAGGTACTCATCTATGAACCCCGGTGCCGCCACAGACAGCACTGATCCCAGCCGTTTGATGGCCGGATCTTCGTCGTTCTGGACCGATTCCAAAACCAATTTGATCACATCGACGCGTAGTATCTCGGCCACGTCGCCACCAAGATCGCGCAAAAACGGTTCAAACTCGACTGGGTCCATCAGCCGTAGGATCGCGCGATGGATTTGATTGGTGCCGGCGAGGTTTTCATATGCCGCTGCGATCACCGACCGATGTGTGTCTTCCAACCGGTCAAGACGGGCCTCAAGCCGATCCATTGCGATGCCGCGCAGATCCACGATATTCCCACCCATCGCACGCTCGTTCGCGGCGATCAGGGCACGCATGAGATCTTGATCCTCAAGAATCACATCGGGGCGCGTCATTATTTTTTCGCGCAAGTCGTCATCGATACGGGGGCTGCTCATGCCATCCTCGTGTTTTTGTATTTCGTCGGACCCTATCAGGAGACCAAAAAAGATGCCCGCATTTTTTCGATCAAATGCGGGCATCTTGCAAAACTGTGACAGATCGGGCCTGCGAAAACGCGTCGATGCGATTTCAGCGCCACGTTGACGTGGCTTCGTCCCGTTCAGACGATCTTGATATTGGCGGATTCGGCGTCTTTGATGAACTGGTCCAAACCTTTATCGGTCAACACGTGGTTTGCCATCGCCTTAATCACACCCGGAGGGGCCGTTGCCACATCGGCGCCGATCTTGGCACAATCGCTCATGTGGTTGGCTGTCCGGATCGACGCGGCAAGGATATTGGTTTCAAACCCGAAATTATCATAAATTTCACGAATATCCGCGATCAAATCCAAACCATCCATGTTCAGATCGTCCAAGCGCCCGATGAACGGAGAGATAAATGTCGCTCCGGCTTTGGCCGCCAAAAGCGCCTGATTGGCCGAGAAGCACAGCGTGACGTTCACCATTTTGCCTTCATCCGACAGCACCTTGCAGGCCTTCAGGCCGTCCCAGGTCAATGGCACCTTCACCGCGATGTTCTCCGCGATCTCGGCCAGTTTGCGGCCTTCGGCGATCATGTCTTCCGCTTTAAGAGCAACCACCTCGGCGGAAACCGGACCCTCGACCAAGTCGCAAATCTCTTTTGTAACTTCGAGGATATTGCGTCCCGATTTCTTGATCAGTGACGGGTTTGTCGTCACACCATCGACCATGCCCAGGTCGTTGAGTTCCGCGATGGCGTCAATTTCGGCAGTGTCGACAAAGAATTTCATGCTGTGTCCGTCCTCTGATGGGTTGGCCTTTCCTAACGGTGGCTTTACCCCATGACAATGCAGACCGAAACCCTGAAATGATGGCGCTAACATCTAGCTATTTTGACCAAGGCGCGCTGATCGGCGTGTTAACCACCCAACCCCTCGACCGTGTGCTGGATTATCGCGCGCCCGAAGGCGGGTGCCATCTTGGCGCATTCGTCGAGGTGCCACTGGGCCCGCGCAAGGTGTTGGGTGTGGTCTGGGGGCCGGGGCGCGGCGATTATGATATCTCTAAGGTGCGGTCAGTGATCCGTGTTTTGGATGCAGCGCTCATGCGTGCGGAACTGATGTCGTTTCTCTCCCGTGCGGGCGACTACACGCTCACACCGATGCCTGCGATGCTGCGCCTTGCCACCCGCGCGCCGGGGTTGGGTGATCCGCCCTCTATGCGCAAGATCTACCGTCTGGGCGACAGCACGCCCGACCGGATGACCGATGCCCGGACCCGCGTGCTTGATGTGTTGCAGGACATGGGCGGACTGTCGCTGACGCTGAGAGAATTGGCCGAAGCGGCGGGTGTCACGACATCTGTAGTCAAAGGCCTCGCCAAGCTGGGCGCGGTGCGCGAAGAGGACAGCCCGCGCGACACGCCGTTCCCAACGCTCGACCCCAGCCGCGCGGGCAAAGACCTGACCGACGACCAGACATCCGCTTCCGCCAAACTGCGCGCCGCCGTCGCCACGCGTGACTATGGCACAACGCTGCTCAAAGGGGTGACCGGGTCGGGCAAGACAGAGGTTTACCTCGAAGCGGCGGCCGAATGTCTGGAGCAAGGCCGCCAAGCTCTGGTCTTGCTGCCGGAAATCGCGCTCACGTCCGAGTTCATCACCCGAGTCGATGCACGCTTTGGCGCAAAACCTGCCGAATGGCATTCCGGTGTAACCATCACCGAACGCCGCCGCGTCTGGAAAATGGTCGCTCAGGGCGGTGCGCAATTGGTCGTTGGCGCGCGGTCCTCGCTCTTCCTGCCATTCCGCGATCTGGGCCTGATCGTCGTCGATGAAGAACACGACACGTCCTACAAACAAGAGGACGGCGTCCTCTACAATGCCCGCGACATGGCGGTGCTCCGGGCGTCGATATGTCAGGCCCAAGTGATCCTTGCCTCCGCGACGCCCAGCCTCGAAAGCTGGGCCAATGCCGACGCGGGCAAATACACCAAGCTGGAACTCACCTCCCGCTTCGGCGCCGCCGTCATGCCCGAGATGCGCGCCATCGACATGCGCAGCGAAGACCTGCCAGGCTCAAGCTGGATTTCCCCAACCTTGCAACGCGCAGTACAACAGCGACTGGACAACCAAGAACAGGCGCTCCTTTTTATCAACCGTCGTGGCTATGCCCCTGTCACGATCTGCCGCGCTTGTGGGCACCAGATTGGGTGCGACCACTGCGATGCGCGGATGGTGGAGCACCGGTTCCTCAAACGTCTGGTATGTCACCAATGCGGCGAGACCAAACCGCTGCCCAGCACGTGTCCCTCCTGCGAAGCCGAAGACAAACTCGCAGCCGTCGGTCCCGGCGTCGAACGCCTCGCCGAAGAGGCGCAGACCTTGTTCCCGGATGCCCGCCTCGCGGTTCTGTCGTCGGATATGTTCGGCTCTGCACGCGCAATCAAGGCCGAGATCGAGACCATCGCGCAGGGCGGCGCAGACCTCATCATCGGCACGCAACTTGTCGCCAAGGGCCACAACTTCCCGCTTCTGACGCTTGTGGGCGTGATCGACGCAGACCTCGGCCTGCAAGGCTCGGATCTGCGCGCGGCGGAACGCACGTTCCAACTCATGCGACAGGTCGCTGGCCGGGCAGGGCGCGCCGACAAACCTGGCCAAGCACTGATGCAGACCTTTCAGCCCGAACACCCGGTGATCCGTGCGATCCTGTCCGGCGATGAACAGGATTTTTGGACCGCCGAGGCCGGAGAACGCCGCGCTGCTGGTGTGCCACCTTATGGGCGCTTGGCCGGGATCATCCTGTCCTCGACCGATGTGCAAGAAGTGTTTGACCTTGGCAACGCATTGGCCCGCAATGACGGCCCTTTGCGCCGAGTCGGTGCGCAAGTGTTCGGACCCGCCCCCGCGCCTATTGCCCGAGTGCGCGGTCGCCATCGTGTGCGTCTGTTGGTCAAAGCCCCCAAGGGCACCGCGCTGCAGCCCGCTCTTGCCGAATGGGTCGCCCCGTTCAAGCTCAAGGGCGAATTGCGCATGGCCATAGATATCGACCCGCAGAGCTTTTACTGACTTTTGAACGCCATCTAGTATCAATCCACGTGCTGTGGCGCGCCGCAACAGGGCAAACAGCAGTTCAGATAATACAAGATCGACCCGGCAATGCTTGTCGGGTGTTCAAGATACTGGTCAAGATACCTGGTCGCTATCACGACCTCGCACTCTTTGTTCGAAAAATACGCCACACGCTCATTGTTGTTGAAAAAATCCTGCGCATGCTCGTCACCCCCACGAACCGCCGTGTAGGTGGCTGGAAGGTTCTGGCTCAGCTGAAAGACCTGGATTTCGCCACCAAACTGCGCGCAACGCTCTCGGACGGTTTAAAAGTACACGAATCGCCGCAAAAGCCCCGCTTCCTCATCACGGTCCGCGCCCAATGCAAACTTGGTGCCCGCATGATAAAGATACGTGCCCTTCACGATCATTCCGCCATTGCTGCAGGACCCATAGGTGCAATTGTACACTTTCCCGGTTGACGCATTTGTCCATGTTGCCGTGTCACGCGACATTTCCGTTCTCCAAACCGAGGGTGCGATTGTGACAGATGCTGCAGGCGATATGTTAACAAATCATTAATAGGTCCGGTCCGGTCTCAATGTTTCGCGTGCGAAACAATAGGTCAGCTTTTGCACCGCATTTCTGCTGCGTCCCGTGACCCACAGGGCGGCCATATTTTGTGCCATGCCTTGTATGCCCCCCAGCCGCATTCTACATGGGCCTGCATGAAGCGCTTTATCCCATTTATGAAATCCGACCCCACCGTCGCCGTAGTTCGGATGCAGGGTACGATTGCAGCAGGCTCGCGCGGCACACTCAGTGATGCCAGTTTGCGCCCCCTTCTTGAAAAGGCGTTCCGCAAAGGCAAACCGGCTGCGGTGGCGCTTGAAATCAATTCCCCCGGCGGCTCACCTGTTCAAAGCTCGTTGATTGGTGCGCGTATCCGGCGTTTGTCAGACGAAACCGAAGTGCCGGTCTACGCTTTTGTCGAAGATGTCGCCGCGTCAGGTGGCTACTGGATCGCAAGCGCTGCGGATGAAATCTATGCAGATCCGGCGTCCATACTCGGCTCCATCGGTGTGATCTCGGCAGGCTTTGGTGCGCATGTCTTTTTGCAGCGGCAAGGTATCGAGCGACGTGTCTATACCGCTGGAAAATCAAAATCTATGCTCGACCCGTTCCGTCCTGAAAACGAAGACGACGTGGCACGGTTGAACAAGTTGCTTGGGCAGTTGCACGACACCTTCATTGCTCAAATCAAAACAAGCCGCGGCGAAAAGCTTGCCGAAAACCCGGATCTTTTCACTGGCGAAATCTGGGTTGGTCAAAGTGCTGTTGATGTTGGTTTGGCCGATCAGGTCGGGCATCTGGTTCCAGCGATGAAGGACCGCTTTGGCGACAAGGTTAAATTCCGCCGCTACGAACAACGCCGCCCGTTCCTCAGCCGTTTCGGTGCGAAACTTACCAGCGACGCCCTCAGCGTCATCGAAGAGCGCGCGGAATTCGCGCGGTACGGTTTATAACGTGATCAGCAAGATCGTCCTACTGTTCCTGATCTTCATGGCCGTCCTTGCCATGTTCGGCAAACTTCGCTTTCCCGGCTCCAAGCGTTTGGCAAATGCCAAGTGCAAAAAATGTGGACGCTACCGCATCGGCAAGGGCCCTTGCCCATGTTCCGGAAAGGCGGGCTGATATGGTGATGATCTGGGGAGGCGTCATCGTTGGCTTGGTGATCTTGCTGCTGGCAGGCGACGCGCTGGTCAAAGGTGCGGTAAATCTTTCGTTGCGTGTTGGCATTCCCGCGTTGATTGTCAGCCTTACCGTTGTTGCGTTCGGCACGTCGGCGCCTGAATTGCTCATCTCGATCAAAGCGGCATTGGAAGATGTGCCGGGCATTGCGCTGGGCAACGTGGTTGGATCAAATACAGCAAACATCCTTTTGGTGCTGGGGATACCGGCATTGCTGGCTGTGATGCACACCAGCGAATGCAATACCCGAAAAAGCTATGTGATCATGCTTGCCGCTTCGGTGCTGTTTATCGGGCTGGCGTTTAGAGGGGTGTTTGACTGGATCTCCGGGATCATCCTGTTGGTTGTTCTTGCCATCATTCTCGGAGATTCGATGCGCGAGGCACTGGCCCATCGCCGTGCTGGGCAAGAAGCGCCAGAGGAAGAAGAACCTGAAGGCGCTGATCCAGACATGCCGTGGTGGAAGATCATGCTCTACCTTGCACTTGGCCTCGTTGGATTGCCGCTTGGTGCGGATCTGCTGGTCGACAGTTCGGTCGAGATCGCGACCATCTTTGGGGTCAGTGACACCGTGATCGGTCTGACGCTGGTCGCGCTTGGTACATCGCTTCCCGAACTCGCGACCACGGTCATGGCAGCGCTACGGCGTCAGGCAGATGTGGCGCTGGGCAATGTGATCGGGTCGAACATGTTCAACCTACTGGCCATCATTGGTGTGGCATCGTTGATTGCGCCCATTCCGGTCGACCCTGAATTCCTGCGGTTCGATCTGTGGGTCATGCTGGGATCATCGCTCTTGATCTTCCCGCTGGTGTTCTTGGCCAAAGACCTGACCCGCATCTGGGGTGTGGTCTTGTCAGCACTTTATCTGGGCTACATTGCGCTTGTCATCATGTAAGCGCGAGAGGCAACACCCATGAGCAAGGCATTGATCACAGGGGCGGGCAAACGTCTGGGACGCGCGATGGCGCTGTACCTTGCGGACCGTGGCTTTGACGTGGCAGTCCATTACGCCAGCTCTGGTGACGCCGCCGAGGAGGTTGCGGATTTGATCCGGACCAAGGGGCAAAACGCATGTACGGTGCAGGCCGACCTACTGAACGAAGATGAAACTCAAGCGCTGACCGATGCAGCCATTAAGAGTATTGGCGGGCCGTTGAGCGTGCTGATCAACAACGCGTCGGTTTTCGAGTATGACAACATCGACACCGCCACCCGCGACAGCTGGGACCGGCATCTTGAAAGCAATCTACGCGCGCCATTTGTCCTGACCCAACATTTCGCTGCGCAACTTCCTGAGCCAACTCTGGATGACATGAACGAACCTGTCGCGTCAGGATTGGTCGTCAACATGATTGACCAGCGTGTCCGCAAACTGACGCCTGAATTCATGAGCTACACGATCGCAAAGATGGGCCTTTGGGCACTCACTCAAACTGCTGCACAGGCACTCGCGCCCAAGTGTCGGGTCAACGCGATTGGTCCCGGCCCAACGCTCCGAGGCGGTCGTCAGAGCGAAGCGCATTTTGCGAAACAACGTGCCGCAACGGTTCTGCAACGAGGCGCGAACACATCAGACATCACAGGCGCGCTGGGGTATTTTCTCGACGCTCCGTCCATCACCGGGCAGCTTTTGTGTGCAGACGGCGGACAACATCTTGGATGGCAAACACCAGACGTGATTGGCGTTGAATGATGCCTATCAGGCGCAAGTTTTGCACCGATCAAGTTGACGTTACGAATTTGTTACGAAAGTGTTAATGTTATCAGTGCCTTGTTCCCTTTGGATAAAAATATACAATAAAAACAAATTGTTACAATGATGCCTAAAAAATAGGCAAGTCAGAGAATGTACCGGAATACAAAGGAAAAACCTTAACATCCAAAACTTTTCCGCAGAGTTATCCACAGAAACGGTGGATGTCTTAACGGTTGCATAGAAGGGGGCAATCAGGCAGCGAATCCCAGAGAATCGTAAACCCTGCGAAAGCGTCAAAACAGGCTGACATGGTCAAGGAAACTGACACTGACACTTTAACAGGCCATGCCTGTATTCAGAGCTATCTCAAGACGCTGGACAACAGTCCGGGCGTCTACCGGATGCTCGATGCACAGGCGCGGGTGCTGTATGTCGGCAAAGCGCGCAACCTGCGGGCACGTGTGTCGAACTATGCAAGGCCTTCAGGGCATTCGGGACGCATTGCGCGGATGATTTCGGAAACCGCGTCGATGATGTTCCTGACGACGCGCACTGAAACCGAAGCTTTGTTGCTTGAACAGAACCTGATCAAGCAGCTTAAGCCGCGATACAACGTGTTGTTGCGGGACGACAAATCCTTTCCGAACATTCACGTCACCAAACACGCTTATCCGATGATCCACAAACACCGTGGGGCAAAGAAAGACAAAGGCGCGTATTATGGACCGTTTGCCAGCGCGGGGGCAGTGAACCGGACGCTGAACCAGTTGCAAAAGGTGTTTCTGCTGCGCAATTGCACCGATGCGATGTTCGATAGCCGCACGCGGCCCTGTCTATTGTATCAGATCAAACGCTGTTCGGCGCCCTGTGTCGGCAAGATCTCGGAAGCGGATTATGCAGATACCGTGCGGGATGCTGAACGGTTTTTGTCTGGTAAATCGACGAATATCCAAGAAACGTTGGCCAAAGAAATGGCCAAGGCATCAGAAGATATGGAGTTTGAACGCGCGGCCGCCTTGCGCGACCGAATCCGCGCGTTGACGCAAGTGCAGACGGCGCAAGGCATTAACCCGCGCAGTGTGACCGAGGCGGACGTGATTGCGCTGCATCTTGAAAAGGGGCAGGCCTGTGTGCAGGTTTTCTTTATCCGGGCAAATCAAAACTGGGGCAATCGCGACTTCTATCCGCGCGTCGGGCCAGATGTAGAAGAGGCCGAAGTGCTTGAGGCTTTTATTGGCCAGTTCTACGACACCAAAGACCCCGCGCGGATGCTGTTGTTGTCCCACCCGATCGAGAACGAAGACCTGATGACGGACGCGCTATCGGACAAGCTGGGCCGCAAGGTCGAGATTGCTGTGCCGCTGCGTGGCGAAAAGTCAGAGCTGGTTGATGGCGCTTTGCGGAATGCACGAGAGTCGTTGGCACGGCGCATGGCCGAGTCTGCAACACAGACCAAACTGCTCAAAGGTTTGGCTGAAGCGTTTGATCTGGAAGCACCGCCCGACCGGATTGAAGTATACGACAACAGTCATATTCAGGGAACCAATGCCGTAGGTGCGATGATTGTGGCCGGACCGGATGGGTTCATGAAGAACCAGTACCGCAAGTTCAACATCAAAGGTGATGACCTTGTTCCTGGCGATGACTTTGGCATGATGAAAGAGGTGCTGACCCGCCGGTTCAAACGATTGCTCAAGGAAGATCCAGATCGCGACAAGGGGCTTTGGCCTGACCTGCTGTTGATCGATGGCGGTGCGGGCCAGGTGTCAGCGGTGCGCGAGATCATGAAAGAACACGGGGTCGAGGATGTGCCGATGGTGGGTGTCGCCAAAGGTGTAGACCGGGATGCGGGGAAGGAAGAATTCCATCGCTCGGGACAGCGGCCTTTTGCGCTGCGCCACAATGATCCGGTTTTGTATTTTGTTCAAAGGCTGCGTGATGAGGCGCATCGCTTTGCCATTGGCACACACAGGGCCAAGCGGGCCAAATCACAGATGGCGAACCCCTTGGACGAAATTGCAGGGGTGGGCGGCGCACGCAAACGGGCCCTTCTTGCGCATTTCGGGTCGGCTAAGGCGGTGAGTCGCGCAAACCTTGCTGATCTCAAGGCAGTTGATGGTGTGTCGGAGGCGTTGGCGGAACGCATCTACGCGTTCTTTCATGAAAAAGGCTGACGCCCGATTTGCCGACAGCCCTTTTGGGTCAGGTCACTGGATCGACAAGTCTACATTAAAGCTGCTGGTCTTGCCGCTGTCTTCGTCATTGCCCATGTGGTAAACGCGGATCGCATAAGTGCCGCTATCGGGCAGAGTGATGGTGGTCGAGTTGCCGTCCATTGAGGCGTTGTAGATCGCAACACCGTCGCTGCCGGGGGGCAGGATGTTGAAATAGACGGTTCCGTTGCCGGTGCTGTCGGTGACAGACAGTTCGACGAACATCTCTTGCCCGGCATTCGCACCAAGACGGTAATCGATGTAGTCTTGGCCGGTTATTTTACCGGAGACCATCGTGCCGAAATTGCCGGGAGCAAATTTCACGTCCGATGTCTCTTGCGCCATGGCGCCAGAGGCGAGCGCAAGGCCCAGAACGGTGGCAAGGGCGTGAGGTTTTGGGAAACGCATGAATGATTCTCCTGAACGGTTCAGGCCAAGGGTACGCGCGCTGACGTGCGCCTCAAAGTGGTATCTTGATCAAACACTCAAGCTTTGAAGACTATCGCGGATTGTGTCCGATAGCGGGGCAGGACGGCCCTCTGCATCGACATGGACCTGAGTAAAGAACCCTTCGGCACCCGCAATATCGCGGTCATTGGAAAAAAGCGCGATCTCGTAGCGGAACGAGGATGTCCCGATATGTGCAATGCGGATGCCCGCTGTCAGGATATCGGGAAACCCCAGTTCGGCGTGGTATCGACAACCGCTTTCGACAACGAGGAACTTAGTCGCGCCCGGGCCGCGAATTTCGATCTCCTGATCCATCTGCCATAGACTGACAGCGGTATCGAACAGCGCATAGTAGGTGGCGTTGTTGAGGTGGCCGTATTCGTCGTTGTCTTGCCAACGTGTCGGCAGGATACGAAAGGCGCGATAATCGGCGCGGGTTCCTGGTGGCGTGCGGGGCATCAGCCTGATCGCATCAGCCGGAACGCAGCAGAGGCGCCCCATCCGGCGGCAATGGCGATGGTCAAGGACAGCAGGCCGTAAAGCAGAGGTTGTTGCCGTGACAGGTTGAACAGCCACCGTTCCAGGCCAACTTTACGAACATCGATGCTGGTCTCGTATTTCGATACCACCTTGCCGCCACGGGTGAGAAAAATGCGGGTCGCGTATTCGCCTTCGGTCAGGTTGGCCGGCATCTGAATCGCGGTGTTGAACAAAGTGGATTCGCGTAGATCGACAGACCCTTCCTTGAGGGCGTAGAGGCCATTGTCGGTGCGGATGCGGATCAGCGCATCAATGAATTCCTGTGGCTTTTCCACTTGCGACCAAGCCCCTACCGATCTGATCGCACGCGGAATTGAGATCGTGTGCCGCAAGTCATCAGCCTCGTTCAGAACATCCTCCCAAGGCGCAGATGTGGCGATGGCATAAAAGCTGGGGGCGGCGGATACTGTCAGGGAATCGACGTTCACCCAGATACCCAGCTTTCGATCTTTGCGGCGGACCGTGATCGGCACTTGTGGACCTGAAATGGCCACGACCACCTGCAGTGGTTCGCTTTGGGGGATCGGCGCCTCACGTTTGATTGCGCCATACATGATGATCTCGGACCCATCAAAATTGGTCGAGATCGACACCTGATCCTGGCTTAGTCCAAGAACGACTTCCTCGGCCTGCAAAGGCACGGCCATAAGTGCAAGGACCAAAGGAAGCCAGCGCATCAGTGACCCCCTACTGCGCCAATTGAGAACAACTCGGACGGTTGAATCAAGAGGTCGAGGGCCAGCTTGCCGCAGACCGCCAAAACCATGATCGCCAGCAGAATACGCAACTGCTCGGCCTTGAGCTTGGCCCCGATCACGGTGCCAATTTGTGCGCCAATCACTCCGCCGACCAACAGCAGAACCGCCAAAACCATATCCACAGTGTAGTTCGTGGTCGCGTGCAGAAGCGTTGTGAAACCAGTCACGAATATAATCTGGAACAGCGATGTGCCGACGACAACCTTGGTGGGCATTCCCAAAAGATAAATCATTGCAGGCACCATCACGAAGCCACCACCGACCCCCATGATCGCAGCAAGAATTCCGACAAATACGCCAACGATGACGGGTGGGATGACCGAGATATATAGCCCAGATGTGCGGAACCGCATTTTGAAGGGCAGGCCATGTATCCAGTTGTGTTTCTTGCGGGTGGGCGCCTTGCCGGACTTGGTCTTGCGGACCGCACCAAGGCTTTCAACAAACATTAAGCCACCGATCACACCCAGAAACAGCACATAGCACAGCTTGACCAGCAAATCGACCTGACCAAGACCTTTCAGGTAGTTGAACAACCAGACGCCGAGGGCCGCACCGATCAAGCCTCCGATCAAAAGGACAGTACCCATCTTAAGATCAACTGTTTTTCGCCTGAGATGGGCCAGCACACCGGAAAACGAAGATGCGACGATCTGGTTTGCTTCGGTGGCCACAGCAACAGCTGGAGGAATGCCGATAAAGAACAGAAGTGGCGTCATCAGAAAGCCGCCACCAACACCGAACATGCCCGAGAGAATACCTACAATTCCGCCCAGGCCCAAAAGCAGGAAGGCGTTGACCGAAATCTCGGCAATGGGCAGGTAGATTTGCATGTTCGTCCATAAACCCATCTTTTGCCCCGTTTCAAGCGGTGCGGTGCCGCAGGCGCAAAAAGGACGAGCGAAAGAGGTAGATCTGGACTCATACGGGGCGCAGATGATGCGTTGATGCATCATCCGTTTCCATCAATGGACCCGCCGCCTTAGTCTAATGCTCAGCGTTCCTTGACGTAGGGCTCCCCACCCGCTCGTGGTGGGATCGCCTTGCCGACAAATCCGGCAAGGATCACTACGGTCAGGATGTAGGGCAGTGCGTCCATAAACTGTACCGGCACCACGAATGCGCCAAGGTCAATGTTTTGATACCGCAGCGCGACAGCTTGCAGCAGACCAAAGAGAAGGCATGCATAAAGCGCATACCACGGCCGCCACTTGGCAAAGATCAGCGCTGCGAGCGCGATAAACCCGCGACCTGCGGTCATGTCCTTGACGAAACCCGCCTGAAGTGCGGTCGCCAGATAAGCGCCGGCGACACCACACAGGATGCCGCAAATACCCACGGCCACATAGCGTAGGCCAACAACCGACACACCAGCTGTGTCAACGGCTTCGGGGGCTTCGCCAACCGCGCGTAGGCGCAGACCAAAGCGAGTGCGATAGAGCAGCCACCACGTCAGCGGCACCATTGCAAAAGCCACGTACACCAAGATCGAGTGGCCCGAGATCAATTCAGCGTAGATCGGACCGAGGATCGGGACACCCGAGAGTTCTTCTGCACCGGGCAGCACGATCGGCTCAAAACGGCCCGCGCCAATGAGTGAAGGCGTGCGTCCGCCTTGGCTGAACCAGTCCTGGGCGATGAGAACAGTCAGACCCGCTGCGAGAAAGTTGATCGCGACACCCGAAATCAGCTGATTGCCCCGGAATGTGATCGAGGCCAGACCGTGCAGGATTGACAGCGCCAGCGATGCGGCAATCCCCGCGCCAAGACCCATCCACACATCGCCAGTGATCGCAGCAATGGCAGCCGAAAAAAACGCGGCAGCGAGCATTTTGCCCTCCAGCCCGATGTCGAAGATGCCGGCACGTTCTGAAAACAGACCAGCCAAGCAGGCCAGCAGCAAAGGTGTTGCCAGTCGTACGGTGCTGTCGAGCACCTGAAGAAGCGTTGCAAAATCCATCATGCTTTCCTCCGCGATGCGAGGAAGAGTTTTTCAAGTGGCATCCGCACCATATTGTCGAGTGCTCCTGTGAACAGGATTACCAACGCCTGAATCACCACGATAAGTTCGCGCGGGATGTTGGTCCAAAGTGCAAGTTCAGCGCCGCCTTGGTACAGGAAGCCAAACAGAAGCGCGGCAAGTAAGACGCCTAGCGGATGTGATCGGCCCATGAGCGCTACCGCGATGCCGATGAAACCGGCGCCTTCGGTGGCGTTCATCACCAGGCGTTCCGCCTCGCCCATTGTGGTGTTCAACGCCATCATCCCTGCAAGACCGCCAGAGATGAGCATGGCGACCACGGTGATTTTAACGGGGCTGATACCCGCGTATTTGGCAGCGGATTCGCTTTGGCCAAAGGCGCGGATTTCGTAGCCAAGCTTGGTCCGCCAGATCAGGATCCAGACAGCAAGGCACATGAAGACTGCCAAAAAGAAGGTTACATTCGCGGGCGCACCACGGAACATGGGTTCGGCTGCGGTAGAGAACATATCTTGGAACGTGGGTAGTTTGACCGCTTCGGGGAAGCGGGCTGTCGCCGGGTCCATTGCGCCTTGGGGGCGCAGAATGTTGACGAGGACATAATTCAGAACAGCTGCGGCGATGAAGTTGAACATGATCGTGGTGATGACGATATGGCTGCCGCGTTTGGCTTGCAGATAGGCCGGGATCAGCGCCCACAGCGCGCCGAACAGCGCGGCGGACACTGTAGCCCCGACAAGGGCGACGTACCAATTGGGCCACGGGATATAGAGGCAGGCCAGTGCCACACCCAAGCCGCCGATCATCGCCTGACCTTCGCCGCCGATGTTGAACAGGCGCGCATGGAAGGCGACCGCAACAGCAAGGCCGGTGAAGATGAAGTTGGTCGCGTAATAAAGCGTGTAACCCCAGCCGGAAGACCGCATCAACGCACCATCGACCATCAGCTTGAACGCCGCCACCGGGTCTTCGCCGATACCGATAATCACCAGCGCCGACAGAATCGCGGCGAGGATGAGCGAGATCAGGGGGACAAGGACCGCATCGGCCCAGCCGGGCATCTTATCCATCTTTGTCGCCCTCCTCGGGGTCTTTTGCTGTGTCAGGTTTCTTGGGGACGGATGCCGCAGTCTGCGTAATTGTCGCGCTAAGGCTCCCGAGGCTGATCGAGTCGGTCACTGGTGGCTTTTCCACCTCGACGGGGGCAGTAGAAACTGTTTCGACAGTCTCGGGTATCGGCTTTGCCGTGTCCTCCGGTATCGGCTTTGCCGTGTCCTCCGGTGTCGACTCTGCCTGTGGCTCGGGTGCTTTTCCGGCAGTTTGATCTTCGGACTTCGAAGCTTCGTCAGCAGGCGCGTCAGTTGCAGGTGCTTCTGGCTCTGCTGTGTCTGCCGTGGGTTCGGCCTCTGCTTCTGCCGGTTCGGCCTCTACTTCTGTCTCTGCCGCTTCCTGCAATTCTTCCTCGGACATCGCCATTGGTGAATCTGGCATATGGACGTGGGCTGTGTCGGTGATCCCGGCCATGAGCAGGCCAAGCTCTTTTTCGTTGGTCTCAGAAGGCAAACGTTCGCCCATGATCTGGCCGTCGAACATTACGGCGATGCGGTCAGACAGCGAGAAAATTTCATCAAGTTCAACCGACACCAAAAGGATTGCCTTACCTTCGTCGCGCAGGCGGATGATCTGTTGATGAATAAATTCAATAGCGCCAATATCCACGCCACGGGTCGGCTGCCCGACCAGCAGGATATCCGGATTTCGTTCGATTTCGCGTGCTAGGACGATCTTTTGCTGGTTGCCGCCAGAAAAGTTGCGCGCTGCAAGTTTGGGGTTTGGAGGGCGAACGTCAAAGCGATCCATCTTTGCGGCCGCCTCGGCCTTGATCGCGACGTTGTCCATCAGCAGGCCGCTTTGGTTTTTCTGATCGCGGTGGTAGCCAAATACGGTATTTTCCCATGCGCTGAATGGCATTATCAGGCCTTCGCGATGGCGATCTTCGGGAACATGCGCGATACCGCGGGCGCGGCGCGATTGCCCGTCGGAATGACCACCGGTGAGGTCGATCTGTTGGCCATTGACGCGGACAATACCGGTCGCGTCGGCGTATCCACCCAAAACTTCAAGCAGCTCTGACTGGCCGTTGCCAGCAACCCCAGCGATGCCTAGGATTTCGCCTGCGCGCACCTCTAGTGATATGCCTTTGAGACGTTCGACACCCTTGTCATCGGTCAGGCGCAGGTTTTCGACTTCGAGCACCGGTTTGCCGGGCTGTGCCTCTTGCTTGTCGACCTGCAACAGAACTTTGCGGCCCACCATCATCTCGGCCAGTCGTTCCGGACTGGTTTCAGAGGTTTTGACGGTCGCGGTCATCTCGCCACGGCGCATCACCGAAACAGTGTCGGTCGCATCCATGATCTCGCGCAGTTTATGGGTGATCAGAATGATCGTTTTGCCCTCTTTGCGCAGGTTATCGAGGATGCGGAACAAATGGTCGGCTTCTGCCGGAGTCAAAACGCCGGTGGGCTCGTCCAAAATCAGAATGTCTGCTTGCCGATACAGCGCTTTGAGGATCTCGACTCGTTGCTGGTGACCAACGGACAGATTTTCAATCGTCGCGTCTGGATCAACGTTGAGTTCATATTCTTCGGCCAATTGCTTCAAGACGCCGCGCGCTTTGTTTAGCGAGGGGCGGAGCAGGGGGCCATCCTCGGCACCGAGGATCACGTTTTCAAGGACTGTGAAATTCTGCACCAGCTTGAAGTGCTGGAAGACCATTCCGATGCCCGCCTTGATCGCGGCCTGGCTGTCAGGGATCTGGGTTTCTTTCCCGTTAATGAAAATCGAACCGCTATCGGCTTTGTAAAACCCATACAGGATAGACATCAGCGTCGATTTGCCAGCGCCGTTTTCCCCGATAATCCCATGTATTGTGCCGGGTTTGACGCTGATCGAAATGTTCTTGTTGGCCTGAACCGGGCCGAACGCCTTGGAAATGCCTTTCAGCTCGATCGCTGGCGGAACTTGGGCAATGGTTGGATCAAAATCGGTGTCGGCAACAGCGGTGGTCATGAACTATCCCTGCAACAATCTTCGGGTCTTGCGCCCGATACGTGGCGGAGCGGCCGAGATCGGCCGCTCCGTTTGGTAACATACAAGCGTGTTGTATCAGAAGCTGATTGCTGGGCAGCTGTCGTCAGCCATGTAGTCGTGTACCATAAGCTCACCGCTGGCAATTTTCGCCGAGGCGTCATCGACGGCGGCTTTCATGTCGGCGCTGACCAGCTCTGCGTTGTGTTCGTCAAGAGCATAGCCGATGCCGCCATTGGCGATACCCATCACGTTGATGCCGGTTTCCAGATCGGTTCCTGCTGTCATCGCGTCGTAGACCGCGTTGTCCACGCGCTTCATCATGGATGTGAGAACCTGACCGGGGTGCAGATAGTTCTGGTTGCTGTCCACACCGATGGACAGAATGCCCTCGTCAGCCGCAGTTTGCAGAACACCAACACCGGTGCCGCCCGCTGCCGCGTAGACCACGTCTGCGCCTTGGCTGATCTGAGCCTTGGTCAGTTCGGACCCTTTCACTGGATCGTTCCATGCTGCCGGTGTTGTGCCGGTCATGTTGGCGACCACGGTCGCGTCCGGGTTCACGGCTTTGACACCTTGCGCATAGCCACAGGCAAACTTGCGGATCAGTGGGATATCCATGCCACCGATAAAGCCGACGGTGTCGCTTTCGGATGCCATCGCGGCCATCATGCCGACAAGGTAGCTGCCTTCATGTTCGTTGAACACGACTGAACGGACGTTGGGCTGATCGACAACCATGTCGATGATGGCGAACTTGGTGTCAGGATAGTCGGGGGCGACTTCGGACAACACGTTGCCAAAGGCGAAACCGGTCATCACGATCGGGTTGTTGCCGTTCTCGGCAAAGCGACGCAGGGCCTGTTCGCGCTGTGCTTCGGACTGAAGCTCGATCTCGCGGAACGACTCGCCGGTTTCCTCGGCCCAGCGCTGCGCGCCGCTAAAGGCAGCTTCGTTGAAGGATTTGTCGAACTTGCCACCCAGATCAAAGATCAGGGCGGGTTCGGCCACAGCCGCGCCAGCGGTGAGCGCCAAAGCAGCGGCGGCACCGTAAAGTTTCGTCATGAGGGTCATTTGCAGCTCCCAGGTGTTGGACTGCGACGGCTTGATTGCGTCGCTTTGATAGATCGGTTGATCAGATGCAATTAAGGCCGCAGGCATGCCAAAGGGTCAACCGCTTTTTGCGGACACGCCCTATGACGTTGGCGCAGGACCGTCTTGACCTTGCGCAATGGCCAGCGAAAGCAGCAATGCATCGTCTTTTGTACCGTCCCGCAAGGTGTAATAGCTTAGCCTGGTGCCAATCAAGGCGAATCCCTTGGTGGCGTAGAACGCGCGCGCGGATCGATTTGCGTGAGCGACCTCGAGCAAGATGCGGGTCGCGCCTTTGGAACGGGCCAATTCGATCAGTTCGTTCAGGAGCGATGACGCCACCCCTTGCCGTTGCGCGTCAGGGTCTGTCGCCAGTGCAAGGATCTCGCATTCATCTTTAATCAGCTGCGCGATCAGCCCGCCTTTGGGCCGGGCCAACATGAGCGCGTATGGCGCCGCCAGCGTGTTGGCAATCTCCTGTGCCGACCACGGACGCATCTGCGCATAAGCGCGGTCCATGATTTCGGCGAACGCCTCCGGTGTCACGTCAGGATCACCGGGGCCGCATCGCGCGCCGGGGCTGCATCGGCAGGTTTGATGTAGAGTGGTTTTGGTCGTTCAGCGATGGTGATATCGGCTCGTGCGGCGACCTCAGCGATGGCGCTGATCAAGGTGTCGCCGTCGGGTGCGAATATTGCACCGGGTGCGTTTTCTGCTGCGATAAGGGCAGGCTGACTGCCGGGGCGTTGGGCATAGATCATATCGCGCGGTGCGGCGACTGCTGCGGTGGCATCGGAGTTGATCTGGTGGATCGCGTCGAGGGTCGACACGCCGATCGCAGGTATTCCTAATCCAAGAGCCAATCCTCTGGCTGTTGAAACGGAAATCCGGATACCCGTGAAGTTACCCGGTCCGACACCGACGCCAAGCCGGGTCAGGTCGGCCCATGATTTGCCATGCTCGGCGAGGAACGACTCAAGCATCAGCATGAGATGTTCCGCCTGTCCACGCGCCATTTCATCCACATGGGTGCCGATCACGCGGGTGCCGCAAAACAAAGCGGCTGCGCAATGCGCAGCCGATGTATCGAACGCCAGTAATGTGGTGTCAGACGGCAACCGGGCGCACCTCGGTCACTTCGGGGATGTAGTGGCGCAGCAGGTTCTCGATTCCCATCTTAAGTGTCAGGGTCGAAGATGGGCAGCCTGCGCAGGCACCCTGCATGTGCAGATAGACCACACCGCGGTCAAATCCGTGAAAGGTTATATCGCCACCGTCTTGGGCCACGGCGGGGCGCACACGGCTGTCCAGAAGTTCTTTGATCTGTCCCACGATCTCGCCGTCTTCGCCAGAATGCTCTGCATGGCCAGAGGGCGCTTGTGCGTCGCCCGCCATCACAGGATCGCCGGACTGGAAGTGCTCCATGATTGCACCAAGAAGCGCGGGTTTCAGGTGATCCCAATCGGTGTCGTCGTCTTTGGTTACTGTGACGAAGTCATGCCCGAAGAACACACCTTTGACCCCGGACACTGCGAAAATGCGTGACGCCAAAGGCGATACGGACGCGCCTTCTGCAGTTGGGAAATCGGCTGTTCCCATATCCAGCACGGTTTGACCGGGCAGGAACTTCAAAGTTGCGGGGTTCGGCGTGGATTCGGTTTGGATGAACATGGCGTCGCCTCCTGATGGGTAGGACTTATATGCGGTGCCATCGGCGATGCGTCAAGGTTTAGAACAGTTCTAAAATTCCATGCAGACGCTGCAAAATGGTTCATCGAATGGGAAGCAGTTTCGCCTCGAATGTGCCTGATACGGGCATCGGTGCAGACAGGTCAATCGTTTGCCCGAAATCAAGGCTCTGGCCCAGCGTCCCCGAGAACGTACTGCCAACCTGCAAAAAGGCACCGTCCAAGTTCCTATCGGTGACCACAACAATCAAGCCACCACTATCATTACGCCCGTACCAGCGTTCAAATCCGGCATCGCCAGTGCGACGCAACAGCGACATTTCCGGAGTTTGCGCACTGTTTCGGAATAGGTCGAACGCCAACCTCAAAGATTGGAAACTGTGCCACGTCTGGAGGTCACTTGGTCGGGTCAGGATGGTGACCTTGGCAAACCCACCGGTTCCTGTCCAATCACTATGGCCGGCACTCAGCGGGAGATTGTATTGTTCGTCCACCAACGTAATGGAAATGAACCCTGCCTCATTTGCAGGAGCCATGTTCGCAGCCAGCAGGGTGGTGGCGATACTCAAAATGCGAAGCGTGCGCAGAACGGGCTTGCGACTAAGGCTGATCATGGCAACATCCTTTCAACTGCATCCGGCATCGCTCGTTTGAGTGTCACCAAGACGCGAAAGAACGTGTCAGGTGATCGCTTCAAGCCGTTCTTTGGACAATTCACCCGGCACAATGGTGATCGGGATCGGCAGACTGCCTGCGTTCTTGGTTAGCTGTGTAACCAAGGGGCCCGGGCCTTTTTTGCCGGTGTTGGCGCCCAAGACCAGAACGCCGATATCTGGATCATCCTGAACCTGCGCAATGATTTCGGCCACGGCCTCGCCTTCGCGGATGACCAGTTCGGGATCGACACCCTGCTTGTCGCGCATCCATTTTGCAAAGACTTCGAAATGGGCGTGAATCCGTTCCCGCGCCTCTTCGCGCATGACTTCTCCGACACCGATCCAATGGTTGAATTCATCCGCCGGGATGATCGAAAGAATCTCGACTCCACCGCCGGTATTGGCCGCTCGCATCGCCGCAAAGCGCATTGCGTTCAGGCATTCGCGACTGTCATCCAGCACCACAAGGAATTTACGCATAGGTGTTCTCCCGCGGGGGATCATGACGCAGGAACCGGACCCGTGCAACAGAAGTTCGGCCTGCGATCATGACGGGTGTGTCGGAATGCTGAGCAGCGGCAACATGCGACCCGGGATGGCTTCTGATGGGGCAAGGCCGATCCGGATTGCGCCATGTCGCGCATAAAACGCCTCGGCAGCAGGATCGGATTCCACTTTGAGATCCGCATGACCGGCAGCATGAGCGAGCGCTTTGGCCCATGTCACCAATGCAGAGCCAACGCCTTTTCCCATGTGATCCGGACAAACGAATAGCTTGGAAAGGTCGGCGCCATATTTATGCAACGTAACCTGCGTGATGCCTGCATATTTTGGCCCAACCCGGATGATGGCGAATGGATGTTTGAGGTCCTTTTTGGTGATGCGCAGAACATCAGCACAGGCTGCCATGAAGGCATTGTCATAACCCCAATGCGCTTTGGATCGCATGCAAAGATCGCCTAGCGCCTTTAAGGTGGGCGCATCGGCCTCTGACAAGACCTCTGGCGTCATCCAGAATGCGCCCAGTCCCAATACATCTCGCGAACGCGGCGGGTGACCGGGCCGACTTGGTAGGATGTATCCTCGAAACCGACCACGGGTGTGACCTTGTTCATGTTGCCGGACAAAAACACCTCGTCCGCTGCTTCGAAATCGGCGAAACTCAGAACTGCTTCGTGCACTTTAGTGCCATCGGCGGCCAGATTTGTCATATGGCGAGATCGGGTGATCCCGGCCAGGAAGGTGCCATTGGCTATGGGGGTAAAGACCTCTCCATCCTTGACCATGAACACATTGGCGGTCGCGCTTTCAGCGACATTGCCCATCGCGTCCGTGACCAACGCGTTCTGGAATCCGCGCGACCGCACCTCGGCAAGCATCCGTGCGTTGTTGGGATAAAGGCAACCGGCCTTTGCATTTACGACGGCGCTTTCCAACACTGGGCGGCGGAACTGGGTTTTACCCAGCGACACGCTTGCAGTCTCTGGGGCCATAGGGATTTCTTCGAGGCAGATCGCAAACCCGGTCTTGTTCGGAGAGGGCATGATGGCAGTCGCATCGCCGTCTATGCCCCAGTACATTGGACGGATATAGACTGCTGTATCCTTGGAGTACGCCCGAAGCCCGTCCCAAACGATATCGACCATGTCTTCGGCGCTAACTGTGGGCGTCACCATAAGCGCCTCGGCAGAGCGGTTCACACGCTGGCAATGGGCCAGCAGGTCAGGGACAACCCCATTCACATAGCGGGCGCCATCGAACACGCCGCTTCCGAGCCATGCGCCGTGATCGGCGGCATTCATCACCGCCACATCGCCATTGTGCCAGGTGCCGTTGAAATACGTGTGGATATTCTTGCCGGTTGCCATCGCGACCTCCTTCGATTTGCAGGCACGTTATGTGCGAGGCACAGGAAGGTCCAGAGTTGGCCGTTGGAAGGTGCCTCTAAGCACCTTTTGGGAGTATCTTCGAAAATGCTTGTGCCATTATTTCAAAATCGCGGGGTCAGACCATTCAGATCGGGATTTCGCATTTCTGATCGTTCATGCGGTCAACCCAGTCCCATCAAAGCAAGCCGGTCTTATGCGCCGGTGCCTGAAAGGTTCACCGGCGCATAAGGGCAGGTCAAGCGTGTCTGGGCTATGATACCATCCCGACAATCTCGTAGGTTTGCTTGAGGATAGGTGCCGCGATGGTGCGGGCCCGGTCAGCACCTTTGCGCAGGATTGCATCAATCTCTTCCGGGTGCTGCATCAGACGCGCCATCTCGCCCGAGATCGGGGCGAGTTTTTCTACCGCCAGTTCGGACAGCATCGGTTTGAATTCCGAGAACGGCTTCCCACCAACATCACGCAGAACATCATCGACCGATGCTTCTGCAAGAGCGGCATAGATGTTGACGAGGTTGCGTGCCTCGGGCCGGTCTTCCAGACCTTTAACCTCTGAGGGCAAAGCATCGGGGTCGGTTTTGGCCTTGCGAATCTTCTGTGCAATGGCGTCGACATCGTCGGTCATGTTGATCCGGCTGGCATCTGAAGGATCGCTTTTCGACATCTTCTTTGACCCGTCGCGTAGCGACATGACTCGCGTGGCTGCGCCTTCGATCACTGGTTCGGTAATCGGGAAAAAGTCGGTCTTGAAGTCATTGTTGAACTTGATCGCGATGTCGCGTGTCAGTTCAAGATGTTGTTTCTGGTCTTCGCCCACCGGCACATGGGTGGCGTGGTAGATCAGGATGTCCGCAGCCATCAGCGCCGGATAGGCGAACAGCCCCAATGAGGCGTTCTGCTGGTTCTTGCCCGCCTTGTCCTTCCACTGGGTCATGCGCTGCATCCAGCCCATGCGCGCGACACAGTTGAAAATCCATGCCAGTTGCGCATGTTCGGGCACTTGGCTCTGGTTAAAAAGCACCGATTGATCAGGGTCGATCCCTGCGGCGATAAACCCGGCGGCCAGTTCGCGCGTCTGGCGGCGCAGCGCCTCAGGATCTTGCCAAACGGTGATCGCGTGCAGATCCACCATGCAGTAGATGGTTTCAAAGCCTTGGCCCTGCATTTCAACGAAACGCTTCATGGCGCCAAGGTAATTGCCCAGTGTAAGGCCCCCTGACGGCTGTATTCCCGAAAAAACCCGGGGCGTGAACGTGCGAGAGGTTTGGACCCCCTCGGAAGGTGCCGCAGTCATGGCAAAACTCCATCTGGCAAATGTGGTTCAGGTGCCTTACCCATGACCCCAAGTGCCGTCAAGCAAGGGCCGAAGCCGTGACCCATCCCCATAACGAATCCCCGCTGAACCCTTTGCCGCCCGTGGTAATCGCCCTTTTTATTGTGATCGTCGGGATCGAGGTGGTTTTCACACTTGGCGCACGCGGCCTTGTTGGCGGACCAGAGGCTGTCGGTTGGCGGCTTGGCACGCTGGAACGCTTTGCTTTTTCGTCCGAAATTTTCGCATGGATGCGCGACAGCGGGCGTTGGCCGCTCGAACATGTCATCCGCTTCGTGTCTTATCCGTTTGTCCATGCCAGCTTTACCCATGCGCTGTTTGCTGGGGTGATGCTGCTTGCCTTGGGCAAGATGGTGGGCGAGGCGATGGGCAGCTTTGCCGTGGTCGCCCTCTTTTTTGTCTCAGCCGCGGGAGGCGCCTTGGTCTATGCGCTTGCCATTGGTAACCCGACACCACTGATTGGCGCCTTTCCGGCGGTTTACGGTTTGATCGGTGGTTTTACTTACATGCTCTGGCTGCGGCTTGGGCAACTGGGCGAAAACCAGATCCGCGCGTTTACGCTGATTGGGTTTCTGTTGGCGATCCAGCTTATTTTCGGGCTGCTTTTCGGGGCGAACGCAGAATGGGTGGCTGACCTTGCAGGTTTTGCCATAGGGTTCGGCCTATCCACTGTTCTGGAGCCTGGAGGTTGGACAAAACTGGTCGACCGTTTGCGGCAGCGCAATTAAGCGCGTCTGCGAAATGCGTTGCGTAATTCCCTAAGTGAGAACGCGCCAATCAACTGGCCAATGATCGCATAGCTGACCATGCCAAACGCAATCAGCGCGGCCAGAGCGATGAAACGCACTCCGGCGATGGCAAAGAAAGGGCCTAATACAATCGTGCTCGCCCAAAGCACGCCGCCCATCGCGGCAGAGGCCAGACACACGCGCCAGATACGTCTCCGAAACTGTGCGTCGAACCGGGCCACATCCCCCATCTTGCGCCCACCTTTTGCAAGCAAAAACACCATGACCCAACCGGCCAAAGTGGTCGCAATAGCGGGGGCAATCCAGCCAATTACAGGGGCCAGACCAATGGCCACTGCTGCATTGATCACCATCGCCCAAACAGCATAGCGGAAGGGCGATTTCGTATCCTCGCGGGCAAAGAAAAGCGGTTGTAAAACCTTCTGCAAAACAAAGGCAGGGAGGCCTAACCCATATACCGCGACCGCGACTGCAATCGCTGCTGAATCGTCGGCCCCGGTTGCCCCGCGTTCAAAAAGTACACTGACCAAGGGTAATGGGATCAACACCAGTGCGACGGCGGCGGGAATGGTCAAAGCCAGCGACAATTCCCCGGCCCGTGAAAACGCGTGTTTGGCACCGGCGTCGTCTTGCGCGGTCAGGCGACGGGACAGGTCAGGCAACAGAACGATCCCGACAGCGATCCCCACCACGCCAAGCGGCAATTGGTACAGGCGGTCGGCGGCGTAAAGCCAGCCAACGGCTTTCTCGAAATGCGACGCAACCTGTTGGCCCACAAGCAGATTGATCTGCATGACACCGCCTGCCAAAGCAGCTGGAATGGCAACAACAACAAGGCGCTTCATCTCGGGCGTCCAGCGGGGCCTGGATGGACGCAATTGCAGGCCCGCACGTTCTGTGGCGACCCAGACCAAGGCAAGCTGGGCGATCCCCGCAAGGGGTATCGTCCAGATCAGCCATATGATTGCCTCACCACCAATATAGGCGGCCCAAGCCATTGAGATGCAAACAAATATATTTAGAAACACAGGCGCGGCAGCGGCGGCGGCAAAGCGGCCTGTCGCGTTGAGTACACCTGAAAATAGTGCCGTGAGGGATATCAGAAGGATGTATGGGAACACGATGCGACCGAAGTCTACCGTTAGGTCAAAGCGTGCGTCGCCAACGAACCCTCCGGCTGTGAGCCAAACCAAGCCGGGCATGAACACCATCGCGACCGCGCTGAGGATCAGCAGGATGAACGCCAAGCCGGACAAAGCCTGATTGGCAAAGGTCACGGCGTTGTCATTCGCTTCTAACCGCTTGGAAAACATCGGAACAAAGGACGCGTTGAACGCGCCTTCGGCGAAGAAGCGGCGAAACATATTGGGCAGGCGGAAGGCCGCAACGAACGCGTCCATAACGGGACCGGGGCCTATGAGGGCCAGGATCATGACTTCGCGCAGGACACCCAGTATCCGGCTCATCAGGGTCCAGAATCCAACGGTGAGAACACCGGAGATGAGGCGGATCGGTTTCATACAGCTCCTTGCGCGTAAAACGTGGCGTAGAGCAGAAATCGCCCGGCGAAAAGTGCCAGTTGTACGGTTCGGGCGCATGTAGCGTACGTTTCAAGGCCCGTCTCGCTGCTTTTTCCGGGGGTTTTGCGCGGGATCTGGCAGCTGACATGTGCAGTCGTACAGATCATGGGCTTGAACCGCACGGTTCATCCGTACGGTTTCCCGAATTTGTGGATACGGTTGGCAACGCGCCCTGCGCTCATGATTTGTCAACGCTTTCGCGTCAGCGTGGTCGTGTCCGCAAAACTGGAATTCGCACGTGTACACCTACAATCTCTCACCGATCGAAGACATTAACACGGATTGGCTTCGCAAACATCTGAGGCAAGTGCTGGAGGAGGTTAACCACGGTTCGCGCTATGCCATTTTGCGGCGGGGTCGGCCTATGGCGGGGCTTGTTCCGATCACGGAAGCACGTGCGTTGTTCGAAGCGACGCGGGCTGACCGAAAGTATCGCGATATCCAAATGGACATGCATCGACGCGACGAGGATCACCTTCGACAAGCAGTTGCTGATGTTGGTCAGGCTGAACGAGGTTTCTGTCGTGAGCGCGATGAAAGGTTTTGACTCCATCGACATTTTTTGGGGGATCGCCGCTGCTTGGTAAGTGGCGATCCGGTTAATCTACGGCGCAATTTGCTGCTTCGTGAGATGTTTAGGCGACGTCGGCAAATGGGGCGTCGATTACACCAACGACCGGCAACAACAATTCCGTGTTGCTTGCTTGGGCATCCAGAAATGCTGTGTCGGACAAATCCCTAGCCGAGGTCAGGCTGCCGGCAGTGCCATCAAATGCATCCATAACGGCATTGGCAGCGGTCAGATTGCTCTGGCCCTGAATGACCGCGAAATAAAGCCCAAGATCGGTCTTGGATTCAATATAGGCGACATCATCGGGCGATCCGGTCGCGGCGCGCGCGCCAGCCAGGAAATCAAGGATGAACCCGCTCTCGGTCGTGCCGCCAGACGCAAGCTGACCTGTCCAAAAATTGAGTCCATCTTGATCAGGGTTCCGGCCAAAGACGTTCTGGTAGACCGACGTGACGAAATCCCCGTCGCTGACACCGGAATACAGCGCCACTGTTTCCGGCTGAGTGAAGAACAGATCGGCGATTTCCTGAAACGTGAAGCCATTCTTTTGAAACGCAGTGGCCCAGAAGGACAGGCCCAACGCATCGGCGGCCCGATCAAAATACGCGATGTAAAGTTCGGTCAGAGTCGTCAGATCGGCAGCAGAGATGAGGCCAATCCCGTCGTGCTTGTCGAGTTCGAAAACAGTTCCGCCTGAGGTCTGTATGTCCTCGACTGAAAGCACCAGCATGCTGTTTTCGGGATCGGTTCTGTCACTCAGCAGGCTAAGGCCGCCGTCAAATCTGATGGTCAGGTTGCCTTCGTCGATGTCGTCAAAGCGCACAAGGTCGGTTCCGTTGCCGCCATTGACGCTGTCCTGACCGTCATTGGATGCAATGAAAACGTCGTCACCTTCATAAAACTGGAGGAGCTGATCGCCTGGACCGTCCAAGACACGATCACCATTTGGCGTGCCCCAGATGATGGTTCGGTCCGGTGTGCCGGTTATTGTGAACGACTCGGTAAACCCGAACCCGTCATCAGCGATTGTGCCCGCCGCCAGGTCAAGTTCCAGACCAGACGTGGCTGCACTATAGTCAAAATCGAGGACGACAACACCGCCGTCCGTGGTAATGTCATAGATGTCGGAGCCAAGATTTCCGGACACAGCGACCACCTGTTCGCTGTCGAGTTCAACCTCGAACGTGTCGCCAGTGCGCGACCCCTCGAGGCCGAGAAAGAACTCCAGTGCATCGGACGTGTTGATCAACGTGTCGGTAAAGCCGGGTCCATTGATCGAGCCGGTATTGGCAAGCCCGTCAATCTCGAAATCGATCGGGGCTTCGATACTGTCGTAGTAAAGCCAGAACCCGGCGGCCGTTCCATCTATTGGCGTGTCGAAGGTGATTTGGTCATTTCCTTCCGTCGCAACAACATAATCGCCATTCTCAAAATTCCCGCCGGTCGAGATCGTGTCATTGCCGGAAGACCCTTCGATGGTATCGTCGAAAGGCGATCCGATGAAGTTGATGGGCTGCGTGAGAAGTGGCAGGATCGAGGTCCAACCATTTTCCAGATCAAAACCAGTTCTGCCACCACTTGCGTCAAGGGTGATGGGACCAGAACTGTTGAAGAGCGAAGCGATCCCAGTGAAATCTGACGCAAAGCCAATGTCGAAGAGCGCGACCTGGAGCGCGTTGGCTTGCCAGTTGATATCGGTGATCGTCGCTTGCCGTATGCCAAGTCCATCGAACTCTGCCGATGTGATCACGCCAGATGTGATGAGGCCCGACGGGGACACGGCAAAACCGGTGCCGTTCAGCGTAACGCTTACGTTCGCATCGGTGTAAAATGTTTGGGTCAGGATGATTTCGGTGGGCGAAACCGAACTGATTTCAATTGAAAGGTTTCCGTCTGGATCCAGAAAGGATTGTTCCAGGAAATAGGGGTTCGCTCCGGTAAAGGTAATTTGCATCTTGGCCTCCTAAAAATCGTACTCGTCAATTATTCCTTAGCCCGCGCCGCCCCTTCGGTAATGGCACTGCGCAGTTTGGTTTCGAGAGCTTTTTGCTTGCTTTCGGAATGGAATTTCAAGCCGAACATGTCTTTGACATAGAAGGTATCGACCACCTGTTCGCCGTAGGTCGCGATGACCGCTGAGGCGATGTAAACATTGGTGTTGGCCAAGGTTCGGGTCAGATCGAACAAAAGGCCGGGGCGGTCGCGGGTGTCGACTTCGATGATGGTATAGATTTCCGACCCTTCGTTGTCGAAGGTGATCGAGGTGGGTACGTTGAACGCTCGTTCGCGTTTCTTGATCTTGTCGCGTGGTTTCATTGCGTCACGTGGGACAACATCGCCGCGCAGCGTTTTCGAGATCATTTCGCGCAGGCGCGGAATGCGGACGTCTTCGTAAGGCGAGCCGTCGCCATCCTGAATCCAGAATGCCGCGGTGGCAAAGCCATCCTTGGAGGTGAACGTGCGCGCATCGACGACGTTCGCGCCGACCAATGCCAGCGCACCGGCCAGCCTCGAAAAAATGCCGGGATGGTCGGACAGGGCAAAACACACCCGGGTCGCATCGCGGTCTTCATCCGGGTGGATGTCGATGCGAATTTCATTGTCGCCAATATCACGCAGGAGTTCGGCAAAGACCTTGTGAGCGGTGATGTGCAAACCCTGCCAATACGGCGGATAATGACGGCCGGTTTCGATCCGCAGATCTTTTGCATCCCAATCAGTGAGTTCGGCACGCAGCGCTTTTTTGGCCTCGGCCCCGCGGTTTTCGCGGTTGAGAGCCTCCATCCCGTCCTCAAGCGCGCGACGGGTCTGGCGATAGAGTGCGCGGATCAGCGCGGCTTTCCAGTTGTTCCATGTGCCCGGACCCACGCCGCGAATGTCGCAGACTGTGAGGACACACAGCAGGTCAAGCCGTTCGCGGGTTTGTACGGCTTTGGCGAAATCGCGAACGGTGCGCGGATCAGCGATGTCGCGTTTCTGCGCCATGTCTGACATCAAAAGGTGATAGCGCACCAGCCATTCGACCGTGGCGCATTCCTGTTTGTT
>NZ_CBFHLV010000020.1:0-45299 GCF_965656765.1 Marivita sp. | reverse complement strand
AGGATTACTTATTTTACCACTGAAGCAGTCGCAACCTTGGGAAACCCAATGCCGAATTCTGTCGCAAGCCTCTTTGGGCCGGTCGGCCACAAATCAGTCGCCGACACCATCGTTCACCACATCGAAGAACTCGTCGTGTCAGGTGTGCTCAAGGACGGCACCCGCCTCCCTTCGGAACGCGCGCTTTCGGAAGAGATGAAAGTCTCTCGTCCCAAAGTGCGTGAAGCACTCAAACGGCTCGAAGAGAACGGGTTGATCATCATACGTCACGGCGAAGGCAATTTTGTTGCGCCGCTTGTTGGCTCAGCCATGTCGCCTGCGCTGGTCGATCTCTATGCGCGCCATGTGACCGCCTTCGAAGACTACCTCGAATTCCGCCGCGAACAGGAAAGCTTTGCCGCCATGCTCGCCGCCGAACGCGCCACCGCAGAAGACCGTGAGGCACTTAAAACGCTGATCACGGAACTGGAACACGCCCACAAAGACGGCGATGCAGACGCCTCTCGCGATGCTGACGTGCGGTTTCACGCGGCCATCGTCGATGCGAGCCACAACTCGCTGATGGTACACACTATGGGCGCGATCTACCAATTGATGGCGCGGAATGTGTTCTACAACCGCGACTTCCTTCGCTCGATTGACGGCACAGGCGAGATGCTGCTTGAACAGCACAAAGCCATTGCTGATGCGATCATCCGAGGCAAACCAGAGCAAGCCTCTGATACAGCCGCAGACCATATCGACTTCGTCGCTCGCAGCTTTCGTGTCGGTCGCGCGCAAGATCAGAGGGAAACCGTGTCCCGCCGCCGCAAAGCACTGCTAAATATGCGCGCCTGAGCATTAGCAAACGGCGCCTAAAGATCAGACGACAGCGGCTCTAGGAAATCGTGGATGCTCTGCACCTTGTCCAAGATAGACGCACCCAAGGTATGTGGGTCATTCATCAGAGACTCCGCAGGGTCCCAACGTGCAATTGCGTGCAATCGGTCGCTGATAGCCATCACAGGCATCGTACAGTCCCGAGCATCACAATAAACCACCAACGCGGCTTTGCCCGGATACGGGGATTCCAATTGGCAACTGATCTCGCCCAAAGTGCCGGAACGTACACACAGGAAATTTGGCCCACGCGTCAGCTCTGCATCCGATTCACTCTGCCAGTCGCGATGCAGGCGCGCATTGTTTTCGGCCAGCGCTTCAATGTCTTCAGCCACGCCAACATACAGTTCTGTTAGATCAATGCCTGTCTCTTCGGGATCATAGGCAATGCGCGTCACCACCGGGATAGGATTGCCGCGCCCGTCTTTAGCAACATCCTGAACGTCCAGACACGCAGTCTGAGATGCCAGCAATAACGCTTGTCCGCCGAACCCCTCAGCGCGAAATGTTGGGCCACCGCGATAGACCCCTCCATCACTTCCTTTCAGACCAAAATCGACAAATCGATAAAAGTCAGGACAGGTTTGCGCAGGTACCTGGCTCGCAGATATGACGAGCAGTATGGCAGCTATGACTCTGAGAAAAGGGACCCTCACAACATCATACAATCAGGCTCAAAGATCGAACGTCGCAAATACGGGTGCATGATCGCTGGGCTTTTCCCAACCGCGCGCGTCGCGCAGAACGCGGCTGCTATGCGCAGCATTCGAAATATCCGGCGTTGCCCAGACATGGTCTAATCGTCGACCTTTATCCGCAGCATCCCAATCCTTGGCCCGATAACTCCACCAGGAATACAGTAACCCATCGGGAATATCCTGCCGTGTCACATCTACCCAACCACCAGCATCCTGCGTTTCACCGAAATGCTCAACCTCAATGGGGGTATGGCTAACCACCTTAAGCAACTGTTTGTGTGACCACACATCATCCTCACGCGGCGCGATGTTCAGATCCCCCACCAAAATAGCCTTTTCCGGCCGCTCAGTGTGAAACCAATCCCGCATGTCGGTTAGGTAATCAAGCTTTTGACCAAACTTCTCGTTCACCTCCCGGTCCGGCACATCGCCGCCTGCAGGCACATAAAAGTTGTGGATCGTAACCCCGTTTTCCAGCCGCCCCGCAACATGGCGTGCGTGCCCAAGCGACGCGAAATCCTGGTCGCCCATATCCTCGATCGGTAGCTTCGACAGAATGGCAACACCATTGTACCCTTTCTGCCCCCGGGCGACCATGTGGCCATAACCCAGCGCCTGAAACTGCTCTAGCGGGATCTTGTCGACCGGGCTTTTGCACTCTTGCAGGCACAGAACATCCGGCCCTTCTTCGGCCATGAGCTTGGCCACCAGCCCTTCGCGCAGACGAACCGAATTGATATTCCAGGTGGCAAGGGTAAAGGGCATGGCATAGCTCCGGCGGGTGATCAGGTCGCCAGACACTGCCCGCGCCAGCCCCCGGTCGCAACCCGGAAACCGACACGAAAAAACGCCCCGGCTATGGCTTCCGGGGCGTCAAGGTGGCCTGCGAACAGACGAGGGAGGATATTATTACCAGTCCTTCGGACCTTTGTCCGCGAACTGGTGTACCAGGAAGTCGATAAACGCCCGCACCTTGGGTTGGGTGAACCGGCCCGGAGGATAGACCGCATAGATGCCCTGCGTGTCGATCGGAAGATCGGGAATCGCATCCTCGACCAACCCTTGCTCCATCGCGTCTGCGTAAAGGAACGACGGCAGGTACGCGATGCCCAGCCCTGCCACACATGCATTCAACAACGACTGTCCGTCATTGACCGAAAGCCAACCCGCTGTGCGAATCTGGCGTTTCTCACCCGACGGTGCAGTGACTTTCCAGACATTGCCACTCGACTGGTTCGAATAGTGCAAAAGCTTGTGTTCGTTCAGATCGTCGATCCGCCGCGGGCGTCCATACTTTTCGAAGTACCCCGGCGCTGCGATCATGCGCTTGGTGGTTTCGGTCAGCTTGCGAGCGCGCAATGTGCTGTCTTCCAACTCACCGATACGCACCGCCATGTCGAACCCTTCTGAGATCAGTTCAACATACCGGTTGTTCAACACCATATTCACAGTGATATCCGGGAAATCCGCAAGGAAATCACCCAAAACTGGAGACAGGTGATTAACCCCGAAGTCGGTTGCAACGCTGATCCGCAATAGGCCCGACGGTGCAGATTGCATCGACGTGACCAGCGCATCCGCCTCTCCGGCATCGTTCAGCACCCGACGGGCACGGTCGTAATAGGCAAGGCCAATCTCGGTCGGGCTGACGCGCCGCGTTGTCCGATTCAAAAGCCGTGCACCAAGTCGCGCTTCAAGACTTGAAACATGCTTGGACACAGCAGACTTGGAAATGCCCATCTTCTTGGCCGCGTCGGTAAAGCCACCTTGATCCACAACCGTGGCAAAGGCCTCCATTTCGGTAAGACGGTCCATACGTTTTCCTCGTGTTTCGTTGACCTACCAATGACCATAAAATCGGGCGCGACTTGGGCGCTCCGCAGACAATATCTGGGTTTTCTTTGGCAATGTCGTTTGTTCGGAAACAGCGAGACAGGGAAAAATCCATGTTTATCAACACATCTCAGAAAATGGTGATTTTGCCCTTCGACACATTAATCCTACTTCAATGGAGCAAGTGGTACACATCTCAGTGTCGGCCGCTTTGCTTTGGGAGGATAATTTATGAAACACATTTTACTTGGAACAACACTGGCTTTGGCCACTGCAACATTGGCCTTTGCAGGCGATACACCCTCGACCCCTGGGGCCGAGGTTTACATGGTGAACCTTGAAAACGGCGCAAGCGTGCAATCGCCAGTGACCGTGGTTTTTGGCTTAAGCGGAATGGGCGTCGCCCCCGCCGGGATCGATAAAGAGGGCACAGGCCACCATCACATGTTCATCAATCGCGCGCCTTTTGGCGATGGAGCAGAGGATGAAGAGCTTATTGCGAACGGCATTCCGTCAGATGAAAACCATATCCACTACGGCGGCGGTCAAACGCAGGCCACTTACGATCTCGCTCCGGGCGAATACACCATGCAGCTTGTACTGGGCGATCAGTTCCACGTCCCACATGACCCACCCGTGGTCAGCGACGTGATCACGATCACGGTCACTGAATGACAAAAAGCCGGGCGCTCAAGCCCGGCTTTTCCAACTCTAACTCCGCCTGTCACGTCACGCGGCTTGGCGCACATGTTTGCCTTCTTCGATCTCTTCCACGATCTTGGACACAAACGCCTTAAGGTCATCTGGCTGGCGACTTGTCACGATGGCCTGATCAACAACAACCTCTGCATCTTTCCAGTTTGCTCCGGCATTGATCACATCTGTCTTGATTGAATGGTACGACGTCGCATCGCGCCCCTTAAGGATTCCAGCCTCGATCAACACCCAAGGCGCATGGCACACAGCGGCAATCGTCTTGCCTTGATCATAGAAACTGCGCACGAGCTTTAGCGCATCTTGATCGACCCGCAGCAGGTCGGGATTGATCTGACCACCGGGAATAACCAACGCGTCATAATCGTCTGCCGACACATCCGCGATTTTGGCATCGGCCTCGGCTTCGCGCCCCCAATCGCTTCCTTCCCAACCCTTGATCGCACCACCATCCGGTGTCGCTACGTGCAGCGTGGCACCTTTGGCCCGCAGTTGGTCACGCGGAAATTCAAGCTCCGATTGCTCAAAGCCATGGGTCGAAATGAGTAGGATTTTTGCGTCATTAATTGCAGGCATGATAAGCCTCCTGATGTGTTGAATGTTCACGCGGGGCCCCGTGCCCCGCCGTCTGAGTATTCAACGCACCGACCTGTATAGCCGTTCCTTACAGCGTCGCTGCAAGCCGTGTGCCCTGGTCAATCGCCCGCTTGGCATCCAGTTCAGCCGCCACATCGGCACCTCCAATCACGTGACAGGACACGCCTTTGGCCTCCAATGCATCCGCCAAGGACCGTTCAGACACCTGCCCCGCACACAAAACTACAGTATCGCAGGCAATCAACTCAGGCCGTTCGCGCCCCTCACCATAAGAGATGTGCAAGCCATCCGCGTCGATGCGCTCGTAATTCACACCGGCCTTCATCTGCACATCTTTCATCATCAGGCCCATGCGGTGAATCCAGCCCGTGGTCTTACCGAGGCGCTTGCCTGGCTTTTCTGCTTTGCGCTGAAGCAGCGTCACCTGACGCGCAGGCGGGCTAGGTTGTGCACCCTCCGCGGCCAGACCAGACCGTTGATCCGCCGGATCGGTGACACCCCATTCCTTCATCCACTCGGGCAGGTTCTCGGTTGGGCTTTCGCCTTCGTGCACAAGGTATTCCGACACATCAAACCCAATGCCCCCGGCACCAACCACGGCCACCCGTTTGCCGACCGCGACCTTGCCACGCAGCACATCAACATAGCCAACCACGTTCGGTCCGTCCTGACCTGGAATCTCTGGATCACGCGGCAGAACACCTGTCGCAATGACCACCTCGTCAAAGCTGGTCAAATCATCAGACGTCGCCATTTGTCCCAAAGCCAGTGTTACGCCGGTCTCGTTAAGCATGGTGCGATACCAATCCACCAGCCCCCAAAACTCTTCCTTGCCCGGAACCTGCTTGGCCATGTTCAGCTGACCGCCGATCTCTTCGGCTTGGTCGAACAGCGTCACCTGATGCCCACGTTCTGCAGCAGTAATCGCCGCCGCCAAACCCGCAGGCCCAGCCCCCACCACCGCAACGTTCTTTGCATTAATGGTTGGTTCAACCGTCAACTCGGTCTCAAAACACGCCTTCGGATTCACGAGGCAGGACGAGATTTTCATCTGGAACGTATGATCCAGACACGCCTGATTGCAGGCAATACACGGCGCGATCTGCGCCGCCTTACCGGTTGCCGCTTTCGCAACGAAATCCGGATCAGCCAAGAACGGTCGCGCCATGCTCACCATATCGGCACAACCGGTTGAGAGGACCTCTTCCGCCACCTCGGGTGTGTTGATCCGGTTCGACGTGATCACCGGAATCCCCACTTTTCCCATCAGCTTTTTCGTGACCCATGCAAATGCAGCACGCGGCACGCTGGTGGCAATCGTCGGAATCCGCGCCTCGTGCCAGCCGATGCCGGTATTGATGATCGTCGCCCCGGCCTTTTCGATCTCCTGCGCAAGCTGCACCACCTCGTCATGAGTCGATCCATTTGGCACCAGGTCGATCATCGACAACCGGTAGATCACGATGAACTCCGCCCCCACCGCGGCGCGCACGCGGCGCACCACTTCGACGGGCAGGCGCATCCGGTTTTCGTACGACCCACCCCAGCGATCCGTACGCTTGTTGGTATGCGTGACAAGAAACTGGTTCAGGAAATACCCCTCCGACCCCATTACCTCGACGCCGTCATATCCGGCCTCTTGGGCGCGTTTCGCAGCGGTCACGATGTCCGAGATTTGCTTTTCAATGCCTGCTTCATCCAACTCGATCGGCGGAAATGGTGAGATAGGAGATTTGACCGCAGACGGGGCAACACATTCCTTGCCATAGGCATAGCGCCCCGCATGCAGGATCTGCATAGCGATCTTGCCGTCGGCCTCGTGAACGCGGTCGGTCACAATGCGATGGTTCGCGATGTCCTGATCTGTGAACAGCCCCGACGCCCCCGGAAAAACACCACCTTCGCGGTTAGGCGCCATGCCGCCAGTCACCATCAACGCCACCCCGCCCCGCGCGCGTGTTGCATAGAATTCGGCCACCCGGTTCCTGTCGCCGGTCTTTTCAAGGTTGGTATGCATCGACCCCATCAGCACGCGGTTCTTCAGCGTCGTGAACCCAAGGTCGAGCGGGGACAACATGTGCGGGTACGTAGTCATGGCAGAACTCCTCCGTTGCTGTCACCTGACACGCACAAAGTTGACGTGTCACGCCCCAACGTCACGTCACGGCCGATCATACTCGGCTGCATGGCGCCCAGCCCAAAACCCGGTGGCGAAACATGCAGTCAATAGATAGCCGCCGGTCGGCGCATCCCAGTCGAGCATCTCACCTGCGCAAAACGTCCCCGGTCGATTCTTAAGCATCAGCGTGTCATCCAAAGCATCAAAGGACACCCCCCCTGCGGTCGAGATCGCCTCATCCATCGGACGCAACCCTGCATGGCGGATCGGCACTGCCTTGATGACCTGCGCCAGAACGGCCAGATCGTCCGGCAGAGGATTGGTAAATTCCCGCAAGATCGCTTGTGCGGCCGGCGACAGTTTGAGCACCCGCCGCAAGTGGTTCGACAGGCTCGCCTTACCTTTGGGTTTCAATAAACGGTCAGTCACTATACCCACGGACAGGTCCGGCAAAAGGTCCAAGCTCAGCGACGCACCCTCACGGAGCGACGGGGCCAGCGGGTAAATACCGCCCCCTTCCAACCCACGTTTCGAGATCACGACTTCGCCGCGCGACACCTGGGTGCCAGCGCTTAGCGCGATGCCTTTAAGCGGCGCGCCATAGTGCTTGGCCATGTGATCAGTCCAGTTCACATCAAGCCCGGCATTGGAGGGCTGAAACGGTGACACGGCGATCCCGTTCTCTGCGAAACGCTCGGCCCATAAACCGTCCGATCCCAATCTTGCCCAGCTTGCACCGCCCAAAGCAAAGACGGTTACCCGGGGGGTCAGAACCCGCGTGCCTTCAGGCGTATTGAAATGATGGATGTTCTTTTCCCATTCGACCCACCGCCAACGTGTGTGTCTCTCTAGTCCCAGACTGTCCAACCTCTCCAGCCACGCGCGCAAGAGAGGAGAGGCCTTCATCACCTGCGGAAACAACCGTCCGGTTGAGCCGGTGAATGTGGTCTGGCCCAAGCCTTCGGTCCAAGCCCGCACCTCTTCGGGCCCGAATGCTTTGAGGCATGCACGCATCGTCGGGTTTAGGCCGTTACCGTAGGACGCCAGAAACGGGCCGAATGGCTGCATATTTGTCAGGTTCAAACCAGACTTTCCCGCCATCAGGAACTTGCGGCCAATGGACGGCTTCGCCTCGACCAAAGTGACTGTGCGACCAGCCGTCAACAGCGCCTCTGCCGCCATCAAACCGGCTGGCCCGCCGCCGATGACCAGCGCGTCGGTCACTCTGCCGAAGGTGCGTTGCGCAGTTCAACAACACGATGCGGGTATGGGATTTCGATGTTGTGTTCCTTCAGCGCGTTCCAGATCAGGAATAGCACATCCGACGCATACTTGTTCTTGCCATCATCGATGCCGTTCACCCAAAATTCGACCCCAAAGTCGATGCCGCTGTCCCCAAATCCGCGCAGTTCAACATCTGGCGGTTCTGGTTCGTTCAGCACTCCGGGGTGTTTGGCCACAGCCTTGGCGATGATGTCGGGAACCAGATTGATATCGGTGTCATAGCTGACCGAGAAGTCCACCTCGATCCGATTGGCGCTGCCTTGGTCGGAATAATTGATGACGCGGGTTGTGATAAAGTCCTCGTTGGGCACAACAATCCAGCGACCATCGAAAGTCTCAAGGATCATTGCACGGGCAGTCGTTTTGATGATGGTGCCCGCTTCACCATTGTCCAACTCGACGTAGTCACCCACCGTCGCCTGACCTTCAAGCAACAGGATCACACCAGAGATGTAGTTGGACGCGATTTTCTGAAGACCAAAACCAAGCCCCACACCAATCGCACCACCGAGAACGGCAAGCGAGGTCAGAGGGACGCCCATGATATTCATTAACAGGATGAAGGCGATCCCAAAGATCAGAAGCTCTGCCGCCTTGGCTGCAAGCTGACGCGTGGCGGGGCGCATTTCTTCTTGTCTGTTGATGTAGGACGCCGACTGGTCGTTGGACCAACGGCCCAGCCAGAACAGGATCGCGCCCGAAATCACGCCGTTCAAAAGTGACATCACCGAGAACGAGATGTTTCCCAGCGAAACCATCGTGGCGTTCAACCGTTCGGTTAATAGGTCCAATAGGCCAAACGCGTAGAGCAACATGACCGGCAAGAGAACGTACCGGCCCAACAGTTTCAGGAACGGGTCGGTTATGATGCTGCGCACCACGATCCGCGCGGCAAGGAATAGGAACAGGCGTTTGCCGAACGCAATCACGGTGCCAGACCCAAAAACTGAACGGATCACCTGCTCGCCGATCCCGGCAAGTGCGTAGGCGAAAATCGGCATCAGCAACGGCACAAACAACAAGGCAAAGCGCCGGACCTTGGACAGGATGCTCGCGCTGTCTTCGGCTGGGGTCAGCAGGCGAAGCAGCGGCTTGCGCACGCGCCGTGCCAAAAAGACAGCCGCAAGATAGGACACGATCAGGATCGCAAATTGGGACCATGCCGCAGGTGACAAGAGCCACCCCAAAGCAATCTCGTAGCCTTGCTGGGCGAAATCAGCCGCATTCTGGACGATGGGCGGTTGCGAAGACAGGTCCCAGTCCATGACTCATCCCTTGAAAATTCATCGGTGTGTAGCAGCTAAATGCCTTGAGCCACGCGCCAGCACAAGCCTCGCGCATTGGAGAGCTTTCACCGTGACTGATCCTGAACCGATTTGCCCGTTATGTTTGCGTCCCATTCCGGCGGGCGTGAAGCAAAGCCAGCATCACCTGATCCCTAAGCTGAAGGGCGGCAAAGGCGGGCCGACGATCCTTGTGCATCACATCTGCCATCAGGAAATCCATGCTACGCTGACAGAAGCCGAGTTGGCACGGGAGTTCAACACACCTGACGCATTGCGCGCACATACACACCTAGCAACATTTTTTCAGTGGGTAGCGAAACGCCCGCCCGAGTTTCATGCCCGAGGTCGCAGCAGCCTGCGCAAGCAGCGATCACGCAAGCGCAAGAAATAGGTCCATTCTGGTCCTATTGTTTCGCGCGCGAAACATTGGGGCCGGACCGGACCCTTTAAGGTTTTGTTAACAAAGCAGCTTTCAATCTCATGTGCATTTGCGCGCAAAAACTGCGCCAGGAGTAATTATTGCGCGATTATGCAATGCTAGTATCTTGTGATGACATATCGAAAAAGGAGTGTACCGATGAGCTGGAACCCTGCCCTTGATCCGCATTGCCCAACCGGAGATGAGGTGGATGCAATCGACACGATCATCATTCCTCGCGCCCGTGATCTGGGTGGGTTTGAAGTCCGCCGCGCGCTGCCAGCGCCAAAGCGCCAGATGGTCGGACCGTTCATTTTCTTCGATCAAATGGGACCCGCTGAATTTCTGCCGACGCGGGGCATGGATGTGCGGCCACATCCGCATATTGGCTTGGCGACAATCTCGTATCTGTTCCGGGGTCGGATGCATCACCGCGACAGTCTTGGCACCGATGCGTGGATTGAACCCGGCGCGGTCAACTGGATGGTGGCCGGACATGGCATTACGCATTCCGAGCGCACGGATGATGCCACACAGGTGGATCCGATGCCGTTTTTCGGGATCCAAACATGGGTTGCATTGCCCAAAGACCACGAAGATCGAGCACCTGAATTTGAACATGCGCCTGCCGATGCGTTGCCCCTGCTTGAGGGGGAAGGCAAATCGGTGCGTCTGGTTCTTGGCGACGCGTGGGGCGACCGTGCCCCGGTCAAGACAGCGTCCGAGATGTTCTATGCAGATGCGATCTTGCAGCCGGGTTCTGCAATTCCATTGCCTGACAACCATGAAGACCGGGGCGTTTATGTTGTGGACGGCGCCGTGATCGTGGCGGGCGAGACCTATGAGGCGGGGCAGATGATGGTGTTTCGGCCCGGCGACCATGTATCCCTAAAAGCCGGCCCAATGGGTGCGCGGGTCATGCTTTTGGGCGGCGAAACCCTTGAAGGCCCACGATACATCTGGTGGAACTTTGTCGCGTCGTCAAAAGAGCGGATCGAAGAGGCCAAAGAGGCTTGGCGCGCTGGCGATTGGGAGACCGGGCGGTTCCAACTGCCGACGGGTGACGATGCAGAGTTCATTCCATTGCCGGACAAGTGAGCAGAAGGACGTGTTCAAAAAACAACGGCAGGCATCTATGCACGCCCCTGCCGTCTTGGGTCGTGCGATTTGATGATACGAAAAGAAGGAGGCGCGGATGTCTGATCACACGCCAACGCTGCATATGGTCTGCGGGAAAATCGCCGCCGGGAAATCAACACTGGCAGCAGAATTGGGACATCAGCCTGGTACAGTGGTGATTTCAGAGGACGCATGGCTTCACACACTTTTTGGCGATCAAATGTCCACCGGAGCGGATTTTGTTCGATGCTCCGACAAGCTGCGCCACGTTCTAGGGCCACATATCACGTCGATGCTAAAGGCCGGTGTTTCGGTGGTTTTGGATGGGCATGCCAACACCATTGCGTCCCGCTTGTGGATGCGCGGTCTCTTTGAAGCCGCGGGCGCGGATCACCGACTGCATGTCCTGGACGCGTCGGATGACCTATGTCTGGCGCGTCTGCACGCACGCAACGCGGGTGACGAACATCCGTTTAAGGTGACCGATGCACAGTTCCGGCAATTCACAAAAGCCTACGCACCGCCCACAGAAAATGAGGAATTTCAGGTGATCGTGCACAGAGTTGCGTAACACTCGCGGTTAGCTTGCGCTCATGCGTTCCACGTAGACGCGCATTTCTTCAGCTTCGTGACGGGCATCACGCAAACCTTCCATGGCGGCAGAAAGCTCGGCCTCGGTCTGGGCCAACTGGTTCGTCAATTCGGCTTCGCGCTGCTGAAGATAGGTGATCGCCTGATCGCGGGTTTCTTCGGCTTCGTGGAGTTCCTGACTCATACGCTCGAGCTGATCCATATCCGCCTGACTCACACGGGTGAAGCGGTGCACGAGCCAATTGGCGAACCATCCGAGGCAGAATGCCACGAATAGAATGATCGCCGTTGTGATGACAAACTCAGTCCTGTCCATCGCCTGTTCCCTCAGCGCCGTCGGTTTGTGATGTTTCGTCTGTTGGGACGGATTCTTCAACGCTTTCCAGTGTTGTTTCTGTCTCGGGCACCGGTTCGGGGCGGCGCAGCTTGAATTCGATCCGGCGATTGGCCTCGCGGCCTTCTTCGGTGTCGTTGGTGGCGATGGGTTGTTCTTCGCCGTAGCCGCGGACCTCATAGCTGGATGTCAGCACGCGCCGATCCCTGAGCGCATTAACGACCGCTTGTGCCCGTTCCTGGCTAAGTTGCTGGTTCATGACTTCACGCCCCTGGCTGTCAGTATGACCGGCGATGACAAGGGGAATGTCGCCACAGAGCTGCAGCAATTCAGCGATTTCATCCATGATATCGCGGGTTGCAGCATCAAGGGTGGCCGACCCCGGTTCAAAGGTAATTTTGCGGTCACCAATGATCTCGACGATCTGGGCTTCGCATTCTTCTGGGGTGGGGATGCCCAAGAGCGGATCAAGTTTTTCCTGATAGACGACGTCGATTTCGAAGTCTTCTGTTTCACCCAGCTTGTCGGCCAAAAGACCGGCAATTTCGGAGCTGGCGTTTTGGTCGCCCGTATTGCCCGAGATGGTCAGCCCGTCGGGCGTGACCAGAATCGCACCGTTCGAAAGCCGTGACAGCGCCTCAAGCCCAGCCAAAACGCGGTTTGACCAATTGGCGGGCAGCGTGTCATCGACCCGCGCGGTGGTACGCACAGTGGCCGAACCGAACGCGGCACGGGCAAAGCTGTCGGCAGTTTGACGGGCGATTTCGCTATTGATGCGGCCCCGCAGTTGCACGTCGCCTTCGGGGCTGCGGGTGGCGGTGAATTCAGGGATGCCTTCTGGCGCATCTTCGGGTGGTTTGGGAAGCGTGGCATTAACAACGAAGACACCTGGCAGACCGTTTTCCAATTCGCCAACAACACGGTCAAACAAGGATTGTTCGGTGCCTTCCAGCGCGAACAGGGCAACATCGGCATCTGCGAAAGTGATTGTGCCGCCACCCAAGCGGTCTATTGCACGAATGCCCATGGCAGATGCGGCCCCCCATTCATTGGTCGGAGTACCGAGGCCAAGGCGGCAGTCCACCTTGCCATCAAGACCGGCGGCTGATGCGGCCGCAAGGATTTCTGTGCGGTCTTCTACCGTCGGGGCGGCGCAGGCATCAAAGCGCGCGCCGTCGGCATCTTTGATAAACCGCAGCGTGAAGGGTGAAATCACCGGACGTGGTGCGGTGATCTCGAGTGCCAGTCGCAGATCATCGCCTGCACGGCGGGCCAGATCGGCCTCGACCTGACGGCGGGTGTCTTCGTTTTTGACAGCACCTCGGATGGCAACTTGGCCGGCTTCAATCGAAATTTTGGATCGATCTAGAGTGCGCAACACTGACACGGCGTAATCCATCGCGTCGTCCCACCCATCGGGGATCGGGTAGTCTGCCACTTCGAGAAGGTCTGACAACGGCGCATCCGGTACGGCGCGCTGAATATCCTTGACCAGTTGTTCGCGGTCCACGTCAGACGGCAACAGACCGATCATCGATACCCCGCTATCGTTGCGCAGGAGTTCAATTGAAAAGCGGGGCGGCGCAATGCCGTCGCTGTCGATGATATCGATCTGGTCGATCACACGGGCAGAGTCGACCACGCGACCTGCCGCGCTAAGCGCTTGAAACCGGGCGGCTTCGGTCGGGGCAGTGCCGATCAGAAACACCAACAATCCATTGGTATCGACATCGGCCCAGGTAAGCGCATCGCGGTCCAGTTCCGTGCGGATCGCACGTTCAGAGCTTTCCTCAACGGCCCCTGCTGCGACCCAAGCCGCGCCTATGCTGAGAACTGCTGCACTGGCGAAGGCACAGAAGAGAATGAAGACAGAAGACAGGCGCATCCACGTTCCGCGTCAGTTATGGTTGGCAAAGCGATACGCCGCAGAGCCAGAGAGTGCAATCACACGAAAAGCGCTATGGCAAAAAACAGCACAGGGATCAGCCCCGCATCGCGGTTGGAGCGGAAGAGTTGGAGCAACCTGTCCATGTCCTCCAGGCTGAGCCGCCGCATTTGCCACATCATGTGCCACCCCATTGCCCAAGGCCCGCCAAGCGCGATCACAAGCGCAAAAATCTCGCCTCTGGGGGCGGCAAGGATGATGGCGAAACCCATGAGCGAAACAGTGATCACGAGGAACCAAGCGAGGTATTTCGGGGTCTCTTCACCAAAGAGGCGCGCCGTTGATTTGACGCCAATCAGGGCGTCGTCCTCTTTGTCCTGATGGGCATAGATGGTATCGTAGAAGAGTGTCCACGCCATGCCCGCCAGATAGAGGCAGACCGCAGGCCATTGCAGTTCGCCGGTATGGGCGGTCCACGCAAGCAGCGCCCCCCAGTTAAAGGCGATTCCCAAAAACACTTGCGGCCACCACGTGAACCGCTTGGCAAACGGGTAAATCGCAACAGGCACCAGTGCGATGATCCCAAGAATGATGGCTTGCAGTGGGAACGTGATAAGAATGCAAAACGCGATCAGTGACTGGATCACGGCCCATGCCAATGCCTGTTTCGCGCTGACCTGACCTGACGGAATGGGGCGGGACGCAGTGCGTGCGACCGATCCGTCGAAATCACGGTCGGTGATGTCGTTCCATGTGCAACCCGCACCACGCATCAGGAAGGCACCGATGCCGCACCCGAAGATGATCCAAGCGTCGAACAATCCCATTTCACCCGTATGAAACATTGCAAGCAGCGTGCCCCAGACGCAGGGCAGGTAAAGCAACCACGTGCCAATGGGCCGGTCCGCGCGGCTTAGCCGAAGATAGGGGCGGGTCCATGCTGGCGCATATGTGTCGACCCAATTGCCCGTGACGGCATCGGCAACCTGACCGCTCTGGTCTGGTGAAATCTGCGGGCCGGGCATATGTGTTGCTCCATGAGTTCGAAAATGCGTGCGAAAGTCAGGCTTTTTGTAGAGCAGCCGCTTGGGGCGGCACAACCGGTTCCTCTGACGCGGGAGCAGGCGCATTACCTGTTTGGTGTGATGCGCATGAGCGTTGGCGGTCTGGTGGCGCTGTTCAACGGGCGCGACGGTGAATGGCAGGCCCAAGTCGCCGAGGCGGGAAAGCGCGGTGGCATTTTGGTCTGCCGCGAACAGTCTCAGCCGCAATCGACCCCTCCGGACCTTTGGCTTCTGTTCGCACCAATCAAGAAGGCGCGCACCGATTTCATAGTCGAAAAGGCCGCTGAGATGGGCGTGCGGCGCATCATTCCTGTGCAAACGGCATACACCAATTCCGAGCGTATTCGGCAGGACCGGCTGCAAGCACATGCCATTGAAGCGGCTGAGCAATGCGGAGGTGTGTTTGTGCCCGAGGTGGCAGAGCTGACCAAGTTGGACCGAGTGTTGTCCGATTGGAACACCGCCCGGAGCATCGCGTTTTGCGATGAGGCTTTGGCTGGAGAGAGCGGTCGGTTGCCAGACGCGCCAGGACCGTGGGCGATTTTGATTGGTCCCGAGGGGGGATTTTCAGACGCTGAGCGCACACGGTTGCGGGCGATGGATCACACCTCTGCCATCAGCCTTGGGCCGCGTATTTTGCGCGCCGATACAGCCGCGGTTGCGGCGCTGACTGTTTGGCAGAGTACGTTGGGGGATTGGGCATGACGGCATATCGGTCAACCGTAACGCACGTATCCGTCAACGGATGCGGCGCATAGGAGGATATGGCATGAGCTTTATCCGACCAGAAGTGCGCGCGATGTTCTTGCGGTGGCGCGAGGCGCTTGTGGGTGCAGCAATCCTGTTGCTTGGTTTGTATTGGAGTTTCGGCGTGACGCCGGGCCTGCTGTCCTGGGTCGGGTATCTTGCCCTGATCATTGGCGCGATATTGCTTTTTGCCGGAGTGCAACGCGGTCGGGCGCGCATGGGCGGGGGCGGCCCCGGTGTCGTGCAAATCGTGGAACGGCGCATTGGATATTTCGGGCCGTTGAATGGCGGGCTTGTCGATCTTGAGGCGGTGACCTCAATCAGCCTTGATCCAACCGAACACCCTCGCCACTGGATTATCACCCATGAAGGTGGTCCTGCGCTGCATGTCCCGATCAACGCGGAAGGTGCAGATGTGCTGTTCGATGCCTTTTCGAGCCTGCCCGGCCTAAGCCCCGGTCGTGTTGCGTCGACCTTGAAACATGAGGGCACTGCGCCAATTGTGCTTTGGCGCAGACCAGACCTTGAGAAACGCATTGCGCGCCTGCATTGACAGCCCGATGAATTCAGCCCAAGGCTGACGCCAATTCAAGAGCAGACAGACCGGAGACGCGCCATGTCCATACCCCAATCCGGCGGCGGGCCCATCGAACATCAAGACCAGTTGGCGCAGTATCTCGCCGAGGGCTGTAAGCCCAAAGAAGATTGGCGGATCGGCACCGAACATGAAAAGTTCGGCTATTGCAAAGACAGCTTGAAACCCTTGCCCTACGAAGGCACGCGGTCAATCCTTGCGGTGCTCGAAGGCTTGCGCGACGGGCATGGCTGGTCGCCGGTGACCGAAGGCCAATACCTTATTGGTTTGGAAAAAGATGGAGCGAATATCTCGCTCGAGCCGGGTGGCCAGCTGGAATTGTCGGGCGCGCCGCTTGAGACCATTCACCAGACCTGCGACGAGGTGAACGATCACTTGCGCGATGTAAAGGACATCTCGGACAAGATCGGTGTTGGGTTTATCGGTCTGGGCGCGGCTCCGATCTGGTCACATGATGACATGCCACTGATGCCCAAAGGCCGGTACAAGCTGATGGACAGCTACATGGAGAAAGTCGGCACAGCTGGCACGACCATGATGCGGCGCACCTGTACGGTTCAGGTAAACCTCGACTTTTCATCCGAAGCGGACATGGTGCAGAAGATGCGCGTGGCTTTGGCGTTGCAGCCAGTGGCCAATGCCTTGTTCGCAACGTCGCCGTTTTTCGAGAACAATCTGAACGGTCACAAAAGCTGGCGTGGCCGGGTTTGGCGTCATCTGGACGATGCGCGTACGGGCATGTTGCCATTTGTCTTTGAAGACGGTTTTGGTTTCGAAGCATGGGTTCAATATGCGCTCGATGTGCCAATGTATTTTGTCTACCGCGACGGGATCTACCATGACGCGCTGGGGCAATCGTTCCGCGATTTTCTAAAGGGCGAGTTGCCAGCGTTGCCGGGCGAAACACCAACACTGTCGGATTGGGCGGATCACCTGACAACGATCTTCCCAGAAGCACGGGTCAAGAAGTTCATCGAAATGCGCGGTGCTGATGGTGGCCCATGGCGGCGTCTGTGTGCGCTGCCTGCTTTCTGGGTCGGATTGACATACGATCAAGGCGCGCTGGATGCGGCGTGGGATTTGGTCAAGGACTGGGATGCCGAGACCCGCGAAGGTTTGCGCGTTGCCGCTTCGGTAGACGGGCTTCAGGCCGAGGTGAACGGGATTAAGATGCACGATCTGGCGCGTGAAGCGTTGAAGATTTCCGAAGCTGGTCTGGTCGCTCGGGCCCGCCCCGGAGCCGGAGGCCTGGTGCCGAACGAGACACATTTCCTGAACGCGCTTAAAGAAAGCGTGGAGACAGGCAAGACGCTCGCCGATGAACTGATCGACCATTATAATGGCGATTGGAATGGCGATATAAGCCGGATTTACAGCGAATACAGTTACTGACCAGGCGGCAAACTTCCAAAAGATCTCGCCCGGCTTTTCGAAAAGCCGGGCGCTGTATTGGTATCTTCAGTAGCCGATGGCACAGCCGTCCTTGCGAGGATCGGACGCGCCTTCGAGAACACCATGTTCATGGATCAGGATGGCCTGAGCCCCGCCGATGGCGACCTCGGGTGTTTCCACCTCGTGGCCCATCTCGGTCAATTCGGCGCGTACGGCGTCTGAATACCCACGCTCCATCATCAGCTTGCCGTTCTCAGCAAAACAACGCGGTGCATCAAGCGCCGCCTGCGGATCGAGCCCAAAATCGGTCATATTGGTGATCGCACGTGCATGGCCGCAGGATTGATACTGTCCTCCCATCACACCGAACGGCATCGCCACCCGCCCGGAATCTCGAATGATGCCCGGAATGATCGTGTGCATGGGACGCTTGCCCCCGCCGTATTCGTTGGCGTGACCTTCTTGCAGGGTAAAGCCCGCACCACGGTTCTGTAGCAGGATACCGAATTTTTCGGACGCAAGCCCAGACCCGAAGCTGTGGAACACCGAATAGATCAACGACACGACCATGCGGTCTTTGTCGACCACGGTGATGTAGATCGTGTCTTTGTGCACCGCTTCGCTAAGCGCTGCAGGACCGGCCATCGCTTTTTTCGGGTTGATCAAGGTTGCAAGTTTTTGGGCTGTCTCCATCGACAGCATATGATCCAGCTTGGTCATGTGTTCGGGATCAGCCACAAAGCGGTTGCGCGCATCATAGGCCAGCTTGGTTGCTTCGGCCTCGATATGGGCCCGCTCTGCGCCGAACGGATCAAGCGAGGCAAGGTCGAACTGTGACAGGATGTTGAGCAGCAAGATCGCGGTTGCGCCTTGGCCGTTGGGCGGATGCTCGAGCAATTCGCGCCCTTGGTAAGTGCCGCTGATCGGGACGCCGATGGTGGTTTCCGCATTGGCGAAATCCTCAGCGGTGTGCACACCGCCCAGCGCGTTGAGCGTTGCCAACATATCGTCGGCCACTTCACCGGTATAAAACCCATCGCGCCCGTCCTTTGCGACGCGGCGCAGCACCTCGGCATTGCCCGGCAGGCGGAACACTTCACCGCGTTTCGGGGTCGAGCCTTGCATCAGGTAATGCGTCCGAGCGTGATCTTGCAGCAGGTGCGCATTGGTTTCCCAATCCCACGCAACGCGGTCCGCGACGGGCAAGCCGTTTTCCATATAGTCAATGGCCGGGGCGAGGCTGTCGGCGATGCCAAGTCGGCCCCATTTTTCCGACATGGTGCAGAACGCATCCATCGCGCCGGGGATGGTGACTGCCTCGGGACCATAAAGGGGGACCGCGGCCTCGCCCCTGTTGCGCAGATCATCAGCTTTGGCGGCCGCTGGTGCGCGGCCCGAGCCGTTGACAGCGATGACATCGTCATCACCCGCGGGTGAAATCAGCGCGAAACAATCGCCACCGATCCCGGTCATCGCCGGTTCGGCTTGTCCAAGAATAACCGCCCCTGCAATCGCGGCGTCAACGGCATTGCCACCCCGCTTGAGTACATCGACAGCAGCTTGGGCTGCCAATGGGTGTGATGTTGCACACATGCCGTTTGTCGCCATCACCGCAGAGCGGCCCGGCATCTGGAAATCGCGCATAGGACTTGTCCCCCTCTTTTGTCGGTCAAAATAGGCAGACGCGAGTGGAGGTCAATCAGTGATGTGAGGGAGAAGGTAGTACCTCGACGTCGTACACTGGGTGGGGGCTGTTAACGGTACGACGCCGAGGTGAAGCTTTGTGCAGCTACCCTTACGTTTTGCCCTTTAACAGCGACCAAAATTCGAAGCGAGTGTGGCCATTGTTTGGCACTGTTTCTGGCGAGTTGGCGCATTGGCCCGCAAATACAGGACTATTTCCGGGATCGCGACAATCCTTTGAAAATTGTCAAAATCTTGGCAGGGCAGATTCGAGGTTCAGACCGAAAAAATGAGGGAAAGGCAGTTTCTACCAATTTTTCGAGAATAACGAATCTCTGATGTGAGGCTTCGAATCAGAAACCAGCCATAACCACCTTCGCTGAGGTCGTTTGGGTTTGGGTTCCGTCCCTCGGGAATCGTGCTACTGGGGAAGGGATTGCCCCAATCTGTCAGGTGGATTTCGAGTTGGTCGGTCACCGATTCAACACGTAACGCGACGGCGCCAAGTGTTGTCGATGCATAGGCATGTTCGACCACGTTGTTCAGCGCCTCGGCAAGAACAAGTTGCGCGTCATCGCGCAAATTTTGGAAATCAGTCCCCCGCAGCGCGTGATCGACCTGCCCGAGGATCAGCGGGGTCGCAGCATCCATCGCCGGGAAACACAGATCAATCAGACGCGTTACGTCAGCCTGTGCCAGCGTCAACAGCTTGATCCGCTGTGTCATGAATCGAAAAGATCGTATCCATCCGGGTCAGGCGGAACACCTTGTCGACGATTGGCTGCAACGCGGCCAGTTCCAGCGTTTGCCCTGGGCGCAACTGCTTCATCGATGCGACAACGGCACCTAGTCCACTTGAATCGATAAAGTCGACCTGTTGTAGATCAAGAATGAATCGTCCTTTCTGACGCGATGTCAGAGTGCGCATCTCTTCTTTGAACTGGAGCGCGTTGGGCGCGTCGATCCGGGGGGCGTTCACGCGTATCACAGTGGCGGTTGCGGAAGGTTCAACAATTAGTTCCATAAGGCCTCGGCGTTTGATGTCCCGCAGACCCTAGACGCCAATCGTTACCATCCGGTATGCAAGGCCGAACTGCATAGAATGGGGAAGCTGCGATGCCAGACGTTGTGATCACCGGTGCCGCGCGTACCGCGATGGGGGGCTTTCAAGGCGCATTTTCCAGTGTCACTGCGGCCCAACTTGGCGGCACTGCAATCCGGGCGGCACTGGGACAAGCAGACGGGCCTATGATTGACGAGGTGCTCATGGGCTGCGTCTTGCCAGCTGGGCAAGGACAGGCCCCAGCACGGCAGGCGGGATTTGCCGCAGGTCTGGGCGAAGAGGTGCCTGCAACTACGCTCAACAAGATGTGTGGGTCTGGGATGAAAGCCGCAATGATGGCGTTTGACGCCATTGCCCTTGGCCGCGCGACTGCCATCGTCGCGGGAGGCATGGAATCGATGACCAACGCGCCTTACCTTTTGCCCAAGATGCGTGGCGGTGCACGTATTGGGCACGGCCAAGTCATCGACCATATGTTCCTTGACGGGTTGGAAGACGCCTATGACAAGGGCCGCCTGATGGGAACGTTTGCCGAAGACTGCGCCGAAGCATTTCAATTCACGCGTGAGGCACAGGACGCATATGCGCTGCGATCGCTGTCCAATGCTTTGGAGGCACAGGCATCGGCTGCCTTTGTGGATGAAATCACCCCTGTGACCATCTCTGGCCGTAAGGGCGAAGTCACAGTGCACACGGATGAACAGCCGGGCAATGCGCGGCCAGACAAGATCCCGACACTGAAACCGGCGTTCCGCAAGGATGGCACCGTTACCCCGGCAAACAGCTCGTCAATCTCGGATGGTGCTGCTGCGCTGGTTCTGACGACCGCTGACGCCGCAGGCGATCGTGCACGCGCACGGATTGTTGGTCATGCAAGCCACGCGCAAGCCCCCGGGTTGTTCACGACAGCCCCGGTTCCTGCGGCCCGGAAACTGCTCGACCAGATCGGCTGGTCAAAAGATGACGTCGATTTATGGGAAGTGAATGAAGCATTCGCTGTCGTGCCGATGGCGTTCATGCATGAAATGGGACTTTCCCGCGATATCGTGAACGTCAACGGTGGCGCTTGCGCGTTGGGCCACCCAATCGGCGCATCCGGCGCGCGGATCATGGTGACGCTGCTCAACGCCTTGGAAAAGCGCAGCCTTAAGCGCGGAGTGGCCGCGATTTGTATCGGTGGGGGTGAAGGCACAGCCATTGCCATCGAACGACTCTGACCTTCTCGGGTTCAAAAATACCTCGGGGGTGAGGCCAGAGGCCGAGGGGGCAGCGCCCCCTGTCCCCGACCTGCTAAAGGCTCTGACATGACAATTGATTACCCAACCCTTGCAAAAACTATCGCTGCGCTTACCGACGGGGAAAGCGACGCGGTCAGTTTGATGGCGACCGTCGCCTGCGAGGTCCATCATGCTGATGATCGGTTCGACTGGACGGGGTTTTATCGTGTCGCCGGGCGCGATTTACTCAAGATCGGACCGTACCAAGGCGGCCATGGATGCTTGTCTATTCCTTTCACACGTGGTGTGTGCGGAGCTGCGGCACGGACCGGCCAAGTGCAATTGGTGTCAGACGTTGACGCCTTTCCCGGTCACATTGCCTGTGCCTCAAGCACCCAGTCCGAGCTTGTGCTGCCAGTTTGGAATGGGACGGGGCGGTTGCTGGGCGTGCTGGACATCGACAGCGATCAGCCGGATGCATTCACACAGGACGACGCTGATGCTTTGGCCGTCATCCTTAAGGATACTTTTTCGTCAGTCCTTTAGAGCGTTTGTGCCCTTGCAGCGTTGGATCACGCAATGCCGATGAAGGACAAAATGGCTAACACGATAACGACAAGGCCGACGAGATAAATGATGCGGTTCATGGGATTCTCCTGACTATTGTCTTTTGTAACCTCACAACCGGAATGTTTGGGGTTTGGTTCCGTGTGCTTATTCCCGCCTGATGTTGCTTACATCTTCGTCAGAACCAGCTTGTGAAAATTTCTTTTGATTTTTCACAAATTCATGTCATGAAATTTGTGAAAGAAATTTCATGAGCGACTCGTGCAACACGATCCGATACTTCACAGCAAGACGCTTGGCGCGGACCTTCGGGCACTGCGCAAAGCGCGTGGGCTGACACTGCAGGACATTGCGGATCGTCTTGGGCGATCTGTTGGCTGGGTTAGCCAGATCGAACGCGATCTGTCGGAACCGTCCATCACCGATCTGCGGCACATCGCAAAGCTGTTTGATGTGCCCGTATCACTGCTGTTCGGGACCCCAAATGTGCAAGCGGCAGAGGCAGGCTACGTTGTACGGTCAGGCGCGCGGCGGCCGATTGGCAGCGGAGATACAGGGCTGGTCGAGGAACTGCTCTCACCTGATCTGTCAGACGATTTCGAGATGGTCCATTCCACGTTTCAACCGCACAGCCGCATTGGCGAGGTTGTGACCCGACCCACGCAAGAGGTCGGATATCTCTTGTCCGGAAAGCTCGATCTGATCATCAGCGATCGACGATTTACTCTGACGCCGGGTGACAGCTTTCGTATCAAGGCCGAGCCGTTCGAGTGGATTAATCCATATGATGACCCTGCTGTTGCGATCTGGGTCATCGCCCCACCGGTGTATTGATGAGCCCGGCATCCAACACCGCAGCCAAAGATCCGGCGACGCTAACCGGAGGCTGCTTGTGCGGTGCAGTCACGTATTCGACCCATGGCGCAGCCGGAGCCCCCGCAGCTTGCCACTGCACACAGTGCCGCAAACAATCAGGGCATGTCTGGGCGTCGTCTTATGTTCCGAACGGAACGCTTGAAATCATGGGCGAAGTGCGTTGGTTTCACTCTTCTGAGAAAGCCAAACGCGGGTTCTGCCCGACCTGCGGATCGGCGCTGTTCTGGGACCATGAGGATGATCCCTTTATCTGTTTCTCGACCGGTTCGATCGACGGGCCTACGGGCCTGACCTTACGTGGTCATATCCATACGAAAACCAAGGGCGATTACTACGACATCAACCCTAACGATCCGCAACGCGAGGACTGACCGATGCTCGACCTCGCCCTCACCATACCGTTTTGGACGTACATTACCTTTATGGGCGCGGCGTTTGTTCTGTACGTGACGCCCGGGGCGGACATGATGTTCACACTGGCCAGCGGAATGCGCGGCGGCGCGCTGTCTGGCATGGCCGCGGCTGCGGGAATCGGCCTGGGCGTCATGGGACATGTTCTGATCGCAGCGGCGGGCTTGGCTGTGCTTTTGCTCACCTATCCCATTGCCTATGACGCGCTGCGGTATGCGGGGGCCGCGTATCTGCTTTGGCTCGCCTATCACACATGGACCGACACGTCGGATCCGGCCGAAAGACGGGGCCGCAGCGACACGTGGCGCGCGTTTAGGCGGGGTTTTCTGACCAACATTTTGAACCCCAAGGTGGGTCTTTTTGTGCTGGCCTTCCTTCCGCAGTTCGCCAATCCGGACATTGGTCCGGTCTGGCAGCAAATCCTGATCCTTGGCACTTTGCTCGCTGTTGGTGAACTGGTCGTCTACTGCGTGCTTGGCGGTTTTGCCGGCCTTGCCGCAGCCCGCATCCAGCGCGCATCTGGCTGGATCAACAAACTATCCGCAATCGTCTTCGGCGGGCTCGCGCTGCGCCTTGCCTGGAACTGAGGAGAGCTTCCATGTCCGACTTCCCAACAACCACTCGTGTCGTCATCATCGGAGGCGGTGTGGTCGGCGCGTCCTGCGCTTATCACATCGCCAAAGCGGGCTGGGATTGCGTCCTGCTGGAAAAGAACGAACTGACTGCGGGGTCCACGTGGCACGCAGCCGGGAATTGCCCGTCTTTCAGCAGCTCTTGGGCAATCATGAACATGCAACGGTATTCTCTGGAACTCTATCGCGGACTTGCCGACGAGGTGGATTATCCGATGAACTACCACGTCACCGGATCTATCCGGCTGGCCCATTCTAAAGAACGAATGCTGGAATTTGAACGCGCCCGTGCCATGGGGCGGTATCAGGGTCTCGATCTTGAGATGATCGCGGTCTCGGACATGAAAGAGCGCTATCCGTTCATGGAAACCCACGATCTTGCTGGAGGTCTATACGATCCTGACGATGGCGACATTGATCCGGCACAACTGACGCAAGCCCTGGCCAAAGGGGCGCGTCAGATGGGGGCCAGCATTCAGCGTTTTTGCCCCGCCACAGGCGTCACACGCAAAGGCGATACATGGATCGTGCACACCGAAAAGGGCGACATCACCTGCGAGAAAGTGGTCAACGCAGCAGGCTACTATGCCCAGCGCGTCGGCGAATGGTTCAAGCCTTATGGCGGGCGCACCGTGCCGATGGCAGTCATGAGCCACCAGTTTTTCCTGACAGAACCGGTGGCCGAACTTGAAGCGTGGTCAAAGGAAAATGGCAAACTGCCGCTGCTGCGCGATGTCGATAGCAGCTATTACCTGCGGCAAGAAAAAATGGGGCTGAACCTTGGCCCCTACGAGCGGAACTGCAAAGGCCACTGGATGACACCAGATGATCCGATGCCCGACGACTTCAGCTTTCAGCTTTATCCTGACGATCTTGAACGGCTTGAGTGGTACATTGAAGACGCCATGGCCCGCGTGCCAATTCTTGGCGCATCTGGGGTGGGACGTGTGATCAACGGTCCGATCCCCTATGCGCCCGATGGCCTGCCCCTGATAGGCCCAATGCCCGGGGTGCCCAATGCCTTTGAGGCCTGTGTGTTCACCTTTGGCATCACTCAAGGTGGCGGCGCGGGCAAAGTTTTGGCCGAGTGGGTCACCGAAGGCCAGACCGAATGGGATATGTGGGCCGTCGATCCGCGGCGCTACACAGATTACACCGATCAAGACTACTGCGATCAGAAGGCCATCGAGGTTTACGGCCATGAATACGCGATGCACTTCCCGCACCACGAATGGCCCGCTGGACGCGACAAAAAGCTGTCGCCGGTGCATGACAAGATCGTCTCGCAGGGTGGTGTGATGGGCGCATATAATGGCTGGGAACGCGCTAATTGGTTCGCGCAGCCGGGGGATGACACGTCAGAGGAAAGCACACAAACATGGACACGCTCTGGTCCGTGGCAGCAGCGCATCAAAGAAGAATGCGAAGCTGTGCGCGACGCGGCAGGCGTGATCGCTATTTCTGGCTTCACGCGCCTATCGGTCGAAGGTCCGGGTGCGCGCGACCATATCGATGCGCTCACCTGTTCTGCCTTGCCGCAACCGGGGCGCGTAGGTCTCGCTTATTTCCCCGACGACCGGGGGCGCATCCTGACCGAAATGTCGGTGATCCCGCAAAGCGACGAGGCGATCTGGCTGATCACGGCCGCTGTAGCACAATGGCACGACCGCGATGTTCTGCTGCGCAACCTGCCAGAGGGGGTAGAGATCCACGACCGCTCGACAAAATACGAGTGTTTCCTCGTCACCGGCCCCAAGGCGCGCGATATGCTGGCACCGCTGACCGATGCCGATCTAACCCTGCCTTGGTTGTCCTATCAAGAAGCAGAAGTATGCGGCGCACCCTGTGTTCTGCTGCGGGTGTCGTTCGCCGGTGAACTGGGCTGGGAGGTGCATTGCCTGACCAGTGATGCACCCGCAATCTACGATGTCATTCTGAACGCAGGCGCCAAACCCTTCGGCATGTATGCGCTCAATTCTCTGCGGATCGAAAAAGGATACCGCGCGTGGAAAGGCGATCTTTCGACCGACTATACAATGCTTGAAGGCGGGCTGGACCGGTTCGTCAAGCTCGACAAACCGCAGGAATTCCCCGGCAAGGCGGCGCTGCAAAACGAAAAGCAGCAGGGCGTGAAGAAGCGGTTTGTTACCTTGACCGTCGATGCGGGCGCGTATGATGCGCCGTATATGTCGACCTTATGGTATGACGGGCAGGTTGTGGGCGAAACCACGTCGGGCGATTGGGGCTACCGGGCCAATACCTCTATTGCGCTGGGGATGGTGAAAGCCAATCTGGCCACCCCCGGAACAGAACTTCATATCGACATCTACGGTGAAATGCGCAAGGCGGTGGTACAGCCAGAGGAACCTCTCTGGGATCCGCAGAACGAGAGGCTTCGCGCATGACACCCACAATTCTGGACGGCGGCATGGGTCAGGAGCTCGTTCGCCGTTCCGGCACTTCGCCTACGCCACTCTGGGCCACGCAGGTCATGATCGACATGCCCCATCTGGTACGGGACATTCATGCCGATTACTTCGCAGCAGGCGCGGACATCGCGACGACCAATACCTATGCCACCCATCACGACCGGCTGGCGGGCACAGCGTTCGAGAACAAGTTCAAAGACCTGCATCGAATTGCACTTGATATGGCATTGGAGGCACGGGACGCACACGGGTCAGGTCTAATCGCAGGTAGCATCGGCCCCCTTGGCGCATCTTACCGTGCAGACTTGCAGCCTGCACATCACATCGCTGTCGATCTTATGGCCGAGATTGCCCGACTGATCGCACCAGATTGCGATATTCTGCTGTATGAGACTGTCATTTCCGCCGCCCAAACCCGCGCCGCATTGGAAGCCGCCCGAGGCTTGGGTAAGCCGATCTGGATCGCGTTTTCGGTAGACGACGAAGACGGCAGCCGCTTACGGTCTGGTGAGGCTTTGTCCGATGCCGTCGCCCTTTGCGGGGACGCCGCCGCTTTGTTGGCCAATTGCTCTGCCCCCGAGGCGATGCCTGCCGCGATTGACGTGCTCAAGGCCAGTGGCAAACCCGTCGGAGCCTATGCCAATGCGTTTACTCAGATCACCAAAGAATTCCTGCAGAACAAATCCACCGTCGATGCCCTAAGCGCCCGCCGCGATATGGGGCCAGAGGCCTATGCCGACCAAGCCAGCAATTGGATCGAACATGGCGCGACGCTCGTGGGAGGATGTTGTGAAACCGGGCCAGACCACATCGCGGAACTATCCCGACGGTTCGGAAAAGGCTGACCACAATGTGCAATGGGGCGCAAACGTACCGATCTGATTTCAAACAGTTGTTAAGGTTAACGCGCCCGCTCCCACTTCTTCTTTTTACAAATATGCAAACGCCTAAGCCGCCACATCGCCGAACACTGATCATGGGCTGGACCATCATCACAAAGACATTGGCTAAGACCCAACGACACCAAGGAGACGTCTTATGACCCTTCCCGCCCATGCCCGCGCTGTCATCATTGGTGGTGGAGTCATCGGCTGCTCTGTCGCATATCACCTCGCCAAACTGGGCTGGACCGACGTCGTTCTATTGGAACGCAAACAGCTGACGTCCGGCACAACATGGCATGCGGCCGGACTGATCGGGCAATTGCGGGCCTCGTCGAATATGACAAAGCTCGCCAAGTATACAGCTGATCTGTATTCCAACATTGAAGAAGAAACCGGCGTTGCCACTGGGTTTCGCAAGACCGGCTCAATCTCTGTTGCGCTCACAACTGAACGCCATGAAGAATTGCGTCGCACAGCAGCGATGGCGCGCGCTTTTGGCGTTCCGGTTGAGGAAATCGACACAGCCGAGATCAAACGGAAATACGCACATCTAAACACGGATGATGTGGTCGGTGGCGTGTACTTGCCCAGTGACGGCCAAGGCGACCCTGCCAACATCGCGCTGGCGATGGCCAAAGGGGCGCGTCAGATGGGAGCCAAAATCTTTGAAAGAACCAAAGCCACTGGCGTGACCCGTGACGGGCGCCGGATCACATCTGTGGAATGGGCGGCCGAGGATGGCAGCGCGGGCACGATCACCTGCGATCATATCGTCAATTGCGCGGGCATGTGGGGCCGCGAAGTCGGGCAGATGCTCGGGGTCAACGTGCCGCTGCAAGCGTGCGAGCATTTCTACATCGTGTCCGAACCCATCGCTGGCTTGACGTCGTTGCCAGTTTTGCGGGTACCCGACGAATGCGCATATTATAAAGAAGACGCCGGCAAAATGATGCTGGGCGCGTTTGAGCCTGTGTCAAAACCTTGGGGCATGAACGGCATCTCGGAAAGCTTTGAGTTCGATCAGCTGCCCGAGGATTTCGATCACTTTGAGCCGATCCTAGAAGCGGCGGTAAACCGGATGCCGATGCTGGCCGAGGCGGGGATTCATACGTTCTTTAACGGACCTGAAAGTTTCACGCCGGACAACGCCTATCATCTTGGACAAGCGCGCGAGATGGACAATGTCTGGGTCGCGGCAGGTTTCAACTCGATTGGGATCCAATCCGCAGGTGGTGCGGGTATGGCGCTGGCGCAGTGGATTGAGGATGGGGCTAAGCCATTCGATCTGGGCGATGTCGATATCGCACGTGCGCAGCCGTTCCAGCGCAACCGGCGATACCTCAAGGAACGGGTGACAGAGTCGCTGGGCCTTCTCTACGCAGACCACTATCCTTATCGCCAAAAGGCGACAGCACGTGGTGTGCGGCGCACACCGTTCCATCAACAGCTTTTGGAACAGGGCGCTGTGATGGGCGAAATGGCAGGCTGGGAACGCGCGAACTGGTACGCAACAGACGGCCAGACCCCTGAATACGCCTATAGCTGGAAACGCCAGAATTTCTTCGACAACGTGGCCCGTGAACACAAGGCGATCCGCGAAAACGTCGGCATGTACGACATGTCATCCTTTGGCAAGTTACGCGTCGAAGGCCCGGATGCCGAAGCGTTCCTGAACCATGTTGGAGGTGGTGATTTTTCAGTGTCAGTGGGCAAAATCGTCTACACTCAATTCCTAAACGCGCGCGGTGGGATCGAAGCCGATGTGACCGTCACACGCTTGACCGAGACCTGTTATCTGGTCGTCACCCCGGCCGCCACACGGGCCGCCGATCAAATCTGGTTGCAACGCCATGTTGGGAATCGACGCGTGGTGATCACCGACGTGACAGCAGGCGAAGCTGTGCTTGCGGTCATGGGACCGAACGCTCGTAAGGTGATGCAGGCCGTGTCGCCGGATGATTTTTCGACTGCCACTAACCCTTTTGGCACCGCGCAAGAGATCGAGATCGGTCTGGGCATCGCACGGGCGCACCGAGTGTCCTATGTCGGCGAATTGGGCTGGGAGATCTATGTCTCGGCTGATCAGGCCGGGCATGTGTTCGAAACTTTATACGAGGCGGGACAAGAGCAGGGAATGACGCTTTGCGGGATGCACGCAATGGATACCTGCCGAATCGAAAAGGCGTTCCGGCATTTTGGCCATGACATAACGTGCGAGGATCATGTGCTGGAGGCTGGTCTTGGCTTTGCTGTCAAAAGTGCGAAACCTGATTTCATTGGCCGTGATGCGGTTTTGCAAAAGCGCGAGGCTGGTTTGCAAAACCGGCTGCTGCAATTTCGGCTGATCGATCCCGAGCCTTTGTTGTATCACCATGAACCAATCCTACGCGATGGAGAGATTGTCGGCTATCTGAGTTCTGGCGCGTATGGGCACCATCTGGGCGCAGCGATTGGTCTGGGCTACGTGCCCTGTGCCGGGGAAAGTGCGGCGCAGCTTTTGGCATCCAGCTATGAGATCGATGTCGCGGGAACGCGGGTGGCGGCGGAGGTGTCATTGAAGCCGATGTATGACCCAACATCCGAGCGGACCAAGGTCTAGGCCGGCGGGTTAAGACCCGTTTTCTGAGCCTTGCCCCATATCGTCAAGCTGCGTAGACGGTGCGGATGACCGACTACAGCCCTCCCGATACTCCGCTCGACATCGTGCAAGAGGATCACGAGATCCTGATTGTCAACAAACCCGCAGGTTTACTGACGGTGCCCGGCAAGGGACCTGAATTGGCCGATTGCCTGATCGCACGGCTAGAGGCGGCTTACCCACAGGTGCTTTTGGTACACCGGCTGGATCGGGACACGTCTGGTGTCATGGTCTTTGGCCTGACCCCGCACGCCCAGCGCCACCTGGGACTTCAGTTCGAAAAGCGGCAGACCAAGAAGACCTATCTTGCCCGTGTGGCCGGGCGGATGGAGCCTAAAACCGGTACTGTTGATCTGCCGCTTATTGTCGATTGGCCGAACAGGCCTTTGCAGATGGTGGATCACGAAGCAGGCAAACCTGCGGTGACGGATTGGCGGGTCATGAAAGCGTCGGACGCCGAAAGCCGGGTAAAGCTTTATCCTCAAACGGGGCGCAGCCATCAGTTGCGGGTGCATATGCTGGCGCTGGGTCATCCGATCTTGGGTGATCCGCTATATGCGCCTGAAACTGCGGATCAGTATCCTCGGATGATGCTGCATGCCGAGGAATTGCGACTGCGGCATCCGGACGGTGGCGTGGGAATGAAATTTCGAGTGAAGGCGCCGTTTTAACGTAGTTCGGACGCTGACGCGTCCGACCAGAACAGCCTTTGGCTGCGATTTTTGCATACTTGGAAAAAGAAGATGCAGGGGACTGCGCCCCTGCCCGATGCTGTGTTTATTCGGCCGCCCAGCCAGAAACAGCTTTGACTTCGAGGAAATCCTCGATGCCCCAGACGCCCCCTTCACGCCCGTTGCCGGACTGCTTCATTCCGCCGAATGGCGACCCGGCAGAGCGGCCAACGCCGTTCATTTCCACCATTCCGGACCTTAGTTGGCGGGCAAGACGATTGCGTCGCGCGCCGTCTTGGCTTTGGACATAATTGGTCAAGCCGTAGAGCGTGTCGTTGGCAACTTGAACCGCTTCGTCTTCTGTGTCGAATTTCATGATCGACAGAACCGGTCCAAAGATTTCCTCGCGGGCGATCGTCATATCGTTGGTCACATCGGCAAACACCGTTGGGCGCACGTAGAAGCCCTTGTTGAGACCTTCGGGACGGCCCACACCACCGGTGACAAGACGGGCACCTTCGTCGATGCCTTTCTGGATCAAGTCCTGAATTTTCTGCCATTGCGTGGCGTTGACAACCGGCCCGATATGGCGGCCTTCGGCAGAGGCCGGACCGACACTGACCTTGGCAGCGATTTCACCAGCCTCTTCGACCACGCGATCATAGATCGGTGCTTCGACCATCATCCGGGACGGCGCGTTGCAGGACTGACCTGTGTTCTGCATCATGTGCAACACACCGCGTTTGACGGCCTTTTCATCGGCATCGGCAAAGATCAGGTTTGCGCCCTTGCCGCCCAGTTCCAAATGCACTCGCTTGAGCGTGTCGGCTGCTGATTTTGAGATCAGCTTGCCCGCGCGGGAGGAACCCGTGAAGCTGACCATATCCACATCGGCATGTGCCGAAAGCTGGCTGCCAACACCCACGCCGTCACCATTGACGAGGTTGAACACGCCCGGCGGGAAGCCAGCCTCGTGCATCATCTCGGCAAAAAGCATGGCGTTCAACGGGCTTTCCTCGGAGGGTTTGAGGACCATGGTGCACCCAGCAATCGCAGCGGCGCAGACCTTGAGCGTGACCTGGTTCATCGGCCAGTTCCACGGGGTGATCAGAGCGCAGACACCGACCGGTTCGTAGATGATCCGGTCTTGTGGGCTGTGGTCATTCAGAGGTCGGTCAAAGTTGAACTCTTTGGCGGCGTCGATGAAATTCTGGATGTGCCATGTGCCCGCGCCAACCTGACTGGAGCGCGACATGTCGATGGGCGCACCCATTTCCAGGCTCATGGCTTGGGCCATTTCTTCGCCGCGTGATTGGTACACTTCAAGCAGTTTTTCTACCAAGGCGATCCGTTCTGCGGGTGGCGTTGCCATCCATGCAGGAAACGCTGCTTTGGCGGCGGCAACGGCGGCATCCGTATCGGCCTGTCCACCCAGAGAGATCAACGCACAAGGGTCTTCGGTTGAGGGATCAATGACGTGATGATCGCGTCCATCGATGGGATCGCCCCAATTACCGTTGATGTAGAACTGGCGTTTTTCGATCATCTGATTATCTCCCTACAGAGGATTGCAGACGACACTGTGTCACCCCCAAGTTTCACTCGCAAGGGGTGCAAACATCGTAAAAGCTGCATATGTACAATTCGAACGAAACCTAATGGAAAGAGGCAAAGACATGGGTCTGCGTATTAATGACGAAATCCCGAACCTGAGCGTTGAAACTGATCAGGGCACACTAAAACTGCATGATTGGATTGGTGACAGCTGGGCCATCCTGTTTTCGCACCCAAAGGATTTTACTCCTGTTTGCACCACCGAATTCGGTGCCGTGGCACAATTGGCTGATGAGTGGGAACAGCGCGGCACCAAAGTGATGGGCATTTCTGTAGACGGTGTCGAAGATCACAAGAAATGGAAGGGCGATATCGAATCGACGTCTGGGTCCAAGGCCGGTTTCCCGATCATCGCGGATGAAGATCTGACCGTCGCCAAAGCGTTCGATATGTTGCCAGCCGAATATGCGCTGCCCGATGGTAGGACCCCTGCAGACAGTGCAACGGTCCGCGTCGTATTCATCATCGGACCAGACAAGAAGCTGAAGCTGTCGATGACCTATCCGATGACCGTGGGCCGCAACTTTGCCGAAGTGTTGCGCGCGCTGGACGCACTTCAGACATCAGCGCGGGAGAACGTGGCAACACCGGCGAACTGGACCGTCGGTCAGGACGTGATCGTTCCGACATCCGTCAGTGATGCTGATGCGATTGCCAAGTATGGTCAGATCGAAACCGTGCTGCCTTATCTGCGCAAAGCCAAGCTGTCTGCGTAAGGCTTTATCCGAAAGCGAACATGAAGGGCCGAGGACAACCGCCTCGGCCTTTTTCATTCTACAGAGATGAGCACCGCTTCGACCCGGCGATTGGCCTCGCGACCGGCAGCGGTTAGGTTGGTCGCACGAGGTGACAAAAAACCAACGCCATCAGAGGCTACTTGTGACGCTGCGACACCTCGCGACACGATGTAGGATTGTGCGGCTTCAGCCCGGCGACGCGAAAGCGCGACATTCGCCTCAAGAGAGCCTGTTGCATCGGTATGGCCAACGAAGGTGATTTGGCGGGTCGGGTTTGCCGTGAGGTACGCGACAACGGCATCAAGCGATTGAACAGGCCCGTCACCAAGCGAGGCCGAACCGCTGGCGAAGTCCAGATCGGCAAGCACCACGTGGCCTGCGATTTCTAATTGCGCCACGACATCACCTGCGTCTTCGGGCACGACACCCGATGGAGCGTTCGACACGGAAACCGCCGGGCGCCCCGGCGGGCCAACTTCGATCATTTGCACGAACACTGTCTCACCATCACGGCTGACCAAGAGGCTCAACGCTTGGGTGGCGTCTGCCGATTTGGCCGACAGGAAGCGAAAGTCGGACAGGTCCACATACATGTTCGGCGCGCGCAAGACGTCGGTGCCGAAGCGGAAATCAAAACCGCCACAGCTTTGGGCGCTGCATTCAAAAATGATGCCGAAACCGTCTGAAATCAACTGGTCACGCAGGGGGCCGAGCACCTGGCCAGTGGTGATGCCCGCGCCTGAGATACGCCATGCATTGCGCCTGACCTCGCCTTCGAGCACCGCGACGGGTACGCCCGTGGTCTCGTTCCAGGCCCCAATCGGAAGATCATAACTGCCCGATGGGGTTACCCTCGAGACAGTTTCGCGGGTCCCGATAGGCAGTGCCAACTCTAAAGCGGCACAGGAGGTACCGATAACCCCCCCGGCAAGGCAGAGCCCGAAAAGCTCAGCGCGCCTGCGTGTGATACTCGTCATTGGGCCGCATATCCGTGGCGCTTGCCACACGGTTGGTCATGTTGAAAAATCCGGCGACATTGGCAATGTCCCAGATGTCACGGTCACTGAACCCTGCATCGCGCAGCGCTTCGCGGTCAAATTCGGCAATCTCGGCGCTGGATTTGGTGATCTTTTCGGAAAAGGCCAGCATCGCGCGGTGACGGAGTTCCAGATCAGCAACCCGCCAATTCATCACCAGCATTTCGCCCAGCTTGGGATCGCCGGACAGTTCGCGCACCGCCGCTCCGTGCGCTGTCAGGCAATAGAAGCATTTGTTGATCGAACTAACGACCACCGCGATCATCTCGCGTTCCAGTTTGCTCAGGCCACTGCCCGCCAACATCAAATCGTTGTACATCGCCGTGAAGGCATTCAGCTTGTCGATGTCGAACGCATAAGCCTGAAGCACGTTCGGGATCATGCCCAGCTTTTCCTGGCAGACGTCAAAGTATTTCTGCGTCTCGGGCGGAAGTGGGTCGACCATCGGCAAATTAAGGGCCGTGGGTAGGGTGTCTTTGGTCATGCGATATCGCTTGTGTTGGATAGGATGCGGTAATGGTATTGTCCCACAACCTGCATGCCGAGGGAAGCATAGAGGCCATTCGCGCCTTCATTTGCTTGTGTGCACAGAACGCTCATCCAATCGGCACCGTTTTTCTTGGCCCAATGTGCCGCCTGCCGCATGAGCCAAACCCCCATCCCTTTGCGACGGTGCACTGGCGCAATTTCAAGCGCGTGAACCATCGCGATGCTGTTCGAGATGGCGCAATAAGCGGTGCCGGCGGGTTTGTCGGTTATCCGGCCAAGAAGGCCCGTTTTCGGCACCTTGGCCCGATCCATCACAACGATACGGTCAGGCCCAATCCCACCGGCGGCCCAGAGGTCGCGCATGATCGCAAGAGGTTCCCAGATAGCAAAGGCGGTGACGCGCGGGACAGGAATGTCGGTCAATTGGTCGATGGGGCAAACCCAAAGGTTCACTGGGTCAATGATCTCGTATCCGCGCGCGTCGAGTGCTTTATCCAATGTATCTTCGCCTTCGCGGATCATGAAAAGCGCGTCTTGACCCAGTATACGCATTGCGGTTTCTGCGGCGGCTAGATCATCATCTGTCCAATCGCCCTCGGCTGTGGCGGCGCTTACCCGCTTGCCACCACCTGCCCCATTGCGCAGCATCCATGGTCCAGCTGGTGTGCGATCTGCTGGTGGCCATGTCGCCTCTGTCACGGCATAGAGCGTTTGGACGGTTGGCGTCATGCGGGAAAAAGCGCAGCCAGACGCGCCATTGCATAATCCACACGTGCACCGTCATTGCCGCGCACCACGATGTTCGATCCGTATGCGCCGTTCTGCTGAAACGGGTAGGAGCCAATGGACAGATCGGGAAAGTCCTCGGCGATCTGACCAAGAGGGCCTGCAATATCACCCTCGCCACGGTCGACTCTCAGAGTCTGTGACAGGATGGGCGCCCCACCCGTGAGGGTTGGTATCACACTTGCGACCATCGCCTGAAAGACCGAAGGAACACCGGCCATAACGTGCACATTGTCGATGGTGAAGCCCGGCGCGATAGAGACCGGATTTTCGATCAGGGTCGCGCCATCCGGGATCCGCGCCATGCGTTTACGGGCATCATTGAATTCCATCCCGCGTCGGTCATAGTGCGCCTGCAAAAGAGCTGCAGCATCATCGCGAACATCAATATGCACGTCAAAAGCCGCTGCAACACAATCTGCCGTGATGTCATCATGGGTTGGGCCGATCCCTCCCGAAGTGATGACCGTGTCGTAGGACGCGCGCAAAGCGTTGAGCGCCGAGACGATCGCATCATGGTCGTCGCTTACAATCCTAACCTCTGACAGGCTGATCCCAACCTTGGTCAATTCCTGTGCCAGATGATGCATGTTCGCGTCGCGTGTCCGGCCAGACAGAATTTCGTCGCCGATCACCAGCATGGCCGCAGTTGGATTGGGCATGTGCTGCCTCCTTGATCCCGGTTTTTCTCAGGTATAGGCGGGGGTCATGCGCTTTCAAACCCCTCTTGTGCCCGGCACTCTGATCCGCCGCTACAAACGCTTTCTGGCGGATGTCACCTTGGCAGATGGTCAAGAGATCACGGCGCATTGTGCCAACCCGGGTTCAATGATGGGACTTGCGGAAGCTGGTATGCGTGTTTGGCTGGAGCCGAATGACGATCCAAAGAAAAAGCTGAAATATGGCTGGCGATTGGTCGAGCACGAAAACGGCCACTTCACAGGTGTCGATACCGCCGTGCCGAACCGAATGTTGCGCGCTGCGCTTGAGGCCCGCGAGGTGCCCGGCTTACCCGAGTTCGACATGCTGCGTGCCGAGGTGCCCTATGGCGAGAAAAGCCGCGTTGACTTCCTGCTGACCCGCGACGGCCATCCCGACCTGTATGTCGAGGTGAAATCCGTCACCCTGTCGCGTCAGGCGCGGCTGGCCGAATTCCCTGACAGTGTGACAGCACGCGGCACGAAACACCTGAACGAACTGGCCGAGATGATCCGCCAAGGGCACCGCGCGATGATGCTCTATCTGGTGCAGCGGACCGATTGCGATCGTATGACACTCGCCGCTGACATTGACCCGGCCTACGCCGCGGCGTGGCGAACCGCGTCGGCCGCAGGTGTGAAAACCTTGGTCTTGGATTGCCATATCACCCCAGAGGCTTTGCGACTGGGCAAGGTGCTTCCAATGGTGCCACCTGATGGGCCCTAATGTCGCGCCACTGGCAAAACGCCGCGCAGGGGTCTAAAACCCATTTAAATAGCTATTGGAGTTCGCTGGTGAACAACAATCACGATGGTCGCATGACACGCGAAGGCATCCGTATCCATGATTCTGCGGACTTTGCTGGTATGCGCAAAGCCGGAGAACTGGCCGCACGCATCCTTGACGAGGTGGCTGAACATGTCTTTGTCGGTCAAACGACAGCGACGCTTGATGACTTTATTCGCAATCGCGTTGAAGAGGCGGGCGCGACCTCGGCCACCATCGGTTATAAGGGTTACCAGCACGCAAGCTGCATCAGCGTGAACCACGTGGTTTGTCACGGTATCCCCGGGGACAAAAAACTTAAGGACGGCGATATCCTTAATATCGACGTGACTGTGATCGTCGATGGTTGGTTCGGTGATACAAGCCGAATGTATGTTGCTGGCAAGCTAAGCCGCAAGGCGGAACGCCTGATCCAAGTCACCCATGACGCTCTTTTCAAAGGGATCGAAGCTGCCAAACCAGGCAATACGTTCGGTGATATTGGTCACGCCATCCAGAGCTATGTCGAGGCAAACCGCATGTCGGTTGTGCGGGACTTCTGCGGGCATGGGTTAGGCCGTGTGTTCCACGCGCCGCCCAACGTGCTGCACTATGGGCGCACCGGGACAGGCCCTCGGCTTGAAGAAGGGATGTTCTTTACTATCGAGCCAATGGTCAATCTTGGCCGCCCAGAGACAAAGGTCCTGGCCGATGACTGGACAGCTGTCACGCGCGACAAGTCGCTGTCGGCACAGTTCGAACACTCCATCGGGATCACGTTTGATGGGTGCGAGGTGTTCACACCGTCACCAGCGGGTCGGTTTCATCCGACCTATGAAACCACCGGCTGATGCCGAGACATGGGCACGGCACCCACGCGCGTTCTGACCATTGGTTGCAGCTGCATCAACAGGTTCCAGTTCGACTTTTTCCAAGAGCGACATCCGGTAACTGAACCCCAGTTCGTAAAATCGCTTTTCGATTGGAACATCGTGTCCCTTGTGGGAACGGAATCTGTTCTAAGGCTTGCGGCGTCCGGTGCGTTATTGCCCACCTTACGCGATATTTCCCAGTACTATGTCGAATGGGACGTTCTGCTGTTTCACAAGCAGCTTTCGGGTGTGTGCTTTTTCCATGAGCAAGACATCGCCAAAAGCTTTGACGATCCTGCGCAGAAAGAAACCCTGATCAGCAAAGTTACCCATCAAGCGGCCCCATTTCTGCACCCAGGCTACCCCGGCAAAACACATTTGGTGTGGTCTAACATTCAGCCAAACCTGCCAGACACAGTGAACAACGTAACGCCTTGGGCCGACTTTCAATTGACCGCACCACACCACACTGAGATCTCCGCCCTGGGCCGCAGAGTGTTTGGCGCCGATACGACATTTACATTTCTGACTCACAAAGATGACGTGGCGCGCGAATTGATCTCCCGCCCTGATGTTCAGGTGGTCGATCTGCCCCGCAGTAATGACTATTTGGGGCCGCGCGATCTTTATGACCCCATGCTCAGCCGCACCGTATTACAGACACAAACCTGATCCCATCATTGGCTGGGATGGTTTGTCGCTTTCCCTTGCCCCCCTGCACCGCTAAACCGTCAACCATAGCGGAGGCCAAGATGACAAAGATCACCCCACAACCCGGGATCATGGACATTGCTCTGTATGTCGGCGGCAAATCGCATGTCGACGGCGTAGCGAATGTGGTCAAGCTCAGCTCGAACGAAAACCCGTTCGGGCCAAGCCCGGTTGCACAAGAAGCTGTGCGCCGCTCTGTCCTTGAATTGCACCGTTATCCTTCCACAGATCATGCCTCACTACGGACCGCAATTGCAGAGGTGTACGGCCTGAATGCCGACCAGATTATTTGCGGAGTGGGATCGGATGAGATCATCACGTTCCTGTGCCAAGCCTATGCCGGACCAGGCGACGAGGTGATCCACACCGAACACGGGTTTGCGCTTTACAAGATTTGCGCACTGGCAGCCGGTGCGACCCCGGTTGAAGTGCCCGAGCACGAACGTGTCACAGATGTCGACGCGATCCTTGCTGCGTGCAACGAGAACACCAAACTGGTCTTCATTGCCAACCCGAATAATCCGACCGGGACGATGATTGGTCTGGCAGAGGTTGAACGTCTGGCCGAGAATCTACCGCCGCAAGCTTTGCTTGTTCTTGACGGGGCCTATGCAGAATTTGTTGACGGGTATGATGGCGGTGCCGGAATGGTTGCAGCGCGCGACAACGTCGTGATGACGCGCACGTTTTCCAAGATCTATGGTCTGGGTGGACTGCGCATCGGCTGGGGATACGGCCCACAAGAGGTAATCAGCGTCCTGAACCGCATTCGGGGTCCGTTCAACCTTTCGGGAACGGCTCTGGCTGCGGCCGAGGCGGCCGTACGCGATACCGCCTATGTCGAAAAATGCCGGCTAGAAAACACTCGACTACGCGCATGGCTTGCCGAAGCATTGGCCGAACATGGCGTCCCATCAGATACGTCGATGGCGAATTTTGTCCTTGCGCGCTTTACCGACGAGGCCGAAGCCGAGGCCTGCAATCTATACCTCCAAAAGCAGGGGCTCATTGTACGTCAGGTCGGATCTTACAATCTGCCCCACGCGCTGCGCATCACCGTTGGCGACGAGGCAAGCTGTCGTCGCGTGGCACATGCCGTCGGGCAGTTCAAGGCGGGTGCGCGATGACCCATATATACGACCGTGTCGCCCTGATTGGGTTAGGGCTGATCGCTTCTTCAATGTTTTGGTCCATCAAACGCGGTGGTCTGGCAGGGCATGTCACGGGCTATGCGCGCAGCGCGGAAACCCGGGAAACTGCGCGCCGAATCGGGTTGTGCAATACAGTCTGTGACACACTTGCCGAGGCAGTGCGGGACGCCGACCTTGTCGTTCTGGCCGTACCTGTTGGCGTGATGGGCCAACTGGCATCCGATATCGCGCCCTATCTCAAAGCTGGTGCTACGGTGACAGATGTTGGGTCGGTTAAGGGCCAAGTGATTAGTGATGTCGCCCCGCATATCCCGGATGGTGTACATTTTGTGCCGGCCCACCCGCTTGCCGGGACCGAGCATTCTGGCCCCAAATCCGGCTTTGCAACGCTGTTTGACAATCGTTGGTGCCTGATCGTTCCACCCGAAGGCAGCGCACCTGAGGCGGTCGAGACCCTTTCGCGTTTTTGGCGCGGGCTTGGATCAAATGTGGACGTTATGGAGCCCGACCACCACGACCTTGTACTTGCAGTCACCTCCCATTGTCCGCACCTGATCGCCTATACAATGGTCGGTGTGGCTGACGATCTGCGGCGCGTGACCGATAGTGAAGTGATTAAGTATTCCGCCGCCGGGTTTCGTGATTTCACCCGCATTGCCGCATCTGATCCGACCATGTGGCGGGACGTGTTCCTAAGCAACAAAGACGCTACTTTGGAAATCCTTGGGCGGTTTACCGAAGAGCTGTTCGCCCTCCAGCGGGCGATCCGGCAAAGCGACGGAGAGATGCTGCACGACTATTTCACCCGTACTCGCGCGATCCGACGCGGTATTATCGAAGCCGGCCAAGACACCGCGGCGCCAAACTTTGGGCGCTCAGGGTAGGACATATCATGCGTTTAACGAGTGTTGTTGTTTGTCTTTTAATTTTGATGACCAGTGCGGCGATCTCAGCACCCGAAAGCTCTCTCCGCCCTATCGCGCGCGATCAAGGCCAGATATCTAAGACGCCTTCGCTTTCGATGCTGCGACCAACGGCCCGCCCTAACCTGCACGAGGCCGGCCTTGTGCTTCAGTTGACGCAGCAAATGCAACAAGGTCAAACACCTAGACCTCACAGCACATTTGCTGAAGACAAGTTGAAACAAATTCGGAGCTTTGCAGCATTTTCCTCACAGGCGATCGGGTTGTCGATCCGACCCAATCTTCGCCCCAATGGCATTGTGCAAAAGGCAATGGCCAAACGCCGCGAGAGGGCCAAAGGCGCCGTGTGCGGCGACGCAGCTATTCAGGGTGAAAGCGTTGGCTTTGTGCCGGGACGTTTGTCCGCCTGCGGCATCCAGGACGCCGTTCGCGTGCGGTCGGTCTTGGGCGTCGACCTGAGCCAAGAGGCGGTGATAGACTGTCCAACGGCCAAGGCGTTGAAAAATTGGGTCGAGAAGGGAATGAAGCCAGCAGTCGGCAATACCGGTGGTGGCGTTTCACAGATCAGAGTGGCCGCGCACTACGCGTGCCGGACGCGCAACAACCAGCCCGGCGCAAAAATCAGTGAACATGGCAAGGGGCGGGCCATCGACATCTCTGGATTCAGACTACGCGACGGCTCTGAAATCACGCTTAAGCAAGGTTGGAATCGTCGTGATACCGGACCCATCCTGCGTAAAATGCATCAACGCGCCTGCGGAATCTTTGGCACCGTCCTTGGCCCCGATTCAGACCGGTTTCACAAGGACCATTTCCACTTTGACACCGCACGGTACCGCAGTGGATCGTTTTGCCGGTAAGGTCATCGATATGATCGGACAAGGCTTTCAGCAACCAAGGCCCACCCATCTGCCACGACGAAAAACGCCAACTTGAATGGCAGTGAAACAATGGCCGGCGGAACCATCATCATGCCCATGGACATCAAAACCGCAGCCACCACTAAGTCGATGATCAAGAATGGCAGGAAAATCAGGAAGCCAACCTGAAACGCACGTGACAGCTCAAATAGTATAAAGGTTGAAATCAGGACTGAAAGGGGTGTGTCAGAGCTAGGCTCCACTAAGTCGAGATCTGATCTGATCCGCGCCATGGTTGCGAATGTGTCAGGATCGACCTGCGCCGCCATGAAAATACGAAAGGGCTCAAACCCGCGCCGAAACGCGTCTTCGGTGTCTAACTGCTCATCGAGAAGCGGCTGGATACCCTGTTGCCACGAATCCATCAACACTGGTTCCATGACAAAGAATGTCAGGAATAACGCGATGCTAACGATCAGCATGTTCGGCGGGGATTGCTGTAAACCGATACCTTGCCGCAAGATCGAAAGCACTGTCACCATAAACGGGAAACATGTCACAGTGACCACGATGCCAGGTGCCACGCTCAATATGCTGATCAGCGCGATCAGTTGTAGTGTTGTGGCTGTGACCGAACCACCATTGCCAAAATCAAGAGAAAGGTTCTGCGCCGATGTTGCAGACGCCGCAAAAACGCCAATCGCAACAAAAATGATCCCGATTGATTTCACCGCCTATCCACCAGGTTTCCCGAAATCGTTGACGTCAATCAACCGCACAGAAAGCTGGCCGTGTTGTTCGCCGGTGTCTGCAATTTCCAGAACACCCATTCCGATCAAACGGTCCCCGACATACAGTTCGACCACGTCTTCAACACGCTTGTCCAAAAGCAGGACCGATCCTTCCTCCAACTGTAGAAGGTCACGCACCAATGGCCGTGCGCGACCGACTGAGACCATGATTTCTATGGGCACATTGGTGAACGCCGCATCGGCTTTGTACGGCTCTGTTGTCTGGTTCATGTTATCCATGTGCACGCATCTCCGATTGCTCGTAGAGGGCAGAGTGTACCGCCTCTGTGATCTGAGCGGTCACGGAAGCGAGATCTATTGCCAGTTCCTTGCGGCCCAACCTCAGCTCCGCTTGCCCATCAGACAGTCCAGCGACTTCGGTCACGGAGATCGGCAAACTGATTGATGCAGCATTCAAGAGTTGGGAGACTTGCGCGCCTCCCCCTGATGCAACAGCGATTTCAATCTGCGCCGTGCCAATGTCACGCGCAATTGCAGATAACTGGTCTGCGATGTGTGCACCCAATGTATCTCGCGCCAAAACTGGCAGAATTTTCTGCAAAATCTCGTCAAACAGTGGTGACAGGTTAGACAAAACTTGTGCGTGCACCTCGTGATAAGTGAACGACATTTCTTGAAGACGCTGCGCAATCCCATCCGAGATTTGCGCGCTTTCATCTGTTTTGGCCTCTATCGCGTCATCCCAGCCCGCACGATACCCTTTATCGAAGGATTCCAACCGTTCGTTTTCAAGCGCTTCATCAGGTATAGGCTGTGCATTGAAGCTCGCAATCGGCGTACCAAAATCCTCAAGATAATTGGCAAGCGATGTCATCGAGCATCCTCCGGTCTGGGATCGTCGAGCCAGCTGCGCAAAACCTCAACAGTTTCGCTGCGCCGCTCTTCGATCAGGGTTTTTAGCCGTGCAACTGCATCCTCTGTCTGCATAAGCTCTGCTTGTCTGCGTTCAGCAACAATGGGTAGGCCAACGTTCGCATCGTCCGGTTCAATTGTTCCGTTCAAGACAGGCAAATTTGATGACGCTTCCCCTGCAAGCGTGTCGTTTGATGCGGCAGAGATATCTTGGCTGCGGGATGGGGATGGCATCAATAAAGGGCGTACCACGAAAACGCCCAAAACGAGCGCGACCAATGCTAAAACTGCAATTTGTATCAAACTCATCGCATCAAACTGACCGGTGAACCAACTCGCCTCGCCCGGCAGCGTGCCAACTGTTTCTATCGGTTCGAACGAGAGCGATTTCAATGTGATGACATCACCACGAGTGTCGTCAAATCCCACAGCTGAAGCGACAAGATCCCGGAGTGCCGACAATTCCTCCTCCGGGATGGGAACGAAAGACTGTCCCCCCTGCGCATCACTTTGCAACGTTCCGTTAACCATTACGGCAACCGTCAACCTTTTTATCGCACCTGGCGCTTTGAGGATCTCGCGGGTGGTCTGGGATACCTCATAGTTCAAGCGCTCTCGCGTTTCGGCGGTTTGGCGTGTCTCCGTTTCGGAGCTGTTGGCATCACCATCGGGCAAGTTGGACGCAACCGTGACAGAACCCGACCCTGCATTTTACGATTGATCAGATCGTTCTTCGCTATCCGAACTGATCACAAATCGACTGTCCGGATCAAACCGCCGTTCCGTGATCGATTCCGTGTCAGTGATGGAATCAATGCTGACCTCGACAACGGCATTCCCGCGCCCTACGCGAGCTTCGACAAGGCGCAGCACGCGATCACGCAGTTGGTCCGTACGATCTTTGTCGCGCGAAGCGATCATCGTGTCCCCGTCGTCAGAGACAAGCCCCGCCTGCGCATCGATCAGCGCCACAGCCTCTGGCGCAAGTCCCGCTACTGCGGATGCCACCAAGTGGCGGATAGCCTGAACCTGCGAACGGCTGATCGTGCCGGAGCGTGCAGAAACATGCACTGACGCGCTTGGGGCTAAATCACGGCGAAACGGGTTGTCACTCCCGGTGGCGATGTGCACGCGGGCTGAGGCAACGTCAGGCGATGCAACGATTGTGCGGGCCAATTCCCCTTCTTTCGCGCGCAAATACGCAGCGTCGAACATCTGGGACGTTGTGCCAAACCCCGACAGCGTATCCAAAAGCTCGTACCCTTGGCCCGAGGACGCAGGAAGACCTTCGCTCGCCAGGGTCAGTCGCAGCTGGTCACGCGCCGTCGCAGGCACAAGAACAGACGTGCCCTGCACGTCAAATGGGATTCCTTTTTGTTGTAGAGACTGAATGACTTCGCCTGCAGCAGCGGTATCAAGTCCAGAATACAAAAGTGTCATGTGTGGCTGCGTAACAAGCCGTGACATCCCCAACACGGCTAGAAAAATTGCGACTGCCGCACCGATCACGACAGCTTTGCGCGTATTCGTCAGATCTCGCCAAACCGGCAATATTTGCTGCACCTTCAACCTCCGAGGTCAAAACATTCTGTTTCGTTGATGGCGCCCGTTATTACCGGTCGGTGTTAACAATCGGTTAGTGCATGCAAGCTAAGCACGATGTCATGAAGCAAGGAATAATCCGGTCATGACAGCGACTGACACATCAAAACCCCAAGGCGACGCAGACTCAAAAGCATCTTCGAAGATGGGGCTGGTTGTGTCTGTACTGCTGTGCCTGCTTGGGGGTGCTCTTGGGTTTTTTGGGCTTTCAAGCGAACTGCTTCCGTTCGATCAGGGCGCCGCAACTGGCACCGTCCATGACGAAAAGCCCGCAATGCCCGACGTTGCTTTCGTGGATATTCCAACGCTAATTGTCGCGCTTCCACCGGGGGCAACGAATGGCCACCTGCGCTTTACTGGCCAGATCGAGGTCCCGGCCAAATACCAAAACGATGTCGAACATTTTCTGCCACGCATACAGGACGCGATAAATGGTTATCTGGGCGCGCTGACTGTCGAAGATATCGAGGGGCCCGGTGCATTGTTCAAAATTCGTCTGCATCTTTTCCGGCGCATTGTCATGGTCGTTGGGCTGGGCAAGGCAAACAGTCTTCTTGTGACCGAATTTATTCTGAATTGAGGAGGAAAAATGGAATTGGTTGCTGATATCTTATTGGTCGCCGGGGCACTGGGGGCCAGGGCAATCGCGTTTGACTTACGGAGTGGCCAAGCCGTTGAGAATGCTACGTAAGTAGTCATCGTTCCAACCTGCTTTCTTGAGCTTGATGGAGAGGGATTCCTTCGAGGGGTCTCGAAGGAATCC
>NZ_CBFHLV010000019.1:0-46886 GCF_965656765.1 Marivita sp. | reverse complement strand
TGTCCAACTGGCGGCTGAGGATTGTCGAAAACTCATCGGCAAAGGACTCGTAACCCGCAAGAATACGGTCACTGTCCGCTGATAGCTTGTTGTAAAACACCACCGCTGGAATTGCCGCCAAAAGGCCAAGACCAGTGGCCAGCAAAGCCTCGGCAATACCGGGTGCCACAACCACCAACGATGTGTTTTGTTGCTGCGCGATTTCGACAAAGGCGTGCATAATGCCCCAGACAGTGCCAAACAGCCCCACAAACGGCGCTACCGATCCAACCGTCGCCAGAACCGCGAGGTTCTTCTGCAAATCCTCAGCTTCCTTCTGAATGGCAACGTCCATGGACCGGTCGATCCGCGCATGCGCGCCAGCGATCAATCCACCATCATCACGGTGCGACCTTCGCCATTCAGTCATGCCAGCTGCAAAGACCTTTTTGGCCCGTCCGTCTGGTTCCGGTCCAATCTGGTCAAACAATTCATCCAGCGGCTCACCCGACCAGAAGGCTCGGTCGAACTCTGCCGCCTCCGCGCGCGCTTTGCGATACGCGATGATCTTCTCAAAGATGATCGCCCACGCCCAAAAGGACGCGATCATCAACATCACCATCACAAGTTTGACGGTCAGTGTGGCGCGCGCAAAGAGGCCCCACATGGAGAAATCAATCTCCTGCGCCAGCGCAAGTGTTTCTGCTTCCATCTGCCTGCTCTTTAGCCGGTTGGCCCTCATTGATCGGGCTCTGATTACCAACTTCAATACCGCAATTGCAGGGGAAACGCCAACACATTGGCGTCAGAACGGGCGTATTCCGGCGTGCTAGTGAATCTGACGGCGGATATTCGCCGGAAGTCGCGCAGGCGCGCCGCCTTCACCGATGCACACCACCGTGACCTCGGCCTGAAACAGCAGATCATCCCCGCGCACGACCTCTTGCGACATGATCAGTCGCACACCGGTGACAGCCTTGACCACGGTGCGCACCAGCAATTCATCGTCGAATTTCGCTGATTTGAGGTAATCCGCCTCAACACGACGCACAACAAAGACAACCCCGTCCTCTTCGCGCATAGCGTTTTGGTCCACGCCCAAGGACCGCACCCAATCCGATCGCGCCCGTTCGATGTAGCGCAGGTAATTGGCATAATAGACGATCCCGCCCATATCGGTGTCTTCATAATACACCCGCACCCGCAACTCATGAACCATCAGTTCGTCCCCTCCTGCGCCACCGCCATCCTGGCGGTCAACCTCAAAGCATGGCTGGGATCCTGTGCCATACCGGGCATCACCGGATCATAAGCCACTCGGATCAGCGCGCCGATCTCGGGTCGCACAACAACCCGGCCATCGTCCAACTGGCCCAAGGGCGACTGATCAGTAAACGCCTGATCAGACCACAATACCATGGACTGCACCACTTGGCCCAAGGCCAATGTATCCGCTGGTATGGCTGAAAGAACCTCATCCATGCGCAAGAAGATGAAGCACGCCTGAATCGCACCGGCGTCGTCAAAGCGAAATACGCGGTACTGATTGGCGTCCGCGTCGGACAGCTTCGCCACCAAAGGGTTCAGCCCGTCAATAAGCCGGTCTAGATCGCGCACATCCAAGAGCTCGCGCCAATCACGGAAGAAAAACACCATCACATTGGCGCCAAGCTCTGGATCTGTCTCGGTCATATGGTGGCCCGCCATGGCACAGACCGCCTCGAACGCTCCCTTCACGACCGATAGCGTCTGGTCCTCGACGCCGAACACTATGGGTGCAATCGGGCGCCCCCACCGCGCAAACAGATACGATCCATCTGATCGTGTAAAAAACCGCTCGACTTCGGCCGCGTCCATCATGAGGCGCTGTCCCCCTGCTTCTTCTTTTTCCAAATATGCAAATACGACCTCTGGCACAGGGCATACCGCTGGACAAGTCAGGCAGGTCCGAACAAATCCGACTGCCCTGGCGCTTTGGGCACGGCCAAACCCAAATGGCTCCAGCCTTTTTGCGCCAGCATCCGTCCGCGCGGCGTGCGTTGGATCAAGCCCTGTTGCAACAGATACGGCTCAATCACCTCTTCCAGCGCATCGCGGCTTTCCGACAGCGCCGCGGACAGGGTTTCAATCCCGACGGGACCGCCTTGATAGTTTTCCGCGATCAATCGCAAATAGCGCCGGTCCGCCCCGTCAAGGCCAAGACTGTCGACTCCCAACCTTGTCAATGCGCCATCGGCCAGTTCTTTGCTGACGACCCCGTCACCCTCGACCACGGCGAAATCCACAACCCGTCGCAACAACCGCCCGGCAATCCGCGGCGTGCCCCGCGACCGGCGCGCGATCTCACGCGCGCCTTCGGAGGCGGCCTGGACACCCAGCTTGACGGCATTGCGCGCCACAATCGTGTTCAACTCGTCTTCGGTATAGAAATTGAGCCGCGTGGGGATGCCAAACCGGTCTCGCAACGGCGTGGTCAACAGCCCCAAACGCGTCGTCGCACCGACCAATGTAAACGGCTGTAACTCAATGCGCACCGTCCGCGCGGCAGGGCCTTCACCGATCACCAGATCCAGCTCGTAATCCTCAAGCGCAGGATAAAGCACCTCTTCCACGGCAGGGTTCAAGCGATGAATTTCGTCGATGAACAAGACATCCCGCGCTTCCAGATTGGTCAGGATTGCGGCCAGATCCCCGGCCTTGGCCAGAACCGGGCCCGAAGTCATACGAAACCCGACGCCCAGTTCGCGCGCCATGATTTGCGCAAGCGTTGTTTTGCCAAGCCCCGGAGGCCCGTGAAACAGCGTATGGTCCATCGCTTCGCCACGTTGGCGGGCGGATTGGATGAACACGCGCAGGTTCGCACGCGCCTCGGCCTGCCCGACAAAATCGTCCAGCATTTGCGGTCGCAATGCGCGGTCGCGATCCTCGGGCAGTGGATCAGGCCGGACAATCGGATCAGACGACATAGTTGACTCTCACGTGCGATCGTTCATGCATGTCCTCTGTGCCGTCGCAAAGCGGTGCGAAAGGGCCAATAAGCATCCCCATATCCCTACCCTTTCGGCGCCAAAAGCTTTAGCGCCGCGCGGATCAGCTCAGATGTTCCGGCCTCAGGCGCATCACCCGCCGCTTGCGCCACTGCGCCTGCCGCTTCGCCCGGCCCGTAACCAAGATTGCCCAGCGCCGACAGCGCCTCAGCTTGCGCTGAGGCTGACGGCGCGGGCGCACGTGCGATCGGCGCAACGGCAACCGGCTCCAATACCGCATCTTCGTCCGAGGCCTGAGCCACAACCGATGCAGCCCCGCCCATCGCCATCACGGCCGGAGCTTTGTCCTTGAGTTCGTTGACCACGCGCTGCGCGGTCTTCGGCCCGATTCCTTTGGCCGCCTTAACCGAATTCCAGTCCCCTAAGGCAATCGCACGGCTCACCCCGTCTGGGCCCAGCGCGCCTAAAATAGCCAAGGAGGCTTTTGCGCCGACGCCTTGCACCGACATGAGCAACCGGTGCCATTCCTTTTCCACCATTGTCGGGAAGCCGAACAATTGAAGAATATCCTCGCGGACCAAAAGGTCGGTATAGAGCGCCAGTGCTTCGCCGGGGGCACCAATCTGCGACATCACGCGGTCCGAACAATAGACCACGTAACCGACGCCGCGCACGTCGATCAGCACATGATCGTCGCCCTTGTATTCGACGCGCCCTGCAATTCGCCCGATCATGCCCGCATCCTCATTCCCGGTCCGGTCATATGATGCGCATGGCAAATGGCGATTGCCAAAGCATCCGCCGCATCCGAGCCACTAATTTGAGCACCGGGCAGCTGCATCTTGACCATGTGTTCGACCTGTTTCTTGTCGGCATGACCAACACCCACAACCGTCTTCTTGACCGAATTCGGTGAATACTCCCCGATCTCAAGTCCGAACTGCGCCGGAACCAAAATCGCGACACCGCGCGCTTGCCCCAGCTTGAGAGTGCCGACCGCGTCCTTGTTCACAAATGTCTTTTCAATTGCGACAGTGTCAGGCTGAAACTGCTCGAACACCTCGGTCAACGCCCGGTGCAAGGCCAACAAACGTGTGGCCAGTTCGCCAGTGCCAGATAGGCAAACACCGTTACCGACATGGCGCAAGCGACTCCCTTCAGCCTCGATCACGCCCCAACCAAGGAAGCGCAGACCCGGATCAATCCCCAAAACACGCATTCTGCTCGCGCCTTTGTTGCTTTTGTATCACGGCTAGCACGAAACGCGAACAAACGCCAAGCATACAAAATAAAAGCGACAGATTAAGCCAGATGTCGAAAACAGACGGCAGGATGTCGAGTTTGGATGCCAAAACATGAATACGGCATCAGAATTGCCCTTATTTTCAAGTTTTTTGCGACAATATTTTCAATGCCAAAAGCCATGCATAAACCGCATAAAAACTATGCACAAAGGACAATTGAAGCCGCGAAATGGCGCAACTAGATGACGGTCAGAGCAACACAACTCCCCATTTATTCAAGGAACCTGGCAATGGCCGCTTTTGACACATCCCGCCCCACCTACTCCGCAGGCCAAAAAGGCTTCGGTGGTATCGCCTTCTCGTTGATCTCCGCTTTCACAGCATGGAACGAGTCGCGCCAAACACGCAACGCTCTCAGCCAGCTGAGCGATCACGAACTCGAAGACATCGGCCTGACACGCGGCGACATCAACGCCCTGTAAGACCGGTCGACAAACAAAAAAGCCGTGTTAGCCCTCGCTGACACGGCTTTTTTTGTGATGTGTGTCTGCTGGCGTCAGCCGATCACAAAGCCCAAAATTCGGGACAGGACCGAGGTAATCGGATCGATCTGCATAACGAGCGCTCCAATCTGTTCAACAAACCCGCCCTCACGAAGCAAAGCAACCTGCTGAGAATAGCCCTCTTCGCCCATACCGGCGACAATCGCGGCCTTCAGGAGAAACAGAATGCCAAAGGGCAAAAGAAGCGCCGAGAACGAAACGAACTCGCGGACTTGTTGTATGGGACGATGCGAGATCACGCCGGTTTTATCAAGTTTTGTGACATAGCCACGCGACAATTGGCGGTGGCGCTTGAGCACCTTGCGGTACCGTTCGTCAAACATGTCCTGCTGTGTGGTCATGTGAAGCAGCCTTTATTCCGGCCCCCACCGGATGTGTTGTATCTAGGGGCGGAATATGGCGAGATTGGGGCAAACATGGCAAATTCGATGAAAATACGGCGAAAACCCGTAAGATCTGGAAATTGCGGCAGCTTTACGATGTGCTCTTCTGCAATGTCAGAGTCGTCCAGTCACCAATCTCTTCGCGATGCCAGGTATTGATGCCATTTCGTGCATAAACCTCTGCCACCTCGTCGCCTTGTTCGTTCAGAATCCCGGACAAGATCGTGTATCCCTGAGGCGCAAGGTGGTTTGCCATATCAGGTGCCAAGTCGATCAAAGGCTGTTTGAGGATATTCGCGAACACAAGATCGAAAGGCGCTGCAGCGTGCAGTTCGGGGTGATCAAAGCCCATCGCTTCAAGACAGATAATCCGCCCGCCCAGATCATTCGCGACGACATTGGCCTCAGCCACATCGACAGCAATCTGGTCCATATCGCTGGCAAACACGGTTTCAGGCCACTCCCGGGCCGCCGCCATCGCAAGAACAGCCGTCCCGCAACCAATGTCCGCCACGTTGTGACAGACCACGCCTGCTTCGATCAACCGGTCAAGCGCCCGGAGGCAGCCCTGAGTGGTGCCGTGATGGCCAGTGCCAAAGGCCATGGCCGCCTCGATCAATAGCGGTTCTACACCGTCAGGTACAGTATCAGCGTCATGGCTACCATAGACATAAAACCGCCCTGCCGCGACGGGCACCAATTCGCGCCGCACTTTGGCGACCCAATCGGTTTCGGGCAGTTCTGACACAACAAATGGCTTGGCTTTGTGCACAGCTGCCAGCAGCGCCAACGCCACATCGTCCGGCGCCTCCATAAAGTAACCGCCGACTTCCCACATCCCGCTGCCATCCTCGATCTCGAACACACCGACGCCATAGGGTTCCGGCTCAAGATCTTCAAACGCCTCGCCCAATGCCTCGGCCGATGTCTTTTCCGACAATGTGGTAAATGCTGTGAAGGTGGTCATAGGAGCCCTCGCTTACTATCAGGCAGGGCTTACCGCCCTTTGCGTAGACTGACCAGCGTGAAAGCCAAAAGGTACAACGGTCTGGACGGAACATACCTCCTATCATATCGTCTTCACCATTATTTTAGGTTTTCTTGGAGCAAGAGAATGAAGAAGTTCTTGAAAATTAGTGCAATTGTGGTCGGCGTTTTGGTAGTCATTGGTGTAACGGTTTATGCAGGTATCATGTACGCATCCTCCGGTGCACGCTCGGTTGCCCGCGATTTTATAATGCTCAGCAGTAGCGGCCAAAACGACCAAGCCAACGTTATGCTGCATCAATCACTTCAGACCGACGAGGCGATTCAGAAAGTCGCAGCGATATTTGATGGCGTTGACCCGTATACCGACGTGTCATTCGCGTCGATCAACATGGAGGGCGGGTCAACCAGCCTGGTTGGGACCGCCGAAACCGCAGGTGGATGCGCCTCGAAGGTGGAAATGGAATTGGTCGAAAATCAAATCATCTTTTTCAATATCAACCCGCTTTGTCGGTGATCATCACTCTGCCGGGGCGGCCACGAAGGCGGAAAACACCGTCTCGTTGCCCGGCTCAGGATGACGGGGGATCATCAATGCCAACAACAACGACACCAGCGCCATACCTGCCGCCAAGGCAAACACCGCACCCGGCGAAATAAGCCACAGATACCCAAGCAAAGCGGGCAAGAACACCGCCGCAATGTGATTGATGGTAAACGCCACCGCCGCCGTCGGAGCGATATCGCCGGGATCCGCAATCTTTTGAAAATAGGTTTTCAAGGCCAGCGCCAACGCAAAAAAGATGTTGTTTGCGATATACAAAATGGTGGCCAGCATCACGCCCCAGCCAAACCAGTAAACCCCGCCATACATCACAAATACGATCACCAGACCGACATATTCGAATACCATCGCATTGCGTTCGCCAAAGCGGTGCACAACATGGCCCAGCATGGGTGCCAGAACCATGTTCGCCACAAGCGTCACAAGCATCAGCTTGGTGATCTGGTCAACATCCAACCCAAAGCGTTCGACCATCATAAACGCCGCGAACACGACAAAGATCTGGCGGCGTGCCCCGGACATGAATTGCAGCGCGTAATATAGCCAGTAGCGCTTGCGCAGAATGAACTTTTTGATTTGCGGATTTGGTGCCTCGAAATGCGGCATCATCACCACGCAATACGCAACGATAATCAGCGTTAGCGCGCCGGACACTACATAGACAAAGTTGTAGCTCAGGTCGTAGGCCCGCCACGTCACTACGATCACACCATAAGCCACTAAGGTCGCAGCCGACGCCGCCGACACCAAAAGCCCAAGCATCTGCGGTGCGCGATCTTTGGGCAACCATTGTAGTTGCAGCGACTGGTTTACGGTTTCGTAATAGTGAAACCCGATCGAACTGATCAGGGTGACGAACAACAAACCGCCCATCGACGGGAAATATGCGGTCAACGCGGTCGCCAGCCCAAGCATCACAAGCGAGATCATGGCAAGTGTCTGTTCCCGAACAAACATGATCACTGCGATCACACCGACTGCAAAGAAGCCGGGGATCTCGCGGACAGTGTGAAGCCAGCCGATATCGGCGCCATCGAACTGCGCCACCTCAATCACAAAGTTATTCAGCAGCGCCGACCACGTCGCAAAGGACAATGGCATCGCAATCGCCATCAGAAACAACAGAGTAATCGGCCGTTTATAGATCGGCAGGTGACGCGCTTCACCAAGGGGAACAATCTGCTTCATCGTTTCCCTTTACGCCCGCTTTTGGCCTTTGGCGAGGGTCTTGGACGAGCGGAACACCCGCTTTTCAGAATTTCAGATAAAGGCTAGCTCTTTTCCAGAAACACCGTTCAGCAAACGCGCAGGTCGGACTTTCAGGCAAAAACCCTGCTATTTCCTTAAGTGCTGATGCCAATCTGATCCAAATCAAGGCGAACACATTCACGGTCAAGCATGCATGATCAACCTAAACGCCCAAACGTGCGGAGACTGGCATGGACCTTATCAGCCTTGTGGATCAGATCGGAGAAGCCCCAACCGCAGCCTTGTTTGGCTTGATCACTGGCGTCACCTTTGGTGTCGCGGCCCAACGTTCGCGCTTCTGTCTACGCGCGGCAACCGTCGAATTCGCCCGCGGCATGATGCAGGACAAGGTCGCGGTCTGGTTGCTAACCTTCTCAACCGCCGTTGTCTGGGTGCAAGCCGCACAGATGTTCGGCCTGATCGACACAACCGAAGCCCGCATGATGGCGGTGCCCGGAAGCTGGTCGGGTGCCGTTATCGGGGGACTGCTTTTTGGTGCGGGTATGGTGCTTGCGCGCGGATGCTCCGGCCGCCTGCTTGTGCTTGCTGCGACGGGCAACCTGCGGTCTGTCGTGTCGGGTCTGATTTTTGCCGTTGTCGCCCAGATGACATTGACCGGCTGGCTGGCACCGATCCGCGATAAGCTCGCCGCGCTTTGGATCACGTCTGGGGGTCGCAATATGGACCTTTTGACAACCCTACACCTTCCCGAAGGCTCCGGCCTTGTGTTTGGTCTTGCAACCGCGCTGTTGGCGTTAGAGCTGTCGCGCCGCAATCAGATTGGGTGGCAGCGCCTTGTCTTTGCATCCGGCGTAGGGTTTGCCGTGGCAATGGGATGGGCCTTCACTTACGCGCTCAGCCTCGTGGCATTCGACCCAGTTCAGATCGAAAGCGCTACGTTTACAGGGCCTTCAGCCAACACATTGATGTTCTTCCTCGACCGATCCTCGGTTCTGGAATTCGACATTGGGCTGGTACCCGGTGTGGTAATCGGCTCGTTCCTTGCCGCTTTCTTCGCTGGAGAGCTTAAGTTTCAAGGCTTCGAAGGTTCAACGCCCATGCGCAACGCCATGATCGGCGCGGCCCTCATGGGGTTCGGCGGAATGCTGGCAGGTGGCTGTGCGATCGGTGCAGGTGTGACAGGCGGATCAATCTTTGCAGGCACAGCATGGCTCGCGCTATTCTGCATGTGGATCGGCGGGATGAGCATGGACTTGGTTATGGGTGGGCGCGGTCAACCAGCGGCGATCTGAACTCTTTGAGGTAGGGTATTCCAGCCTGTCCTGCCGCGGGCATCTATGTCACGGTCGTGATTATTAATTAATGATATCACGTCTTCAAAAATGATGACACCGATGCTTGTTCTAGACTTTGTTTCCAATAAGGCCGTTTTGGCAATCGCAGCAGGAGTGGGCTATGCAGTTGCAACCCTCCTTATGAAGGCCGCCTCGGAAAGCGCGACAACTGTTGCCATCGGAGCGATTGCACTGATGTTGGCCGGGGTCGTCACGGCAGAAATTCTCTTGCTGAAACAGGTCGATCTGGGCATCGCCTATATTGCGATCATGGCGACCGAAACGATCCTCGTATTGGCGGCGACCTTTTTTATCGGCCAGCCTCTCTCGACACAGGAACTGGCCGGAGGTGCCCTCGTTGTGCTGGGTGTGGCCGTGGTCAGCGCTTAAGGTCAAACGTTACTGCCTGATCCGCCAGCCCGTTTTGAAGATCCACCAGATAGTGCCGAGGCACAGCATCGTAAATCCGCCGATGGCCATCAGGCTTAGACCAATTGGCACATCGGCCACGCCGAAAAACGACCATCGAAATCCCGAGACCAGATAGACAACCGGGTTAAAGAACGAAATCGTCTGCCAGACCGGCGGCAGCATTGAGATCGAATAGAACGATCCCCCCAGAAAGACCAAGGGCGTTACGATCAAAAGTGGAATCAGCTGAAGCTGCTCAAAATTTCCTGCCCAGATGCCGATGATAAAACCGAAAAGCGCAAAGCTCAGACAGGTCAGCACCATGAAGGCCAACATGGCAAACGGGTGCTGGATAGTCAGGTCAACGAACAAGGCAGACGTGGCAAGGATCACGACCCCAATGAACAGCGCCTTGGTGGCTGCCGCGCCGACATAGCCCAAAACAATCTCAAGAAAGTTGATCGGCGCAGAGAGCAATTCATAAATTGTGCCGATGAATTTCGGAAAATAGATCCCGAAAGATGCGTTAGAAATAGCCTGCGTCATCACCGACAGCATGATCAGACCGGGCACGATGAACGCGCCGTAAGACACGCCTTCGACCTGATCAATGCGGCTGCCAATGGCAGCCCCGAACACCACAAAATAGAGCGATGTGGATATGACGGGCGACACGAAGCTTTGCAAGAGCGTGCGGAAAAACCGCGACATCTCAAACACATAGATCGCGCGGATGGCTTGCCAGTTCATGCCACATCCTCCTGATCTGTCACCAGCTCGACGAAGATGTCCTCCAGCGAATTCTGACGGGTTTGCAGATCGCGCAGCACCAGCCCCGCATCGCTGACTTCGCGGATCAATGTCGCAATTCCGGTGCGGTCCTTCGTCGTATCATAGGTATAGACCAGAACCTGCCCACCCTCTTCCAAACGCAGTCCACGGGCTGCCAGCGCTTCAGGCAGGTCCTTCACGGCGTCCTGCAATTCAATCCGCAGCTCTTTCTGACCCAAACGGGTCATCAGCGCAGTTTTTTCCTCGACCAGCAGAATCTCACCCTTGTTGATCACACCGATCCGGTCGGCAATCGCTTCGGCCTCTTCGATGTAATGGGTGGTCAGAATGATCGTCACGCCTGATGTCTTGAGCTCAGCCACGATATCCCACATGTCCCGGCGCAGTTCGACATCCACACCCGCAGTCGGTTCATCCAGAAACAACACACGCGGCTCATGCGCCAATGCCTTGGCAATCAACACACGTCGCTTCATCCCACCGGACAATTCCATGATCCGGTTATCGCGTTTATCCCAGAGCGATAGCTGCCTGAGGATCCGCTCAAGCAACGCCTCATTCCTTGGTTTACCGAACAAACCACGCGAGAAGCGAACCGTGTTGATCACACGCTCAAAGGGTTCCAGATTGATCTCTTGCGGCACCAAGCCCACCAAGGACCGCGCACCGCGATAGGCTGTGATCACATCATGGCCGCCAACCGTGATCGTCCCCGATGTCGGTTGCGTAATGCCGCAGATTGTCGAAATCAGCGTTGTCTTGCCCGCACCGTTCGGCCCCAAGAGCGCAAGAATCTCACCATCCTGAATATCCAGAGACACGCTCTTGAGAGCTTCGAACCCACCTGCATAGGCTTTTCGAACATTGCTGATCCGGACCATCGGTTCCATGTGGGCGGCCTTTGTAAGATTGACAGGGATGTTACCTAACCTTCAGCGCTCAAGACGCAATCCCGAAAGCCGTGCGCAGGAACGCAACGGGTGTGCAGGTCGTTTTTGGGACTGACCTTTTCCACAAGTCGGAATAAGGAAAGGGTATGGCTTCCCTCACCGACACCAACGTCGCGCGCGGCATCTTGCTGGTCTGCATCGGCGTCTTTGCGATTTCGATCAATGACCTTTTGATCAAAGCGTTGTCCGGTGGCTATCCCTTGCACCAGATCGTTTTCACGCGAACGGCGATTGGCATCTTTCTATCTTTCCTGATGCTGCATCTCGAAGGTGGGATATCACTGTTGCGCACGTCACGACCGGGCTTGCACATTTTACGTGGGCTGACGCTTGTCGCCGCCAACATGACCTTTTTCGCCTCGCTGGCAGTTCTTCCACTTGGCTTGACAACGGCACTCTTTTTTGTCGGGCCACTGTTTATCACACTGTTCAGCTTTCTGTTCCTTGGTGAAAAGGTCGGCCCCTTGCGGCTGGGCGCAATTGTCTTTGGCTTCATGGGCGTTGTGGTCATGCAAGAGCCATGGAAAAGCGGATCAGAATACGGCCCATCGTGGATTTTCGCTCTGCCCGTAATCGCGGCCGCGCTTTACGCATCAATGGCCGTCATGACGCGCGCACTGGGAGTCAAAAGCTCGGCCGCTGCGCTGACCATCTACAACCAATTGACGTTCCTCGTTGTCTCAAGCCTATTCTACCTGCTGGTTGGGCAAGGTCAGGCCGATCCCGGGCCAGATGCGCCAAGCCTGCATTTCCTGTTACGGGCGTGGACATGGCCAGCCAGCGGAGACTGGCCACTGTTCATCGTGATTGGCATCTGCAACGGCATCGTCGCTTATTGCATCACGGCAGCCTACCGCATGGCGCCATCGGCCAGCATCGCACCATTCGAGTATATTGGACTGCCGCTGGCGATCTTCTGGGGATGGCTGGTATTTGCGGAATGGCCGGCACCTTCAACGTGGGTCGGCTGCGCAATGATCCTTGGGGCGGGCCTGTTTGTGTTCCTCCGCGAACGTCAAAAAAACCGGTCAAACCCCGTCCGCAAACATTTCGCGACCCGACGCTAAACCGGGCCGCGTATGACATGCAGTTTAGACACTGCGAACCGTGTCAATCATGAGCTGCACGTTTTCTGGGTCCGCATCCGGCGTGATACCGTGGCCAAGGTTAAAGATATGCGGCCCGTTCTTGAGCGCATCAACAACCTTGCGGGTCTCATCTACCAAGTCTTGACCACCCGTCACCATATGGCGCGACGCCAGGTTGCCTTGCACACACCCCCCGGGCTGTACGTGTTCGGCCACCCATTCCGGGCTGACGCTGTCATCGACTGCCACACAGTCCGCACCTGTTGCGGAATGGAAACCGATATAGTTGTCCCCCGCCTGTCGCGGAAAAGCGATGACCGGAATGCCGGGATGACGGCGCTTGATCTCTTCGGTGATGACCTTGGCGGGGTAGAGCGCGTACCGCTCGAAGTCCTCGCCCTTCAGCGATCCCGCCCAGCTGTCGAAAATCTTGACCACTTCGGCCCCCGCATCGATCTGCGCAGACAGATAGTCGATGGTACTTTCCGTCAGCCGCTCCAGGATTGCCTCAAAGAGCGCGCGGTTCTCGTCCTTGAGCGCATGCGCCGGACCTTGGTCGGGAGTCCCCTTGCCTGCAATCATGTATGTGGCGACAGTCCACGGTGCCCCGGCAAAGCCAATAAGCGTGGTCTCTTCCGGCAATTCGCGACGCAGGATGCGCACGGTTTCGTAAATCGGGTTAAGCGTGTCATGGATCATCTCGCCCTTGCCCAGTTTGTCGAATTCACCTTGTGTGGTGATCGTGGATAAGCGCGGGCCTTCGCCGGTGACAAACCAAAGATCCGCGCCCAGCGCCTGTGGCAACAACAGAATGTCGGCAAACAGGATCGCCGCGTCAAAGCCGTAACGTCGGATCGGCTGCAAAGTCACTTCGGCCGCAAGCTCTGGGTTATAACACAGCGACAGAAAATCACCGGCCTGCGCACGGGTCGCTTTGTATTCAGGAAGGTAACGGCCAGCTTGACGCATCATCCAAATTGGCGGTGTCGGAAGGGTTTCGCCGGCAAGGGCGCGGAGGATGGTTTTTGTCTGGCTCATAAGGTCTTTCCTTGTCTATTGTCTTCGGATCAACCGTAGAAACCCATATGTCAAGACAAGCATGGTTGTCAGGACAAGTTTACACGCATAAAGATCGTTTCATGACGATTGACTTGCCCACACCCGCCCAACCTCTGAACATCGGCACGCGCGGTTCCCCGCTGGCTTTGGCTCAGGCTCATGAAACCCGCGAACGACTTGCCAAGGCATTTGATCTGCCTTTTGAGGCCTTTACCATCGTTGTCATCAAGACAACGGGCGACAAGATCATTGATCGCCCGCTCAAAGAGATTGGTGGCAAGGGTCTGTTCACACGCGAAATCGAAGACGACATGCTGTCAGGCAAGATAGATATCGCGGTTCACTCGATGAAGGATATGCCGGTCCTGCAGCCTGATGGGTTGCTGCTCGACACGTACCTACCGCGCGAAGATGTGCGCGATGCGTTCATCTCGCCGGAATTCTCTGGGATTGCACAATTGCCCGAAGCGGCGATTGTCGGCACCTCTTCGCTGCGCCGCCGTGCACAGTTGCTTAATCGCCGCCCAGACCTGAACGTGGTCGAATTCCGCGGCAACCTCCAAACCCGGCTGAAAAAGCTGGATGATGGTGTGGCCTCGTGCACGTTCCTTGCGATGGCCGGCCTGAACCGCCTGCGCATGGACGAGGTGCCCAAGACCGCCATCGACACAACCGATATGCTGCCCGCCGTTGCACAAGGCGCTATCGGTATCGAACGCCGCGCCAATGATAACCGCGCCGCCGAAATGCTAGCTGCTATCCACGACACTCCGACCGGTGAACGCCTTGCCGCCGAACGCGCGTTTTTGGCCGCACTTGATGGGTCTTGCGAAACTCCAATTGCCGGACTGGCCGAATTTAACGGGGACACCCTGCGACTGCGTGGCGAAGTCCTGCGCCCCGACGGCTCAGAAGCACATGCCGACGAAATCAGCGGGCCCGTAGCAGACGGTGCCGCGATGGGCACAGCACTGGCCAAAACGCTGTTGGATCGTGCTGGTCCGGGCTTTTTCGACTGGCATACAAACTAAGCGCTGCGCCGGTCACTCCGGCACAGCAAAGGTCAACGACGCCCACAGGCTTTCCCAGACCGGGTCGCTGTCATCTTGCGGCTCGAGCGGCCGCAAGATGACAGCATCCGCAAGATAAGCATAGCCCGGTTGCACAGGCAGCGTCACACGTCCATCCGCATCGGTCCGGTGCAAGCTGATCTGGACCTCGGCACCGGGCGGGCGTGCGAAAAGCTCAACCTGAGCATCCGCCCGCGGTGCACCGTTGTACAGAACCTGGATCGGTAGCCCCGAGGCCATATCATCCGTGTAAGGATTGGCCTCGGCTACTATTTCGGTCTCCAACCCAACCTCAGCATCTGCCCCCGCGCCTTCGCCAACCGCAATCAGGCTTTTGGCGTAACGGCTGTACAGTTCGGTGAAGTCCTTTTCCGGCAAACCGCGCGCGGCATGTTCGGCCAAGACACCTTTGAAATCCTTGTGTTCGACGAAATTCACGAACTTCTGCCACTCACGGTAGGTCAAAGTGTAATCACGCGTCTGGTGGATGATGACACATAACCCATCCTGCGGCGCCGCAACATTCAACGCCGGGCGGTCCCCTGACCGTCCGGGAACAGGCGAAACCTCACCATCGCACCGCATATCAAAGCGGTCGAAATTTCGCTCCAGATACGATTGCTCGGCCCCCGCAAAATCTTCACCCACCCGCAAAGCCGCAACCAAATCGCCGCCAGACGGCACTTGATACGCTACCGGATCAATCCAAAATTCATGCGCTGTTGCCGCCAAAGGAAGACATGACAGTGCGGCACCCCAAAGCAATGACCGTAACATCATGCGCTTTTGGCCAACTTGTTTTCGATATCACGCGCAAATTGAGACATGCGTTTTTGGAACCTCTTGTTGATGGTAGAGCGCGCCAGCTTGAAAGATTGCACCAAAAGCCGTGCAGACAGCGTTTTTGGCGCCATCTTGAATACAAAATTCACTCGTGTGCGTTTTGGTGACAATGGAACCAATTCGATATGTGTGTTTGTCTCAAGCCCACCTGACGCACCCGCAAACTGCACCAGATGCGGTGCTTCAAGCTCTTCCAATTCGATCTTGGCTGTCCGTTCTTTGCCTCGAAACCGAAACTGCGCCTCCCAGCCCTCACCGATATTGGGCACCGATCCGCGAAACTTTCTCCGAACGTCGATCCCGCGACGCAACGCTTGCCTTTCAAGGGCCTCGAATGCGGTCAATTCGGCAAAAACATGCTCAATCGGGGCCTCAACATCTTCGGTTCCAGTCACTTGCATCGGCACACCCCTCTTCGATCCACTCAATTCCAGACTTGCGCTATTCCAATGTATCGGCAAGCCAATTGCGCAATAAAAAATGCGCGATGGCGCCCTTGCGTGCAGGCAACAGCCCCTCGCGCAGCCCCGCAAGCGCATCCATCACGTCTTCACGGCTGACCCAAAGCGCATCTTCGATTTCAACGGGGTCGATGTTGATCTCTTCAGTCAGAGCGATCCCATGGCAGCCGAACATCAACGACGCTGGAAACGGCCACGGCTGGCTTGACAGATACCTCACCTCGCCAACGCGTACGCCTGCCTCTTCCCATACCTCACGGCGCACCGCAGCCTCGATGGTTTCGCCGGGTTCGACAAAACCCGCAAGGCAGGAATACATGCCTTCTGGCCACCCGGGCGACCGCCCCAGCAGAACCTTGTTGCCATGCGTGATCAACATGATCACCACCGGATCTGTACGGGGGAAATGACTGGCACCGCAGTCTTGGCACACCCGCTGCCAGCCAGCCTGCGTAACATCACTCACCGCGCCGCATCGCGCGCAAAACCCATGTGTGTCATGCCAGCCGATGATCGCCTTGGCCGTTGCAGCCAATTCTGCGTCTCGCGGGGTCAACGCGGTCATGACACTACGAAGCTCGGCAAAGCCATGATCATCAGGACAACTCGGATGCCGCTGTTCGCTTGGGTCAATGAAGGCACCCACTTGGCTCACGTCATCTTCGGGCACCCAGCCCGAGATATCATGCGCAAATCTGGCGGCCCCATCTTCACGTCCCAACAGAATCGGTGCGCTGCTGGCGTCTTTTAGAATAGGGTGATCCAAGGGCAATCGTGCAAGAACACGCGCATCTGTATCGACGGTCAGCAGCGGCTTGCCCTTCCACAGGATCACCGTCCGAGAGGACGGGTCTTGCATCAGTCCCGCCAAGGCCGGGATATCACCCCGAAGTTCGGCCGCGCGATCCAGCCCTGAACCGCCAAAAGTCACCTGCTCTGCATTCCGCATCATCATCCACCGCTTCTTAATCTTGTACGAGCGATTGCCACGCTGACACGGAAAGAACAATGCAAACAGCCAGTTTCGAACAGAGAGCGGGTTGCAATCCTGCAATCCCTCTACTATCTGAAATTCCGAGAGGTTGGCGCGGGCGAGCACCTCGCCAACCCGGTCAGGTCCGGAAGGAAGCAGCCGTAACGAGCCACGCTTGGGTCGTTGTCCAGCCTCTCACCTAACTTCCTCAACTTTCGTGGCGCAGGAATTTGGCGGGTTCACGTTTCGCCTCAAGCGCCCAACGCATTTGTTCGTCCGTTTCGATTGCGCAGGGGCGAACGGCCCGCAATCGGGCCAATGCATCATCCGGTGCCTCGCCCAATTCGATCATCAAACGCAATGCGACCATACCGGACCGGCCACAGCCACCACGGCAATGCACCAAAATCCGGCCGCCCCCGATCAACGCTTTGCGGACACCCATGCTGACATCAGGCCACGCCTCTTCAAAGGTTTCATCCGGCACGCCGAAATCGTGGATCGGAAGATGCTCCCACCGGGAACCGGCATCCACCAAGTCCCTCCACAATCCAGATGCACCAGCCGCCACAAGCTCGACCTCGTTCACCAACGACAGGACAATGGCGGGCTTCCATTCGATTAAATGTTGCACGTCGCCAGCATAATCGCCATCGGCTCCAGGTATCGGCGAAATGGCAAGAATGCCCTGCCCAACGGACACCGCATAGATGATCATCTCAGAGCCTTTGCGCCCTGAACGTATCACAGCTGCGAATGTCACCTGTCTGAAAACCAGTGGCGAACCACCGTGACCGCTGTTCGGACGTACCATGCGTGAACGTATGCGGCTGCGGCACCCGTCCCGCACGTTCCTGCAGATGATCATCTCCAATCATTCGCGCCGCGTTCAGTGCTTCCTCTAGATCGCCGGGCTCCAACAACCCATCAACCGCCCGCGCCCAGACGCCGGACAGACAATCGGCCTGCAATTCCAACCGCACGGTCAAAGCGTTGGCCTGCGTTTCACCCACAACCTGTCGACGTTCATTGACCTGCCCAAGAATGCCCAGTTCGTTCTGAACATGATGCTCGACCTCATGCGCAATCACGTAGGCCGCCGCAAAATCACCGCTCGCACCCAATTGGCGCGACAAAGTCGCAAAGAACGCGGTATCCAGATAGGCCTTCTGGTCCGCAGGGCAATAGAATGGACCAGTGGCGCCGCTGGCATTGCCGCAGGGCGACGCGGTCACACCGGAATACAACACCAGGATGGGCGGATCATAAGGTCGTCCAACCTGCTTCGGGAACACCTCGCCCCAAACCTCCTCAGTGGTCGCAAGCACCCGTGTCGAAAACTCGGCCGCGCGTTCTTCTTCTGCGGTCAACTCTCGCGGGGTTGAAGACGCTTGGGTCGTCTGTTGCAGCAATGGCGTAACGTCGACGCCTGCGAAATATCCGATTGCCAGCACGAGCAGCAGACCAACACCGCCGATCCCTGCCTTACCACCGCCACCGCTGCGGCGCCTGTCCTCAACATTGCGGCTGCCACGAATCCCTCTTAGTCGCATACCAATCCCCCAGAGCAACTTGGGAGCTATGATACACAAGCCAATGGGTCAGGACAGCCCCGTCAGTCGGTTGTGCGGATGACCTTCGCCAAAGCGGCAAAGATCTGGTTGTTTGCACACAGAATTGACCCGTGTTCCAAAGGTGTCTGCCCTGCCCGCACACCCTCTACCAAAGCGCCTGCTTCTGCTGCGATCAACACACCTGCTGCCAAATCAGTCAAGACACCTTCGCGTTGCCAATACCCGTCAATCCGGCCTGCCGCGACATAGGCCAAGTCAAGCGCGCTGGAACCAGAGGCCCGCATCCCAGAACACTCTGGCATCACGCAGGCAAGATCCTTGAGCGTCGCGGGCAAGGTCCGCTTCACGCCAAACGGCACGACATGGCCCAAAACCGATTCGACCAGACGATGGCGGCTTGAGACGCGCACGCGTTTGTTGTCGTTCAGCCAGGCACCTGCACCCTTTTCGGCATAGAACATTTCGTCCTTTGCCGGATCGAACACCACGGCCGACACAATCTGGCCCTTATGTTCAAGCGCGATCGAGACCGCAAAATGCGGCTGGCCGTGCAAAAAGTTCGTTGTGCCTTCAATAGGGTTCACGATCCAACGGCGCGTCGGATCTTCGCCCTCGGCTTCGCCAGCCGGTTCGACATACCCATAGGTGCCACGCGCCCCGGTCAAGTCTTCGTGCAGGATCGCGCCTGCAGCTTTGGCGGCACGCGATACGAACTCTTCAGCATTCGTCGCCGAGGTCTGCAGATTCTCGACCTCGCGGAAATCTTTGTTAAGCGACCGACCCGCCTTGCGGGCGGCTTTGATCATGATGTTGAGATTGGCGCTGCCCTGCATCATGGGCCTCCGGCTGTTCGGGATCAGACCGGGCGTATAAGCGGGACATGGACCAATGCCAAGGGGCTGTGGCCGATGACGGCGTTTCACGTCGCTGCGAGGTGTGTATCAAACTCCTTCTTTCCGTGGCGGCATCCCCCAACTCTGACTCATAGATGTTGAAAAAGGATGAACGCCAATGCACCGCCGCACATTTTCCGCCATCGCCCTTGCCGCCCCTGCCCTCTGGCTCGCCCGCCCTGCACTGGCTCGCGAACCAGAGATTTATCAGGAAGCCGGCATCGCCATCGACGGCTCTGACCCCGTTGGCTATTTCACCACAAACGGCCCGGTGGCAGGCGGCGATGTAACAGTGGACTACAAAGGCGCAACATGGCGCTTTGTCGATCAAGCCTCTGCCGATGCGTTCGCGGTCAACCCGACTGCCTACGCACCCGCCTTCGGAGGCTACTGCGCCTTCGCCGCCTCCCGCGGCTACCTCGCCCCGACAACCCCCGAAGCCTGGACGATCTATGAGGAAAAGCTTTACCTCAACGCCAACCTCCGCGCCCGCGAGCTGTGGCTCGAGGACATCCCCGGCAACATCGCCAAAGGAGAAGCCAACTGGCCGGGGATTTTGGGGTAAATCGTAGGGTGCGTGATTCCACGCACCACTCCTCCCACGCCGGTTGATCTGTTGGAATTATCCCAACACCCCCTCAAACTCCCGCCATTCCCCCTTGGACATACCGGAGTTCTCCTGGGTCACGGTCTCGCCTTTTAGCATCCGCCGCACGCAGTCCAGCGCGGTTGACGACAGTGTCGCGCCACCCATGCGGTAATCCTCGAAGGCGCGGTAGGCGAAGGGGACCCAGTCAGCGACGACTTTGCAAATCTCGTCGGCGTAAACCCTTATTTCATACTGCGCGTGCGAATCTGCCCTGAGTCGGAGGAAATGGAGCAGGTTGTGCAGATCGACCTTCCAATACCATTGCGTGTAGATGTTCGCGGGCAGGTTCATCCGGGCCAGTTCGCGGGCCAGCCCCTGTTGGCCGTCCTGACTGATCATCTCTTCGTAATGATCATAGCAGCGCATCGCGTCCTCACGCAGATAGCGCAGCACGCGGTCCGCCTCTTCGCCTTCCAAAGCCTCACCGCGCCCTTGGTTGTTGATCACCGACTGCGCGTTCAGGTGTTCAGGCGCGGGAATATAAAACTCCCGGTCGAGGATCGAATATCGGGCCGAGTATTCGTTGACGTTCGCCGTCCGGTGCCGAATCCACTGGCGCGCCACAAAGACAGGCAGTTTGACGTGCAGCTTGATCTCGCACATCTCGAACGGGGTCGAATGCCAGTGCCGCATCAGATACCGGATCAGCCCTTCGTCATTCTGCACCGATTTCGTGCCCTTGCCATACGACACGCGGGCCGCCTGACAAATCGCGGCGTCGTCGCCCATGTAATCGACCACGCGGATGAAACCGTGATCCAGCACTGGATAGGCGGTGTACAGATGCCCCTCCATGCCTTGGCTAACCGCGCGCAACGTCTGCTGCGGCGCGCTGCGCTGTTCGGTGATTTCGGCCTCTTGTTCCGGCGACAGGGGCATGGCGAATCCTTTCCCACTAGGATGAGTCGTTGTCGACTATATCTCGCGGCTGTCACGGTAGGAACCACCAAGGATGGTACCATGCACCGAGGTCGCAGTATCAGGCTTTTTCACCTCAACTGCTGTGCTATGCGTTGACTTTCAATCAGGCCTGCCGGATTTTCGCGGATGAGGTCGCACAACAGACCAAGGCAAGCCGGGGCAGTATATTCCATGACGCGCATTTTCCTTCTTATTCTGTGTTTGGGTTTTGTCTCCGCCTGTGACAGCGGCGGTGGCGATGTTCTGCAGACCCCGACCACTGGTGACGGCACCGGTACGGATGGCGATGGCACAACCGACGAAACCCCGATCGAAAGCACCCGTGGCACACCCGAATTGCCGCCCGGTACCACTGACCCAACACCGAATTCACAGATCGTTCGCCGTGAAGAGCAGGACGAGGAATCCGGTGGCGGCTACGCAACAAACATCCGCTACCTGAACGATGAAGGTCAGGATGAATTTTTCGTCGACAACATCGCGTTCGACGGCAACAACGTTTACACCCGTGGCGACCCTGTAACGGGTGTTGCACAGTTAGGGTCATTCGCCGTTTACGAAGGCGCGGAAACCACCGAAGACCCTGTCACCGGTACGACACTGCGCACCTTCACCTATCGCGCCATTTACGGACGCAGCACCAACGGCGAAACCGAATTCGCCATTGTACGTTCCGGATCATACGTCGATTTTGGCTTTGGTGGTTTCGTATACCAACGCAATGGGCTCGATGACGACGGCAACGCTGTCACGCTCGTTCTCCCCGAAGAGGGTGATGCCCGCTACACGGGTGATTACGCTGGCATCCGTGTTTTCTCTGGACGTGGCGGACTTGAATATGTTGATGGCGACGCCGAAATGTTCATCGATTTCAAAGACTTTAACGACGGCAATCGCGGTGTCGCGCTCTTTGTAAACAACCGCCGCCTTTATGACATCGATGGAACAGAAGTCACCGGCGCATACATTGACGCGCTGGCACGCGGTGATGAGTCAGAGGACGGCACAGTAACACGGTCACTGGTTACGGATACAGATGCCGACGGTAACCCGGTTCTGCCGCGTATCCGGCCTGTCATTTCTCCGGATGATGCCGACGCGAATGGCGAAGTCGCCGGCGAAGTGTTTGAAATCTCGGAATTCGACAATGGTGAAGTGGCCGAAAGCGGCGAAGGCACGTACTACGCCATCATATCTGGCGAGGGTGCGGGCGAAGTCGTCGGCGTTCTGGTAATGACGGGCAACGATCCACGCTTTGCGGGCGGCACCTACCAGGAAACCGGTGGGTTCATCGTCTACCGCCAGTGATGCCGCGCTGGCCCCGACGGATTCGGCTGACCCTTGCGGCCATCGCCTTTTCGGCGGTGCAGGTCCACGCACAAGCGGTCCTGAACCCGGAACAGATGCGCGAACTTGCCAGTCAGGCTGTGCTGCAAGGCCAGGCCGGGTTGGCATTCGACCTGACTGGCGCATTGATTGATCGGGACGATACCGACCTTGATGCGCACCTGATCCGGTCGAGGGCTGCGCGAAACTTGGGCCGCAACGACGAGGCCCTAACCCATGCGCGCCGCGCTTGGGCCTTGGCCGAAGGCGAGCAGGCCAGATACGCCGCCGCTTTGGCTATGGCGCAAGCCCTTTCTTCGTCAGGGCGTCGGACGGCAGCTCAGCTTTGGCTGCGTCGCGCGGTTCAGATCGCCCCCAATGACGCATTGGAGGCGCGCGCGGCCGCGGATTTCCGCTATGTGCGCCGCCAAAACCCATGGTCCACAGCCTTACGATTTTCCGTCTCGCCAAGTTCGAACATTAACAACGACAGCCGCAACGAGACCTCCGAGCTTTTTGGTCTTCCGTTTGAATTCGCCTTGGAAGGCGAGGCGCGCGCACTTTCGGGCGTTGAGGTATCCGCCGGCTTCAGTACGCGCTACCGGCTTGTGAACACCGACCGCAAACGTACCGACCTGCTGTTTGGCCTGTCCCACCGGACTTATGTTTTGTCCGACGAGGCCAAAGACATTGCGCCAGATGCGGACGGGTCAGATTTTGCGACCAGTTCAGTTTTTGTCGGCCTGCAAGAGAATTACGCCTTGCCAGGCGGAAAGGCACGGCTTGGCTGGGATGCCCGGATTGGTCGCACGTGGTACGGGGGTGACCCTCTGTTGACGTATAATCGCATCGGCGCCACCTATCGCCGCACTGCAGGCGACCGAGGGATGTTCAACCTCGCCATCAGCCGAGAGGGGCAGGATGGCGAAACGGGACGTGACGATGCCACGATCTGGAGCGCCCATGTTGGTTACGGTATGGCTCTGGCCAGCGGAAATACGCTGTCAGTATCGACAACTTTCACCGAATCAGAAAGCGACGCCGACTACCTTGATTACACACTGCGCGCGATTTCCGCCCGGTACGGCCTGGCGAAACCCATCGGACCAGCGCAATTGGAATTCGGACTAACGCTTTCGGAAAAACGGCACGAACGGTCAAACCTGACAACAGACGGTCGGGACGAGCGCAGCATCAAGGCCACTGTCACCGCGGCGCTGCCCGACATGGACTTCTACGGTTTCATCCCCACGATCACCCTGAATGCCGAGCGCACCGACGCGAATATCGACCTGTACGAGACCGAGAATTTCGGTATTCAGCTTGGAATTCGGTCCGCGTTCTAGGGCTTTATTCTCTCTCGACATCGCTGTGTTTTGGCCTAGCCTCTTGGGGAACCAACTCAAGAGGAAATTATGCCCCTTCGCTATCTTCACACCATGGTGCGCGTCAAAGACCTTGAAGCGTCTATGAAATTTTTCGGTTTGCTTGGTTTGAAAGAAACCCGCCGCATGGACAACGAAAAGGGCCGATTCACGCTGATCTTCATGGCGCCCGAGGGGCAAGAAGAATGCCCGGTTGAATTGACATATAACTGGGATGGCGATGATGGCCTGCCGTCGGACAGTCGGCATTTTGGCCATTTGGCCTATCGCGTCGACAACATCTACGACCTGTGCCAGCACTTGATGGACAACGGTGTGACGATCAATCGCCCACCGCGCGATGGCCACATGGCGTTTATTCGTTCGCCAGACAACATCTCGATCGAATTGCTGCAAGAAGGAGATTCACTTCCTCCGGCAGAACCTTGGGCAAGCATGGAAAACACCGGCCACTGGTGATGTGATGCGACGCTGGGGGGCAGCTTTGATATGTGCGCTTTGGGCAGGTTCAATGACCCCTGCCCAGTCACAAAGTCATTGCCGCCTGGCACTTGTTCTAGCCCTTGATGTGTCGTCCTCGGTCGATGCCGAGGAATACGCTCTTCAGCGCGACGGCCTTGCCGCCGCGTTGAATGCCCCACTTATCCGTGAGACCATTCTTGCTGGCGATGGTCATGTTTCGATCGCGATTTATGAATGGAGTGGTCGACGTCAAAGCGCCATGGTGAGCAATTGGGTTGCATTGACCGACAACGCAGCGATTGATGGTGTCATCCAATCGCTTGTCTCTGCTCCGCGCAGCCACACGCGGTTTCCCACTGCGATGGGTTATGCGCTTGGGTATGGTGCGACTCTGCTGTCGCGCGGGCCGGTGTGCGACAGACAAGTGATCGATTTATCTGGTGATGGCGAAAACAACGATGGGTTTCCACCAAGCCTCGCCTATCGGAACTTTCCCTTTTCAAATGTAACCGTAAACGGCTTGGCTGTCCTAGGCGGGTCAGACGATGTTGTAGATTATTTCCAACGCGAGGTTCGGTTTGGGTTTGGGGCCTTTGTGGAAACATCCGAAGGATATCAGGGCTACCGTGATGCCATGACGCGCAAACTGTTTCGCGAACTGAACGATATGATCCTGACCGCCCAACCCTTAGATCATCAGCGCCCCGGCTAGTAGATATAACGGATCTGGTCAGTCCAATACCGCTCCATCCGACGCAACGTGGTGCTCATGTCATCAAGCGTGTCGTGATCGATCACATTCTTTTCAATCAGACCATCGGCATGGCGCGCGAACAAGGCAGAGATCAGATCCCGAATCTCGCGCCCGCGCGGCGTGAGTTTCACCCGAACAGACCGCCTGTCGATTTCGCAGCGCTGGTGATGCATATACCCCATCTCGACCAGCTTTTTGAGGTTATAGCTGACATTACTGCCCTGATAATAACCACGGGTTTTCAATTCACCCGCTGTCACCTCGTTATCCCCGATATTGAACAAGAGCAGCGCCTGAACAGCGTTGATTTCAATGATGCCGACCCGTTCAAATTCGTCTTTGATCACGTCAAGTAGCAATCGGTGTAACCGTTCTACCAACGCAAGCGCTTCAAGATAGCCGTCCAACATGCCGTTGGTACGGCCCTGATCAACAGATGCATGAATTCTCATTCGTTTCTCCGCCTAACCTGTAGAGGCAGAGAATCACGCATAAACGCGAATAATCAGTTAAGCCGGAAAAATTGTTTGAATTCAGCGCCGAAACGCGACTTCCGAGATGTCCAAGATCATATCGCGCAAAGATTCGGGCGGCGGCGTCTGCCCACTGACCCATTGATACAGATCCTGATCGTTCTCGGACAAAAGAGCATCGTAGCGATCCAGCGTGGCATCGTCGAAACCGTCCAGCCGTAGCTCGGCATAGCGGGACAGGATGATATCCATCTCTTTGATGCCGCGCCGCATCGAGCGCATCGACAGACGCTTAAGACGATGTTCGCGCAGTTCGCTCATGTTTGTGGCACCATCAGGTTGCGAAGACGCTTTTCAAGTCGGGCCAATTGTTCAGCTTTGAAGTGAAGCTCGGACTTCATCTCGCGGATTTCAAGGATAATTTCCGTCAGATCAGAAGGCAGCGTTTCGGCGTCAGGACCATCGACACCTTCGCCCTCACCGTTGATCAACCACATCATCGATACGTTCAGCAAACCCGCCAGCATCGAAAGACGGTTTGCACGCGGCTCGGCGATATCATTCTCCCAATTGCGCAACGTGCTTTTCTTGACGCCCAAACGTTTTGCCAAGGATTCTTGCGTCATGCCAGCAGCCTCGCGTGCAGCGGTCATCCTATCACCAAATGTTGCAATTTCAGGGGCATACCAGTTCTGGTCGCTCTCGGTCATCACGTCTCCTTTCGCGATCATTGCTTGATCGCCTTTCGACCGCACCCTAAGACAGTCGAGGTGCAATCACAAACAGGGTCCAGCCATGCCATTTCTGTCCGACACACTTGCCCGCGTAAGCCCATCGCCCACCGTCGCTGTCACGCAAAAGGCGTTGGAACTCAAAGCGGCGGGCCATGATGTCATTGGTCTTGGGGCCGGTGAGCCGGACTTTGACACACCCGATAACATCAAGGCCGCTGCAATTGCGGCGATTGAAGCAGGAAAAACGAAGTACACGGCAGTTGATGGAATTCCCGAAGTCAAACAAGCGATCTGCGACAAGTTCAAGCGCGAGAACGGACTCGATTACACGCCGTCGCAAGTTGCCGTTTCGACGGGCGGCAAGCAGGTGCTGTACAACGCACTTTTGGCAACACTGAACCCCGGCGATGAGGTCATCATCCCTGCCCCTTATTGGGTCAGCTATCCGGATATGGTACGGCTTGGTGGCGGCGAGCCGGTGGTCGTTGAAACAACGCTGGAGGACGGGTTTCGCATTTCTCCAGAGGCGCTTGACGCGGCGATCACTCCAAACACCAAATGGTTCATCTTCAATTCGCCATCCAACCCAACCGGCGCAGGTTATGGGCATAACCAGCTGAAAGCATTGACAGATGTTCTCATGCGCCACCCCCATGTCTGGGTGATGACTGACGACATGTACGAACATCTGGCCTATGACGGGTTCCAGTTCTGCACGCCTGCACAGGTCGAACCGGGTCTCTATGACCGGACGTTGACCGTGAATGGCGTGTCCAAAGCCTACGCCATGACGGGCTGGCGCATCGGCTATGCGGCGGGGCCCGAACCCCTGATCACCGCCATGCGCAAGCTGCAATCCCAATCCACCACCAACCCTTGTTCGATCAGCCAATGGGCCACCGTGGAGGCATTGAATGGCCCGCAGGATTTCTTGGCTGAACGGAGCGAGGCGTTCCGCAAACGTCGCGATCTTGTGGTCGCCGGGCTAAACGCCTGCAACGGCATCACATGTGCCGTGCCAGAAGGCGCATTTTACGTCTACCCGTCCATCGCAGGCTGCATCGGCAAGACAAGCGCGGCGGGCACTCTGATCGTCTCGGACGAGGCCTTTGCGACTGCATTGCTGGAGGAACAGGGTGTTGCGGTGGTCTTTGGCGCCGCGTTCGGCCTTAGCCCCTATTTTCGGGTCAGCTATGCCACGTCCGAGGAGGCTCTGACCGAAGCTTGCAGCCGCATTCATGAATTCTGTGCAAAACTGTCATAGGTTGCAATGCTAGGCGTGTGGTGACACCTTATAAGAGTAACGTACCCCGGGTCGGAATGGCCCGACGGTTGAGCTACAAATTGGTGTGGTGTTGGTGAATTCGGTTTGGCGGGAGCGAGGCGGCAATGGCTGGAGAACTTCCTGACTATTACTTCAGGGTCCGCGAAAACGGCGCGCTGGTCTTCCGGGTGGACACGGAAAACCCACAGCGGCGGATCGAGATGGATCAGATCGCCGTCGTCAACATCCGCAATGGTGAGATCAAGCCACATGGCGAACGTACATTAAGCGACGCTGATGTCACCGTGATCCGCGACTGGATGCAAGAACGGCAGATCGTTCTGGCCGACCGCGATGTCGATGACATTCTACGCTCTGTTGACCACCTCAACCTGACGACCCAATGGGCGCAATCACGGGCTACGGACGAGCAACTTGAGAACGTGACCGATGCGCTGCTGCTGGCGATGCACGACCTGCGTGGCGTTTTGGTGCGGCGCAAGGCAGAACGGCTGATCAGCAAAGAGAAAGCCAGCTGACACACGCGGGCGCTTCCCCCCTGTCGCCGGCTCTGCCATACTGGCGCAAAGCAACAAACACAGAGCAGCGCAATGGCCGAAGACCTTCTCTCCGGGCACGAACCTACCGACTATGACGCCTCGTCCATCGAGGTGCTGGAAGGACTGGAACCTGTCCGCAAACGCCCCGGCATGTATATCGGCGGCACTGATGAACGCGCGTTGCATCACCTTGTCGCCGAAGTGCTCGACAACTCGATGGACGAAGCAGTGGCGGGTCACGCCAACCGGATCGAGGTAGAACTGCACGAGGATTACGCGGTCACCATCCGCGACAACGGGCGTGGCATTCCGATTGATCCCCATCCAAAATTTCCAGACAAATCCGCGCTTGAGGTGATCCTGTGTACGCTGCACGCGGGCGGTAAATTCTCTGGCAAAGCCTATGAGACATCAGGCGGTCTGCACGGGGTGGGTGCGTCTGTCGTGAACGCACTGTCGGATTCCATGGTGGTGCAGGTCGCGCGGAACAAGGAAGTCTATGAGCAGCGCTTTTCGCGAGGCATTCCATTGGGCCCGGTAGCCAAAGTGGGCCAAGCGCCCAACCGGCGTGGGACGATGGTGACCTTTCATGCGGATGAGGAAATCTTTGGCTCCCACAGGTTTAAACCGGCGCGGTTGCTCAAGATGGTACGCTCCAAGGCTTATCTGTTTTCTGGCGTCGAAATTCGTTGGAAATCCGCGATCAATGATGGCGAAACCCCAACCGAAGCCACATTCCACTTTCCCGGTGGTCTGAGCGATTATCTAACCGAAACATTGGGCAGCGCTTCGACCTATGCGGACAAACCATTCGCGGGCACTGTCGAATTCCGCGAGAAATTCAATGCGCCAGGCAAAGTCGAGTGGGCCATCAACTGGACGCCATCACGCGACGGGTTCATCCAGTCCTACTGTAACACCGTTCCAACCCCCGAGGGCGGCACGCACGAAGCCGGGTTCTGGGCTGCGATCCTCAAAGGTATTCGCGCCTACGGTGAATTGTCGAATAACAAGAAAGCTGCGCAGATCACCCGCGACGACCTGATCACGGGCGGCTGTGCATTGGTCTCTTGCTTTATCCGCGAGCCGGAATTCGTGGGTCAAACCAAGGACCGGTTGGCCACCACCGAAGCACAGCGCCTTGTCGAAGGGGCGGTGCGCGACCACTTCGACAACTGGCTGGCGGCAGACACGAAATCCGCCGGTGCGATCCTCGACTTCCTGGTGCTGCGCGCCGAGGAACGGTTGCGGCGGCGGCAGGAAAAGGAAACCCAGCGCAAATCAGCGACGAAGAAACTGCGCCTACCGGGCAAACTGGTGGATTGCTCATCCAACACGCGCGAGGGCACAGAGCTATTCATCGTCGAGGGCGACTCGGCCGGGGGATCGGCCAAAATGGCGCGGGATCGCAAAACACAGGCGCTGTTGCCGTTGCGAGGGAAAATCCTGAACGTTCTGGGTGCTGCCTCCTCTAAACTGGGGACCAATGCCGAGATCAGCGATCTGACACAGGCCTTGGGTGTGGGTTTGGGTACCAAGTTCAACGTGGACGATCTTCGTTACGATAAGATTATCATCATGACGGATGCGGACGTGGACGGCGCACATATTGCGGCGCTTTTGATGACATTTTTCTTCTCTCAAATGCGCCCAATGATCGATACAGGGCATTTGTACCTTGCCTGCCCGCCTTTGTACCGCCTGACCCAAGGGCCCAAACGGCTTTACGTTTCGGACGATGCTGAAAAAGATCTGATGATGGAAAAGGGTCTTGGCGGCAAAGGCAAGATCGACGTCCAACGCTTTAAGGGTCTGGGCGAGATGGACGCGAAGGACCTGAAAGAAACCACGATGGATCCAGCGTCCCGCAAGCTGATCCGGGTGACCATCGACGAGGACGAACCGGGCGAAACCGGCGATCTGGTGGAACGGCTGATGGGGAAGAAGCCAGAGCTGCGGTTCCAGTATATCCAGGAGAATGCGCGGTTTGTTGAGGAGTTGGATGTTTGAGTGCAGACCAATTGATAGCAAACCGAAAGGTTTTTAAATGGTCTAACCTACGCCTGTTACTCGATCAAAATCTAGTGCGGCTGGCTGTGTTTGCTCCACTACTTGGGTACATTATTCTATTTAATGACACTATTACCGACCAGTTCGAGTTCGAGAATCTAATAGGATCAAATTCTACTCTTTTCCTCTCAACAAAATCCCGCCTTCAACTAATCTACTTTGGTACAATTCTATGCAGCGCATGCGCAATCTGGTACAAAATCAGATGCCCAGAACAGATACGGTTGGCAGCGAATAGTCGTGATTATTCCGTGCGTGCTCTGCAAGACTATTCTGTACAGAAGCTGTTCAAAATCTTTGTTACCCTAGAGATGAAGGTCGGGTACGGCTTGCACGACTATACTTTATTTGATCGCGATGATCTGCATGAATTTCTCAACGAGGCAATCGGCGGCGCCGCTCAAACAAACACACTTACAAATGACGAAATACAATTCACACTGAAAGACACTCGAAATCCCCATGACGCCGTAACGCGATCTCGGGAGTTTCTGGGCCAACTATTGGAAGATGAATATAAATACATCGACCACTCAAGGAAAATCGAAATTACTACGCTAGCTATTCTTACAGTTTTTTCTTTAGGAATGCTTGCAATACCGGCGGCCGATGTCTTCTTCTCTGTAATCTTTGATATTTTCCAGTCCGACGCCGTAACTCCAATCTAATTCGTAGTGTGCATCCTTGCACGCAACGTATGAGCTTGAATCGTTCGCGAAAGCATCGACCAGAAGAAGCTCCATCGCCAAACCGCGGGATGGCGTCCTCGGATCGAACGGCACCCTTTATCGTTGCCACGTCCGAGCGACATATGAACGGCGCGCATACGGTAATCAATCGCCAGCCCGGGGGGCGGTCTGGCGATGGCGCGGCGGGTGCAATGTTCGTAGGGTGCGTGCTTGCACGCACCACGCACGCCAAATGTGGTGCGTGAAATCACGCACCCTACGGTGATTTGTGATGTCGGTGGGGTGATCCCGCCAAAAATTTCCGAAAAGAGGTGACGTCACCTGAGTTGGGTGGACATCCTCTCCCCTGTGCAGAGCTACTTGCGCGGCTCTGAACCTGTATCCCGTGCCAATCGGGACCTGTGAGATGCATCTCTCATGGTCTGAACGTATGACACGTCCGCAGAGAGAGGGTCGTCGCTTGGGGTGTTCCGCCAAAAGACGGAACGGGTATCGGATCCAATGGGCGGGAGGTATCGGGCCGAAGGGTTAAGCGCGCGGAAATGGACCGCGCGGTGCCGGTACGCCGCGTCCCCCAAAAACGAAAAAGCCCCGCCACATGGGCGGGGCCGTGATCGTGCCACTGGGGCGTGATCTTATTCTTCGTCGGCTGCCTCGAACTCGGCGATGCGTGCTTTGTCAGCCGCGCCTTTCGCGTCGACATCGCGATCCACGAATTCAATGATCGCCATCGGTGCCATGTCGCCATAGCGGAAGCCCGCTTTCAGGATGCGGACATAGCCGCCCGAACGCTCGGCGTAGCGGGGTCCGAGGATTTCGAACAGTTTCGCAACGTGCATATCCTGCTTGAGCGATGCGCGGGCCTGACGGCGGGCGTGCAGATCGCCGCGCTTGCCGAGCGTGATCAGCTTTTCCACGATCGGGCGCAGTTCTTTGGCCTTGGGCAGGGTTGTCTTGATTTGCTCATGTTCAATGAGCGAGCCTGCCATGTTCGCGAAAAGCGCCTTGCGGTGCTCGTGTGTGCGGTTCAGGCGGCGGTAGCCTCGTGCGTGACGCATGTGTCTTCTCCTAATGTGCCCTCTACGGGCGTTTTTGCTTTGTCTGGCCACCGATGCGTGTCAGCGGCTCTCCTTGGGGCGGGTGCCCGGGGTGCAAGGTGCGTGAAATCACGCACCCTACGGGTTCTTAGAAGTTGTCTTCCATCTTCTTGGCGAGATCTTCGATGTTGTCTGGCGGCCAATCCTCGACATCCATGCCAAGGTGCAGACCCATGCCGGACAGCACTTCTTTGATCTCGTTCAGCGACTTGCGGCCAAAGTTCGGAGTGCGGAGCATCTCGGCTTCGGTTTTCTGGATCAGGTCGCCAATATAGACAATGTTGTCGTTCTTCAGGCAGTTTGCCGAGCGGACAGACAGTTCCAGTTCGTCCACCTTCTTGAGCAGAAGCGGGTTGAACTCGAGACCATCATCTTCGTCTGCCTGACGCGCCGATTCCGGCTCATCGAAGTTGACGAAGATCGACAGTTGGTCCTGCACGATACGCGCAGCATACGCGACGGCATCTTCGGGTGTCAGAGAGCCGTCTGTTTCGATCTTCATGGTCAGCTTGTCATAGTCCAGCACCTGGCCCTCACGGGTGGGCTGCACGTCATAGGCAACCTTTTTGACCGGCGAATAGATCGCATCGATCGGCATCAGGCCGATAGGGGCGTCTTCCGGCTTGTTCTTGTCGGCGGACACATAGCCCTTGCCGGTGTTGACCGTCAGTTCCATGTAAAGGTCTGCGCCATCGTCAAGGTGGCAGATCACATGTTCGCGGTTCAGCACTTCGATGCCGTTGATTTCGGAGATGTCACCCGCTGTGACAACGCCCGGACCTTTGGCATTGATTGAGACGCGCTTGGGGCCTTCGACTTCCATGCGGAGCGACACACCCTTGAGGTTCAGGACGATGTCGGTCACGTCTTCACGGACACCAGCCACGCTGGAGAATTCGTGAAGCACGTTGTCAATCTGCACGGAGGTGATTGCCGCGCCTTGAAGCGACGACAGCAGCACGCGGCGCAGCGCGTTGCCAAGGGTCAGACCAAAGCCCCGCTCCAGCGGTTCAGCGACAACGGTCGCCACGCGCGACGGATCAGCGCCCGGCTTGACGTCGAGCTGTGTCGGCTTGATCAGTTCTGCCCAGTTTTTGTGGATCATGCGTCCCTCCATTCTTGTTTCTGCCCCATGTCCGAAAGGCAAAAACGCCCGAGGTTAAAATGACGAAGGCACGACCCCACCAAATGGTGGGGCCATGCCAGAAGTGTAATCGCTTTTAGACGCGGCGGCGCTTTGGCGGACGGCAGCCGTTGTGCGCCATCGGGGTCACATCACGGATCGAGGTGATGTTGAAGCCGACAGCGGCCAGAGCGCGCAGAGCCGATTCACGACCCGAACCGGGGCCCTGAACTTCGACTTCGAGCGTCTTGACACCATGTTCCTGCGCTTTTTTGCCTGCATCTTCCGCAGCCAACTGGGCTGCGTAAGGTGTAGATTTCCGCGAACCTTTGAAACCCATTGTGCCAGCAGACGACCATGAAATGGCGTTGCCCTGCACGTCAGAAATCAGGATCTTGGTGTTATTGAAGCTGGAGTTCACATGTGCGACGCCAGCTGCGATGTTCTTGGAGACCTTTTTCTTGCCTCCACGACGGGTATCACGTGCCATTGGTGCAGACCTCCCTTATTTCTTCTTACCGGCAATGGCCTTTGCGGGGCCTTTGCGAGTACGAGCGTTGGTGTGGGTCCGCTGACCGCGTACGGGCAGGTTACGACGATGACGCAGGCCACGGTAGCAGCCAAGGTCCATCAGACGCTTGATGTTCATCTGTGTCTCACGACGCAGGTCACCTTCAACGGTGAAGTTCGCGTCGATATGTTCACGAACGGCAAGCACTTCGGCGTCGCTCAGTTCGTTGACACGACGGGTCGGGTCGATGTTGACTGCCTCGCAAATTGCTTTTGCAGAGGTATGGCCAATACCGGTGATGTAGGTGAGGGCGATTGGAACACGCTTCCCTGTGGGAATGTTCACGCCAGCAATACGTGCCACGTATATCTTCCTTTTCGTTGCGGGTCCGTAGCTCCAGACCCTTTTTTCACAACATGAGGCCCGGCGGTTTCATCAACCCTCGGGCCTGTGCTGATCAGGTGATCCACAAAGGGGCGCGACCCGCTTCGTGACAATGATTCTCATAAGAGATGGCGGTAGATAGGAGCGTTTGTCTTTGGCGTCAAGGGCCAGTCAGGCCTTCGCTCTATCAACAGCGCCGAATGGCGATCAAACGCACACGGGCCTATTCGAACAAAGAAGGCTGCACGGTAATGCAGCCTTCCGAAGTCGTTATTATTTGGTAGGTTTATGCGTCCAGCACCTTGCCAATATCCGCCTTAACCGTTGCCATCTCGCCCAAGCCATCAACTGACGCCAGTTGCCCCTTGGCATAGTAGTAGCCGATCAAAGGAGATGTCTTTTTGTAGTACTCCATCAAACGCTGCTTGAGGCTTTCCTCGTTGTCATCGGCGCGGCGCTTGAATTCTGTATTGCCGCAATTGGTGCATTTGCCATCAGCAGGAATTGGCTTGGTGTTGTCGTTGTAAACCTCACCACACCCGCCACAGGTCGAACGCGCGGTGATCCGTGACACAAGCGCGTTGTCGTCAACCTGCATCTCGATCACTGCATCAAGGGTTTCACCCTCTTCTGCCAAAAGCTCGGCCAAGGCGTCTGCTTGTGCCAATGTGCGCGGGAAGCCATCAAAAATGAAACCACCCTTTTTGTCGCCTTCAAGCTTTTCGCGGATAAGGCCAATGACGATCTCGTCCGTCACCAACTCACCACGGGCCATCACGTCAGCAACGACCTTGCCCATTTCGGTGCCACTGTCCTTGGCTTCTCGTAGCATGTCGCCCGTCGAGAGTTGGATCATGTCGCGTTCGTCACAAAGAAAGCGCGCTTGCGTTCCTTTGCCAGCACCCGGCGGGCCTAGTAGTATAATATTCATCGGCGCGCTGGACTCCGTCTTTTGCCTTTGGACTTACCCTTGCCGCGCAATTGCGACTTTTGAATAAGACCTTCGTATTGATGCGCAAGCAGATGGCTCTGCACCTGTTGGATCGTATCCATTGTCACCGACACCACGATGAGCACGGATGTTCCGCCAAAGTAGAACGGGATGGCAAACTGGCCGCGCAGGATTTCCGGCAACAAACATACAGCCGTCAGATAAGCTGACCCAAGCACCAGCACGCGGTTCACCACGTATTCCAGATACTCAGCCGTCTTTTTACCTGGGCGGATACCCGGCACAAAGCCGTTCTGGTTTTTCAGGTTGTCGGCAACATCATCAACTTTGAAAGACACGTTAAACGTATAGAAATACGCAAAGAAGACGATCATCGCACCAAAGAACAACAGATACAGCGGCTGTCCCGGTCCGAAATAGGCAAGGATCGCCGACATGACCGGACCTGAGTTTTGACCGCTGAAGGTGCTGATTGTGGTCGGCAAGAGCAGCAAAGAGCTGGCAAAAATCGCAGGGATAACGCCCGACGGGTTAACCTTGACCGGAAGGTGGCTGTTCTGCGCTTCAGCGATTTTCATGCCCATCTGGCGACGGGGATACTGGATCGTGATCTTTCGAAGCGCGCGCTCCATAAAGACCACGAACATAATCACCAGAATGACCATGAGGATCACCCCGACGATCACCGCAGGGCTGATGGCACCAGACCGGCCAGAAGCGAAAAACTGCGCCAATGCAGCTGGCACTTCGGCGATGATGCCTACAAAGATGATCAACGAAATACCGTTTCCGACGCCGCGGGCAGTGATTTGCTCACCCAGCCACATCAGGAACATCGTCCCGCCTACAAGGGTGATCACGCAGGACGCGCGGAAGAACCAGCCCGGATCGGTGACAAGATCACCCGCCTCTAGGCTGACCGCGAGGCCATACGCCTGGAACGTGGCAAGGAACACCGTGCCGTAACGGGTGTATTGCGCGATCTTCTTGCGCCCCGCCTCGCCCTCTTTCTTCAACTGCTCGAGCGACGGCACCATCGAGGCCAGAAGCTGAACGATGATCGAGGCCGAAATATACGGCATGATGCCGAGGGCAAAGATACCCATACGTCCCAGCGCACCACCGGTAAACATCGTCAAGATGCCCCCGATGCCCTGCTGGGCCTGCTCCATGAAGTCTCGCAGTGCCACGCCATCAATCCCGGGAACCGGGATGAACGTGCCAATGCGGTAGACGATCAGAAGGCCAAGCGTAAACAGGATGCGGTTGCGCAAATCGGTCGCTTTACCGAGCGCAGACCAGCTTGTGTTCGCGGCCATTTGTTCTGCTGCTGATACCATGCGGGTCTCTTTTATGATGAACGCCGCCATGAGCGGTCCGGCTCAGGCGGCGTTTGGAAAGCTCTGAAGGGTATGTAAGCGGCGCCGGGGCCGCTCACAACCTCTTATTCGGCAGCCTGCGCGGTTGTGACCGTCAGTGAACCGCCAGCCTTCTCCACCGCGTCGACGGCAGATTTGGATGCGCCGGTGACTGCGAGGGTCAGTTTCGCGGTGACATCGCCCTTGGCGAGAACGCGAATACCGTCAAGCTTGCGACGGACCAGACCGGACGCGACCAGCGCGTCTTCGTCGATGGTGCCCTTCGCGTCCAGTTTGCCGGCGTCGACGAATTTCTGGATCAGACCGAGGTTCACCACGGCGAACGCCTTGCGGTTTGGCTTGTTGAAGCCACGCTTCGGCAGACGCTGGTAAAGCGGCATCTGGCCGCCTTCGTAGCCGGCAATGGCCACACCCGAACGGGACTTCTGACCTTTGATACCACGGCCACCCATTTTACCCATGCCGGAGCCTGGGCCACGGCCTACGCGCTTTTTGCGCTTTGTTGCGCCCGGGTTGTCGCGCAATTCATGCAGTTTCATATCGCTTCTCCTATGCCGGAAACGCCCCCGAAGCGATGTGGGACGAACGCGGCTTTTCTTGGTTTTAGACTCAGTGACCCCAAGGCCACCGGGGGCCTATAGAAGGTTGCGTCCGGTCGATCAAGAGGGTTGCCTCACGCCCCTACCCAACCGGCAAAAACGACCTCGAATGTCGCATACAATCCTGTCGCGACTGCGCAGCCAATTAGGCTTGAACTCGAAGTGATATTTTTGTCATCCGGACCCGCATATGGTGCATATCCGGCAGGCATTTGCGGGAAAATGACCCAAGGTAAGGAATACCCCCATAGCGCGACGGACGAAACGGGCACAGGGTGTCTAAAGAATTTATAGAACGCCCAAATATCTCCGAATATTTCAACCGGGACCACATTCGTGCCAAGCATTTTTCCTACGCTGACCTGGGTCAGCTTTTTTGGCCTGAGCGCAGCGCTGTTGAGCGTGATGGCTTACGTTCCTTACATCCTGCAAACTTTGCGCGGACACACGCGCCCGCATCGCGCAAGTTGGTTGATCTGGTCGGTTCTGGCTACGATCTCGTATTTTTCGCAATCATACGAAGGTGCGACAGCGTCGCTGTGTTTTTCGGGCGCGCAGGCAACCTGCACCACGGTGATTTTTCTTTTAGCGGTCGTGCGCGGTCAAGGAAAGTTCATGACACGCACCGATGCGGGGGTGCTAGGTGTGGCAGGCATTGGTGTCGCGATTTGGTATGGCAGTTCGTCGGCTGCATTCGCGCTGGTGATCGCCATTACGATCAGCTTGATGGGCGGGATGATGACGATCCGCAAAACCTACTGGTTTCCCGATACGGAAACCATGTCCACATGGACCCTATCATTCATCGCTTCTTGTTTCGCACTTGCAGCCGTGGGCACTTGGGATTGGATCTTGATGGCTTACCCCTTGTATCTTTTCGTTCAAAACGGCGCGATTTTGGTGGCGTGGGTGTTGGCGCATACACCGGCCCAACGTCAGCGACAGGAGAAAATGGGCCTTTTCACCAGTGTGCGAGGCGGACATCGCGTTGGCGAATGATCCAAAAGCTGGGACACATGCTTTGGAGCTTTGCACTTTTGTCTCGTTGTCGAGACAGTCCCCAGGCGGGCGCTAAGGCTTCAGCTTATGACTTGTCCGAAAAAAGCCGCTCTCTGCCGAAACACTTTGATTTACGCAAGAAAAAGCCCCCCGCACTGCGGAGGGCTTTGTAGTGTTGCGAACAACGCGTTAACGCGATTTGGTCACCCGTTACCGGATGAACGCCGCGTCTGCCTTAGTCACGCTCTTCGATGATCTCGACCATGTGAGACACCTTGCGGACCATGCCACGGATGGCAGGTGTGTCCTCAAGTTCACGGGTCTTGTGCATCTTGTTCAGGCCCAGACCGATCAGCGTCTGACGCTGGGTGGCGGGGCGGCGGATCGGGGAACCGATCTGCTTGACTACGATTGTCTTTGCCATGTGGATCAGGCCTCCTCAGCGACTTGGCCGCTTTCCTGCGGCGTCTCATCACGCTTGGGCAGGATGTCAGCCACTTTCTTGCCGCGACGCTGCGCGACGGAACGCGGGCTTGCCTCTTTGGAGAGGCCGTCCAGCGTGGCACGGATCATGTTATAAGGGTTCTGCGAACCAATCGACTTGGCGACGACGTCCTGAACACCCAGCATTTCGAACACGGCACGCATCGGACCACCTGCAATGATCCCGGTACCGGTTGGTGCTGTGCGCATCACAACTTTACCAGCGCCATGACGGCCTTCGATGTCGTGGTGCAGAGTGCGGCCTTCGCGCAGCGGCACGCGGATCATCTTGCGCTTGGCTTGCTCGGTCGCCTTGCGGATGGCCTCGGGGACCTCCTTGGCTTTACCTTTACCAAAGCCAACGCGGCCTTTTTGGTCGCCCACAACGACCAGAGCGGCGAAGCCAAAACGCTTACCACCCTTTACGGTCTTGGACACCCGGTTGATTGCGACCAGACGATCCGCAAATTCTGGTGTCTGCTCTTCACGGTCGCGGCGTCCGCCCCGACGATTATTGTCACGTTCTGCCATGTAGGCATCCTTTGTACTGTGGGCGCTTGGCCCGTTGTCCAATCCAGGTGAGCATTAAGCGCTCCCGGATCATCGGGAAGGGCGGGCCCTTCCGCAATGCAAGGTGCGTGAGATCACGCACCTTACCAGTTTGATGAAATGCGTGTTGCCACGCACCGATCACTTAGATCTTAAGACCACCTTCACGGGCTGCGTCGGCAAGTGCCTTGACGCGACCGTGAAAGAGGAAACCGCCACGATCAAAATAAGCTTCGCTTACGCCGGCTTTCTTGGCCCGCTCGGCAATCGCCGCGCCAACCTTGGTGGCCGAGGCGACATCGTTCTTGCCGCCAAGCTCTTTTTCCATCGTCGAAGCCGATGCCAGTGTCACGCCGTTCACATCGTCGATCAGCTGAACGCTGATGTTCTTGTTTGAACGGTGAACGCTGAGGCGCACGCGCCCTGCATTGACCTTGCGAAGTTTGTTCCGAACGCGCAGACGGCGCTTCTGGAACAGATCACGTTTACTGTTTGCCATGTCCTTGCGTCCTTACTTCTTCTTGCCTTCCTTCTGGAAGATGTATTCGCCCTTATAGCGGATGCCTTTGCCCTTATAGGGCTCGGGCCGGCGCCAGTCGCGAATGTTGGCTGCCACCTGACCCACCAGCTGAGCGTCGTGACCTTCGATCACAATCTCTGTCTGCTTGGGGCATGTGACGGTCACACCGTCCGGAATTTTGAAATCAACGTCATGCGACAGGCCGAGGTTCAGCTTGAGGCTGTTGCCCTGAAGCTGAGCACGGTAACCAACACCCTGAATTTCAAGCTCTTTCTTGAAGGTATTGGATACACCATGCACCAAGTTTGCGACCATAGTGCGGGACATACCCCACTGCTGGCGTGCGCGCTTGGACTTGCCACGTGGCATGACGGTGATCACGTTTTCTTCAACCGAGATGGTGACATCGTCGGTCGCTGTGAAGCTCTGAGTGCCTTTCGGACCCTTCACTTCTACGGTCTGGCCAGACACGGACGCAGAGACACCCGAGGGCAGCTCGACCGGCTGTTTACCAATACGAGACATTACCAGACCTCCTTAGAAGAGCGTGCAAAGTACTTCGCCGCCAACATTGTGGCTGCGGGCACTTGCATCGGTCATGACGCCTTTGGACGTGGACACGATCGACACACCAAGACCCTGACGGACCTGCGGGATGTCGTCCACACCCAGATACACACGACGGCCCGGCTTGGATACGCGCTTTAGTTCGCGGATCACTGGGGTGCCATCGTAGTACTTGAGGCTGATTTCGTATGCGGGGTGGCCGTTCTTATCCTTGGTTTCTTCGTAACCACGGATATAGCCTTCGTCCGCCATCACCGCGAGAACGCGGCCACGCAGCTTGGAAGCTGGTGTCATGGTTGTGGACTTGCCGCGCATCTGAGCGTTGCGGATACGGGTGAGCATATCGCCGATAGGATCGTTCATACTATGCCCTCCTTACCAGCTCGACTTGACCATACCGGGGGCTTGTCCATTACTGGCAAGTTCACGAAGCATGATCCGGCTGACCTTGAGTTTGCGATAATAGGCGTGCGGACGCCCGGTGAGCTGGCAGCGGTTGTGCAGGCGCGAGGGCGAGCTGTTCCGCGGCAGTTTTGCAAGCTTGAGGCGCGCTTTGAAACGATCCTCCATCGGCTTGCTTTCGTCGTTCGCGATTTCCTTAAGCTCAGCGCGTTTGGCAGCATACTTGGCCACCAGCTTCTGACGCTTCTTTTCGCGTTCAATCATTGCTTTCTTCGCCATGGTATCAGTCCCCTCAGGCGTTGAACGGCATGTTGAAGTGCTTCAACAGCGCCTTGGCTTCCGCGTCGGTCTTTGCGGTCGTCGTGATGATGATATCCATGCCCCAGACTTCATCGACCTTATCAAAGTCGATTTCGGGGAACACGATGTGCTCTTTCATGCCCATGGCAAAGTTGCCACGACCATCAAAGGACGGCTTCACGCCGCGGAAGTCCCGGATACGGGGCATCGCGATGGTGATCAGGCGATCAAGGAAATCGTACATCCGGTCGCCACGCAGTGTCACCTTGGCACCAAGCGGCATTTCTTCCCGTACACGGAAGCCCGCGATGGATTTCTTCGCCTTGGTGGTCACGGCCTGCTGACCAGCGATCTTTGTAAGATCTTCAACTGCCGACTTTGCTTTCTTGCTGTCACGGACAGCTTCAGCACCACAGCCGATGTTCAGCACGATCTTGTCGAGGCGCGGAATCATCATGTCGTTCGAATACCCGAACTCTTCCTTCATTGCGGCCTTGATCTGGTCGCGGAAGATCGTCCGAAGACGCGGGGTGTATGTTGCAGTATCAAGCATCGATTACATCCCCTGTTGTTTTGGCATAGCGGACTTTCTTGTCGCCTTCGGTCTTGAAGCCAACGCGGGTCGGTTTGCCGTTTGCGTCGACGAATGCCAGGTTCGACAGGTCGATTGGCATCGCCTTAGGCGTGCGACCACCCTGCGTTGTCTGGGACTGACGCACGTGGCGGATTGCCATGTTCACGCCATCAACCACGGCCTTACCAGCCTTGGGGTCAACGGAAGCGATGGTGCCCGACTTGCCTTTGTCTTTACCGGCAAGAACAACCACCTTGTCACCTTTGCGGAGTTTAGCAGCCATTACAGCACCTCCGGAGCAAGCGAGATGATTTTCATGAAGTTCTTGGCACGAAGTTCACGCACTACCGGCCCAAAGATACGCGTACCGACCGGCTCACCTGCGTTGTTCAGGATCACGGCGGCGTTGCGGTCAAAGCGGATGGCTGTGCCGTCTTCGCGACGGACTTCTTTGGCGGTGCGCACGACGACGGCCTTACGGACGTCACCTTTTTTCACGCGACCGCGCGGGATGGCTTCCTTCACGGATACAACGATGATGTCACCCACCGATGCGTATTTCCGCTTGGACCCACCCAGAACCTTGATGCACTGAACTCGGCGTGCGCCGGAGTTGTCAGCAACATCCAGATTGGTCTGCATCTGGATCATAATATGTCTCCCGACGTCCCGGACCGCTCAGAGCGAGGCATTGGCCCGGGGGTTTCGTAAATGCCGAAAGGCTATCGCTTACTCAGCGATAACCTCCCAACGTTTGGTCTTCGACTTGGGGGCGCATTCCTGAATGCGGACTACGTCCCCAACTGCGAATTTCTCGGCCTCATCATGGGCGCGATATTTCTTGGACTTCCGGATCGTCTTTTGCATAACCGGGTGCTTGAAACGGCGCTCGACGGAAACGGTCACGGTCTGTGCGTTTGCTGTCGATGTAACGGTGCCGGAAAGGATACGTTTGGGCATCTGTCTGGCTCCCTCTTACGCGTCGCTGGCAGCCGAAGCCGCCTTTTGATTCAGCACGGTGTTGATGCGTGCCACGTTACGGCGCACCTGACGGATACGCGCGGTGTTTTCAAGCTGGCTTGTGGCCTGCTGAAAGCGGAGGTTGAAGGCCTCTTTCTTCAGCGAAACAAGCTCATCCCGGAGTTGATCCGGTGTCTTGTCATTCAGTTCTTTGGCGTTCATGCGCCAGTCCTTTCTATCAACATCACCGGCGGGCCCCATCATTGATGTGGGTCACCCCGATTCCCGGTGGAGGTGGATGAAGTGGCGCGTATAGGCGGGATGTCGGAGTCGCGCAACCCCTTTGTTTGCAGCGATAGAGTTTCGCTAGCGGCACAGAGTGATGCAATAATATGAGGCGCGAGAACACGACTGATCAAGCGTCATGAGAGGTGATTGAGGCCAACTGCTGAGTAGCAGAACATAATTAACCACAGGAGGCCGACTGCACCTGGCAATACGACAGATGAAGACTTGCCACGAACGGCGATTCCTTCGTTAGAACCCCCGCCCTTAATTGCCGGCAACAGGCCAATAGGATCGACTATGTCACGAACGCCAACCTCAAGCACTCGCCCTTCTTCGTCTCTATAAGGCTTTGACCACTTGTCAGCGGCTTTGTTGATTGCGGCATCAGCAGCCTCAACGCTGATGATTGTGGTGATTGACGCAACCATACCGATTAAGGAGAACAACATGAAGATATACTGAATTTCGGAATCGCAACTATCCCGTACTTTTGGTAGCGATAGCGCTAAAGACGTGAATAAAAAAGCTTGCAAAGTAACAAACCAAGAAGTGCGGAAATTAATCAGTGTATCCTCATGAACTACTTTTTCTCGGTACAACTCGTAGATTTGAATTGACTCGGGAGAAAGTGATCCCATCACCTTTCGTTGGTAGGCCTCATATTCTTCTGGGCTTTCAAAAGCCCTCTTTTTTATAGCCTTCGGAGGATTCGGAGGACGCGCGGGTCGTACGCCCATGATATCCCTGAGAAAATAATCCAAACATCCCCTAGAATTATTGCTCATTGAATTTGAAACCTCTGATTATTCAAACGCTTAACTTCGGCACCTTCACATTGCCTTCATCTCGATTGAAAGTAAAAGACCCATTGTAGCCAGAAACACATGTGAGGTAGTCGTAGTTTATGTCTACAATATCTTCCCTCTTTGTGACCCGCCTCTACCACGCGCCCTTGTCCGAACACGGACCGGCGATTGATGCCGAGGAAATGGAAAATTCCTGTTTCGCCATCGCCGAGGATGACGAGGCGGGCCAGCAATGGTGCGAGGACAACGCCTATCCTGGCTATACGTCCTACGCCTCTCTATCCGACCTGCCGTGGCGGTTTCCGATCTTCGCCGATCTGGTCAAATCGCTCGATGCCCATGTCGCGGCCTTTGCCGAGGATCTGGAGTTCGATCTGGACGGTCGCAAGCTGGTCCTCGAAGACCTTTGGATCAATATCTTGCCGGAAGGCGGGTTTCATGCGGCGCATATCCACCCCCATTCCGTGATTTCCGGAACCACCTACGTGTCGATGCCGGAAGGCGCGTCTGCGCTCAAGCTTGAAGACCCCCGCCACGCCATGATGATGGCCGCCCCACCCCGGCACAAGGACGCCCGCCAAGAGATGAAAAACTTCATCTACGTAAAGCCGTCAGTCGGCGACGTGCTGCTTTGGGAAAGCTGGCTGCGCCACGAGGTAGTGATGAACCAATCGGAAGATGAGCGGGTGTCAGTGAGCTTCAACTATCGTTGGGAATAACAAATCGCTTCGATGCGGTTTCTAAAGTCATACAATTACTTTCTCCACTTCATCATTTGAATGATCTCGACAAAGGAAAACCCCCGGCACTTTCGCACCGGGGGTTTTCCTATTTCGTAAGGTGCGTGCGTGCACGCACCAAACGGCTTACCAGTCTTCGCGAACGATAACGCGGGTCTTGATCGGCAGCTTCATTGCGGCCAGACGCAGAGCTTCACGTGCGATATCTTCGGCAACGCCGTCGATTTCGAACATGACGCGGCCCGGCTTGACCTTGGCTGCCCAATAATCGACGGAGCCTTTACCTTTACCCATACGGACTTCGGTCGGCTTCGACGTGACCGGGGTATCCGGGAAGATACGGATCCAGACGCGGCCTTGACGTTTCATGTGACGCGTCATGGCACGACGGGCTGCTTCGATCTGACGTGCAGTGACACGCTCAGGCTGAAGCGCCTTGAGGCCGTAGGTGCCAAAGTTCAGATCGGAGCCGCCCTTAGCTTCGCCCTTGATCCGGCCTTTGAACATCTTACGGAATTTTGTACGCTTTGGTTGAAGCATGATTAGTTCCTCCGACCGCCGCCAGCACCACGCGGTGCGGGACCGTCTTGCAGTTCTTGTGCCTTGCGATCCCGTGCGGACGGATCATGTTCCATGATCTCGCCTTTGAAGATCCAGACCTTGATGCCGATGATGCCGTAGGGCGTTTCCGCCTCGACATTGGCATAGTCGATGTCGGCGCGCAGCGTGTGCAGCGGCACACGACCTTCGCGGTACCATTCGGTCCGAGCGATTTCCGCGCCACCCAGACGGCCAGCAACGTTCACGCGAATACCAAGGGCACCCATACGCATGGCGTTCTGCACGGCACGCTTCATGGCACGACGGAAGGACACACGACGCTCGAGCTGCTGAGAGATGCTCTCACCAACCAGCTGCGCGTCCAATTCCGGCTTGCGCACTTCAACGATGTTGAGGTGCAGTTCGCTGTCGGTCATCGCGGCCAGCTTCTTGCGGAGCGTCTCGATGTCCGCGCCTTTCTTGCCGATAATGACGCCAGGACGTGCGGTGTGAATGGTCACGCGGCACTTCTTGTGCGGACGCTCGATGATGACACGCGCAACACCGGCCTGCTTGCACTCTTTCTCGATGAACTCGCGCATTGCGATGTCTTCGAGCAGAAGATTGCCGTAGTCCTTGGTGTCTGCGTACCAGCGGCTGTCCCAGGTGCGGTTCACCTGAAGACGCATGCCGATCGGATTGGTTTTGTTACCCATTAGGCCTGCTCCTCAACTTGACGCACCTTGATGGTGATCTCCGAAAACGGCTTCATGATCTTGCCAAAGCGGCCACGTGCCCGCGGACGGCCACGCTTCATCACGAGGTTCTTGCCAACATAAGCTTCGGCAACGATCAGCTCGTCCACATCGAGGCCATGGTTGTTTTCGGCGTTTGCAATCGCGGACTGAAGACATTTCTTCACGTCGCCAGCGATCCGCTTCTTGGAGAAGGTCAGATCGTTCAGCGCTTTGTCCACTTTCTTGCCGCGGATGAGACCGGCAACAAGGTTGAGCTTCTGCGGGCTGGTGCGAAGCATGCGCAGTTTTGCCATTGCTTCGTTGTCGGCCACGCGGCGGGGGTTCTTTTCCTTGCCCATGACTTACTTCCGCTTCGCTTTTTTGTCTGCCGCGTGACCATAATAGGTCCGTGTCGGTGAATATTCACCGAACTTCTGACCGATCATGTCTTCGGAGACGTTGACTGGGATGTGCTTGTGGCCGTTATACACGCCAAACGTCAGGCCCACGAATTGGGGCAGGATCGTCGAGCGGCGCGACCAGATCTTGATAACTTCGTTGCGGCCGGATTCGCGGGATGCTTCTGCCTTTTTCAAGACATAGGCATCGACGAATGGGCCCTTCCATACAGAGCGCGACATGGTTTACCGCCCCTTCTTCTTAGCGTGACGCGAGCGGATGATCAGCTTCTGCGACGCCTTGTTTTTGTTGCGAGTGCGCTTGCCCTTGGTCGGCTTGCCCCATGGTGTCACCGGGTGACGACCACCAGAAGTCCGGCCTTCACCACCGCCGTGCGGGTGGTCGATCGGGTTCATAACGACACCACGGACGCTCGGACGGATGCCTTTATGGCGCATACGACCGGCTTTACCGAAGTTCTGGTTCGAGTTGTCAGGGTTCGACACGGCACCAACAGTGGCCATGCATTCCTGACGGACCAGACGCAGTTCGCCCGAGCTCAGACGGATCTGAGCGTAGCCACCATCGCGACCCACGAACTGGGCGTAGGTGCCTGCGGCACGTGCGATCTGACCACCCTTACCGGGCTTCAGTTCGATGTTGTGTACGATTGTACCGATAGGCATGCCCGAGAACGGCATTGCATTGCCCGGCTTCACGTCGGCTTTTTGCGACGCGATCACACGGTCGCCAATGGCGAGACGCTGAGGGGCAAGGATGTAGGCCTGTTCGCCATCGTCATACTGAACGAGCGCGATAAAGGCGGTGCGGTTGGGGTCATATTCGATGCGCGCGACGGTCGCGCCCACGTCAAATTTGTTCCGCTTAAAATCAACGATACGGTAAAGGCGTTTCGCCCCACCACCGCGACGACGGGATGTGATACGTCCGGTGTTGTTCCGGCCACCCGATTTGGTCAAACCCTCTGTGAGGGATTTGACCGGACGGCCTTTCCACAGCTCCGAACGGTCGATCAGCACCAGCCCGCGCTGGCCCGGCGTCGTCGGCTTATACGACTTGAGTGCCATGCTTTCTGTCTTCCGTTAGCAAGTGCAGGTCTTTGACGACCCGCTATGTTTGGGCGGATGTTTCCGCCATGGTATAGGCCCCCGTAGGTGCCCGATTAGCGCAACAACGAAGCCCCGGACGAATCCGGGGCTGCGCGGTTGGGGCTTAGTAGGAGGTGCGGGGCGGGGCGTCAACAAGAAACCCGTAGGTTGGGTGTTCGCACGCACCAAGCGCAAGCCGTGCCATCGCCAGACCGC
>NZ_CBFHLV010000018.1:0-48544 GCF_965656765.1 Marivita sp. | reverse complement strand
ACGGGACCTGGACGGCCAAGGTCTTTTGCCTGCGGCACAGCGTGGAAAAGTCCGGCACGGGCCAGTCCAGGCCGGCCAGTCGCAGCAGGCTGGCCACCATTCCGGCGGTCTGGCGCAACGGCAACTTGAACAGGACTTTGATCGATAAGCAGAACTGTATGGCCGCATCGGAAAACACCGCCGGACGTCCGGGTCGACCGTCACGCGGCGCGTGCCAGGTCATGTCCTTGTCGACCCAGATGAGCAGAGACCCCCGCTTCCTGAGCGACGCGTTGTAGCTGGACCAGTTCGTCGTGCAATAGCGGGCGGGAGATGGCTTGCTCATGCACCGCGTCTAACGCCATGGATTCGCGAAGTGAATCCTTCGTCGTCAGACTTTTGCAACAACGCCCATTGGATGTATCCATAGGGCGCATCGTTCTTGATGCTGATGATACAGGGGTCTTGGTCACACAGGTATTCATAGAACTGTAGGTCATTGCGCAGTGCGTTGCCTGTGTAATCCATCAGGCAGTTCTTGAACCGTTTGGCAGCATTTTTTAGCTCACCTACTGTTGCAATATGTCTGAGGTGAGGATGGCTCACTACAGGTTCTGGAAACCACGCTTTGTTGAACTTGTTCTGAATTATTCGTTGGGCTGAAAATCCTCGGTCAAACTGCTTGGCTGCATCCGTCCAAATTCGGGGATCTTTGTGCTCACTATGGTTCAAAAGAATCCAAGCATTTTTGAACTGATGAACACCTCTTGGGCTTGAAAAATGCTGTGCGTAGCGAAAACTGTTCAGTGGTGTAGGCAGTGTATGCAAGATATCAATCAGCCGCTCATCAATCTGCGTGTAACCATTCAGAAAGCGATGGTCGTCTGGATTGTTGATTAGATGCTGGTGCAACCGAACATAGTAGTCTGCATCTTGCGCAAACGGGCCAGTTTTCCTCAGTGCTAAACGAAAACCATTTGGCACAGTGCCATATGCATCTTGCAGCAGTTGGCGATTGGATTGTGTCAGTAGTTTTTGGCGAAACTGTGGTATGTCCTGAATTTCATCTGTTACTCCAAGAACGGCGTTCCACACTTGGCGTTTCAGTGCTGGTGCTGTCACATACTTCACTCCCAGCGCGTCTGAAAAAAATATGCATCGCACTCTATTGGAAAGATTCCGTGCAAAGTACTTCATCAGATGTTGAATGGATTCTGCATCTGGTGTGTCTTGATACTGCTCAAAGGTGCTTTCCCATTTCGTCATAGTTCCCTCGCAATTTTGGTTGGAGGGTAGCTATGCTTGGCTTTTGTAAAAGCAATGCGACGAGATGGTAGAATTTTGAAAATTGTCTGGTGATGATGGCTCCAAGATGAGGGGGTATTTTGAAAAATATTTGCCTGCAAAGCTGCTGATTTTGAACCAAACCTGTTTCTTCATCTGATAGATTTCATCTTGCCTGCTGGTTTGCATAGTCGGTGTGTCCGCAGGCGCGAACAAAAGCATCAGCTCGGATGTATGATTGGCGGTCGCTGTTGATTTTTGTGCGGCGCGATTAGCTGCGTGGTTTTTTTGCGTCTGCACTTTGAACGGGTTTGGTTGCGCGGGATGCTGGTTGTTCATCCCCGTGTCTGCAAACTGTGCTGGTTCGGTAGGTGCAAGCGTTGCGATGTTTCCACATTCGTCATCTTCACAACTTGACTTGGCTCATTGGTCTGAGGTGAAGATGGTTTTGTGCGTATTTTGTGTTTTTGGTCGCAAGATTTGGTTCAAGCATACTTGCTTTTGCGGAGTGAGGCAGGGCGAAGACGATGAGCTAAATAATTGTAAATAATATATTTTCCCTTATTTTTCAGTTGTTCTTCGTTTCGGCGAAAAATCGTGCTTGGGGATTCAAAATCCCCCGCCTTCACGGGCGTGCGAGTTCGAGTCTCGCCTTGGGCACCACCTAACCTTTTACCAGATAACCATTCCATTCGTCCGGAAACAGCGGCCGCGGTGCGTCGGCTGCAGCACGCGACCGGTGGCAGCGATTACTCCTCCAAGGACGCGATATACGCGACCATGTCGTCGATGTTTCCGCCGATCATATACTCGGAATAACGCGGCATATCGGCATGAATCGGCGTCACGATGCGTTGCCGGATTTGCTCGGGGGACCGGTAGACGGCGATTGCAGCAAAGCTAGGTGGGTCTTGCTTGAAGGCACCACCCGGATCGATGGCGTGACAGGCCGAGCAATATTCGGCGGCGATCTGCTGTCCCATTTTTACGTTGCCATCCTGTGCGGCCAGTGGTGGCGCGAGGAGCGGGACCAGCAGGCTGGCCCGAAGAAGGTGTCTGTGCAGAGTCATGAGCGCATTCCTTTGGCAGGGTGGAATGCACGAATGCTATGCTTTGAATGGCGCTACGGCAAAGGAATTGCGGCGATGGGACGTGATTAGCGGTCCATCACAAGCAACGTCCCAAAGGACGGAGCCTGCCGAACAGGGGACGGGACGGCCCAGATCACATCGTAGCGGGGTATGGGCGGCAGTGGCGCATCAAGGTCCGTCAGGATGATCAACACCGACGGGTCAAGCCGTCGTCCGGTCGCAAAGACAGGTGCTAGATCAGTGCCGCCACCACGCCGCATGTCCAACTGCTTCAAACTCTCCAAGCTGTCGAGCCGTGTCTGGCTGTGGATGTCAGTGTCAAACCCGAATAGATGACATTCGGCCCCGCTGCGCCGTTGGATGCCCATTGCTTCGGCGGCAAACAATTCAAGCTGGGTGTCCGTGACCGAACTCGAGGTGTCTACGGCAATGACAATACGCGGGCGTTGCAAATCCCGGGCAAGGCCGGGTTGAAATGCGGGTGCAGTTGAGTCGGTGATCTGTGCTTGTGCCTCTTGCGCGATCCAGCGGGAGGCGGGGCGTTTGTGTGACAGGCGCAGTACATCGCTGACCGCTTTTGCCATTAACCGGCGCAGGCGTTGTTCCCACGGGATAGTTGCATGCGGCAGATCGCCAAAGCGGATCAGCGCCGGGCCGATGCCGACGCCTGCCGAACGCCCCAAGTCCAAAGCTTGATCGACGCGGTTGGACCAAATGTCGCTTTGGGTTTCGAACTGACCTCTGCTGCTCAAATCCGGGGCAAAGCGGCGTTTCATCATATAGTCATCGATGCTGGGATTGGTCTGGGACGGATCACCCTCAAGCGGTGCCGCCAAAGCGTGATAAAGGCGGTCAGTGTCCCAATCGGCAAGAATATTCGGGGCGATTGTATCGAGGCCCGGCAACAGCTCGATCACCTCTTTCGCGCGAACCGTAGGGCGTGGCAGGGCATGTCCCCCAGCAATCAAGGCTTCGTTTATGATCGCGTCGGCGGCCAATGCGTACAGCTTGGGTTTGAACTGACGCCCCAGGCGGCTGGCCATCTCGGCCTGTCGTGCACTGTGCCGTAGAGCCACGTGCATCACGTGATGCGCTGTCAGTCCGACCTGTTCCGGGATAGACAGATCTGTGAAGGACGGGCCGTAAAGTATTGTATCGCCGGTGGTTTCTGTCTGCCCGTCATGGTCGCGGTGGGTGCACCACAGCGCCAGCGCGGCAATGGCCGGGTCAACATCGCCCATCTGCGCAAGGGCGGCCCGGACACGGCGACTATGAAGTCCTGACATAGATCACAGCGCGCCTGCCTCGGTTCGCTCGTTCGCGTAATCGACATAGGCCGCCGAGTCACGAAACGCCTCTTGCAGACCTTGAGCCAGGGCCTTTCGGATCAAAAGCTCAAAACCAAAGCTGGTCAGTTCGCCCAAGGGCAACGATTGTACCTGTTCGGATTTGAGTGTGCGCAGATCCGCCATCACGTCGATCACATCGGGGATTGTTTCCGCATCGGTTTGCGCCACCAAACCATAGATCAACCCGACCAAACCATTCAACGTATCGGGATACAGATCAGCCCGTTGCGCACGGGGCGTGGCCAGCATGTCTTGCACTGTCACCATGGCGTCGAGTTCATCTGCAACCCGTGCGAAATCGGAAGCCGGGGCGACACCAATGGTTCCAGCGACCATTGTATCGCGGATGCGCCGGTTAGTCACAGCGTGCATGATCTGGCTAACCCGGTCCCAAGACCGTGGCGTACAGGCGATCATCTCGCCACGGCGCAGGCTATCTTCGGTGGTGTCCAGCAGGTCAGGCCGCGACCGTAGAAATGCTGTCACTGCCGGGTGAAGCGATTGGTCCACCGCATACCGTTCCAGCCAGTCCTTGGCATTCGCGGTCACATGAAGATGCACCAGCCGGTCCGATAGGGCGGTGCCCATCTCGTAGGCGACCGCGCCATCCTCGACCGTGTTGCCAGCTGCGACGACAAACACGCTGTCGGGCAGGGTGTGTCGCCCGACACGACGTTCCTGCAACAGGCCATAGACCGTTGGTTGCAAATAAGGCGACGCCGCGGTGAGCTCGTCAAGGAACAAAACGGCGGGTTTGTCGGTGTTGTCGGGCAAATCTTCGGGCCGATACCACAGCGTTTTCTGTGTTTCGTGGTCGTAATACGGCAAGCCGCGCAGATCCTGCGGCTCGATCGTGGTCAGGCGAATATCGTAGAGGTCAGCGCCGATCTGGTTCGCAAGCGTTTGAACCAATTGCGTTTTCCCAACGCCCGGTTTGCCATGTAGCATCCATGATGTGGTCAAAGACCCGTTGTCTTGCGCGTCCCATGCTACGCGCAGAACATCCAGCGCGTCCCCGGCCGAGACTGACTGTGCGTTGACGCTCATGCGGAGGCCTCGTGCGCAGTGGGTGTATTCAGCAGGGCCGCCAGACGGGCGTGCCCTGACACACCTCGCGCGTCGAATGTGGCCGACCGCAGGTAGACATCCTCTCGCAAATTAGCGTTGTGTAGGGCGCGTTCGGTAAAATCGGCATCAAACAGCTCTGCCCGGATCAGATCGCGTTCGATTGCATCCAGCGGCAAGACACGCGGCTTGCCATCGCTTGTTTGCACTGAAACCAGGGTCAGGGGCGTCACGTGCGCCAATTCCGATTGTTCGACCACAAGCATAAAGGTGCCGCTGGTCTGGCCACGATGCGCGGCAAGTTTGGTCAACAGTCGCCGGGCGCGGTAATTGAGCGTGTCCAGAACGCGCTCCGCGTCGTCCTCGGCCACAAGAGCTTCGCGTTTGTCAGCCGAGATACGCAGGACTTTCATTTCAAAGAATCCGATCACAATGATCATCGCCACGGGTGCTTGCGAAATCGGCAAAGCCAGATCGCGCCAGATGAACATTGCGGCCACAAAGGGTGACAACGCAATAAAATAACGGAGCGGTTCGTTCTCCATGATCACACGCGCAATCAGGCCAAACCCACCGCCCTTGGGCAGCAAGGCAATGCGGTGCAGGACTTTACGCGGGACCGATCCGGTCTCGAGCGCTTTGGGGTTCCAAACCGTATCTGGGGACAACACGAATACACTCATGCCATGCGAGTTAGCACCGCGCGGCCACGCGGCAAAGTGCGACGGTTCTTTTTACGCAACCGGGCTTTCCATTGTCGCATTGCGTGATAGCTCAGGCGCATGGTGTTGACTGTTCAGGACGTGACCAAATCCTACTCGGGCGCTGATGGTGATGTGCCCGTGCTGCGCGGTGTTTCGCTGTCGCTTGACCGGGGCGAGACGCTGGCGCTAACCGGCGAATCCGGTTCGGGCAAAAGCACGCTGTTGCACCTTATCGGCGGGCTGGACACGGTTGACGCTGGGTCGATCTTCATCGGCGGGCGAGAGATTACCACCCTACGCGACACGGACCGCGCGGCGTTGCGGCGGTCGGATGTCGGGGTGATTTTTCAGCAGTTCAACCTGATCCCATCCTTGACAGTTCAAGCCAATATCGCGTTTCAGGCTCGGCTGGCTGGGACGTTTGATGCGGATCACACGGCCCGTTTGTCACAGGCATTGGGCCTGACCGATCACTCGTCCAAATACCCTGAAGCGTTGTCGGGCGGGCAACAACAACGTGTCGCCATCGCCCGAACGTTGGCCGCGCGGCCCAAGCTGGTGTTGGCGGACGAACCGACTGGGAACCTTGACGAGTCAACGGCGGCGGATGTGCTTGACCAGATGCTGGCGCTTGTGCGCGAAACAGGCGCGGCGCTGCTTATGGTGACCCATTCCCAAACCGTTGCCCGTCGGATGGGGCGACACGTTCATCTCAGCCAAGGGCATGTGGTGTGATCTGGACGGTATTGACAGCTCTTTTGTCGCATTGGCGGCGCAACGGAGTGCAGTTTTTTGCGCTGATTAGTGGTCTTGCGTTGGCAACGGCACTTTGGTCCGGCGTTCAGGCTATCAACGCCGAGGCGCGGGCAAGCTATGACGCGGCAGCGGCCACTTTGGGTGAGGGCCAGTTCGATCAGCTTTTGCCGCGCTCTGGTGATGTGATCAACCAAGCAACCTATATCGCTCTGCGCCGCGCCGGATGGCAGGTGTCGCCCGTGCTTGAGGGGAGATTGGCAACCGATGCAGGGCCGGTGCGGATCATTGGGCTTGATCCCTTGACCGCGCCGGGAACGATTGCGCCAGTCGGTATGCAAGAGGGGGGGAACCTTGAAGATTTCCTAACGCGTGGGGTGATGTTTGCGTCCCCAGATATTGCGGACCGCTTGGATGGTTATGTGGCGCAAAGGGTGATCGCAGACCCGTCCGTGGCGCCCGGTGTGGCACTGACAGATATTGGTGTGGCGCAGGATGTATTGGCGGCTGAGCAAAAGTTAAGCCGTTTGATCATTGACCGCGCGCAACCAGTGGGATTGCCAGACATTGCGTCTATCGCGCGTGATCTGGTTCGGCAGCCCGCGCAAGACGCCGGAGCGGATCGGTTGACGGACAGTTTTCATCTCAACCTGACAGCCTTTGGTCTACTGAGTTTCGCCGTCGGCATCTTTATTGTCCATGGCACGATCAGCCTCGCGTTCGAACAACGCCGCAGCATGGTGCGTACGCTACGTGCACTAGGCGTGCCACTCAAGGCATTGATTGTGTTGATTATTGTCGAATTGTTTCTGTTCGCCCTAGTCGCAGGCGGACTTGGTGTCGCCTTGGGCTACGTGATCGCCGCGGTTCTCTTGCCGAATGTTGCAGCGACACTTCAGGGGTTATATGGCGCGACCGTCGCTGGCACGCTGCAACTTCGGCCGGAGTGGTGGCTTTCGGGACTGGCGATTGCTGTGCTTGGCACTGGACTGGCTGCTTCCGGAGCGCTTTGGAAGATTGCGAAGATGCCACTCTTGTCCAGTGCCCGACCACGCGCTTGGGCCGTTGCATCGGGGACAACGGCTTGGCGTTTGGGGGCCATCGCCGGTGCATTATTTCTGGTTGGCGCTGGCGTTGCCATCTGGGGACAGGGATTAGCATTCGGGTTCGTGCTCTTGGCCTGTATTCTGATTGGTGCGGCGCTGATCCTTCCGCTGGTGCTGCGAGGTGCGGTGACGCTTGCGGACACGCTGTCGCAAAGCGCTGTGTGGCAGTGGTTTTGGGCGGATACGCGGCAACAGGTGCCGGGTATGAGCCTCGCGTTAATGGCGCTCTTGCTGGCCACAGCAGCGAATGTGGGCGTGTCGACCATGGTGTCGAGCTTTCGTGTGACCTTTGTGGATTTCCTGGATCAAAGGCTTGGGCCAGAACTGTTTATTCGCATTCAGGACGAGGCGCAAAGCCCTGATCTTGAGGCTTATTTGATCGCGAACGCACGCGAGGTTCTGCCGCTCTTGTCGGTCGAAACAGACATCGCAGGAGTGCCCACCGACCTGTTCGGCGTTCGGGTTGGCCCAACCTATCGCGATAACTGGTTGTTTCTGGCACAAACGGCAGATGTCTGGGACCGCGTCCAACAAGGCGACGCGACTGTGATCAGCGAACAACTTGCCCGCCGGGCCGGCGTGTGGACTGGCGACACGCTCACAGTGGCCGAGGGTCTGACACTTCCCATCGCTGCGATCGTCGCGGATTACGGCAATCCGTTGGGGCAAGCGTTGATTGCGGAACCGGTTTTCCGTGACCTTTATCCGGATATGGTGCCCATGACGTTCGGTGTGCGCAGCGACACACCTGCCGCGATGCGGGATCAACTAACCCAAGACTACGGCCTACCAGAGGCGGCGATCACGGATCAGGCGCGGATCAAAGCGTTCTCGCTTGATGTATTTGAACGCACTTTCACCGTCACCGGGGCATTGAACGTCCTGACGTTGGCTGTGGCGGCTTTTGCGATCTTGATGAGCTTGCTGACCTTGGCCGCAATCCGTGTTCCGCAACTTGCCCCTGCATGGGCGCTTGGTCTCACGCGGCGCACATTGGGACGATTGGAATTGCTCCGCGCGGTTATCTTGGCGATGGTAACCACCGTTCTGGCAATCCCGCTGGGATTGCTGTTGGCGTGGGTGCTGTTGTCCTATGTGAATGTCGAGGCATTCGGTTGGAAACTGCCCATGTATCTCTTTCCCGGCCACTATACGCTGCTGACGCTTTTCGCGCTATTGGCGGCAGCGTTGGCGGCTTTATGGCCCGCGCTTCGGCTTGCTCATACGCCGCCGTCCGATCTGCTCAAGGTGTTCGCCAATGATCGTTAGAGCGTTGATCGTTTTTCTTTTCTTGCCCTTTCAGGCCATTGCGCAGGGGTTTGCCGGGTTGGGAACCGACGCCGATGGCTTTGCTGTGCCCATGCCCAACCCGCAATTTGATTTCCCGCAGGATCACGGCGCGCATCCTGATTATCGTATCGAATGGTGGTATCTGACCGCCAACCTGACTGATCCGGATGGCACCGCATACGGTGTGCAATGGACACTGTTTCGATCCGCGCTGGCGCCTGAAACCCGCAATGGTTGGACTGACCCACAGGTTTGGTTCGCGCATGCGGCCGTTACAACGCCCAAAAAACACTTCGTTGCGGAACGCATAGCGCGCGGCGGGATCGGGCAAGCCGGTGTGATCGTTGAGCCCTTTGATGCATGGATCGACGATTGGCAAATGGCGGGACCGTCCTTTGAAGATCTGACACTCACGGCGCGAGGGGCCGACTTCCTCTACACCCTTGACCTAAGCGCCAACGGCCCCTTGGTCTTTCATGGGCAAGACGGGTTCTCGGTAAAATCGGCGCAAGGGCAGGCGAGCTACTACTATTCTCAGCCGGCCTATGATGTGACGGGAAGGCTGACCCTGCCTGATGGTGAGATCGAGGTCACTGGCTCAGCTTGGCTCGACCGGGAATGGTCGTCGCAGCCATTGGCTGAAACGCAATCAGGCTGGGACTGGTTTTCCCTCTCCTTCGACAGCGGCGACAAACTGATGGGTTTTCTACTGCGCGAGGACGATGGCTCGTCCTTCTCGTCGGCCACATGGATTGCGCCGGATGGCACAACCACGGCCTATCCCGATGGCGCGTTCCGTGCGCAACCATTAGGAAGTAATGATGTGGCCGGGCGCGCTGTGCCAACCGAATGGGCGGTACAATTGCCGGATAAAGACATCGACGTGACGGTCTCCGCTCTTAATCCGAACGCGTGGATGGCGGTGTCCATTCCCTATTGGGAAGGGCCGGTCACCGTGACCGGATCGCACAGCGGTCGCGGATACTTGGAGATGACAGGCTATGAGTGACCACAACGATCTGGGCGCCTTTCTTGACCTTGGATGGCAGCGCCTGACGCGTGGTGTCGCCGATCGCCGTGCCGCTGCGCGGCATCCCGTATTTGCCACGGTTTCCCCGGAAGGCGCGCCCGAGGCGCGGACGGTCGTTCTGCGCGGAGCCAGCCGGGCAGACGGCACAGTCGAGGTGCATACTGATGGCGGGTCGGACAAGGTCATGTCTCTGCGCGCCAACCCGCTGGCGCAACTGATGATTTGGGATGAAAAGGCCAAGTTGCAAATCAGGTTGTCCACATCCGTTGACATCTCGCACGGCAACGCCGTTGTCGACCGATGGCAAAACGTGCCGGACGGTTCGCGCATCGCCTATGGTGCATCGCCAAAGCCGGGAACACCGATTCCATCTGCCGCTTCGTACACCAAGCTTGCCAGCCTTGATTGGTTCACTGTCCTGACCTGCCGAATCGAATCGATTGAGCTGATGCAGCTCGTCGATCCGCACAGGCGCGCTGTTTTTAAGGCTTCTGCGGGCTGGGCCGGAGAGTGGCGCGTTCCGTAGGGTCACTTTTCTTGATTTCAAAGATGGACCTGATCACAAAACAGGCATTTTTGTCTTGCTTTGAAGTGTTTCTTGAGTAGTGTATCCGCTACCGACGAAAGTCGCAGCAGTTATACAGTCGATTGCGCCCTTTTGAGGCAGCAATCGAAAGGAAATGGGACGGTAGGGGAGAGCCGTCCCATTTTTTTATCCGCAAACTTATCCACATTTACCTGTCGGGGTTGTTGGCCCGCCACAATGTCCATGCGTCTGGCGTGTCGAGATCGGTCAGCGCGTGTTCGGCGGGCAGGGGGACCCGAATAATACGAGAGCGATTGGCCTGCAGAATTGTCTTGGCCCCTGCGTCACCTGTCAGAGTCCGAAATTGCGAGATCAGATCCCGCGGAAAAATGACTGGATGCCCCGGATGTCCGGCCGAGCTGGTTGCCTGGACCAGAAACTCGCCGCTGGCATCGTCAAACGCACTTACAATTTGGCGCAGATCATCTGTTGTCAGGTCGGGCATATCCGCAGGTAGGATCATCATTCCGTCACAAGTCTTTGGCACTGCCTGCGCTGCACGCCGCAATGAGGCGGACATCCCGTCAGCGGCATCCGGCACCGGAACTTGAAGTACCGGCAGATCGACCAGGGTTTCAGCGCGTGCCATGGCCTCAACGGGTAGGGTGACCACCACAGTGTTGCTCACCGTCAAGGCACGTTCCGCTACGCTCCGTAGCAGGGGCACCCCGTCCACAAGCTCAAGCAACTTGTCCCGGTCGCCCATCCGACGACTGGCCCCGGCGGCGGGAATCACGATGGATATTTGGCTCATACCAAAGTTTAGCTGCGCATCTGCTCCCCGTCTGCGTCGTAGAGCGGTGTTGTGATCAGCGTGGCATCACACATCTCGCCCAAAATCTCGATTTGCGCCTTTTGGCCCTCCTGCGCGTGGGTGCGCGGGATCAGGCCAAGTGCAATGGATTTACCGGCATGATGCGAAAAGCCGCCCGAGGTGCAGAAGCCTTGTACAGCACCGTCGATCCATATCGGCTCGTAAGCCTGCACATCGGCGTCTTTCGCCGCAACGTCGAATGCGCACAGAATTCGGTCAGGGGGCGTGGCGCGTTCTGCCTCTGCCGCGGCGCGTCCAATGAAATCGGTGTTCTTGGACCACGCAATGAACCGGTCCATGCCTGTTTCTGCAGGGGTATAGTCTGGTGAAAACTCGGACAGCCACGAGCCAAAGAACTTATCCAGCCGGAGTGACATCATCGCGCGCATCCCGAAAGGCGTTATCCCCATCGGCTGCCCTGCTTGCCACAAAACATCCCAAAGCGCGCGCTGTTCCATGGCATCGACATAGATCTCGTATCCTAGACCACCGGTATAACTGACCCGTTGCACGATGGCGGTGGACAGGCCGATGGTCAGCTGCCGCACGTCAAGAAAACGCATGTCCGAGATATCTTCACGGGCCACGGCCTGTAGCAGATTCCGTGCTCGGGGCCCTGCGATCTGAAACCCTGTGCGCGGGTCTGAGATATTGTCGACTGTTACATCGCCTTCGGCCTCGTGGGGAGGGTGCGACTGGAACCAGCGCATGTGGTAGGCTTGCGCGCCGTAGGACCCGGTGATCTGGAAGTGTTCTGCTGAGAGGCATGATACGGTGAAGTCCCCGATCAGACGTCCCTGTGGGGACAGCATCGGCGTCAATGAGATACGACCATTTTGCGGTATCCGGCCTGCCATAATCCGATCCAGCCAAGAGCGCGCGCCGGGGCCTTGTACGTCATACTTGCCAAAGTTCTGAACTTCATTGATTCCAACAGCTTCGCGGACGGCTTTCACCTCGCGCGCGGTCGCAACCCACGCGTTGGATCGGCGGAAACTGGGGGTCTCATAGCGCGGCTCATCGGGCGCTGCGAAATAGTTCACGACCTCCAATCCATATTGCGCGCCCCAAACCGCGCCCATGTTGTCAAAAACATCATACATCGGTGTCATGCGCAGGGGCCGCGCGGCGGGTAGTTCTTCATTTGGGTAGCTAACGGAAAAGCGTTTTTGGTAGTTCTCAATCACTTTGGGCAGCGTGTAACCCGGCGTGATCCAGCGGCCATACCGGGCGACGTCCATCGCTGATACATCCCGTTCGCATTCGCCCTCGATCATCCATTGCGCCAGCATCAGACCAACACCGCCGCCCTGACTGAACCCGGCCATCACGCCACAGGCTGACCAGTAGTTGCGCAAGCCTGGTACCGGGCCGACCAGCGGGTTGCCGTCGGGTGCAAAGGTAAAGGGTCCATGAATCACCGATTTGACGCCCGCGCGTTCCAAGACAGGAAAGCGTTTGTAAGCGAATTCAATGCTTTCCTCGATCTTGTCAAAGTCATCTGGCAAAAGTTCATGCCCAAAAGTCCACGGTGTTCCATTGACGGCCCAAGGGCGGCAGGGCTGTTCGTAGAAACCGATACACAGCCCGCGCCCTTCCTGCCGCAGATAGCTTTCGCCTGCCGGGTCCATCACATGCGGGTGCTCGGTCTCACGTTCGTAGATCTCGGGGGTTTCATCCGTGACGATATACTGATGTTCCATCGGGTGCAGCGGCAGGTAAACCCCTGCCATCGCGCCGACTTCTCGTGCCCAAAGACCACCTGCGTTAACCACATGTTCCGCGTGGATCGTGCCTTTGTCAGTTACTACGTTCCACGTCCCATCAGGCCGCTGCATGGTTTCTTGCACCATCACATGGGTTTCAATCGTGGCCCCGCCCATCCGGGCCGCTTTGGCATAGGCATGGGTGGTGCCCGATGGATCAAGGTGCCCGTCCAATGGGTCGTACAGCGCACCAAGGATGCCTTCGGTGTTGGTGATTGGCGCGATTTTGGCGATCTCTTCGGGTCCGACGATCTGTGTGTCCAGCCCCATGTAACGATGCTTAGCGCGTTCCGCTAAAAGCATATCGAACCTGTCGCGGTTGTCGGCAAGCGTAATGCCACCCACATGGTGCAGCCCGCAGGACATGCCCGTGATCTCTTCGAGTTCCTTGTAAAGCCGGATCGTGTAGCCCTGCAGGGCGGCCATATTTGTGTCGCCATTCAGCGTATGAAACCCACCTGCCGCGTGCCAGGTCGAGCCGCTGGTCAGTTCCGAGCGTTCGACCAGCATCACGTCCGACCAGCCAAGCTTGGTCAGGTGATAAAGTACCGACACACCGACGACGCCGCCGCCAATAACCACCACCCGTGCCTGCGTTTTCATGCGATCTCTCCCTGATCTTCTGTGCCGACCTTGTGGCCGCGTTTCCTGTTGCGTCCTGCCGGAAAACGACATCCCGTGTCGGCTTGTGGCAACCACTTATCTCTTCGGATCGCAAGTGTGGGGCCAAATCGAACGGAGTCGCCAGCCATGAAAACTCACGCCCAAGCTGTTGTCATCGGAGGCGGTGTTATCGGCTGTTCGATTCTATACCATTTGGTAAAATTGGGCTGGACCGATGTTGTCCTTTTGGAACGCGACGAGCTTACCAGCGGGTCAACATGGCACGCTGCGGCCAATATCCACGGCCTTCACGACAGCACCAATATCAGCCGCATCCAGCATTACACGATGAACCTCTACAACCAGCTCGAGGCCGAGACCGGCCAAAGCTGCGGCGTGTTTCAGCCCGGGTCGCTTTATCTTGCACAAACCGAAGCCCGCGAACATCAGCTTCGTCTGCAGGCGGCCAAGGCCAAGCTGTATGGCATGAACTTCCACGAAGTCAGCCGCGCCGAGGCTGAGGTTCTCCATCCATTGGTGAATTTCGACGGCATTCGCTGCATCATGTATGAACCCGATGGCGGTAATGTTGACCCATCTGGCGTGACAGCGGCCTACGCTGCAGGTGCGCGACAAAAAGGGGCCGAGATCCATCGCTTCACACCTGTGACGGCAACCGACCAACAACCCGATGGCACATGGATTGTGCGTACTCCAAATGGCGATATACACACCCAATGGGTGGTCAATGCCGCCGGCCTTTGGGGGCGCGAGGTGGCGGCCTTGGCGGGGATCAAACTGCCGCTGCTGCCAACTGAGCACCAGTACTTCGTGACCGAGACCATTGCCGAGATTGACGCGATGGATCGCCGCCTGCCGTCGGTCGCCGACAGAGATGGCGAATACTATCTACGACAAGAGGGCAAAGGCCTGCTGGTCGGTGCTTATGAAAAAGACGTGCGCTTCTGGGCCGAAGACGGCACGCCGCAAGGATTTGGCCACGAGCTTTTCGCCGATGATCTTGAACGCATTGAAGACAACATGATGCGTGCCATCGACCGCGTGCCTGCAGTGGGCGAGGCTGGAATCAAACGTGTGATCAACGGCCCGATGATCTGGTCACCTGACAGCAACGTACTGCTTGGGCCGGTGCCCGAGAAACAGGGCTATTTCTGCTGCAACGGCATCATTCCCGGCTTTTCGCAATCCGGCGGTATGGGCTTGATGGTGGCGCAATGGATCATCGAAGGTGAGATGCAGTACGACATGTTCGCCTGGGACGTGGCGCGGTTCGGGGACTGGGCAGATGCAGCATTCACCAAAGCGCGGGTTGGCGACCAATACGCCCATCGTTTCAAGATTCATTTCCCCAATGAGGAACGCGAGGCAGGTCGCCCCGTGCGCACACGCCCGGTCTACGAGATGCAAAAAGACATGGGAGCGGTCTTTGGTCTGAACTACGGATGGGAACATCCGCTCTATTTCTCTAGCGATGTGTCCGAGACTGCGGGTTTCACCCGTCAGCCGTGGTGGGACGTTGTTGGTCATGAGGCCTGCACCTTACGCGATGCTGCCGGCATCATCGACATCTCAAACTTTGCCAAATACCGCGTGACAGGGCCGGGGGCCGAAGATTGGCTGAACGCCGTTTTCGCCAACCGCATGCCAAGCGAGGTTGGGCGGTCCTGCCTGACGCCGCTGATTGGCAAGCGTGGTGGCATTGCCGGCGATGCAACGGTCACGCGGTTGGCCAAGGATGAATTCTGGATCGTGAGTTCAGGCATGGCCGAGCGATATCAGAAACGTTTCTACGATGCGGTGCCGTTGCCAGACGGCACGACATTCGAGTCGCTCACCACCACGTGGTGCGGCTTCAACGTGGCCGGGCCGCAGTCCCGTGTACTGTTGCAACGGCTAACCAACACTTCGCTCGACACATCTGATTGGCCCTTCATGCGCTCCAAATGGATCGACATCGCGGGTGTTGATGTAATGGCCCTGCGCGTGTCCTTCACCGGAGATCTGGGGTGGGAACTGCATTGCCGCGCTGAGGATCAGGTGGCGCTTTACACAGCGCTTTTAGAGGCTGGGAAAGAAGTCGGAGCTGTACCGGTGGGCAGCCGTGCGCTCATGAGCCTGCGTATAGAAAAGGGTTACGGATCATGGGGCCGGGAATACAGCCCGGAATACTGGCCGCAGGAATGTGGGCTCGACCGGTTGTGCCGAACCGACAAGCCGTATTTGAACCGTGATGCAGTGTTGGCCAACATGGAAAAACCACCGCGTGAACGGATGGTGCTGCTTGCGCTGAATCGCGATGATGCAAATGCGTCAAACGCAGATGCCACGGGTGGAGAACCGATTTTCAAAGACGGTATCGGTATCGGACGGGTCAGTTCGGGTGCCTACGGCTACCATGTCGGGCTGTCTTTGGCGCTGGGATATATCAAAAACGCCCAAGCCGGTGATGAGGTCGAGGTTATGGTGCTGGGCCGTCCGCACCGAGCGACGATCCTTGGTAAGCCGCCATTTGACCCCGATGGTACACGCCTACGTGCATAAGTGTCGGTGTGCCCGCTGCTTGATCACTCGGCCGCCAACGGTCGGATCTTGAGCGCGGTGATACGGTTGTTATCCCGTGAGACGACTTCAAAGCGGAACCCGTGGAAGCTGAAACACTGACCTGTGGTCGGGATCATTTGCGCCTCGTGGATCACCAGACCGGCGACAGTGTTGGCCTCTTCGTCGGGCAAGGACCAGTCAAGTGCCCGGTTGAGATCGCGGATCGTCATTGCGCCGTCGATCCAGTAATTCCCGTCTTCACCGCGCTTGACTGCGTGATCGCCATCGGGGTCAAATTCATCGGTGATCTCGCCGACGATCTCTTCAAGTATATCCTCAAGTGTGATCAATCCCTGCAACGCACCGTATTCATCCACAACCAAAGCAAAGTGGGTGCGACGACGCAGGAATTGACGCATCTGATCGTCAAGTGAGGTGCTGTCAGGGATGAAGTACGGCTTCATCGACACATCCGCGAATTTGAAGCTGCTCATCGCTTCGGCTGGTTTGTCGCTTTCCTGCATGAACTGATACATCGCGCGGAACAGGTCTTTGGCGTGCACCACACCGATGATGTTCTCGGGATCACCGCGAAAGACGGGCAGGCGGGTGTGATTTGATTCAAGGCACTGGCGCAAAATGTCCTGTGGATCGTTGTCAGCGTCGATCATCTCGATGCCTGAACGGTGCAACATGATCTCTTCGACCGTGCGATCGCTCAGATCAAGCGCGCCCAGGATGCGGTCTCGGTCCTCTTTTTCGACAACTCCTTCGGAATGGCCCAATTGCAGTGCGCCCGCGATCTCTTCGCGCACGGCCAGGATATGGCTGTCGGGGTCGGTCTTGACCCCAAAGACACTCAGTACACCGCGCACCAACACCCGGACCGCGCCAACGATTGGGGAAAAGACCTTGATCACCAAGGCAATCACCGGTGATACGCGGCTCGCGGCGGTTTCGGGGTTTGTGATGGCATAGGTTTTGGGCAGCACTTCGGCAAAGACCAGCACCAGCACAGTCATCACCAACGTGGCAAGCGCCACGCCGGATTCGCCAAAAAGTCGGGTGAATAACGCGGTGGCCAGCGATGTGGCGAGGATGTTGACAAGGTTGTTGCCCAGCAGGACCGACCCAATAAGCCGTTCGTTGTCTTCGGTGATATCAAGCGCGCGGTCCGCCCCTTTGGAGCCTTTGTCGGACATTGACCGCAACTTGCCACGCGATGCGGCGGTCAATGCGGTTTCCGAGCCGCTGAAGAAAGCCGACAGCACAAGCAAGCCAATGATGGCCGAGGACGTGATCCAGAAAGCGGCGTCAGCCGCGGGTATTGCGGGTTCCATGAGATCCAACGTTTTGAAAACTTGACAAGGTTATGGGGTCAGCGTCCGGCGCGTTCAAGAGCCGTGGTCTAGTCGCGCGCCATTGGGTGGTGATCCAGCACCAACTCTTTCAGACGTTCTTCCAGAACATGGGTGTAGATTTCGGTGGTAGAGACATCGGCATGGCCCAGAAACGTCTGGATCGCCCGCAGATCGGCGCCATTGGCCAGAAGATGTGTGGCAAAGGCGTGGCGCAGCGTATGGGGCGTGACCTTGGATGGTGATACGCCGCCTTCGACAGCCAGTTCCTTGATTAGGATGTAGAACGCATGCCGCGTCAGATGCCCCGACTTGCCACGCGATGGGAACAAAAAGGCCGACGCGGGCTTGCCATCGGTGCGGGCGGCGTCCTCCATTTCTTCGCGGGTTTTCAACCAATCACGCAAGGCTGCGCGGGCAGGTGGTGACAGCGGCACCATGCGTTCCTTGTCGCCTTTGCCACGGATCAAGAGCATACGCGGATCACCCTTGGCAGACGAGAGCGGCAGCGAGACCAGTTCGCTGACCCGCATGCCTGTCGCGTATAGCAGTTGCATCAGGCAGGTGTTGCGTTCCTTTTCCGCTGGACTGCGCCCATGCGCTGTGGCGGCGTCAAGCAGGCGGTCCACCTCTTCGGTGGATAGTGTCTTGGGCAGGCGTTTGTCGCGGCCCGGTCCACTGATCTGCACTGCTGGATTGTCGGCCCGAAATCCTTCTTCAAAGCAAAAGCGGTACAGCTGTTTGATGGCAGACAATCGCCGTGCGCGCGTGGATTTCGCCAAGCCTTGTGTGTCGCAATGGATCAGGTAGTTCTCGACGTCCACTTTTCGTGCGTCGGTCAAGGACGACCCTTGACTGCTCAGCCAGTCGGTAAAGTCCGCCAGGTCGCGGGCATAGGCCAACTGCGTGTTGGTAGCGGCCCCGCGTTCGGCGGCTTGAGCATCCAGAAATGCCGCGATCCAGTGCCGGTCACTCATCGCCGTGCGCCTTCCATTTCAAGTATCGCCAGTTGCAGCGCTGCGCGGCGGGCAGTGTCTTCCAGTCCAAAGGCGCGCAGGGTGCTAAGTGCTTCCGCAACATCATCATTGCCATTAGCGCCGCTTTCGAACCTATCGATGGCCGACAGCAATGCTTCGCCCAAACGGTTTTGGCCGGGCAGGTTTGCCAGTTCATTTGGTGCTTGGGTTGGGGACGACCAAGGGGCAGCCAAGGCAGCGGCGTGAGGAACATCCGACGGGATGGCACTCGGAGCCTGTCCCATTGCGATGGAGGCAAGGAATTTGTGCTGGGGATCGCTGCTATCGGAAAGGGCCGCCGCTGTGGTTTCGTAATCGTCGGACAGCAATCCAGCAAGCGCAGCAATGTCTTTGGATCTTGCCGACAAGGGTAGGCCATCAAGCTGCGTAGCGAAGAGATTGGAAAACGGCACCAAAAGCCCGGCACTGCGCATCTGGGGCCAGACTTTTTCCAATGCGGATGACACCGCACCAGGGTCACGCGTGGTCAATGCCGTGTCAAAGCGTTGCAACGCCTCGACCCGGTCCCAGATCCCGCCGGAGGCTGCGCGCTTTTGTGTGGTGTAGACGCCCAAAAGCTGGTTGCCGTCTATAGCACCTGCGCGCGCCAACCGTTCTGCCGCTTGCAATTGCGCCCGCCAGCCGGAATCACCGGACAGTTCAACCACTGCGAACGGAAGGGGCAAAGGTGTTGTCGGCAATGCCTCTCCGATGGCTTCGAACAAGCGGAATTGCAACGGAGTTGGTCTGACAAGTGGTCTGAGTGGCGTGGCGTTTTCTGCGTATTCTGGATCAAGAAAGCGCAGCAACAAAGCTTCGTCCAGGTCCGACAGTTGGCCAAGCGCCGAAGCTGTCTGGTAAATCGTCATGGCGCGCGGGAAGTCACCGCTCCGTGTGGCGCACCAGATGCGGGTCGGTAAGTCGTTGCTCAGGCTCGGAGTGTCGTCCAGTACCCGACAGAGCGCTTCGTCAGTTCCGGTCAGCAAAGCCAGGTCGAAGGACAGATCAAACAACTGCGGCGTCAGATCGCCCACTCGCTCCATCAATGCTTCGGCCGGCAAGACCATACCATGACGAGACAAAAGCGCGGCCCGTGCGTGTAAAAGCGCCTCACCTTTGCTGGCGCTCGGCGTCTCTGCTTCAGCCAGCATCAGAATATGAAGCAACGCGTTGAGGGCGGGTATCGACGGACGCCGGGCTTGGTAACGGTTGATGGCTGCAATCAGATCAGCCTCGGAACTGCCTTTCCAGAGCGTTGGGGGCAGGCCAGTTACAGATGTCGGCAACAGGCCTACGCCTCCAACGCTTGGTGCGTCCAGCGACTGCACCTCGACATCGGGCACAGCTGCACTTTGGGCGACGGGGCTTTCTGGCGGTACGGTGACAACGGACGGCGCGTTTCGCTGAACGGCCAGCCAATCAATGGCCGATAGCGGCGCTTCCTGCGCCCAAGCAGGCAAAGCGGCGCAGGCTAAGATCAAAAGAGGTCGTTTAATCTGCATCCAGCGTCACTGGTTGTCTGACTTCAGTTTGTGGTGGCGAAAAATCAGCGCCGAAAAAAGGGCCCACATAGGCATATGCCACCAGCGCCACAGCACCGATGATCACCAAATAGATCAGCCATTTTATGATACGTCCCATGACGATCCTTGCCCTGCCTCGATGATTTTTTCCAAGTTATAACTGGCCTTTTGCCTAAGATCACGTCATTCAGCGTCCGATGTCAAAAAATTGGCGGCACTTGGCCGAGATACAAGGGCAGCGTCGGGGACAATGCAGGCAAGACTCAAGAAAACGGTGGTATTGGTCGGCATGATGGGTGCCGGTAAAACCGCAGTTGGCAAAGCGGTCTCTGCAATGCTGCGCGCGCCTTTTCTCGATTCGGACGCTGAGATCGAAAAAGCCGCCAATATGACCATCCCCGAGATTTTCGAACGCGACGGAGAGCCATTCTTTCGCTTGAAGGAACGTCAGGTGATCTCGCGCCTGCTCGACCGGCAACAGGGTATCTTATCGACTGGCGGCGGCGCTTACATGTCCACTGAAAACCGTGAGATCATTTCGGAAAAAGGGGTCGCGGTTTGGCTGAATGCTGACCTTGACCTGTTGTGGAGCCGGGTGAAACACAAAGACACGCGGCCCTTGTTGCGGGTGCCCGATCCGCACGGCGCGTTGTCAAAGCTCTACAATGAACGGGTTCCGATTTATGCCAAAGCCGATCTGGCCGTCCGGTCCGAACCGGGGCTTTCGATAGATGATATGGCATCACGCGTGGTCGAAGCACTCAAGACCCGCCCTGATGTATTGGAGGTTCAAGAGTGATTGAAACCGTTCACGTCCCGCTCGAGGGCCGCGCCTACGACGTGCGCATCGGACCAGACCTGCTTTCCCGTGCAGGGGTCGAGATTACACCTCTGCTCAAACGTCCGCGTGTGGCGATCGTCACGGACACGCATGTGGCAGACATTCATCTTGAGGCTTTGGAAACTGCGCTGTCTGCCGAAGGGATTACGTCGGTCAGCCTGACCTTGCCCGCTGGGGAGTCCACCAAGGGATGGCCTCAGTTTGAGCGCACTGTTGAATGGTTGCTTGATCAGAAGATCGAACGCCGTGATGTGGTCATCGCTCTTGGCGGTGGGGTGATCGGCGATCTGGTGGGCTTTGCTGCCGCTGTGTTGCGTCGTGGTGTTCGGTTCGTCCAGATCCCCACATCGCTTTTGGCGCAGGTCGACAGTTCGGTCGGCGGCAAAACCGGGATCAACGCACCGCAGGGCAAGAACCTGATCGGCGCATTTCATCAGCCTGCGTTGGTGCTTGCGGATATATCGGTTCTCAATTCGCTGCCCAAGCGGGATTTCCTTGCTGGCTATGGCGAGGTCGTCAAGTACGGACTACTGGGGGACGCCGCGTTTTTCGATTGGCAAGAACAGAACGCGGGTCGCATCAGCGAACGCGACCCTGACGCGCTGGCCTATGCGGTCAAACGTTCGGTAGAGATGAAGGCCGAGATTGTTGTTCGGGACGAGACCGAGCAAGGGGATCGCGCGCTTCTGAATCTTGGCCATACGTTCTGCCATGCCCTCGAGGCGGCAACGGGCTATTCGGATCGGCTGTTGCACGGCGAAGGTGTTGCAATTGGCTGTGCACTTGGATTCGATCTGTCCGCGCGCCTCGGCCTATGTTCACAAGAAGACCCAAGCCGCGTGAGTCAGATGCTGTCCGAAATGGGCATGAAGGTGAGCTTAGCCGATATCGACGGCGATTTGCCGGACGCTCAGGCGCTGCTTGACCTGATGGGACAAGACAAAAAGGTCATCGACGGTCAACTTCGCTTTATTCTGGCGCGTGGCATTGGTGACGCGTTTGTGACCTCAGACGTGCCATCGGACAGGGTGCTGCAGCTTTTGCAGGATGCGTTGTCAGAGAGATAGAAAAAGGCGCCTCAAAGGGCGCCTTTTCAATTTAGAATGGGATTTCGTCGTCTATGTCCCGGGCGGGCGCACGGGCAGGGCCGCCACCTCCGCCGCTCGATCCGCCGTAATCACCGCCACCGCCGTAGTCGCCACCATAATCACCGCCGCTGCTTCCGCCGCCGTAACCACCGCCGCCACCGCCAGCACCATCACGGCTGTCGAGGAATGTCAGTTCACCCGCGTACGGCCGCAACACAACTTCTGTGCTATACCGGTCCTGACCGGACTGGTCCTGCCATTTGCGGGTTTCCAGCTTGCCTTCGATATACACCTTGGAGCCTTTGCGCAGATATTGCTCGGCCAAGCGCGCAAGATTTTCGTTGAAAATGGCGACACTGTGCCATTCGGTCCGTTCCTTGCGTTCACCAGTGTTGCGGTCTTTCCAGTTCTCTGACGTAGCGATCCGCAGGTTGCAGACCTTGCCGCCGTTCTGGAAAGTTCGCACTTCCGGATCGCGGCCGAGATTGCCGACGATGATGACCTTATTAACTGAACCGGCCATGTTTCCCCCATCTTGAATTCGAATCTATGACGCCGCGCGCCGTTTGTTTGACCCTACACCAGCGTTCGGCCGGATTGCCATCAGCGATTGGCAAAAGCCGTCCGCGCCATTCCATCAGCTTGTGGTTAACAAATGGTGAGCAACCAAGGCTGGTATGGAATGCGAATCCGGACTATACCTCTGCAAAATCTCAGCGTGGGGCGTGAGCAGTGATGCGAACAACAAGACAGAGATTTGTTGCGGTGCTGAGTGTTGCCGCAATGATGAGTTCAGGCGCGGTCAGCGCAGAGGTGTTATCCACCAAGAGCCGTGTGGCGCTCTTTTCGAGCAAAACCAAGGTCTTGGACTCGCGCGCGGCGCAGCAATACAAAAATTCGGTGCGATTGCAGCCCCCCAAAGTTGTGACCCCAACCAAGTGGGGCGACGCGGGCGCAGACGGCACAGTTGCAAAATACCGTGGCAGATATTCGGGTGTCTACGCTGGTATGGCCCGAGATGCGGCCAGACGCCATGGTATCCCTGAAGACCTGTTCTTGCGATTGGTTCAGCAGGAATCGAACTTCAATCCCAACGCGCGGTCACACAAAGGTGCGATTGGTTTGGCGCAGTTGATGCCTGGCACGGCGCAATACTTGCGCGTGAACCCAAACGATCCGGCCGAAAACCTTGAAGGGGGCGCGCGCTACCTCAAAGAACAGTACCACAAGTTCGGGCAATGGCCGTTGGCCTTGGCGGCCTATAACGCAGGCCCGGGTGCCGTCGAAAAACACAAAGGCATCCCGCCCTACCGCGAAACACGCAACTATGTGAAAAAGATCTGGGGCCGCTAAAGCGTTGCTTTCCAATGGTTTGGTGTACCGCGTTCCGACGTGTAAAAATGCGGTCGAACATTCCGATCCTGTGGCTTTGTCCGCCACTTTCTTTTCGTTATTGATTTTAAATCTGCTATATTCCCGTCAAACTACTGCCCCAATCTGCGACCAAAACCAACCGTAGCGAAACAAACAAATGGTATTGAGATCGTGTGCTTAGGGTTCAGGAAACTGAACCAAAGCGATTGATCCTCGAAGATTGGAGAGTGGCATGATTGACTTCATCAAGAGCTTTCGAGCCGACGAAGACGGTGCGGTAACCGTCGATTGGGTGGTTCTGACAGCAGCAGTTGTCGGAATGGCAGTGCTGACCTATGCGGCTCTGGCTGAGAACACCCAAGCGGTGACCAACGCAACTGGTGCGGCCGTGCTGACCGCAGAGGACTTTCTAACAAACTGATGTCATCGGCTCCGTCACACTGCCCATGCGATCCAAGTTTTGGGTGCAAATGGGACGGAGGTGATTTCGGAATGAAACTGTGATCTGCGGCCGTTCACTCGGCCGCGATCTGAATGACAGGATCCATCTCAGCCAATTGCGCATCTGACAGATGACATTTGACCTGATGACCGTCTCCCAGCTGACGCATCGGTGGCACCTCTTTTTCGCACAGACCACCAGGCACCTGCGATTTCCAACGGCAGCGCGTCTGGAAAGGGCAGCCCGACGGTGGGTTCATGGCTGAAGGGATGTCACCTTCAAGCACGATGTTCTTCTTTGTCACGCTCGTATCCGCAATTGGGACCGCCGACAGCAATGCCTCTGTGTAGGGGTGGTAAGGCGGTGCGAAGACCTGATCGGTTGTGCCCAGCTCAACCACATGCCCAAGGTACATTACCATAACACGATCAGACAGATAGCGGACGATACTCAAGTCATGACTGATGAAGAGAAGCGTTGTTTTCTGTTCACGCTGAATCTCCATCAAAAGGTCCGTGACTGCCGCTTGAACCGACACATCGAGCGCGGATACAGGTTCATCTGCAACCACGATCCGGGCGTTCCCCGCAAAGGCGCGGGCAATGCCGACGCGCTGTTTCTGACCGCCTGACAACTGACGCGGCATTCGGTCGGCAAAGGCGCGTGGCAGCTTTACCAAATCCAGCAGTTGCAACATCCTTTCACGGCGTTCGCCGTCATTGGTGCCGATGCCGAACACTTCAAGCGCGCGGATGATTTGCCGTCCCACTGTCATTGAAGGGTTCAGCGTATCGAACGGGTTTTGGAACACCATCTGCACATCAGCGATGGTCTGTGTATCGCGCGACTCAATTGGGGTGGCTTCGATATTGTGATTGTCGAGTAAGATTTGCCCGTCCGTCGCGGTCTCCAAACCCATCAGAACCTTGGCAAAGGTGGATTTGCCACAGCCGGATTCGCCCACGATGGCCAACGTCTCGGATTCGCGGGCTTCAAAACTCAGAGTTTCATTGGCTTTGACCACCTTGGTGTCGCCGCGTTTGCCAAACAGCGCATTTGCGGCCACCTCGTAGTATTTCTTGAGGTTGTCCATCTTGAGCACGACGCGACCGGGTTCAGATTTTTGCGTGCTGTCGCCAAGTTCCATCGGCGCATGCCAGTCGATTTCCTGAAACCGCAGACACCGCGTGGCGTGGCGTTCGTTGCCCGGCACATCGGCCATTTTGATATCTTGTGCATCACAGCGACCGGCCTGGAAATAATCGCAGCGTGGGCCAAAGTTACAGCCCTGCGGACGCTCATGGGGCAGGGGGAAATTACCCGGGATCGCGCGCAACGGGCGGGCGTTCTTGTCGGCACCGGGCAGTGGGATCGACCGGAACAGCGCCTGTGTGTATGGGTGCTGCATCTCGTCGAACACGTCTTTAATTGACCCGCGTTCCACTGCTTCGCCGGAATACATCACGCAGATGCGGTCGCAGGTCTCCAGGACCAGACCCAGGTTGTGGCTGATGAACAACATAGAGGTGCCGTATTTCTTGCCCAGTTCCTTGACCAGTTCGACCACTGCGGCCTCGACAGTCACATCCAGCGCAGTTGTCGGCTCGTCGAGAATGAGAAGGGATGGTTCAGCCATGAGCGCCATCGCGATTACGATGCGTTGCTGTTGTCCACCCGAAAGCTGGTGCGGATAGGCGTCCAGAATGCGTTTGGGGTCGGGTAATTTGACATCCGTCACCACCTGAAGCGCGCGGTCATAGGCCTCTTTTTCGGATGCGCCACGATGGATCATTGGCACTTCCATCAATTGTTTGCCGATCTTCATTGCCGGATTGAGCGACGCCATCGGTTCCTGATAAATCATCGCGATCTCAGAGCCGCGGATCTTGCGCAGCTCGTCCTGGCTCATCGCGCCCAGATCCTGACCCTTGAACTTGATCGACCCGCCAACGATTTCTCCATTTTTACCCAGGTCTTGCATCACGCCAAGCGCCACTGTGGATTTTCCGCACCCGGACTCGCCCACCAGGCCAACCGCTTCGCCGGGCATGACATTGACCGAAAAATCCATAACCGCCGGGATTTCCCGCAAACGCGTAAAAAAGGAAATCGATAGCGTGTCGATTTCGAGGATCGGGCCGTCGTAGCTGTCTTTCATGTCGTCTCTCCCTGTCGGAGCTGGAGACTTGCGTCCCTCTTCATCTTGCCAAGTAAACTCCGGGGGTCTGGGGGCTGGCCCCCAGTTCCGCCCTCAATCAATCGCGCAAGCTTTCTTCTCTCAATCCATCGGCCAACAAATTCAGCCCCAGCACCATGCTGAGAAGCGCGAAGGCCGGCACCATCGCAGGGTGCAGGTAGATTTGCAGCAAACGCCGCCCGTCATTGATGGTCGTGCCCCAATCCGGGCTTTCGGGCGGCAGTCCAAGGCCGAAGAAGCCCAAGGTGCCCAAAAGGATTGTGGTGTAACCAATGCGCAGACAGAAATCGACAATCAACGGTCCGCGTGCGTTGGGAAGGATCTCCCATAGCATAATATACCACGGGCGTTCACCACGGGTCTGTGCGGCGGCCACGTAGTCACGGGTTTTGATGTCCATCGCCAGTCCGCGAACGATCCTGAAGACGGTGGGCGAATTGACGAATACCACCGACACGAACACCACCAAAATACCGCCTTGCAGGTTGAAGAGGTCAATTGCATCGGGCAGGACCACCATTGGCGTTCCCGGTTGCGAGATCAGAGACAGGTACAACCATCCCATGACGCCAAGGACCGCAATCAACATCGGTGTGCGGACCTTTGGCTGAGTCCGGTAGCGTGAATTCAAAAGGACAGCGACAAAGATAATGGGGAAAATGAACAGGACCATCGCCATATAGTTCGGGATGCCAGTATCCACGATTTCCGGGGTGACCAGCAGGTAGAACAACAAGATCACCGGGAAGGCGAGGATGAGGTTTGCCAGAAAGCTAAGGAACGTATCGAGCCGTCCGCCATAGTACCCAGCGGGCAGGCCGAGCGTGATCCCGACCATGAACGCGAATAGCGTTGCCAATGGCGCAATCTGCACCACGACCCATGCGCCTTTGACCATCCGGCTGAACACGTCTCGGGCCAGGTTGTCACCACCGAAGAGGTAATAGGCGTATTGCCCATCCTCTGCGCCCGCGATTGGCGTTCCGGGGGGCTTGTTCTTCATACTGGATACCTGAGCGAGCGGATCATGCGTTATGATCAGGTCGAACGCCCCAAAGATACCGGTGAAAACCCAGAACATCACAAGAGCAAAGCCGACCATGCCAATCGTGCTGTCGAACAGTTTTCCGTAAAGACCCAGCCTGCGTTTATAGACGATGGACAGGGTGAATAGCGCGATCAGGCACACCCAGACAGGCATAAACTGGATCAAAACGCGGGTGATGATGTCAAACCAACCGAGCGGTTCCATAGTGCTTTTCCTTCCGCTCAGGACACGCTGATGCGTGGGTTAAGATAAACGTAGCCAATGTCCGAGATCAGCTGAGTGATCAGGACCACAAAGACTGATACAACCGACACACCAAGCAGCAATTCGATGTCGTTGTTCCCCGCCGCCTGCACCAGCGTCCAGCCAAAGCCTTTGTAGTTGAACAGGGTCTCGACAATGACGACACCGTTCAGCAGCCATGGGAATTGCAGCATGATCACTGTGAAAGGCGCGATCAAAGCGTTTCGCAACGCGTGTTTCAGAACGATGTTCGGGAAACTGACACCCTTCAGTCGCGCGGTGCGGATATATTGCGCGGTCATGACTTCGGCCATGGAGGCGCGGGTCATACGGGCAATATACCCCATGCCATAAAGCGCGATGGTCATCACAGGCAGGGTAAAGTTCTCAAACGTGGCGTCTTCCATCGCACTGGTAGCTGATCCGTTGAACCAGCGTAGGCCAAAGGCGGTTGATGCAAAGACGGCGATAAATACCACGCCAGATACGTATTCCGGTGTCGCTGTGGTGATGATCGAAACTGTCGACAAAGACCTGTCGGTGCGGCTGCCTTCGCGCATGCCCGCAAGCACGCCGATGATAAGCGCGCCGGGCACCATAACCATCATGACCCAGAACATCAGCTTGCCGGTCAGGCCAAGCCTTGTAGCAATGATTGAACCGACATCATCTTTGAAAACTGTCGAATGCCCCCAATCGCCCTGAAGCACCCCGCAGAAACTACGTCCGTCTTCAGGAAAAACACCGTCTTCAAGCACACCATTGCAGCGCGAACGGGTTGTGCCGTCACGCCCTTCAATCACCCAACCGGGGGCGACGCCAAGCCATTGGGCGTATTTGAGAGGCAGGGCCTGTGTATAGCCACGGTCGCGCAGATAGCTGTCGACCTGCTCGTCGCTCATGCGGACACTGCCTTGGGTCTTTGCAAGCTTTTCGAGGTTGGGCGCGAGGTTGGTCAGCCAGAAAACGATAAACGTGAGGCAAAGCGCAGTGAGCAGCATCGTGAAGATGCGGCGAAGCAGGAACAAAGCCATGTCGGATGGGTCTCCCTCGTCATGTCCGCGCCCAAGCGCGCAGAGCGTGGAGTCTTGGCGATGGCTCCGCCCCCATGCTGTGGCAAGGGACGGAACCAGTTGTCTTGATCAGGCTGCGAAGCCTAATTTGTAGAGCCGGAACTCGTGCGACGGGTGCTTTTCTGCATTCACCACGTTGCCGTTGTGGTGGTTGTAGAGCGACCTCCAGTACGGCTGGATAATGACGCCATCATCGCGCAGCGTTGTTTCGACCTTGGCCATCACTTCGCGCCGCGTGTCCGCATCGGCCATCGACAGGGCTTCGGCCATCAGGGCATCGAATTCCGGATTGGCATACGCACTTTCATTCCAGGCTTCGCCAGAGCGGTAGGCCAAGGACAGAACCTGAACTTCGAGAGGGCGATGGTTCCATGCCGTGGCGCTGAACGGATACTTCGTCCAGTCGTTCCAGAAGGTCGATCCGGGCAGAACGGTGTGTTTGATGTTCACACCAGCATCCGAGATTTGTGCTGCAACGGATGCCCCGGTGTTGCGTTCCCAGTCATCATCAACCGTGATCAACTCGTGCTCGTAATCTGCGAACTCGGTCGCATCCAGCATGGCCTTACCGGCTGCTGGATCAAATTCTGCTGGCCCGATATCCGCATAGGCGGGGTGGATCGGACATACGTGGTGGTTTTCAGCAACCCGCCCACGGCCGTTATAGCCCAGCTCAAGACAGACCGAGTTGTCGACCATCATCGTCAACGCTTTGCGCACGTCGCGGCCGGCATATGGTACGACGCTGTCGACATCTGTCTGCTGGTTGAAGCGAAGAACCAGGGTTGCCGCCGTAACTGTCTCGGTCTTGGTCCAGCCGATGGCATCGAGGATATCGATGAAATCACCAACCGACTCGTATAGCATATCGACTTCGCCAGATTCGGCGGCCGACAGCCAAGACGCAGGGTCGCTGCCGTAGTCAATAAACTCGATCCGGTCCAGGTACGGTCCGCCCCAAGCCTCGGTGCCCCACCACGTGTGGTCAGGAGCCCGCTCGATAACGGCCTTCACGCCGACCTCAATGGAAACGGGACGGAACGGGCCCGTACCGATACCGTGCTCGTATACGTCCCCACCGTCATAGCTGGAATGTACGATCGCTGCCGGGTAATCCGACATGTTTGCAACGATGGCGATGTCAGGGGCCGACAGGTTAAGGCGAACGGTCAGATCATCAACAACTTCGATGGCACCGTCGCGGGCAATGCCGGTTTCCGGATCAATCAGGCCGCCCATGCGTGCGGACATCGAGTTGCCTTCCATGGCTGATTCGCACCAGCCAGTGATGTTGCGCGCCACGTCTTCGGCAGTGAATGCATCACCGTTGTTCCAGGTCACACCCGGACGGACATTCAAAGTGTAGACCGTTGCGTCGTCATTCACTTCCCAGCTTTCAAGCAGCATGCCGCGGAAGGTGCCATCATGCTGGTATTCAACAAGATATTCGAGGAAGCCACGGGACTGGTTGCCGACTTCGCCCCAATCATAGGCGCGTGGGTCTTTCATGGCTTTGACAAGCGTTTGGATGCGCAGCGTCCCGCCTTCCTGGATATTCTCTGTCTGCGCCATTGCGGGCTGGGACAGGCCGATCATGCCGTATGCGGCAGCTGCGCTGACACCAAGTCCTGTGGCCCGTGTCAGGAATTCGCGACGGTCCATCTGGCCCGCTTTGTATTCCTTTGCATAAAGCTTGGCCGCTGGATGCAGTGTTTCGGTCTGAGTGGTTTGCGTCATCTGTTTCTCCCTGTGACACGTTATTTTTTGCGCCGTTATATGGCGGTTTTGCCCTGATGTTTCGGCGGCGTGCAGTGTTTTGCGACATTGCGCCCGATCGCCAAGGCATCGTCAATTGCCAGACTAGACCTTTTGAGGTTTGATTGCGACACTTGGCTTGTCACATTGCGACATTTAGTTCCGCTGCGATATGTCTATCTGCAGTTTTCTTTCAGGGTGCCGCTAGGTCAATCAATTCCCAGTTGCGCATTCGGGCCCGGAACCAAGTGCGCTGTCTCTTGGCAAATTGGCGGGTCAGGACTGTTGCCCGGTCGCAGGCGGCCTCCAGTGTCATTGTACCGTCAATCACTGCCATCAACTCGGTCGCGCCGATGGCCTTGGCAGATGGCAGATCAGGGGACCATGTCGGGTGGTTGGCTAATGCTTCTTCCATAGCGCCGGTTTGAAGCATCATGTCAAAGCGCGTCTCAATCCGGGGTGTCAGCCAGTCCTTGTCAGCATGGACCACCCAAGCAGCAGCATCCGAGAGGGGCAGGCGTGGCGGATCAGTCGCGTCTTGCCACGCGGCCAGCCCTGTCCCAGTGTTTGTCAAAACCTCCCACGCGCGCTGCACTCGCATCGGATTGGCTGTGTCGATCCGGTTGCGCGTCTCGCTGTCCAACTCGGCGACCAGCGCGACATGACCCTCAGTTTCAATCCGCTCTATCGCTGTTGCGCGGATGTCATCCGGCGTCGCCGGGATCTGCGCCAATCCTTCAGTTAGCGCTGTAAAATAAAGGCCTGTGCCGCCCACGATAATTGGGCGCAGATCGCTTGACAGATACGGTTCCAGATTGCGTAGCCAATCCCCGACAGAGTACGGCACATCCCCCGGTATATGCCCATATAGCGCATGCGGGGCGCGCTCCTCGTCTTCGGGCGACGGGCGCGCGGTCAAAACACGCCAGTCAGAATAGACTTGTATCGCATCGGCATTGATCACAACGCCGCCCTGAGTTTCGGCAACCCGCAATGCCAATTCAGATTTCCCGCTCGCTGTTGGGCCAGCAATCAAGACAGGTTTGTGCGGATCAAGCGCCGCGATCCGTTCTGAGAGGCTTTGCGCCACGCGGGTAGCTCCCTTGAGGTTTTCTGTTGCTGCGACCTGTTAACCGCGCATCGCGACTTCGCCTTGCTCCTAGCCGGGATTTCCGACAGGTTGCACGCAACTTTAGACTCTCGTTGAAACGGAGCGCAACATGGCGGACACTCAAACCCCTAATCCGAAATACAAACGCGTCATGCTCAAGATATCGGGCGAGGCGTTGATGGGGGATCAGGGGTTCGGACTTCACCCGCCAACCGTGCAGCGCATCGCACAAGAAGTGAAGTCGGTGCACGATCTTGGTGTTGAGATTTGCATGGTCATCGGCGGCGGTAATGTGTTCCGTGGCCTTCAGGGCAGTGCGCAAGGCATGGAGCGGACAACCGCAGACTACATGGGTATGCTGGCCACGGTGATGAATGCTTTGGCGATGCAATCGGCGCTCGAAGAACAAAACGTTTTCACGCGGGTGATTTCTGCCATCCGCATGGACGAAGTGGCTGAACCGTATATTCGACGCCGCGCCGTGCGCCATCTTGAAAAAAAGCGTGTCTGCGTATTCGCGGGCGGCACAGGCAACCCGTATTTCACCACCGATACGGCCGCTGCGCTTCGCGCCAACGAAATGAACTGCGAAGCAATCTTTATGGGCAAGAATGGGGTCGACGGCATCTACGACAAAGACCCTCGCGAACATGCAGATGCCAAACGCTATGACGCCGTCAGCTATGATGAGGTGCTGCAAAAGAACCTAAAGGTCATGGATGCATCGGCCATCGCGCTGGCTCGTGACAACAATCTGCCAATTATCGTGTTCCCACTGGATGAACCCGGTGGCTTCCGCGGAATTCTGGCAGGTAAAGGCACATACACCAAGGTATATGGTGGCAGCACCAAGTCGGGTTAGGGCGACGCTCTCGTACCAAAGCGTCACAAACCGAGTTTCGAAATCGGCAGGGCGACGCAAGGTGCTATACTTTCGGGCACGTGTCGCTTAGAACCCAAATCAAAGCACAAAAACCGCTCTTGAGGGCCACATGGCAGACGATTTTCTACTAGATACCGATGATCTTACCCGCCGTATGGATGGCGCGATGACCAACTTGCGGACCGAATTCGCGTCGTTGCGCACCGGGCGTGCCAGTGCATCGATGCTGGAACCGGTTATGGTGGACGCCTATGGCAGCATGACCCCGATCAACCAGGTCGGCACCGTCAACGTGCCAGAACCTCGTATGGTCACCGTCAACGTGTGGGACAAAGGTCTGGTCGGTAAGGTTGAAAAAGCGATCCGGGAAAGCGGCTTGGGCATCAATCCGCAGTTGAATGGCACGATTATCATGTTGCCGATCCCTGAATTGAACGAAGAGCGCCGCCGCGAATTGGGCAAGGTTGCCGGACAATATGCTGAACACGCACGTGTTTCGGTCCGCAACATTCGCCGCGACGGGATGGACCAGATCAAAAAGGCCAAGTCGGACGGCCTGTCTGAGGACGACCAGAAGTTCTGGGAGGCCGAGGTGCAGGAAATGACTGACGCCTACATCAAAAAGATCGACGCTGCTTTGGAAACAAAGCAAGAAGAGATCATGCAGGTCTGAGACTGCAAAGAAAGGATCTCGGCACCATGGCTCAGGCTAGGCCCACAACAAAAGATGACGGTCCACGCCATGTGGCGATCATCATGGATGGCAACGGTCGCTGGGCGACTCAGCAGGGCCGTCCACGTCTGTTTGGGCATCAGGCCGGTGCACGTCGCGTGCGCGAAATTGTCGAAGCGTGCCCTGACCTTGGGGTCGATTACCTGACGGTTTTTGCGTTCTCGACCGAAAACTGGAAGCGGACGCAATCCGAAGTTGCCGGGCTCATGAGTCTATTTCGCCGCTACATTACCCGCGAGGCCAAGGCGCTCAAAGACAATGATGTCTGCGTGCGGTTTATTGGTGACCGGGTTCGGCTGGACAAAAAGCTGGTCGCGATGATGGACGAGCTTGAGGCGTTGACGGCCAATTGTCAGACCGTGAACCTGACCATCGCCATTAATTATGGTGGCCGGGACGAGGTCGCCCGCGCGACCAAACGCCTTGCTCAAGATGTTGCGAGTGGCAAACTTGATCCTAATGCAGTGGATGAAGAAACGCTTCCAAAGTATTTAGATACATGTGTTTTGCCGGATCCTGATTTGGTGATACGAACAAGTGGCGAAGCGCGGATCTCAAATTTTCTGTTATGGCAAAGTGCATACTCGGAATACGAATTCATCGACACGCTCTGGCCAGACTTCACCGCTGGGGAATTCCAAAAGGTTGTCGGTGGTTTCGGTTCCCGTGAACGCCGTTTCGGCGCAGTGGTGGCATGAGCTCAGGCAAGTGGGACGACCTTGCACCGCGGCTGTTTTCCGCCGTGGCGATGGTGGCTATTGGCGCACTCGGTGTTTGGTTGGGTGGCCTTTGGTTTCACGGTCTGATCTCAATTGTCGTTGGACTGATGGTCTGGGAATTGGTGACCATGCTGGACACCGCCCGCAGCAAATCGCCTTTGATCCTAGCAGTCGTATCGGCCCTTGTGTCAATGATCGCCGTTGAAATTCCAGCATCTTTTGCGCTGCCATTACTGTTGATGCCGTCGATGCTCGGCCTTGGTCGGATGGAGCGGGGCGGCGTGACCTACGCGGTCTTTACCGCTTTCATCTTGCTGGCGGGCTACGGTCTGATGACGTTGCGCGACGACTTCGGCCTGACATGGATGGTTTGGCTTTTATTGGTTGTCGTTGTTACCGACATCGCAGGGTATTTTGCAGGGCGCCTGATTGGCGGGCCCAAGCTTTGGCCGCGGGTCAGTCCCAAGAAAACATGGTCCGGGACCGTGGCCGGTTGGGCCGGATCGGCTGTGGTTGCGCTTTTGTTTGCAAGCGGAACAACAGCCGGTATTGGGTTGATCGGTGTCAGCATCGCGGTCAGCATGGCAAGCCAGATCGGGGATATCGCAGAAAGCGCGATCAAACGTCGGGCAGGGGTCAAAGACAGTTCACACCTGATCCCAGGCCACGGTGGTTTGCTTGATCGGTTTGACGGCATGCTGGGCGCTGCGTTGTTTATCGTGATCGCCGGACAACTTGTCGGTTTTCCACCGGGGTCTCCATGAGGCGCATAACGATTTTCGGGGCTACAGGCTCGATCGGGCAGAACACGCTTGATTTGATCGCGCGAGAGCGCGACGCCTATCAGGTGGTTGCCCTGACCGGGGATCAGAACATCGCCCAGCTGGCCGGGGATGCTATTCTGTTTGATGCGGAAATTGCGATCACTGCCGATCCCACGCGTTTGAACGACCTGCGCGCGGCGCTGTCTGGCACAGGTATCGAAGCGGCGGCTGGTCCTGCAGCTTTGATCGAGGCGGCAAGCCGTCCCGCCGATTGGGTTATGTCATCCATCGTCGGATCGGCTGGGTTGGCACCGGGCCTACGTGCGCTCGAACAGGGGGCAAGCCTTGCTCTTGCGAACAAGGAAAGCATGGTTTGCGCGGGCCCTCTGATGCTGTCGACGGCGAAAGCGCATGGCGCGTCGATCTTGCCCGTGGATAGCGAACATTCGGCTGTGTTTCAGGCACTCATCGGCGAGGACCTCAGTGCAGTGGAACGTGTGATCATCACCGCATCTGGCGGCGCATTCCGAGACTGGCCGATAGAAGACTTGGCGAAAGCCACCCCGGAGCAAGCTGCGCAGCACCCGAATTGGGACATGGGACAACGCATTACGATCGATAGCGCATCGATGTTCAACAAAGCTCTGGAACTAATTGAAACACGTGAGTTTTTCCAGATTGATCCGTCGCAAATCGAAGCAGTAGTTCATCCGGAATCGATGATCCACGCGCTTGTCGGCTTTAATGATGGTGCGTTGATGGCGCATGTTGGCCCGCCGGATATGCGTCACGCTATCGGTTTTGCCTTGAATTACCCGGATCGCAAGGCATTGCCGGTTGAAAGGCTTGATTTGGTCAAGCTGGGGCAGTTGACGTTTCGACCCGCAGATGAAACGCGTTGGCCCGCGCTTCGGCTGGCGCGCGAGGTGATGGCGACGGGCGGTTTGTCAGGCGCTGTGTTTAATGCGGCTAAGGAACGCGCGCTGGATGGGTTCATCGCGAAACGCATCGGATTTCAACAGATTGCGTTGGTTGTCGAAGAGACCTTGTCCAGAATATCGGCTCATCCGGGACATATTGATGCCGCCATCACCCTTGATAACGTCGACCAGTTAGACCATCTCGCACGTGTACGGGCAGATGAAATCATGAACGAATTAGAGGGTTGAGCTTTGGATATAGCAGCGCTGCTGCCGCAGTTTGGTAGTTTGATTTGGACCCTCCTTGCCTTTGTGATCGCCCTGTCGGTGATCGTGGCAATTCACGAATACGGGCATTACATCGTTGGCCGTTGGTCTGGAATTGATGCCGATGTTTTCTCGCTGGGCTTTGGTCCAGTCCTGTTTTCGCGGGTGGATAAACGCGGCACGAAATGGCAATTCGCGCTGCTGCCTTTGGGCGGCTATGTCAAATTCAAAGGCGATAGCAACGCCTCTGGTGGCAAAGACGACGAGGCCATGGCCGTGCTATCGGAAAGCGAACGTCGGCGCACAATGAATGGCGCACCTTTGTGGGCGCGGGCTGCCACTGTCGCGGCCGGCCCCGTGTTTAATTTCGCCCTGTCGATTCTGATTTTCACAGGCATATTCATGCTGCGTGGCGATGTGACCGACCCGGTCAAAGTTGGTGAGTTACGTGCAGTTCCGGCCCAGAACGAGCTTCAAGTTGGTGATGTTCTGATCGAAATCGAAGGTGTCGACCTGCCTGCCTACAGCGAATCCTCCAGCTTTCAGTCATTCCTTGATGACCTGCCGCAGCAAGAACATCTGGACTACACCGTGCAACGCGGCGATGACCAACTGGTGGTGCAGGGGCCCTATGTGTATCCGCCCGTTGCCACGCAGATTATTCCGCGCTCGGCTGCGGACGATGCTGGGTTCCAGGCGGGCGACATCATCATTTCTGTTGATGGATCGAACATTTATGCGTTCGAGCAATTGCGCGAAGCGGTTGAGGGGTCGGAAGGGGCCACTCTAAATCTTGAGGTTTGGCGCGGCGGCGACATTCGCGATTTGCAACTCACCCCGCGCAGCACAGACGAACCGCAGCGCGACGGGACATTCGAAACCAATTATCGTATCGGAATTGTGGGCGGCATGTTTTTTGAGCCTGCGACCGAGATGCGGGGTGCTATCGACGCGTTTGTGTCGGGTATCCAGCAAACCGGCCGGATCGTCGACGGGTCGCTGACGGGGCTGTGGTCGATGATCACCGGCGCGATTAGCACGTGTAATCTGTCCGGACCGATTGGAATTGCGGAAACATCCGGATCAATGGCGTCGCAAGGAACGACAAGCTTTATCTGGTTCATCGCGGTTCTGAGCACTGCAGTTGGCCTTTTGAACCTGTTCCCGATTCCCGTTTTGGACGGTGGTCACTTGGTGTTTCACGCCTACGAGGCCGTCACGGGCCGTCCGCCCAGCGACAAGGCCTTGCGCGTGTTGATGGCCATCGGCTTGACCATGTTGCTGTCGCTGATGTTGTTCGCCCTCTCAAACGATCTGTTTTGCCCCTGATACCGGCTGAAACTCATCACAGGACAGCCGCCACAAAGGGGAACGATTTCACAGAATCGTCCCCCTTTGTGCCTGATTGCTGACACATTCTACCGGCATTTCCAGACCTGCAATTACGTATCCGAGGTCTGCCATGCAAACGATCCAAGACAGCTACCGCTCCTTTAGCCTACTGCTTTCCATCAATTGGGACCGGCTGATTTACGTCTTTGCGATTGCGGCATCGTTGTTTCTGGGCGCCTATCTTGGTTCGCTCATGATTGACGTGATGACACACCCGGTCCGCTATTGATCGACACGGCCTCTGCGCTTTTGACAAGCTAAGGCAATCTGGGTACTCACGTCCTAAAAGGGATGTCTGAGTAGGTTGCCAACAATGACACAAAAAACAGGCGAGCAGGTAACGCGGAAATCATCGCGTAAATCGTCGGTCCGTCCATTTCTTATTGCTGCATCGGTCGCGCTTGGCGTTGGTGTTCTGTCCACGCCGGATATGGCGATGGCGCAGGATTTCCGCTTCAACGCGATTTCGGTTGAAGGCAATCAACGGATCGAGGCAGGCACAATTGCAAGCTTTCTAGGAGTTGCGCGCGGCGAAACCGTATCAGCTGCTGAACTGAATGACGGTTATCAGCGGGTTCTTGCCTCTGGCCTCTTTGAGAGCGTCGAGATTGAACCACGTGGAAACACGCTTGTTGTACGGGTCGTTGAATATCCGACTGTGAACCGCATCACATTCGAAGGGAACGCACGCGTCGACGACGAAACACTGTCAAGCATCGTCCAGTCGGAATCGCGCCGTGTGTTCAGCCCCTCTACCGCCGAGGCAGACGCGGCACGTATCACCGAAGCCTATTCTCAGCAGGGCCGGATTGCTGCCCGGGTTCAGCCCAAGGTCATTCGCCGGTCTGATAACCGTATTGATCTGGTGTTCGAAGTTTTCGAAGGCGGTGTATCAGAGGTTGAGCGTATCGGTTTTGCCGGCAACCAAGTGTTCAGCGACCGCCGTCTGCGCCGTGTTCTTGAAACCAAACAAGCCGGTCTGTTTCGTGCCCTTGTCCAATCAGACACCTTTATCGAAGACCGGATCGAATTCGACCGTCAGGTTCTGCGTGATTTCTACCAATCTCGCGGCTATGTCGATTTCCGCACCACCGGCGTGAATGCCGAACTCAGCGAAGAGCGTGACGCCTATTTCATCACGTTCAATGTCGAAGAGGGTCAGCAGTTCAATTTTGGCGAAGTCACTGCCACATCTGATCTGGCCGAAGTAGACCCTGACGTCTTCCAGAGGGCGATCCGTTTGCGCAGTGGTCGCACATATTCGCCAACAGCGGTTGAGACCGAGATTGCGCGCCTGGAACGCCTTGCGATCCGCGAGGGCCTGAACTTTGTGCGCGTAGAACCGCGCGTCACACGTAATGATCGAGACCTTACGCTGGATGTTGAATTTCTACTGACCCGGGGCGAGCGGGTGTTTGTGGAACGCATCGACATCGAAGGCAACACGACCACATTGGACCGTGTTGTTCGTCGTCAGTTTCGCATTGTCGAAGGCGACCCTTTCAATCCGCGTGAAATTCGCGAGAGTGCCGAACGTGTTCGCGCGCTTGGTTTCTTTAACGAATCCAATGTTGAGGCGCGCGAAGGTTCCACACCTCAGCAGGTCGTGATCGACGTTGATGTCGAAGAACGCCCAACTGGCGCGCTTAGCTTTGGTGGGTCATACTCGACCAGCAGCGGGTTTGGCGCGGCGATCACATTTAGCGAACGAAACTTCCTGGGTCGCGGTCAGCAGCTTGCCTTGGGCGTGACGACGGGCGTGGATTCGTCGAACTACAGTTTCTCGTTCACCGAACCTGCGTTCTTGGGCCGTGATGTCGCGTATAACTTCAGCGTCAACTACCTTGAGACGGACAACGCATCGGCTGAATATGACACGGCGATCGGCAATTTCTCTACCGGGTTTACGTTCCCTGTGTCCGAAAATGGTCGCCTGAATCTGCGTTACGGCGCACGTTATTCCGAGATTACCAATCTGAACGCCTCGGTTGGGTCGATCATCAATGCTGAAGCGGCCCGCGGTGAGGTATGGGACAGCTTTGTCGGGTATCGCTACAGCTATGACACGCGCCGGACAGGGTTGAACCCGAATGCCGGTGTGCTTTTTGAATTCGGTCAGGATTTTGGCGGCCTCGGGGGTGATAGCACCTATGTGGAATCCAACCTCCGTGCAGTGGCTCAGACCAAAATCCTGAACGATGACGTGACATTGCGCGCCACGTTGCAAGCTGGTGCCCTGAGCTATTCCGAAGGTTCGTCGCGCGTCACTGACCGTTTTTCTTTGGGATCGAACCTAATGCGGGGCTTCGAAGGCGGCGGCATTGGTCCACGTGAAGTTGGGCCAGGCGATGTGAATGATCCGTTGGGGGGCAACTACTTCGCAGTGGCCCGGTTCGAGGCCGAATTCCCGCTGCCCTTGCCCGAAGAATACGGCATCTCTGGCGGCGTGTTTTATGACGTTGGTAGCCTTTGGGGCCTAGAGGAAACAAATGCAAATGTCCTGTACGACGACTTCACCGCCCGTCACGTGGTCGGTGTATCGGTCTTCTGGACCACGCCGCTTGGTCCGCTGCGCTTTAACTTCAGTGAAGCGCTGAGCAAGGAACAGTTCGACGAAGTGCAATCCTTCGATCTGACAATCTCAACGCAGTTCTAAATGTCGGATCATTGTCGCACATGGACAGGAGCGCTCTTCGGAGCGCTTCTTTGCTTGGTTTCGGGGCCGACGTCCACCCAAGCACAGCAAGATGGTGGTTTGTCAAATGTCGGCGTGGTGCAAAGTCTGATCCTGACAGTCGCGCCTGAGGCGCTTTATACGCAAAGCGAATTTGGCAAACGGATTTCTCGTGAAATCGAAGCGGAAAGTCTTGAAATCGCTGCTGACAACCGCCGCATCGAGGCAGACCTGACTGCCGAAGAACGCGAACTGACCGAATTGCGGGAAAGCTTGCCGCCCGCCGATTTCCGCGCGCGAGCAGAAGCTTTTGACGAAAAAGTCCAACGTCTACGTCGTGAACAAGACGAAAAGGCTCGTGCTCTCGGTGCCCGCAGCGAAGAGGCGCGCCGCGCACTATTGACCGCAGCGCAGCCGGTTCTGCTTCAGTTGATGGTCGAAAGCGGGGCTGTCGCTGTTCTAGACCGCCGTGTGGTTCTGCTCAGTGTGGACTCGGTCGATATCACCGAACAGGCCATCCTTCGGGTCAATACAGAATTCGGTGAAGGTGCAGAGATCCTGCCGCTGCGCCCCTGAAACCTTGCCCCCCGGCATCGGGATTGGTACTCACAGCCCAACAAGATCAAAAAGGACGCCCCATGAGCGACACGCTTCTTCGTGCAGACATCCAGCTGATCCAGCGCATCCTGCCACACCGCTATCCGTTCCTGCTTGTGGACCGCGTGGAAGAGATTAACGGCACGCAATCGGCGCTTGGCATTAAGAACGTCACCATGAACGAGCCGCACTTTCAGGGCCATTTTCCCGGCACGCCGATCATGCCTGGCGTCACGATCATCGAGGCGATGGCACAGACAGCAGCGGTGATGGTGGGCACCGCGCTCGATCTCGCGGACAAGGAAATGCTGATTTACTTCATGGCCATCGACAAATGCAAATTTCGCCGCAAGGTGATCCCCGGTGATCAGCTTGAGATGCGGTTGACCACCTTGCGCGGCAAGCCGGGCGGCAAGGTTTGGAAATTTGGGGGTGTGGCAACGGTCGACGGTGAAATGGCAGCAGAATGTGAATTTTCGGCCATGATGGACCTGCCCGCGTGACAGCGCAGATCCACCCCAGTGCTGTGATCGAAGACGGGGCGCAGATCGGTGATGGTTGCGTCATCGGGCCGTTTTGCCATGTTGGCCCAGAGGTCACTTTGGCCGATAACGTGGTGCTGAAAAGCCATGTGGTGATTACAGGGCATACGTCGATCGGGGATAGCACCGAGGTGTATTCCTTTTCAGTGATCGGAGAGATTCCGCAAGACCTCAAGTTCGATGGGGAAAAAACCAAGCTTGTCATCGGTGCGCGCAATCGAATCCGCGAACATGTAACGATGAACACGGGCACCAAAGGTGGGGGTGGCGTCACTCGCGTTGGTGACGACAATCTGTTTATGGCAGGCTGTCACGTCGCGCATGACGTACAGGTCGGCAACCGTGTGATTGTAGTCAACAGCGCTGCTTTGGCTGGTCATTGTGTGCTCGAAGACGATGTGATCGTCGGTGGCCTTTCTGGGGTGCACCAGTTTGTAAGAATTGGCCGCGGCGCCATCATTGGTGCGGTCACAATGGTGACCAATGACGTGATCCCTTATGGTCTTGTGCAGGCGGATCGCGGGCGGTTGGACGGATTGAACCTTGTCGGGCTCAAGCGCAAAGGCGTAAGCCGTTCGGACATCACGGCACTCCGGGCTGCGTTCCAGATGCTGGCACAGGGCGAGGGCGCGTTTCAAGAACGGGCAAAGCGGTTGGGCGACGAAACCGACAGTGAATACGTGCACCACATCGTCGATTTCATTCTGGGCGACACGGATCGGTCGTTCCTCACACCGGGTTAAGCGATGACGCTTGCTCTGATCTGTGGTCAGGGGCGTCTGCCGCGTATCGTGGCCGATGCTCAGGACCAGCGGCCTTTGATCTGCGTGCTGAATGGGTTTGAGCCCGATGGTCTGACAGCTGATCTTACCTTCCACCTTGAAACCCTTGGGACATTGCTCGAAACGCTCAAGGCGCGCGGCGTCACTCGGGTATGTTTGTGCGGCGCCATTCGCCGCCCACCGATTGACCCGGCGCGACTTGATGCAAAAACCGCACCCTTGGTTCCACGTCTGCAAGCTGCGTTGACCTCTGGCGATGATGGCGCGTTACGGATCGTAATGGACCTGTTCCACGAAGCTGGGTTGTCGATTGCCTCTGTGGACGATCTCGTCCCCGATTTAGTGCCAGTCGAAGGTGTGTTATCGCTTAAAACCTATGCTCCTCAAAACACAGTTGAGGCGCGGCTTGGCGAACGTACCGTTGCCGCGATGGGGGTGCGCGATGCGGGGCAAGCCTGTGTGGTGCGTGGTGACAGCGTGTTGGCCCGCGAAGACGCCGCCGGCACCGATGCGATGCTCAGACGCTTGGCGCGCGACGCGGCCACAGGCAATGGCGATTTCCTGACCAACCCGATCAACACGGCCAGTGACATGTTTGGCGGTTTGCTCGGAGATGCGACCGACTGGTTGACGGGTGGTGAATCTGCCTCAGAAGGCGGCATCCTGTTCAAAGCGCCCAAACCGGGCCAAGACCGTCGTGCGGACCTGCCGGTGATCGGCGCAAGCACACCGGATTCAGTCGCTGCCGCGGGCTTGGCTGGGATCGTGATCGAGGCGGGGGGCGTGATGATTCTTGATCGCGCAAAGACCGTCGTGCGATGTGATACGCTTGGCTTATTCCTCTGGGTTCGGGAAAAGGGCATCTGATGCGGGTCTTTGTCGTCGCTGGTGAAGCGTCCGGGGATAAACTGGGCGCGGCTCTGATGGCGGGTCTGCGTACTCATATATCAGACGTGCAGTTTGAGGGGATTGGTGGCGATCGGATGATTGCACAAGGGCTTCAGAGTCTGTTTCCGATGGATGAGATCTCGATCATGGGGATCACCGAGATTCTGTCGCAGTATTGGCACCTCAAGGCGCGTATCCGCGAAACAGCTGATGCAGTGCTGGCAGCCAAACCCGATGTGTTGATCACAATCGACCTTCCTGAATTCGGCTTGCGTGTCGCCAAACTGGTCAAAGAGCGCAGCGAAATTCGCACGGTGCACTATGTGGCCCCAACAGTCTGGGCCTGGCGTCCGGGACGGGCCAAGAAGATGGCGCGCCACATTGATCAAGTCTTGGCTCTCTTGCCGTTTGAGCCGCCGTACATGGAAGCCGCTGGCATGCGCTGTGACTTCGTGGGGCATCCTGTGGTGACCGACCCGGTTGCATCGCAGGACGATATGGCCAAATTCCGCAAAACCTACCGGATCAACGGGGCACCGTTTGCCCTGATTCTACCGGGATCCCGCCGGAGTGAGGTGTCGCGCCTTCTGCCAATCTTTAAGGACGTGGTTGCAGAACTGGAGCTCAAGCGACCCGATCTTAAGTTCGTCCTGCCTGCTGCGCCGAACGTGGCGGCGTTGGTTCATGACGCGATTGCAACGTGGTCGGTGAAGCCGATTGTCATAAACCCGGCAGAGGACGGTGCAGAGACCAAACAAGCCGCGTTTGGGGCCGCTGATGTCGCGATTGCTGCGTCCGGAACCGTGTCGCTTGAGCTTGCAGCGTCGGGCACGCCAATGGTGATTGCATATGACATGAATTGGTTGTCGCGGCAGATCATCGGACGGATGTTGCTGATCGACACGGTGACTTTGGTCAACTTGGTGGCCGATACGCGGGTTGTGCCGGAATGCATTGGAGATGATTGCCAGCCAAAACCGATTGCAGAGGCGGTTCTTGGTACTCTGGCGGCTCCTGACAAACAGATCGCCGCAATGGCGTTAACGATGGAGCGGTTGGGGCAGGGTGGCTTGGCCCCCGGAGAACGCGCGGCTTTGGCGGTTCTGGATGGGGTGAACGAAAACGGGGGCTAACCCAGTTAGGTCGCCCCCGTTTCCCAGATTGGCTACGTTGCCGATTAGCGCTGTTGTTCCAAAGCGGTGATTTCGTCGTACGCCGCAGTAAACCCGGATAGGGACATGATCACGTTGACACGCTGGTCCGGCGCAAGCGCCGGAACGATTGTCACGTTTGCCGCATTGCCACGCCGGAAAGATGCCACGTCTTCGGCCGTGAAGCCAACGCGGGCATAACACCCGACTGTGGTGCAGAACGAAAAGTCGTACCGCTTGGCCTGACCAGAATCGACGCGGACGTTCAGTTTCTCCGTGAGCAGCGTTTCCAATGGCACAACAAATGTACCGCCTGCCTCAACCTGACCGCCATTGGTCAGACGAAAGATGCTGACCTCAGCCACATTCCCACCGTTGTCGTCCTTGAGAAGCTGATACATCTGGCAAGGTTCGGGCCCTTCCTGTACGCGCAGACACTGCACGGCCCAATCGCCATGAGTGGTTTTGACATATGTATTGTCGTCTGCCGCGGCGTCGTTGACCGGCTCGCCGGTATCCAGAACTGACAGATCCGCATTACCGGTTGGGGCCTCAGCCTCTTCGGTTGCGGTATTCTCTTGCGCCATCGCAAAGCCGCCCAAGGCAAGGCCAGCAATCGTGGTCAGAAGAAAAAGGGGTTTGGTCATAAAGTCCTCTCCGAAGCATCTGTCATATTTGGTGGTGCGTTATCATGGGCTGGCAACAGTGTCAGGCCAAAACGCAAAAAGTTGACCAGCAAAGCGGCGGATTCTTGCGCCTTTTGGAAAGGGGTACTTACGATCACTATCTTAATGCGATGAGCGAAGGTTGTGCGAGAAGCCCCTGAAATACAAAGGGAAGATGTGTCACCACATCTCCCCTCTTGTGCTCCCTGTCGGACCGGCCGACTATTATTGCCCGAACGCTACGAAATGAAATCAGAAGCGTCAACAGGCAAAATTCAATCCTCAAATCACAAAAAAGGCCGCGCCCAACGACGCGGCCAGTCCAACAGGGAAGATTGCCGGAACCGTCAGGAGGATCAAAACGGGTCGAGCAAAAACAGGCTGGCGGCAAAAGGTTAAGTTTGTATGTTCGGTCTCTGAAAAATGTGTTGGGGAAAACGTATGGAAAACGGTGTCTTTGTCGGTGGCGGTGGTGAAGGCTACAGCGTCAAGCAATGGTTGCGACTGGATTACGCCAACAGGCACGGGCTGGTGGCAGGAGCAACAGGCACCGGGAAAACCGTGACACTTCAAATCCTTGCAGAAGGATTTTCGGCACACGGCGTTCCGGTTTTCATGGCTGATGTCAAAGGCGATCTGTCGGGCCTGTCGAAACCCGGAAGCGCTGATTTTAAACTTCACCAACCTTTCACGGATCGGGCGCAAACCATCGGCTTTGACGATTATGCTTACTCTTCCTTTCCCGTTACTTTCTGGGATCTGTTCGGGGATCAGGGTCACCCGATCCGCACGACTGTCGCGGAAATGGGGCCACTTCTGATTTCGCGCCTTTTGGAATTGTCCGAGGCGCAGGAAGGTATCCTCAATATTGCGTTCCGGGTGGCCGACGAAGAAGGTCTTCCGTTGCTAGACCTCAAAGACTTGCAATCCATGCTGGTTTGGCTGGGCGAAAATCGCGATACAGTATCGCTGCGCTATGGCAATATAGCTGTGCAATCGGTTGGTGCGATCCAACGGCGCCTGTTGGTGCTTGAAAATCAGGGTGCGGCGGATTTCTTTGGGGAACCCGCACTTGAACTTCGTGATCTGATGCGCACCGACGCCAACGGACAGGGCCAGATCAACATTCTTGCCGCTGACAAGTTGATGGGATCTCCGCGCCTTTATGCGACGTTCCTTTTGTGGCTCTTATCCGAACTCTTTGAAGAACTGCCCGAGGTGGGCGACCCCGACAAACCCAGGCTGGTTTTCTTCTTTGATGAGGCACACCTGCTGTTCGATGATGCGCCCAAGGCGTTGGTGGATAAGGTCGAACAAGTCGCACGCCTGATCCGGTCGAAAGGGGTTGGAGTGTATTTTATCACTCAGAACCCCGACGATATTCCCGAAGACATCCTTGGCCAGCTGGGCAACCGGGTACAGCACGCGCTGCGCGCCTTTACGGCCCGTGACCGCAAGGCGTTGCGCATGGCAGCTGAGACTTATCGGGAAAATCCAGCCTTTGACACAGAGCAGGCAATCCGAGAGGTCGGCGTTGGCGAAGCCGTGACGTCAATGCTGGAGCGCAAGGGCATCCCTGGCGTGGTCGAGCGCACTTTGATCCGCCCGCCGTCATCACAGCTTGGCCCGATCACACCTGCCGAACGCGGTGGTGTCATGGGCGCCAGCGATCTGGGGGCGAAGTACACCCAACGGCTTGACCGGCAATCGGCCTATGAAATTCTGGCGCAACGTACCAAAGACGCGGCAGAGGCTGCAGAAGAGGCCGAAAAGAACGAGGCAGATCTTGACGCAGCGATGCGGGAATACAAAGCCGGGCGTCGTTACACAGGCACGCGAGTGGGGCGATCGACCTCGAAGCCGACACGTAAATCTCGGAAAACCGAAAGCTTGGGTGAGGCGATCGCCAGTGTCGTGGTCAAGGAATTGAAAGGCACAACCGGTCGCCGCATCGTGCGCGGTATTCTTGGTGGTCTCTTCAAAGCGCGCTGAGCACTGGTCCTTTCGGGGCGCGCGGGCTAAGTGTCCGGATCAAGTCAGAACGAAAGCCGACCCATGCCCACCGATACAAAAACAGACGCCGACATCGCAGCGGACGAACGCCGCTCGGGCGTGCGCACGATCCGCAAAGTGGGCCCGTACCTATGGCCTGATGACAAGCCTTGGGTCAAACGGCGTGTCGTTATTGCGATTGCCTGTTTGATCACCGCCAAGATCGTCAACGTGCTGGCCCCGTATCTTTTCGGCAGCGCAGTAGACGCGCTGAGCGGTGAGGCGTCTGATCTATTGTTGGGCGGCATTGGCCTGACGCTTGCCTATGGCATGGCGCGATTGATGAACGTGGGTTTCCAGCAGTTGCGTGATGGCGTCTTTGCCAAAGTTGGTCAAAGAGCACTTCGGACATTGGCGCTTGAGACGTTTACCCATATTCACCGTCTATCGATGCGCTATCACATCACGCGTAAGACAGGTGGGCTGAGCCGAATAATCGAACGTGGGGTCAAAGGCGTCGATTTCCTGTTGCGCTTTATGTTGTTCAGCGTTGGTCCACTGATCCTTGAACTGCTGTTGGTGATGGGCTTTCTGTGGTTTCTTCTTGATGTGCGCTACATGGGCGTGGTCATGGTGACCATCGTGATTTACGTTTGGTTCACGTTCAAGGTCACGGAATGGCGTGTTCGTCTGCGGCGCGAGATGAACGATCAGGACACGGACGCGAACCAAAAGGCGATAGACAGCCTGCTCAATTTTGAGACGGTAAAGTACTTCGGGGCGGAAAGCCGAGAGGCTGATCGCTATGACACTTCTATGCAAGCCTATGAAGGTGCGGCAGTAAAAACCGCGACGTCGCTTGCCATGCTCAATTTTGGGCAGAGCCTTATCATTACAGGTGGCCTGGTCACTGTTATGGTGATGGCAGCGCTTGGCGTGCAAAACGGCACGTTGTCCGTCGGCGATTTCGTCATGGTGAATGCATATATGATCCAGATCACCATGCCATTGAACTTCCTTGGAACTGTTTACCGCGAAATCCGTCAATCGCTTGTGGACATGGGCGAAATGTTCGATCTGCTTGAGCAACCACAAGAGGTATCGGACAAACCCGGGGCGCCCGATCTCCAGGTCTCTAAAGGTGCGGTTCATTTCGATCAGGTGAAATTCGGTTATGATCCGGCACGTCCGATCCTCAAGGGCGTTTCTCTTGAGGTCCGGTCTGGTGAAAACGTGGCTCTGGTCGGCCCGTCGGGGTCGGGCAAATCTACCATCGGACGGCTGCTGTTCCGCTTTTATGATGTGGTGGATGGATCAATCAGGATTGATGGGCAAGACGTGCGCGATGTGACGCAAGACAGCCTGCATGATGCCATCGGTGTGGTGCCGCAGGACACTGTGCTGTTCAACGACTCCATCCGTTACAACATCGCTTACGGGCGCGCCAACGCTACCGAGGAAGACATCATCGCCGCGGCACGTTCGGCCCAGATCCACGACTTTATTCTGTCCTTGCCCGAAGGGTATGACACGATGGTCGGTGAACGCGGGCTCAAACTGTCGGGTGGCGAAAAACAACGTGTTGGCATCGCGCGTACTCTTCTCAAGAACCCACCAATCCTTATTCTGGATGAGGCAACATCGGCGCTGGACTCCGAAACCGAGGCATCTATTCAGGACGCGCTGAAAATGGCAGGCGAAGGGCGCACGGTGATCACCATCGCACACCGTCTATCGACCATCGCTGATGCGGATCGGATTGTCGTGCTGGAGAACGGGCTTGTCGTCGAAGAGGGCACACATGATGACCTTCTGGCCAGCCACGGACGTTATGCGACGCTTTGGAACCGGCAAATGCAGGAAGAAGAAGCCGCCTGACCCAGAAAGGCCGCGTTTTTTCACAGCGCGGTCACAAAACCGCCTCCTAAAACAATCACTGATTGCGCCGTTCCATACGTGAAGTGCAAAATGTGATCATGTCCCGGCTTAGCTTTTCTCTTGTCATCTTTCTGGTCGAGGCCATCGCGATTGTCGCGATTTATCAGGTGTTCAGCACATTTGAATGCCGGCAGACCGACCTGTTCTTTCTGTGCCGTGGGCTGCGCCTTGGTATGGTGTTGGGCTTGTGCCTTGCGACCGGGATTGCACTTTTGCTGTTCTTTCGACCAGCCCTGCGCGCGGATTTTGTCGCACATTCGTCGAACACGGCGCACCAAACCAAGCTCTGGGGCGCTGTCCACTTTGCAGGCTTGGCGCTGATCGCCGCCCCGAACGTATCTCTGTCGGCCGATGAGCTTGTGCTTTACGCACCGGTATTTCTTGCCACTCTGGCCGTTGGTGGACTTTGCGCGATGATCGGCGGCGCACTTTGGTTGATGCCGATGTCAGCGTGGCGCGACCTGTTTCGAGAACACGCGAAATTGCTGCTGCCGACCATCGCCATCACGCTTCTGATCCCGACCCTCGCATGGCTTTTTGGCTTTGCCTGGAACTGGTTCGAAAGCCTGCAATTGGCCACCTTCTA
>NZ_CBFHLV010000017.1:0-48896 GCF_965656765.1 Marivita sp. | reverse complement strand
GGGGGTATCAGCCAGATGGCCAACCGGTGGACGTTTGAGGATGTCTCCCCCAAAGGCCCGACCCCGCCTGTGGTGTCAGTGGCGCGCGTATAGCGGGGGTTTGCGGAAGGTGCAAGTCCGTTTGGATACGTCGGATGCGCTTACAAAAATACCCGTTCGACAAACCAATACGCGCCTACCAAAGCGATGGCCGCCGACGCAGGAACGGCGACATAGCGGCGGTAGGCATCAAGTTGGTCGACCAAGGTGGCGGACACGGCACATAGCACTGACAGTACAGCCAGCGGCCAGAAGAAGATCATCGCGGACGCGCCCATCACGTCCTGGAAGGCGGGCGTGTTCATTGCGATCCCAAGCCCCACAAAAACCACGGCCAGCATTCCGTAGATACCCTGCGCCGGGGCTACGTCTGCGTCACCTCGATCTACGCGAATGGCGTACCAGACCAGAATGAACGCAATCGCGATCACGGTCAGTTGGCCGAACTCCACGCCAATGTTGAAGCCGATCAGCGCGGGCACCACCTGCCCGTCCGGCAAGCCGAATTCTCCCAGAACGCTGGCAAAGCCCAGCCCATGCAACAGACCAAAGCCAAAGATCACGAACGGTCGCCAGCGCTGCAATTTGTCTGACACGATGTTTTCGACCGCGACATAGACAATCGACGCAGCGATCAACGGTTCAACGATGCTGCCAGGCACAGTCACGATCCCAAGAACCGCCATTGCAAGCGTGATCGTATGTGCGAGCGTAAAGGCCGACACCTGCCATAGTAGCGGCGCCATGCGTGTGGAGAGGAAAAACAGGCCCAGAACGAACAGGATGTGATCCAGACCTTTGGGCAGAATGTGGTCGAAACCAACCGGGATGTAGGCGCCAAACGTAGTCCAGCCGCTTGCTTCGTCACCACCGCCAATCTGGATGTCGCCGCTGGTCTGACCTCCTTCAAGGTAGCCGGTATAGGGTTCTTCGACGCCCTGCTGCCGAAGCACCAGCGCACCATATGCAGCAGGCCATGTGAGCGAGATTGCGTCCGCATCTTGAGGCAATGCACCGGTCATTTGGAGGACGGTGTCGCGTGGCAGATCTGTGTTGCCCACTTCCGCCACGTCGATACTGGTCACGGACAAAGGCAAACTTGCACCACCCGCTGTCACTTCCAGGCTTTCGGTAAAGCTCGGCATGCGCGGTTCAAGTTCTGCCGTCATCGCATCAGGTTCCAGCGCGCGGATGCGGTCCACCTCGTCTGATGCATCAAGCGCATCTGTGTTTTCGATCCCCTCAAGGCTAACGTCCGCGACAATCGCTTCTCCGTTGAGCGTCAAGGTCAGCAGCACCTGCCCATCCACCACCTCAAGATCACCAATCGCCGGACGCACCTCATGGGCAGAGGCAGCAATCGCAACGAACATCAAACAAAGACTGGCCCAAAGCACTTTCATTACGCACATCCTTTAACTAATTGACGCAACACTGATGCAGTCACGCGCAGCTTCAAGTAAAAGTTTCAAGAAAACCGACGGTTTGGACTGTTTAAATCGTCTGCAGCCCGGCACGGAAGCGCCGCATATTGGTCTGATAACCCAGCGCGCTTTTACGCAGACCGTCTATGACAGCTTCGTCGAGGTCACGCACGACCTTTCCAGGTATTCCCATGACCAACGACCCATCGGGGATCTCTTTCCCTTCGGTGATCAAGGCCCCTGCCCCAATCAGGCAGTTCTTGCCGATCTTTGCACCATTCAGGACGGTCGCACCCATACCGATCAGGGAATTGTCGCCGATGGTGCAGCCGTGCAGCATCACCTTATGCCCAATGGTGCAGCCCGCACCAATGGGCAGCGGATAGCCCATGTCAGTGTGCAGCACGCAGTTTTCCTGAATATTACTGCCCGCCCCGACGGTGATCGTTTCGTTGTCACCACGCAGCGTCGAACAGAACCAGACACTGGCGGCCTTCTCGACCACTATGCGCCCAATGAGGTTCGCATCAGGTGCGATCCACGTATCTTCTGCGATGTCTGGGGCGATCCCGTCCAGAGCGTATAGTGTCATGTCAAATCCTCGAATTCCTGCTGCAATTTGCGCACATGATCGACCAGCCCTGGTTGCTGCAATCGACGCAGACGCGTGGCTGTGACAATGGTTTGCAGATCGGCAAAGGTCTGGTCCAGATCATCGTTGACGAGAACGTAGTCATAGCTGCCCCAATGGCTGATCTCGTCCCAGCTTTTGAGCATGCGTTTGCCAATGGTTTCGGGGCTGTCCTGCCCCCGGCTTTCCAGACGGCGGCGCAATTCTTCAATTGACGGCGGCAAGATAAAAATCGATAGCGTATGCGGTCCAAGTGACGAATTCACAATCTGCTGCGCACCTTGCCAGTCAATGTCGAACAGCACGTCATTGCCCGCGTCGATGGCCGATTGAACAGGCTTTCGCGGGCTGCCGTAAAAATTGCCGAACACATGCGCATGTTCGAGCATATCGCCATCATTTACATCGCGCTTGAACGTGTCTTCGCTCAGGAAATGATAATGCTCGCCGTCCACCTCACCGGGGCGCGGGGCGCGGGTGGTGGCTGAGACCGAAAAACTCAGGCTCGTGTCCCAATCCAACAGCCGCCGCGACAAGGTGCTTTTGCCTGCGCCCGAGGGCGAAGACAGGATGATCAGTAATCCGCGCCGATTGATCATGGGTTACTCCACATTCTGAACTTGTTCGCGCATCTGTTCGATCACCGTCTTCAACTCCAGCCCAACGGCAGTTAGCGGCGCTGATTGTGCCTTAGAACACAGTGTATTGGCCTCGCGATTGAATTCCTGCATCAGGAAATCCAACTTGCGTCCGACCGCGCCATCCGTCCCAAGCAGGACGCGCGCAGCATCGACATGTGTGCGGAGGCGATCAATTTCCTCGGTCACGTCTGCCTTGACCGCGATAAGGGCCAGTTCCTGCGCCACGCGTTGTTCATCGACGCTGTCCTGCGCCTCCATCACTCGTGCCATTGCAGCGCGCATCCGATCGGCCTGTTCGTCTTTGCGAGCTTCTGCCACATCGGTGGCGCGAGTCACCAGTTCCGCGATCTGATCAACCTGCCCGGTCAACACGCCGACCATCGCGGCACCTTCGCTTTGGCGCGACACGATAAAGCTCTCTAAGACAGCGTCGAAATCGGCCAGCAGTTTAGTGCGCACCTCGGCAGGGTCAGTCTGGTGTTGTGCCACATCCATGACACCACGCACGGTTATCAGGTCGGCAGCTGAGGACGCAGTCAGGGACAGCCCCCGTGTCATTGCTTCGGCCTCGATCCGCATCATGGCTGTCAGCACACGATCAAGCTGGGCTTCGTTCAGTTCCTGCACCGTTTCCACCCCAGAAGAATGAAGCCGCAGCGATACCGTCACACTGCCCCGTCCAAGGCGTTTGGTCAGCAGACCGCGCAAGGCTTGTTCCAAGCCATCGATCCAGTCAGGCACCCGCACCCGGATATCAAGACCACGCGCATTCACACTGCGGACATCCCAGGACCAGGCTAACCCCATCGCTTCGCCCTGCCCCGAGGCAAAGCCCGTCATGGATTGGCGCATCGCTTTCCCCCCGCTCACCCGCATTCGGGCCTTGGGTTACGCTGTGCGCCTGAATGATGCAAGCCGCAGCCCGCGTCATGGACACCACTGAAGGTATTAACCATTTGTTAAGATCCACGTCCAAATTGCGGCGCCATCGTGCTACCTCCCTCTTGGGTGAGAGCGATGGGACGACACGGAATGCACATCACATCATTGACGCAAGAAGCGCTGAAACATCACGGTGCGCGGGCGCTGGGTATTCTTGGGACATACTGGACGGGGCTGGCCACCCAGGGCGATGCGCCGCTTTGGTCCGACATCGATCCGGCACATATCCAGGACGCGCTGGAATATGCCTTTATGGCGGATCGCGTCGGGCGCACACACGCCCGCTTGCGCATCGCCGGAGGAACGATCAGCGCCGAACTGGGCCAGGATTGTCATGGTTTACCGCTGTCGATGCTGCTCATGCCCGGAGCCCGCCACGAGTTCGGGGCTGCACTTGCTACCTGCTTCGACACCCGCACCGCTCTTGATTTAACCCTATCCAAACGACGCAATTCGACCAACCCACCGATCCCAGCGCGTATGGTATTGTACCCTTTGAGAAATGACAGTGACGCGGTCACCCGGTTGTTGGGCGGGTTGGCCGCATTTGGCGACACTGGGTCAAGTCCGTGTCAGTTTGACCTGACCGACATCCGTGGCACGCCGCTCACCCGGAAAGGGCATCGTCCCACGTACAAAGATCACCTGAGACTTGTTGTGAACAATACATAAAAAAAAAGGGCGGCCCCGCAGAGCCGCCCTGTCCAAACCTATTGATCCTATTAGCCGGCCTTGGCAGCCTGCTGCGCCTCGCGACGCGCGGTCAGCTCTTCGGCCACCAAGAACGCCAGTTCCAGCGATTGGGACGCATTCAGGCGCGGGTCGCAAGCTGTGTGGTAGCGGTCGCTCAGGTTTTCTTCGCTCACCGCCCGGACACCTCCGGTGCATTCGGTCACATCTTGACCGGTCATCTCGAAATGCACGCCACCGGGAACGGTGTTTTCGGCGTTGTGGATAGCAAAGAAGTCTTTGACCTCCCGCAGCACAGACTCGAACGGACGGGTCTTGTAGCCAGTGGACGATTTAATCGTGTTGCCGTGCATAGGGTCACACACCCACGTAACGTTTGCACCTTCCTCGGCCACGGCCTTGATCAGGCGTGGCAGATGTTCACCCACTTTGCCTGCCCCAAACCGTGCGATCAGCGTCAGCTTGCCCGCCTCGTTCTCGGGGTTCAGCTTGGACATCAGCACCTTGAGATCTTCGGCGGTTGTCGTTGGACCACATTTAAGACCCACCGGGTTCAGAACACCGCGTGCGAATTCGACATGCGCGCCGTCCGGCTGACGGGTACGGTCGCCGATCCAAATCATGTGACCAGACCCTGCAAGCCACTTGCCCGAAGTCGAATCCTGACGCGTCAGCGCTTCTTCATATTCAAGCAGGAGCGATTCATGGCTGGTGTAGAAATCCACGGTCGCGAGCGTGTGCGCCCGGTCACTATCGACCCCAGCCGCCCGCATAAAGTCGAGCGTATCGCTGATGCGGTTCGCCATGTCGCGGTACTTGGCCGCTTTTTCACCTTCGGTAAAACCAAGCGTCCACTGGTGGACCTGATGCACGTCGGCATAGCCGCCTGTCGAAAAGGCCCGTAGCAAGTTCAGCGTCGCTGCCGCCTGCGTGTAGGCCTGCAACATCTTGGCCGGATCAGGAATGCGCGCCTCTGCCGTGAACGGCAAGTCGTTGATGATATCGCCACGGTAGCTAGGCAATTCCACACCATCGACTGTTTCAGTTGGTGCCGAACGCGGCTTGGCAAATTGGCCAGCCATACGGCCGACTTTGACCACCGGCACCTTGGCACCAAAGGTCAGAACCATCGCCATTTGCAGCATCACCTTGAACGTGTCGCGAATGCCATTTGCACTGAACTGGTCGAACGCCTCGGCACAGTCGCCGCCCTGAAGCAGAAACGCCTCGCCGCGCGATGCTGCACCCAGCTCTTTTTTGAGCTTGCGCGCTTCGCCTGCAAAAACCAGCGGCGGATACTTGGAAAGCTGCGCCTCGACGGCCTCCAGCTTTGCTTCATCCGTATAGTCAGGCATCTGTACCCGCGGTTTCGCGCGCCAGCCTGATTTTTGCCACTCGGTCATCGTCTCTACTCCGGTCAATCCAAGTAAGTTAGCGTTAGCGGGCCCGCTATACAGAAACGACCCCGGTCTGACCAGTAAGGAATTGCTTTCGGACGCTTGACCCGGCGCGCCACTTCTGACCTTGTGACCGGCAACGTGCCGCAGAGCACATGCGAAGGTCAGATTCCCAATGTTACCGACACGACAGACCGTTGAACTCGATCATGTTCCAAGCCGCCCTCGCCGGTTTGTCTTTGTACTATTGCCTGAATTCACGATGCTGTGCTTTGCGGCAGCGGTCGAATCCTTGCGCATCGCGAACCGTATGGCAAACCGCAAGCTGTACGATTGGACCATCATCGGCGAAGGCGGCGAAGAAGTGACCTGTTCGGCAGGTGTGTCGTTCAAACTAGATTCGGATCTGGTCGAATTGGTGCGCGATGATGTGGCCCTGCTCTGTGGCGGTATTGACGTGCAAAAGGGCACCACCAAACGCGTCGTCAATTGGCTACGCCGCGAAGCACGGCGCGGATTGTCGATCGGCGGTCTGTGCACTGCCGCCTATTCACTGGCCACTGCTGGACTATTGGACGGCAAACGCGCAACGATCCATTGGGAAAACCAGGACAGCTTTACCGAGGAATTCCCTGAAGTGACGCTGACCAAATCCATCTTTGTTGTCGATGGCAGCCGCATCACGACGGCGGGCGGCACCGCATCGGTGGATCTGATGCTCAAGATCATCGCTGACGATCATGGCGAAGAACTGGCCGGGGCCGTTGCCGACCAGTTGATCTACAACTCCATCCGCACCGATCAGGACACACAACGCCTCTCTGTGCCGACGCGCATCGGCGTACGGCATCCCAAGCTGTCCAAGGTCATCCAGATGATGGAACAGCATATCGAAGAACCGATCAGCCCGTCGGTGCTGGCACAACAAGTCGGCATGTCGACCCGCCAGCTAGAACGGTTGTTCCGCCGCTATCTGAACCGCAGCCCCAAGCGGTACTACATGGAATTACGGCTGCAAAAAGCGCGAAACCTTCTGATGCAGACCGATATGAGTGTGATTAACGTGGCGCTGGCTTGTGGCTTTGCGTCGCCGTCGCATTTTTCGAAATGTTACCGAGCGCATTACGAAACCACGCCATACCGCGAACGCGGAGCGCACGCATCGCGCTTGTCGGTGTAAAACAAAAATCTTAAAAACCTCTACTAGACGCTCCATTTATTGGAGGATCTATTGCGCTGGCGAATGATCAACCAGCGCGGAAACAAGACATTCGAGAATCTTGTGGATAACTCTGCCCCTACGTCAATTTACCACTATTCTTAGGCACGGACGCGCCATACCATACCACATCTAGGTGTGCATTAATAAGTATGGGAGGTACGAATGGATCACATCGATACCGTGTGGATTCTGATCGCAACTGCGCTTGTGTTCTTCATGACAATACCGGGCCTGACGCTGTTTTATGGCGGAATGGTGCGAGCGCGAAACGTCGTCAATATGTTCATGCAGTGCTTTGCAACCGCCTGTCTGATGGTGGTGCTATGGTATGTGGCGGGCTATTCGATCGCCTATGGCAACGGGAATGGCTATTGGGGCGGTCTTGGTAAGATGTTTCTGAACGGCGTCACCCTCCAGACAACCGTCGGCACGCTGCCTGAAATCCTGTTCTTTGCGTTCCAGATGACTTTCGCGATCATCACGCCGGTCATCATTTTGGGCGCCTGCGCCGAGCGTGTGAAATTCGGCTTTGTGCTGCTGTTTTCGGGCCTCTGGATGCTGCTGGTCTACGCACCCGTCGCGCACTGGGTCTGGGGTGGAGGCTTCTTGTCCGATGGCGGCATCTTTGGCGAGCTTGGCGTACGTGACTTTGCCGGCGGACTGGTGGTGCATGAAACCGCAGGGATCGCCGGATTGGTTCTGGCCATCGTGATCGGGCCCCGCCTGAACACAAACAGCAACCCTCACAGCCCTGGCCTCGTGATGATTGGAGCAGCGATGCTTTGGGTGGGCTGGCTTGGCTTCAACGGCGGATCAAGCCTGTCCGCAGATCCAACAGCCGCAATGGCCCTGACCGTGACTTTGATCGCCGGTGCCGCATCATCGCTGTCATGGCTGGCTTGGGAGTATATCAAGTTCGGCAAGTTCACTCTTGTCGGGATGGTCACGGGAACGTTGTCCGGATTGGCGTCGATCACCCCCGCAGCCGGATTTGTCGATCCAAGCTATGCGCTGCTGATCGGAGCGATTGCCGGGATGATGTGTCAGGAAGCCGTCTATTTGCTGCGCAAATTCGGCGTCGACGACACGCTTGATGTGTTTGCCGTACACGGAGTCGGCGGCATCTACGGATCAATGATGATTGCACCTTTGGGTATCACCCACTGGAGTGCGCAAATGGGCGGTATTGCCATCATTGGCGCATACACGATCTGCGTCACCCTTGTGCTGATCTTCTTCTGCAAAGGTGTCATCGGAATCCGTGTGTCTGAAGAGCATGAAAACTCCGGCCTCGACAAAGTACTGCATGGCCAGCGCGGATATGAACTTTTGACCTGACCCTAGGTTGGACAGCACACTGAAGGGGATGATCGCCGCAGAGGCGATCATCAACGTCTGTCCATCAGCGGTCCCTCGCGCGACCATCAACGTGGAGCCGAGGCACAAACAAAAACTCACCGGGACTAACGCGTTCGCCTGACACGTCCGTTCGGCAGCTTTGGCCTCATGTCTCGGTTTCCAGAAAATTAATGGATGCGATGCGCGGGCCATAGAACCGCTAACAATCTGCGCGACCTCGTCGTTACATAATAGGACACCTCTTGATGTAAAAACGAAGTGTGACCCATGGCGACAATTTATGACCTGATCGAGGTCACAAACATCAGCGCCAACACGACCTATTCTGCAGTTCAAGGCAATTACATTGGCGTCGTGGATGGCATGGTGTCGACCGCACTTGACGACGGTGAATTCGATCAAGGCGATGTCGTCACGATCGGTGGCACGGACTACACCATTGATCTCATTCAGGAGCCATCCAACAGCGGTCGGTTTACTCTCACAGATGGCACCAACCTAAGCTTCAATCCGCAATCCGAAACAAATCTTGATGCGGTCTTCCTGACTGTGTCCGACGGAGTGAATACGCGGTATTTTATCATCGCGAACGACAGCTACGGCGACATGTCGATCGACGAGATTCGCACGGGCAGTCTGACGGATGTCGGGGGTAGTGACGCCGCCATTATTTCGACAACGAACAATTCAGTGTCCGTTGTGTGCTTCGCCAATGGAACACTTATTGAATGCGCAGATGGCCGGATTGCTCCGGTTGAAACGCTTAAGGTTGGAGATGCGGTTAAAACGCTTGATCATGACCCTCAAAAGATTTCGTCGACCGGGTTTCGTTCTGTCGGTTCTGCGCAAATGTTTGCAAATTTGTCGCGAGAGGACCGGGCTATTCAAACCCTCTGAAAAGACCAATTTTATCCAATCACGTCCAATTGTGGATGCGGTGTTATGATCTTAAGATCCCGGGATAGACATCCGATACAACGCGCCATTACCGATACTCAGGAACCACAAATCACCACTTGGCCCTTGCCGGATATCGCGAACACGCTGGGTACTTTCGCCTTGGATCTGTTCCGCCTCGCGCAGGGGAGATCCTTCAAGCCGCGCGATGTAATCAAACTTCAACGAACCAACGAACATATCACCATTCCAACTGCCGATTGACCCGTTGTCGTAAAAGGCCATGCCTGATGGGGCAATCGACGGATCCCAGAACTTCTCGGGCTGCTGCATGCCGTCTTTGGTGGTGCCTTCGCCAATTGACCGACCAGAGTAGTGCTTTCCGTACGAAATCACAGGCCAGCCGAAATTGGCCCCTTTGGCGATGCGGTTCACCTCATCGCCACCACGCGCACCGTGTTCGTTGACCCATAGCTGTCCCCGAGCATCGATGGCTGCGCCTTGCGGGTTGCGGTGACCATATGACCAGATTTCGGGCTGCACGCCTGGCGTCTGCGCGAAAGGGTTATCAGCGGGCACATCCCCGTCCTTGGTGATCCGCAGAACTGACCCGTTGTGCAGGCTGCGGTCTTGGGCTGAAGGACGATCGCCGCGATCCCCAACAGTCACAAACAACGTACCATCAGGTGCCTCGACAATACGAGAGCCGAAATGCCGCCCACCGCTGGACCCCGGTTCGATTTCGAAAATTGTTTGATGGTTCGACAAGGAAGTGCCGTCTGCATCCAGCGTGGCCTTGGTCACGGCCGTCCCGCTGCCGCGTCCCTGACGTTTGGCATGGGTGAAAAACAGGGTCCGGCTTTGGGCAAAGTCGCGCGGCACCAAAACGTCGAGCAAACCACCCTGCCCGTCTACAGTTACCTGTGGCGGGTTGCGCAGCGTGACGGCGCTTTGGCCCGGAGTGATCAGCAGGACGTCGCCTTCTCGTTCAGTCAGCACAATTTTACCATCTGGTAAAAAACCAAACCCCCAAGGCGTATCCAGCCCAGTCACAACCGCCGAGACCTGCACCGCACCTGCGCTGGTCTGGAGCGTTTCGGACGTAACCTGGGCAGCCAATGGCGCGGCGGATACGACAAAAGTCAAAGACAATGTCAGGCGGCGTAACAAGTCCATGTAGATATCTCCGAATAAAGGATGATGATTTGAAATATGTGTGCACCTGCCCCAACGGCAAGCGTGCTTACGTAGTCGTGAGGGCACAAAACGGTGACGAAAAACTTTGCCTGAGAGGCAGCGCCACTTCCTAAGCTATTGAAAATAAATCACTAGATACAAATGCACCGCAATGCGATGGGTCTTTTCTTTTGCACGGCATCTGAATATCGTCATCGCCAGAACATCACGATGTTCCAACACGGGAGTGAAAAATATGAAAAAGTTTCTGACAGCCACTGCGGCTGGTGCGTTGATGGCGGGTTCGGCTTTTGCAGCCGGGCATTCCAACGAAATCAAGATGGGGATCATCCTTGGCTTTACCGGCCCGATTGAATCCCTGACACCGGCCATGGCGGCTGGTGCCGAGATGGCGATGGCCGAAGTCACCGAAAGCGGCAAGCTGCTTGACGGGGCCACAGTGACACCGGTCCGCGCGGATTCAACTTGCGTCGACAGCGCAGCCGCCACAGCCGCAGCCGAGCGTCTGATTACCAGCGATGGTATCAAGGGTATGATGGGCCCCGATTGTTCCGGTGTAACCGGCGCGGTTCTGGCCAACGTGTCGGTGCCAAACGGCATGGTCATGATCTCGCCCTCCGCGACATCGCCTGCTCTTTCGGCTGCCGAAGACAATGGCCTGTTCTTCCGCACAGCCCCATCTGACGCGCGTCAGGGTGAAGTGCTCGCCGGCATCATGGTCGACAAGGGCATCACAAGTGCTGCGGTCACCTATACAAACAACGACTACGGCAAAGGTTTTGCCGACGCGTTCCAAGCCGCCTACGAGGCCGCTGGTGGTTCGGTGACCCTGTCGGCACCGCATGAAGACGGCAAGGCAGATTACTCTGCCGAAGTCGGCGCGCTGGCTTCTGCTGGTGGTGATGCGCTGGTCGTACTGGGTTATGTGGACCAAGGCGGCGCGGGCGTCATCCAAGGTGCGCTCGACACAGGCGCCTTTGACATGTTCGCTATGGGCGACGGCATGATCGGCGACTCGTTGGTTGAACGTTTTGGCGACGATATTGCGGGTATGATCGGGACAGCCCCCGGTTCAGATAATGCTGGTGCGGCATTGTTCGCCGAGATGGCAACGGCGGCAGGCATCGATGGAACATCGGTTTATTCCGGTGAATCCTATGACGCAGCTGCACTGATGCTGCTGTCAATGGCCGTGGCCGGATCAATGGAACCGGCTGATTACCAGTCACACATCTTTGACGTGGCCAATGCGCCGGGCGAACAAATCCTTCCGGGCGAATTGGACAAGGCGTTGGAAATCATCGCCGGTGGCGGTGACATCGACTACCAAGGCGCAACCGGCGTCGAACTGGTCGAACCGGGTGAAGCCGCAGGTTCTTATGCGGAATTCACGGTCGAGGACGGTGCGCTGAAAGTTGTTGGCTACCGCTGATCGGTTGCGCAACCAAACAATCAAGCGGCGCGGGAATTTTCTCGCGCCGTTTCACTATCAAGAGCGGCCAAAAACACACCGCCACAGGGATATACGATGATCGAGGTGAAAAACCTTCACCGCCATTTTGGCGGCTTTCGCGCAGTTGACGGTGCGACGCTCGAGATCGAGACCGGATCGATCACCGGTCTTGTTGGGCCAAACGGAGCAGGAAAAACCACACTTTTCAATGTGGTGGCGGGCGTTCTTCCACCAACCTCAGGTCACGTCTTCATGGGTGGCGAAGACATCACCGGCCTTGCGCCACACACGCTGTTTCATAAAGGTCTGCTACGCACATTTCAGATCGCGCATGAGTTCAGCTCTATGTCTTGTCGCGAAAACCTGATGATGGTGCCGGGCAACCAAACCGGTGAGACGCTCTGGAATACATGGTTCGGACGCAAGCGCATCGCCAATGAAGAACGCGCACTGCGGGCAAAGGCGGACGAGGTTCTGGAATTTCTGACCATCGAACATCTTTCCGATCACAAGGCCGGTCAGGTCTCGGGCGGTCAGAAAAAGCTGTTAGAGCTTGGCCGTACCATGATGGTGGATGCACGCATCGTCTTTTTGGACGAAGTCGGTGCCGGGGTGAACCGAACCCTTCTCAATACCATTGGTGACGCGATCATCCGCCTGAACAAGGAACGCGGCTACACGTTCTGCATGATTGAGCATGACATGGATTTTATCGGTCGGCTCTGCGACCCGGTGATTGTTATGGCCGAAGGCAAAGTCCTGTCGAAAGGCACAATTGACGAGATCAAGGCAGACGAGCGCGTGATTGAGGCCTATCTGGGAACCGGGCTCAAGAACAAGGAAGCGGTGTGATGAGCAGCACCCCGTATCAGGACGATCGCGGGAACAAAGACGCGTCAGTTACCAATTCGCATGGTCAGGGGACGCTGACCGCGTCGGGCACGCAGCCGAATCCGATGCCCGGGAAAGACGGTCCTTTCCTGATTGGTGAGAACATGACAGGTGGCTACGGCAAAGCTGGCCCGGACATTTTGCACGATTGCACCATCGCGGTGGAGCGTGGTGAGATCGCTGTGATCGTCGGCCCCAATGGTGCGGGCAAGTCGACGGCGATGAAGGCAGTGTTCGGCATGCTCGATCTGCGCAAGGGTCGCGTGTTGCTGGACGGTCAGGACATTACGGAACTGACTCCACAAGCGCGAGTGCGCCACGGGATGGGGTTTGTACCCCAGACCTCGAATATTTTCACATCGATGTCGGTTGAAGAAAACCTCGAGATGGGCGCGTTCATTCGCCAAGACGATTACCGCACCACGATGGAGCAGGTCTTCGAACTGTTCCCGATTCTGCGCGAAAAACGCAATCAGCCCGCTGGAGAGTTGTCTGGTGGTCAGCGCCAGCAGGTCGCCGTCGGCCGCGCTCTGATGACCCAGCCAAAGGTGCTGATGCTGGATGAACCAACAGCGGGGGTGTCACCCATCGTTATGGACGAGCTGTTTGACAGGATTATTGAAGTGGCGCGCACAGGCATTTCAATCCTGATGGTTGAACAGAACGCCCGCCAAGCGCTTGAGATCGCGGATAAAGGCTATGTTTTGGTCCAAGGCGCGAATGGCTATTCCGGCACTGGCAAAGATCTTTTGGCCGACCCGGACGTGCGCCGGTCGTTCCTGGGAGGATGACATGAAATTTGCCAAATCGAAGACACTGCTAGCGGCTTGTCTCTTTGTGTCGTCAAACCCTGCTGCCGCGATGGAAACAGTATGCCGCTTTAACACCGAGTGCTTTGAGGGTGAAGACTGCACGTCGACCGAATATGATGTGACAATCACGGCGGATCCGGAAGCCGAGAGCGGGTTAGTCCTGCAAACAGGCTCGGAGACCTTGCGCGGAACCGGCATTCGGAAAGACGGTCCCGGACACACAATCTTTGTCGGCGACACCGCTCTGCACGTGATCTCGGCGTCAGACAACGGCACGGCGCGGTACACGGTTCATCTCGAAGGACCGATGACCATCACCTATCAGGGGACCTGCGAGGTCATGGAATAATGGACGTACTGAACGGCATCGTGGCTTTGGCCAATTTTGTCCTGATCCCGGCGATTGCCTATGGCAGTCAGTTGGCGCTCGGCGCGCTAGGGGTGACGTTGATCTACGGAATCCTGCGGTTCTCCAACTTTGCCCATGGCGATACAATGGCGGTGGGCACCATGTTTGCGGTGCTAACCACATGGGGTTTGCAGGCGATGGGGGTCAGCCTTGGTCCCCTCCCAACAGCTTTGCTGGCGATCCCATTTGGCATCGCGGGTGCGACAGCGCTGGTGCTTTTGACCGACAAGTACGTCTACAAGTTCTACCGCGCGCAGAAAGCCAAACCGGTGATCCTTGTAATTGTGTCTATGGGTGTGATGTTCATCTATAACGGCTTTACGCGCATCATCATCGGGCCAGACGACCACCGCTTTGCCGATGGAGAACGTTTCGTGATTTCGGCCCGCGAGTTCAAAGAATTGACGGGGTTGGCCGAGGGTTTGGCGTTGCGCACAAGTCAAGTGATCACGGTGATCACGGCCGTTGTCGTAGTGGCGGTGCTATTTTGGTTCTTGAACAAGACACGCACGGGTAAGTCCATGCGCGCCTTTTCCGACAACGAAGATCTGGCACTATTGTCGGGCATCAATCCCGAACGGGTGGTGTTTGTGACTTGGCTGATCGTCGCGTCCCTGGCCACAGTGGCGGGTGTGCTTTACGGGCTGGACAAATCGTTCAAGGCTTTCACTTATTTCCAGCTGCTCTTGCCAATCTTTGCGGCGGCCATCGTCGGTGGTTTGGGCAACCCTTTGGGCGCCATCGCCGGGGGCTTTGTCATCGCGTTTTCCGAGGTCGGGATCACCTATGCGTGGAAAAAAGTACTGGTCTATCTCATGCCCCCTGCCCTCGAACCTGACGGATTGGTGCAGATCCTGAGCACAGAATACAAGTTCGCGGTCAGCTTCGTGATCCTTGTGATTGTGCTTTTGTTCCGGCCGACCGGTCTGTTCCGGGGGAAATCGCTATGAGAACTGTTCTGCTTTTCGCGGCTGTGGCCTGTCTCATTCTGGGCACCGGATTTCTGCAAAGCTGGAACTCGGCATTGCTGATCCTGAACATGGGATTGATCAGCGCGGTAATGGCGCTGGGCGTGAACCTGCAATGGGGTCTGGCGGGACTGTTCAACGTCGGTGTGATGGGGTTCGTTGCGCTTGGCGGACTTGCAGTTGTACTGATTTCCATGCCGCCTGTGGGCGCTGCTTGGCAGGCTGGCGGCGGGAGTATCCTGCTGGGCCTCGTGCTTGGCGCTGCGACTATTGTGGCGGCGGTGCTGGTCTGGTCGCGCACTAGCGGCAAGCTGCGCGGCTGGGGCACGGCGGCGGTTCTGCTTGTGGGAATGGTGGTCTACCGCATGGTGCTGGACCCCGCCGTTCACGCGGTTGAGTCGGTGGACCCTGCGTTGGCGGGCTATTTGGGCGGGCTGGGCCTGCCGGTGTTGCTGGCCTGGCCTATTGGTGGCGTGCTGGCCGCTGGTGCAGCCTATGTAATCGGCAAAACGGCGCTGGGTTTGCGGTCGGACTATCTCGCCATCGCAACGCTTGGCATCGCCGAAATCGTAATTGCGATCTTAAAGAACGAAGATTGGCTGGCCCGCGGGGTTAAGAACGTGATCGGCCTGCCCCGCCCTGTGCCGTATGAGGTCGATCTGCAAAATGACCCAGCCTTTGTTGAGCGCGCAGCTGAGTTCGGGCTGGACGGAACGACTGCGTCCACGTTGTACGTTAAACTGGAATACGGGCTATTGTTTGCCGCTGTTCTGATCGTGCTGCTGGTCCTGTCGCAATTGGCGCTGAACAGCCCGTGGGGCCGTATGATGCGCGCGATCCGTGACAATGAGACCGCGGCGCGGGCTATGGGCAAAGATGTCACTGCGCGGCACTTGCAAGTGTTCATTCTTGGCTCGGCCATCTGCGGGGTTGCGGGGGCCATGATGACGACGCTGGATGGGCAGCTGACACCGGGCAGCTATCAGCCCTTGCGGTATACGTTCCTCATTTGGGTGATGGTGATTGTTGGCGGGTCTGGTAACAACCTTGGCGCAGTTCTGGGCGGTTTTCTGATCTGGTTCCTTTGGGTGCAGGTCGAACCGATGGGACAATTGATTATGTCATTGATCACTGCAGGTATGGCGGATGGTTCATGGCTTAAGGCGCATCTTATGGACAGCGTGCAACATATGCGTTTGCTGACCATGGGGATTATCCTGCTTCTGGTGCTCAGGTTGAACCCAAAAGGGCTCTTACCAGAGCGCTGAAGCCAGGCACGCCGGTATGAGACCTTTCGGCAAGTGACGGCGCAGAGCAAAACACCTAATCTGGAGGGACATGGCAGGTGTGCGCCGCGTCTGCCGAACGAACGACAGAAGAAAGCAGAGCAATGCGAGACATACCGACAGCCGCGCTGACCGCATTGGTGGTGGATGACCACCCGTTGTTCTGTGACGCGCTCATGCTGACACTTCGATCAATTGCGGATTTCGCGGAGATCCAGACAGCGGGCACACTCGATGCCTCTCTGGAAAAGGTAAATGCCGAAGATGAATTTGACCTGATCCTGCTTGATCTCAACCTGCCAGATGTGAACGGTCTGGACGGTCTTGTGCGGCTGCGCACAGCGACACCGAAATCGACCATCCTGATCGTGTCCTCGATGGCAGACAATCGGATGATCAGCCATGCTCTCAAGGCTGGGGCCAACGGCTTTGTGCCCAAGCATTCGCAGCGCGCAGTGTTCCGCAAAGCGTTTGATGCGGTGCGTCAAGGACAGTCTTTTGTACCTGATGGCTACATCGACCCGCAGGGACAGGACAACAATCGTGATGCCCCGGAAGAAGCGTTGTCGCGACTTGCTTCGCTCACAAACCAACAGGCGCGCATCCTGAACCTGATCTGCGAAGGCAAGCTGAATAAGCAAATCGCGTTTGATCTGTCGATTGCCGAAACCACGGTCAAAGCTCATGTCACGGCGATCATGCGCAAGCTGGGTGTTCACAGTCGGACCCAAGCCGTTTTGATCGCACAAGAAGCACGCTTTAACCGAGTCTTGCCAAGCGACGTCTGATCCTCCTATCATCCCTGATAGCCAACACTTGGGAACCAAAGAGTGGAAGGAAGCAGGGTTTTTCCTGAGACCATACGTTCTGAGACCGCCGAAGAGGTTATCGCAGTGGCGCAAGTGCGCTGTGATGATCCCGACTCTGCAGACCAAATAGCCGAACAACTTGGATTGGGACCATTCGAGCTTGTTTGTCTGTTTGTGTCTCCAGAGGCAGACTTTGATGCATTGGTCGCTGCAACTGCACACCGGTTTGGTGATGCGGATGTAGTGGCATGCACAACTGCCGGAGAAATTGGCCGTGGTGGCTATGAGGACGATCAGATCATTGCTGTGGCCTTTCGCAAAGATCACTTTAAAACTGCATCCTACGCTATTGTTGATCTTGATAAAATCGACGAACAGTCTGTTGCTGATACGTTGATCGACGCGCGTTTGACGCTGACCCAAGCAACACCTGGCTGGACATCGGAATTTGCGTTTCTCATGGTCGATGGCTTGAGCTTGCGCGAGGAACAATTGACCGCGTTCCTATCAGCCGGTCTTGGGCCGACTCCCCTGTTTGGTGGATCGTCTGGGGATGGCACACGGTTTGGACAGACATGGCTCGCACGCAATGGTGTCGTCATGAAGAACGCTGCAATCGTCGTGGTGGCGCGATGTGACAGGCCGGTGCGTGTGTTCAGCCTTGATCATCTTGTTCCAACCGACAAACGCATGGTGGTGACATCGGCCTCCCCGGACATACGGGTTGTGCATGAAATCAACGCTGAACCTGCAGCGCTTGAATATGCGCGGCTTCTAGGACTCGATCCACAGCAGTTGGATCAGTTTACCTTCGCCGAGCATCCTGTTGTTGTCAGGCTAGGCGATGCGCACCACGTGCGGGCGATCCAACAGGTCAAAGAGAACCACGATCTGGTGTTCTTTTCGGCCATCAACGAAGGCATGGTCCTGACGCTGGCCACACATGACGACATTGTCGCCCATCTGGATCGTGGGCTGACCGATTTGGCGAAACATGGTAAGCCCGAGTTCATTTTGGGCTGCGACTGCATCTTGCGCCGGATCGAAGCGGGCCGCATGCAAAAAACGCGTGCGGTTTCAGACGTGCTAAGCGCACACAACGTGGTTGGGTTTTCAACCTATGGCGAACAGATCGGCGCGCTGCATGTGAACCAGACGCTGACCGGCGTGGCGATTTATCCCCCTTTGACCGACGAGGCGACCCGTGTCCCTGATTGACCCCGGCGACAGTCTAGAACGCCAGAACGAAAAGCTGCTCAAGATTGCGGACAGTTTGATGCGGCGGGTGGAATACGGGACATCGCAGTCAGGCGCGGCCTACGCCCAGTTCGAACGTGCGGCACTGCTTGAGAAACGCGTCCGCGAACGCACGCTTGAACTTGAACGCACGCTTGACCTGCTGCATGACGCGAACGCGCAGCTTGGCCGCGCGAACGCAGAAACCGAAGCTGCACGCCGCAACCTTGCCGATGCGATCGAGACGATCTCGGAAGGGTTCGCCCTTTTTGACCCGGATGATGATCTGGTCATGTGTAATTCGCGCTTTTGCCGGGATTTCCGCGATACAGCAGGAGACCTTAAGCCCGGTTTGGCCTTTGACAGCTATGTGGACCGTGTTAGCCGATCTGCCTATTTACACCTGCCCGAGCACCAAGACCGCAATACGTGGTCAAAACTGCGCCGTCAGCGCCACAAAGACCGGCGTGTGATGTTCAATGTGCAACTGACGCAGGACCGCTGGTTACAAGTGTCAGAGCACCGCACGGCAAATGGTGGCACGGTGGTGCTTCAGACCGATATCACTGACATCATGCGCCTCGAGCGGCAGGAACAGGCCAAGCTGCGGGACAAACAAACGCGGATGATCCGCGCGACCCTGGATCACCTGAACCAAGGCGTGTGTATCTTCGACGAAAACGCGCGCCTGGCCGGATGGAACCAAAAGCTGGGCAGTCTGCTGGCGATCCCAGCACGGAGACTGCGGATCGGGGCATCGTTTATTGGATTGCTGGATGATCTGGACGACGAATTCCAGTTCACCCGCGGGATCGACCGCGCGTCTTTCCGACGCTGGGCCTTGGCAGATGGCTTGCGACAGCCCGTGTCTTTTGAAGTGCAGCGCGGCGACAGTATTGTGTTGCACATCTTTGGCCGCGCTATGCCAGACCGGGGCTTCGTGATTTCGTGCACCGATGTGACAGCAGAACGTGAAGCTGCGCAAAAACTATACGAACTGAACGAAATCCTTGAACAGCGCGTGATGGAACGCACGCTTGAGCTTGAAGACGCACTCAGCGCTGCGGAACGGGCCAACGCATCAAAATCGCGGTTTGTGGCAGCAGCCAGCCACGACCTGTTGCAGCCGTTGTCCGCTGCGAAACTGTTTATGGCGTCGCTGTCGGACAAGATTGAAACACCCAACGAACAGGCTGTGCTTGAAAAAGCTGAAACCGCCTTGGGTGCCGCTGAACAGATCATCGACGCCCTGCTGAACATTTCAAAGCTGGAAACGGACGGATTGAGTTTCGACATTCGCCCGGTCGCTCTACGCGAAATCTTTGACCCGCTGCGCGATGAGATGGAAATGATGGCTGCGCAAAAGGGCCTGACTTTACGTATTGTGGACAGCTCGCATGTGGTCGAATCCGATCCCTCGTATTTGCGCCGGATCGTCCAAAACCTGCTGACCAACGCGATCCGCTATACAGACACAGGCCGTATTGTGGTCGGGGCCCGCCGCAACGGCGATTCCGCGCGGATCGAGGTTTGGGACACCGGGCCTGGCATTGCCGAAGAGGATCAAAATTCGATCTTTGAAGAGTTCCGCCGTTTGGACACGAAGGCCAGCAACAATGACGGGCTGGGTTTGGGCTTGGCCATCGTGGAACGCGCCTGTGCGCGACTGGGCCATCCGCTTGGGCTTTGGTCGGAAGTCGGGCGCGGGTCGTGCTTTATGTTGAACGTCCCGCTGGCACGACATGCTCAGCCAAACGCTCCGGCAAAGTCGCGCAATGCGTCGTCGATGAGCTTGCTCAAATCTGGTTTGATCGTTCTCTTGGTCGAAAACGACCCACAACTCCGGCGCGCAATGTCAATTTTAATCGAAAGCTGGGGCGTCAGCGTCATTGAAAGCGAAGACGCCGAAAGCGCACTTGATCTGATGGAAGACCTGCAAATTACTCCAGATGCATTATTGCTGGACTACCAACTTGGCGACGGCGCAACGGGAACCGAACTGTACGAGGAGCTGACCCGCCGTCTGGGCCGCCTGCCCTGCGCCATCGTATCAGCTGAGCGGTCGGCCTATCTGCGGCAGGAAACCAAAAGGCTAGAGGTTGAATTGCTGCTCAAACCTCTGGACCGGACCAAAATGATCGAATTCCTTTATGCCGCCGCGCGCGAACTTGCGATCTAGGCTTACTCGGCCACTTGCCTTCCGGTCTCGGCCTCTGGTGACACCAGATAGTCTTTTACGCGTTCCGCAATCGTGTCAGGCCAGCGGCGGGTGCGCAGAGCCACTGCTTCGGACAGAACCAACGTACCCGTGACGGACACGCGCGTCTCAGCGCCGGTTGTTGCGCTGAGTTCAAGCCACATGCTGCTACGTCGCAGTTCACGCACAGACAGCCGCCATTTCAGACGGTCACCCAAACGGCTTGGTGCGGGGAATTCAGCCGTGATATTCACAAAGGGCAAGGACAGCCCATCGCTTCCCTGAATTTGGCTCATCGGCCAATCCAGCGCCTCGTCCAGCCAGTTTTCGATAACGGTGTGTACCATGTCAAAGTACCGGGGCAAGAAAACGATGCCCGAGGTTTCGCAATCGCGAAGCATTACGTCATGAACATATTTATATGCCGGCATCCCGGATCGTCCTGTACAAGTCGTCTTTTTGTGTCCTTACCAGCGGATGGCCCGCTCGGTATTCCATTGTATTCCAGAACAACCATGAACATTTCAACTTATTTTGTTAAGCTCGCCCATCATATTGGCACGACAAAAGTCGTAGATGCGCCTGCAGAATGCCGATCACCGAGCGATCACAATATCCGCACGGAGCCCGCCCATCTTGTCACTTTCACCAAGGCGCAGCACGCCGCCATGCGCACGAGCAATGTCTGCTGCGATGGCGAGGCCAAGGCCTACGCCTGATCCCTTGTCTTGGTTGCGCGCAGGATCAAGCCGTACAAATGGGCGCACAGCTGCGTCCCGTTGATCAGCGGCAATGCCCGGGCCATCGTCTTCGATCCGAATGCGTAGGGATTTTTCCGTCAAAGCAACCGATACTTCACAGCAAGAGCCATAGCGTTCCGCGTTACCAATCAGGTTCTCGATCGCGCGCCGCATTGCCATCGTCCGTAGCATCACATCACCCTCACCGACCGTTTCGACCAGTTCAACTGGCGTGCCTGCGCGTGCGCAGTCGTCAACCACCCCTTGAACAAAATCGGGGAAAGCCGTGACGACAGGCTGCGCACTGTCAGCATTGCCCCGCGCGAAATCGAGAAACGCGTCGATCAACTTTTGCATATCGTCAATATCGCGCTCGAGCGGTTCACGATCTTCATCCGACAGCATCGAAACTGCCAGACGCAAACGTGTCAGTGGGGTGCGCAGATCATGGCTGATCCCCGATAGCATCATCGTGCGTTGCTCGATCTGTCGCTCGATCCGGGCGCGCATGTCGAGAAACGCATGCCCAGCAGACCGCACCTCGACCGCACCTGAGGGCGAATAGGGCACGTTGCGGCCCCGACCAAACGCCTCGGCCGCGCCAGCAAGCCGGGTGATGGGTCGCAATTGATTGCGTAAGTAAAGATAGGCGATCAGCGTCATCAACGCGCCGAACACCACCATATTGACCAGCAACTGGTGCGGGTTCGCCGCCGATGCCCGTTCGCGAGCGAATTCGATCTTTTTGAGAGGCTCACCGTCACGTGCAACCCAGACATAGACTGTCCAATCGTCCACCAGATGGGCACGTTCGAACCCTGCAATATGGGATCGCAGCGTACGGATCAAAACGATGCCCGAAAAATCGTACCAGCGGCGCAAATCTTCGGTTGGCATGTCCCCTAACGAAGTCGGCAGGAAATCAAGGCTCAGCGATTGCGCAACAGCCGGGTCATCCACCCATCGCGGATCAAGCGCAGTGTTGATCTGCCGCGAAATCTCACGGCTCATTTGTTCAGTCACGCCTTCAAAATGGCGCTGGATGAACACCACAGACACAACGAGTTGCAATGTGACCACCGGCAAAACGAGGATCAAGGCAGCACGCCCGTAAAGCCCGCGTGGCATATAGCGTTTGAGCCAGTCAAATGTCATGCAGCCACGCTACTCCACACTCTGGGAAAACGGAATGTCCCTGCGCGACAGGGATTGCATTTCCCCGCAAGCGCTGTTGCTGTTGCCGGTATGATGCAAGATCCCCAACCCGATTTCCGCCCGGCGCCCGGTGTTGCCGAGACCATGGCCCCCGGTTTACGCCGGGTTCTGGCGCCGAACCCGTCTCCAATGACGTTTCGGGGAACCAACACCTATGTGCTGGGCGACAGCGATTTGGCGATCATCGACCCAGGCCCACAGAATGAATCACACCTTCACGCCATTCTGCAAGCTATTGGTAATAATAATGTATCCGCGATATTGGTCACGCACGCCCATATCGATCATTCCCCTTTGGCCAAGGCATTGTCCCAAAAAGTCGATGCGCCCGTGTATGCGTTCTCTGATGCATCCGGCGGACGTAGCGTGGTGATGCAACAACTTGCCAAATCCGGTTTGATTGGTGGCGGCGAAGGAGTTGATGAGAGCTTTGTTCCCGACATCTGTCTTGCCGATGGTGATGAGGTTTCCAGCACGGATTGGTCCCTGCGCGCCATCCACACACCGGGGCATTTCGGCAATCACCTAAGCTTTGCGTGGAATAAAACACTGTTCTGCGGCGATCTTGTGATGGGATGGGCCAGTTCATTGGTATCGCCCCCGGATGGTGACCTAACCGACTTCATGGCCTCATGTCGGCGTCTGCGGGCCAAGGACTGGTCAGTTTTCCATGCCGGCCACGGCGCCCCTATTTCCGCCCCGTCCGAACGGCTCGACTGGTTGATCGCGCACCGTATGTCACGGGAATCTGCAGTGCTTGAAGCACTCAACGATGGCCCCGCGACCAGCGCCACCCTCGCTGCTCGTATCTACACCGAAACTCCGGCAGCTCTTTTGCCAGCTGCCACACGTAACGTTTTGGCGCATCTTTTTGATTTACATATGAAAAATCAAGTCAAGCCAATTGGAAATCTGCACGCAGACGCCCAATTCAAACTGATCTGACACCGAACGCATTTTTTTCACAAAACCCTCTGGACGCGCCCCACCACTGTTGCTACACCCCACGTCGTGGTCCGGCGTAGCTCAGCGGTAGAGCAGTTGACTGTTAATCAATTGGTCGTAGGTTCGATCCCTACCGCCGGAGCCAAAACTTCCTAGAAAACAATCGCTTAGATTGGTCTGCGTCCGCGGATTGTGGAAGATTTGGTATATTCCTTGTTGGGAGCACGTCCCCGTTCAAACAGCACGTCGACCGCCAGGGATTGCGTCGTCGACAGGCGGTTCAAAACGTGCGTTTGGCCGGATATCCGATGCCGGGATCGCAAAACTATGCGCATCTATTGACGGCGTATCCCTTTGACATGGATGCACATTTAGGTCACCGCTTGGTCATCACCTTGCGGAGCCTCCCATGTCGAATAATCCTCTGTTGCAGCCATATCAGCTTAAACATCTGACCCTGCGCAACCGCATCATGACCACCAGCCACGAACCCGCCTACCCCGAGGATGGCATGCCCAAAGAACGCTACGCCGCGTATCATGCCGAACGCGCCAAAGCGGGGGTTGCATTGGCGATGACCGCCGGGTCGGCGGCTGTGTCCAAAGACAGCCCGCCAGTGTTCAACAACATCCTTGCCTACAAAGACGAGGTGGTGCCGTGGATCCGACAACTGACTGACGCCTGTCACGATCACGGGTGCGCGGTGATGATTCAGCTTACCCATCTCGGCCGTCGCACCGCGTGGAACAAGGGCGATTGGCTGCCGTCGGTGTCATCGTCAAGACACCGCGAACCAGCGCACCGGGCGTTTCCCAAACTGGCCGAAGACTGGGACATCGAACGCATCATCTCTGACTTCGCCGACGCCACGGAACGGATGAAAGCTGGCGGCATGGATGGGATCGAATTGCAGGTATACGGTCACCTACTCGACCAGTTCTGGTCACCGCTGACCAATGATCTGGACGGGCCTTACGGGGGCCAGACGCTCGACAGCCGAATGAAGCTGCTCATGGACGTGCTCACAGGCATCCGTAAACGAGTCGGCGGCGAGTTTCTGATTGGCCTCCGCTACACCGCCGACGAGGCCGAGGCGGGCGGGATCACTCCAGATGACGGGATCGAGATCTCGAAACGGCTGGCGGCCACCGGCATGGTTGATTTTCTGAACGTGATCCGGGGGCGCATTCATACCGATCCGGCGATGACCGACGTGATCCCCGTGCAAGGCATGAAAAACGCGCCGCACCTGGATTTCGCGGGGGCGGTCAAAGCGGCGACCGGCATGCCGACTTTCCATGCCTCCAAAATCCCTGATGTGGCAACCGCCCGTCATGCGGTGCAGGCCGGGTTGCTTGACATGGTCGGCATGACCAGAGCGCACATGGCCGATCCACATATCGTAAAAAAGATCATCGAAGGTCGCGAGGATGACATTCGCCCCTGTGTCGGCGCCACCTACTGTCTTGACCGCATCTATGCGGCGGGTGAAGCGCTGTGCATCCACAATCCGGCCACGGGCCGCGAACTGACTATGCCGCACGACATAACGCCTGCTGCAACACGCAAAAAGGTAGTGATCGTGGGTGCGGGACCAGCCGGGTTGGAGGCCGCGCGCGTCGCAGCAGAGCGCGGCCACGCAGTGACCGTGTTTGAGGCGCAACCCGATCCCGGTGGTCAGGTCCGCCTGACAGCCCAAAACCCACGCCGTCGCGAGATGATCAGCATCATCGACTGGCGTATGGCGCAATGTGCGGCGCGGGACGTGGAATTCCGTTTCAACACCTGGGCCGATGTGACCGATGTGATCGCGCTGAACCCGGACGTGGTGATCGTCGCCACCGGCGGGCTGCCCAACACCGAGCTTTTCGAACAAGGCCGCGACCAAGAACTTGTCGTGACCACGTGGGACATCATTGCGGGCGACGTCAAACCAGCTCAAAATATTTTGATCTATGACGAAAGCGGCGATCATCCCGGACTGATGGCTGCCGAGGTTGCCGCCAATTCGGGCAGCACCGTTGAGGTAATGACCCCGGATCGCACCTTTGCACCAGATATCATGGCAATGAATCTCGTGCCTTATATGCGCGCACTTCAGGACAAGGACGTGACGTTCACTGTCACCAGACGCCTTCGGGACGTGCAGCGTGAGGGCAACATGCTCAAGGCGGTGATCGGTACCGATTACAGCGACCACACATATGAAAAGACCTACGATCAGGTGGTTGTAAACTACGGGACCATGCCGCTCGATGATCTGTATTTCGACCTGAAACCGCTGTCGTCCAATAGCGGCGCAGTGGATTACGACGCGTTGATCGAAGGACGTGCGCAAAGCTTGAAGCTGGATCAAGCTGGCACGTTTCAATTGTTCCGCATCGGCGATGCGGTGAGCGCGCGCAACACACATGCGGCGATCTACGACGCGCTGAGGCTGGTCAGGGATATCTGAGAGGCACCCAACCTTTTCAGGTCGAGAACCTCTGCCCCCGGTCCCCCCAGCCTTCGGCGCTGTAGTGCACGAGCGCGGCTTCCAAAGCGTCAACCAAGCCGGACGCGAGCCGGGACAAAGGTGTATCCGGTCGCGTCAAAAGACAGGCCCCTACGCGGATCTCCGGCACAAACGGACGCACAACCAAGCTATGATCAGCCATCGACAGCGCGGTAAAGCGGTCCACTATGGCAACGCCCATCCCGACACTGCCCAAAACAGCGGATGTGTGGCAATATCGGACAATAACGCGCGGTAGATAGGGCACTCCATGGGCCTGAAACGCATAGCGAAGAAGCACGCCAAGGCGGGACACCTGATCAAGTCCGATATGCCCATGTGTGGCGCAGTCTTTGGGTGTAATCACCTCGGCCTGTGCCAACGGATGGTCGGACGGCACCATCGCGACCATCTGTTCGGATTGCAGTACCCGCACATCGACGGCCTGATGGCTTTCCATACCTAACACAAGCCCCAAGTCGGCAGAGCCAACCTCGACCTCTTCGATCACATGCTCCATCCGGCGGACGTCGTATTCTACCGTCACACCGGGTCGGTCTGCCAAATAGCTGCGCAGAACCTTGGGGATCACCGAATGCCCCAAGGGCGGTGTGGCCATGATCCGCAGATTGCCCGCAGTTCCATTGCGCAGATCCTGCACATGGGTTTCCACCGACCGCAGTTGCAGCAACACAGGCTCGACCCGCGCAAACAGGCTGCGGGCCTCTTCGGTGGGTTGAAGCCGCTGGCTGCGTCGCTCGAAAAGGCTGAACCCCAGTTGCTTTTCAAGTTGTTTGATGGACAGAGACACAGCCGGTTGGCTGACACCAAGGTCTTCGGCGGCATCCACGGTTGTGCGGTGCAACATCACCGACCCGAACACTTCAAGCAATCGCAACGACAGATCGTTCTTGCGGGTGACGCGCATCCCTCAGCCTGCAAACAGCGCGCCAAGCGCCATGGCCACAGCTGCCTGTGTAGGGTCGATCACCGGAATCCCGAGCTTGGCCTCAAGCCCAGGTCGGTGCCGCGCCATGCCCGCACACCCAAGAATGATGGCCCCTGCCCCCTGCTCTTTCAGCGTAGTTCCAACCTCGACCAGCCGTTCGAAAGTCCGTTCGCCGCGCGCGCTTTCATCGACACTCATGTTCAGCGGAATTTCACACGCCAACCGGTCGAGCACTTGCATCCGCGCCATCGTGCGGCGGTGACGCTGAACCGACGCTTCGGCAATCGCGATCACACCGAACCGGTCGGCCCGCGCCATCGCGGTAAGAACGCCGCTTTCCTGAATGCCAAACACGGGCTGCGGCACGACAGAGCGACAGGCATCAAGCCCCGGATCAGAGTAGCACGCGATCACAAAGGCCCCGGCGTCGGGACGTGATTGCACCAGTTTCGCCAGTGGCAAGACAACACTGTCAGAGTCGAGCTGGCTTTCGACGCCAAAAGGCCCTTCGGCCAACGTCAAACATTCAATGTCCGGTCCACCCGGAAGATCAAACGCCGCAAGCGCATCCTTGAGCCCATCCGTCACCGCCTGATTGGAGTTCGGGTTGATGACCACGATGGGCGCGCTCATGTCAGGATCTCCGCACCGAAATTGGTGGTTGGGTCAGTCTCAGGCAACCGCGTCCCGGTCAGCCCAGACAGATCACTGCGACCGCGTTTGACAAACGCCCCATCGCCCGGTTTTGCGACCAGTTTCCCTTGATCTACCACGCGCTGTCCGCGCGTGAGGACGGTGACTGGCCAGCCAGTAACCTCCATCCCTTCAAACGGGTTGTAGTCCATCGCATCATGCATTGCGCCCGCGATACGAGTTTCGGTCGGATCCCAGATAGCGATGTCGGCATCCGCGCCAATGGCCAAAGTGCCCTTTGTCGGGTGCATCCCATAAAGACGCGCGGCATTGGTCGAGGACAAAGCAACGAATTGATTAAGATTGATTCTGCCCTTCACAACCCCTTCGGAAAACAGCAGCGGCAAGCGCATCTCAATCCCTGGCATGCCGTTGGCAATCTTGCGGAAATCAACATCGCGCCCGTTGGCGAACTTGCCGCTGTCATCAAAGCGGTATGGCGCGTGATCCGAAGACACGACACTGAACGTGCCACCCGCGATATGCCGCCAAAGCACATCTTGCGTATGACTGTCGCGCAAAGGCGGCGAGCAGATGTATTTCGCGCCTTCCTTACCCGGACGGTCGATATCATCACGAGTCAGGAACAGGTATTGCGGGCAGGTTTCGCCGAACACGTAAGCACCGTCAGCGCGCGCTTCGGCGACCAGTGACGCGCCTTTGGGCGTGGACACATGCACGATCATCAGTGGCGCATTGGTCAACTTGGACAAGCTGATCGCCCGGTTGATCGCCTCTTCCTCGGCCAAAGCCGGGCGCGCGGGCGCGTGAAACTTTGGATCAGTATAGCCCTTTTCGGCCAAGGCCGTTGCCATCCACGTCAACATGTCGTGGTTTTCAGCGTGCACCATGGTCAACCCACCGTGACGGCGCGCAACGGTCAGGATGTCCAGAAACTGCGCATCGCTGACACGGGTGGCATAGGTCATAAACACCTTGAACGACGTGATGCCCCGGTCAAACACTTCAGGCAATTCAGCCAGCACATCCGGGTTCGGGTCCGTCAGGATCAGGTGATAGGAATAGTCGATGACCGATTTTGGCGCGGCGCGGCCATCATACGTGGCCAGCGTGTCTGCCACGCTTTGCCCGGTTTTCTGTGCGGCAAAGGGAACAAAACATGAATTGCCCCCAAACGCAGCCGAGATCGAGCCGGTTTCGTAGTCATCCGAGGTCATCAGCCCCATGCCGCTTTCCTGCGCGATATGGCAGTGCGCTTCGATCCCGCCCGGCAAAACCAGCTTGTCGGTGGCATCGATCATGTCATCGCCCGTCAGGTCATAGCCCAATGTGACGATCTTGCCGTCGCGGATACCAATATCGGCGCGAAAGGTTTCAGATGCGGTGGCCAATGTGCCGCCCTTGATCACCAGATCATGGTGCATGGTGTTCTCCTGTTGTCTGCGCCAACGGGCTTATCCCAGCGCCGCCAGTTTCCGGTCCAGCCTGTTCATCAGCCGTGTCAGTTCGTCATGATCTGCCTGTGTCATCGACGGTCCAGGCGCGCGCACCTTTGGCGCGGCCAGCACGCCGCGCCGGTGTAAAATTTCCTTACGAATTGCGAGGCCAATCCCCAGCTGCTGTTCATAGCGCACCATGGGCAGATAAGCATCGAACAGGTCTTCCGCGCCCTCCACATCTCCAGCTTTGTGCCGCGCCACCACCTGAACCAGCATCTCGGGATAGGCAAAGCCTGTCATCGCGCCATCCGCACCACGCTGCAGTTCCTGCGGCAGGAACAAGGCCGCGTTGCCCGTCAGGATCGACAAACGCGGCGTATCGGTGGTTCCTGTTTCCGCCCGCACCCGCGACAGCTTGTTAAGCCCCGGCCAATCTTCGTGTTTAAGCATGACAATCTGATCATGATCCCGGGTCAGATCGAGGATCGTCTCGACACTGAACTGCACGCCTGTGGTTTGTGGGTAATCCTGCAGGCAAACCGGCACATCCGACCCAAGCGCCGCGCAGACCTGCGCGAAATAACCCTTGAGTTTGACCTCGGTCGCAAGCCCCGGCATCGGAGCGACCATAACACCTGCGGCGCCTGCATCCATCACGCTGTGCGACAGCCGCGCCATATTATCGAGCCCCGCACCGGACACGCCGACCACAACAGGCACCCGGCCCGCGACACGTTCCAGAATATGCTTGGCAAAGGTTGCCGATTCCTCGCCAGACAGCTTGGGCGCTTCGCCCATGATGCCAAGGATGGTCATACCCGACACACCACAGTCGAGGTAGAAATCAACCATCCGGTCGGTGCTGTCCAAATCCAGCGCACCGTCGCTTGAAAACGGTGTCGCGGCGATGATGAACACGCCTTCAGACTGCCTGTCGATCCGTTGTGTCATGTGTCGTCCTCCCTTGTGGTGTTGGATCGATACGGCTCTGGTATGCTGTGCCGTTCGATATCTTCCAACCGAGCATATCGGTCCGCGAAAAGCCGCGCGACCGGATAATCATCTGCCCAATCGACATACATAGTGTTTGCGTCCACCAATCCGTCACGAGTTGCCAGGCCAACAGCACGACCCAAGAGGATCGACCGCTCTGCGCTAAGCGACAGCGCCATCATACGTTCGCATTCAATCGCAACCGGCGCATCCGCGAGCCGCGGAGGTTTGACACGACCCGACGGGGCCAGTTTCAGACCAAGCGCAGAGGGTTCGCTTTCCCCCGGATCATAGGACGCTGCCGTGCCCACCATATCCGCGACCAGAGCGGGCGTTGCCAGATTGACCACAAATTCCCCCGTCGCGTCGATGTTACGCGTGGTGTCCTTGGGGCTGCCATCGGGTTTGTGCTGCAAACCCAGAATGATCAGCGCCGGGTCTTGGCCGAACACGTTGAAAAACGAATAGGGTGCTGCATTGACAATACCTTGGGCATCCATTGTCGTCACCCATGCCACAGGCCGCGGAATGACAAGCGCCGACAGCAGCTTGTAGCGATCCTGCGCGCTGATGCTGTCCAGATCCAAAAGGTCGGTCATGCGTCGGGCAACACAACGCCAGTTTGCGTGCCAATCCGCTGATAATGCTCGATCCGGCGATGACGGCCAAAGTCAAAGATTGTGCTTTTGCCGAAATTGCACGCGTCCATATCGCAGGCATGCACGATCAGTTCATCGTTTTCACTCTCGGCGCGCGCCATGACATAGCCGTTTGGATCAACGATGATCGACCCGCCCATAAGCGGATGGCCATCTTCGTCGCCGGCCTTGGCAACACCCACAACCCAAGTGGCATTTTGATAGGCCCCGGCGGTCATCGACAGGTCAGAATGATAAAGCCGCTTATCCAAACCTTCGTCCGACATCTGGCTGTTCACCGACGGCGTATTGTAACCAAGCATGACCAACTCAACGCCCTGCAAACCCATCTCGCGGTACACTTCGGGCCAGCGGCGATCGTTGCAGATGCACATCCCCATCATCGCATCCATGTTGCGCCAGACGGGAAAGCCCAAATCGCCAGGTTCGAAATAGCGCTTTTCCAAGTGCTGAAAGGCGCGTTCAGTGTCGAATTCCGAATGCCCCGGCAAATGCACCTTGCGGTATTTGCCGATGATATTCGCGTCGCGGTCTGTCAGGATAGACGTGTTGAAGTGATGGCCGTCCGGCGTCTTTTCAGCATAACCAAAACTGATCGCCATGTTTGCCGCCTTAGCCGCATCGAACAGCCGGCGGGTGGCGTCATTCGGCATTTCGCTTTCGAACCATGTATCGACCTCGGCTTGGTCTTCCATATACCAGCGTGGAAAGAATGTGGTCAGCGCCAGTTCAGGAAAAACCACCAGATCGCACCCTGCGCCTTTGGCCTGATGCAACAGCGCGAGCATGCGATCCACAACCGCTTTGCGCGTATCGGCCTTTTGGATTGCACCCAGCTGCGCGCCTCCGATCACGATTTCCCGCATAGTGACTCTCCTTGGTTGATCATGCGTTCAAACTTCTGCCAAAGCGGCTGACGACGCGCACCAGCGGCCAAAGCAGCACCAGATAGACAAGAGCTGCCAGCACGATGGGCGAGGCGTTATAGGTGATTGACCGCGCCATATCGGCGGCATGGAGCATTTCGCCCAGCGACACGACCGACGCGAGCGATGTGAGCTTGATGACCTCAATTGTGTTGGACAAGAGATCGGGCAACACGTTGCGCACCGCTTGAGGTAAAACGACATAGGTCAGTGTCTGCGGAGCTGTCAGGCCAGTGGACCGTGCCGCCTCACTTTGACCGTAGCCGACGGACTGAATGCCAGCTCTGAAGATTTCACCATAATAGGCTGAGTTATTGAGAAAAAAGGCGATCACAACTGCCATGAATGGCGACAATTGAAGCCCGGCAAAAGGCAATCCGGCATAGACAAAGATCAATAACACCAGCGGCGGGATGGCGCGAAAGAAATCCACCAACGCGATCACCGGCCACCTGATCCAGCGTGTTTTCGAGGCTGATCCCAGCGCGGCCAGCAATCCGCCAACCAATCCCATCGGAATCACTGCAAGACAGATAAGCAGCGTCATCCCCAAGCCCTGCAGGATCATCGGCCACGCGGCCATCATGATCTCGACGTTGAAGAATTGTTCGATCATCTGGTCCATGCCCTACGCCTTCCGCCATGCAAAGCGGCTTTCCAGCCAACGGGCCAGAATGACGAGAGGCAGGAACAGCAGGACATACGCGATGGCTGCAAGCATCAATGGTGACGCATTACCGGAAAAGCTTTGGGCCGTGGTTGCCTGATTTAGGATGTCAGGAACCCCTATCACAGTACCAAGCGCGGTCATCTTGGTGATGGCAATCGCGCGATTTGTCATCGGCGGGATGGCAACACGGAGTGCTTGCGGCATCACCACCCAGATCAGCGTCCCGGTAAAGCCGAGCCCGGTGGACCGGGCCGCCTCCCACTGGCCGCGATCAACCGAGGTGATCCCCGCCCATACAATCTCTTCTGCGAAAGCCCCGAGTGTCAGGGTCAACACCAGAAAAAGAACGACGAAACTGGATAGGAACAAGCCCGCGTTGGGCAAACCAAAGAACGCAATCAGGATCAGAACCAACGGCGGAATGGCGCGGAAGACATCCGCGAAGATCACGATGAGAGCCGACAGCAGTCGAATGCGGTAGGCGCGCAGCATGGCCAAAGCAGTGCCAAGCCCGATCCCAACGACCACGATAAGCAACGACAATTGCACCGTGACCCAGACCCCCGCTAGAATGTCAGGGGTATAGCGCGCCAGCACTTCGGGATTGAAAAACGTATCGAGGAAGCGCTCCCACTGGGTCATGTCAGTGATCCGAAACCCGCGACAGGAACGCCTTGGTGCGGTCGTGTTGGGGCGCACCGAAGATTTGTTCGGGCGGTCCTTGCTCGACGATCTGGCCGTCGTCCATAAAAATCACGCGATCCGCCGCATCGCGGGCGAACTTCATTTCGTGACTAACCACCAGCATTGTCATGCCCGCGGTGCGCATATCGCGCATCACTTCTAGCACGTCTCCGACCAGTTCGGGATCAAGCGCTGAGGTGGGTTCGTCGAACAGCATCACTTTCGGTTCAAGCGCCAAGGCCCGCGCGATTGCCACGCGTTGTTGCTGACCGCCGGACAGTTCTGCTGGGGCATTGGTCGCCTTGTCTGCCAACCCAACCTGTGCGAGCGCCTCCATCCCACGCGCCTCGGCATCGGGGCGAGACATGCCCTGCACCTTGCGCAGCGCAAGCGTAACGTTGTTGAGCGCGCTAAGATGCGGGTACAGATTGAACGACTGAAACACCATGCCGATCCGCTGCCGGATCGCGTTGATGTTCACCCCGCGGCCAGTCACCGCGTCGCCTTCAAGCAGGATGTCACCCGAGTCAGGTTCCTCAAGACGATTGCAGCATCGAAGCATGGTCGATTTGCCCGAACCGGACGGACCGAGAACAAACACCAATTCGCTGTGCGACACAGTAAGATCGATGCCTTTCAACGCTTCGAACGTGCCAAAATTCTTGCGCAGGGCACGCACATCAAGCGATGGGGTCGGTTTGGTCATGTAAGTCCAGTCAATTGGTTAGGCATAGATGTGGCGCAAGGGACCAAACCCTTGCGCCTTGGTCAATTCAAGAGCGACCTAGCAAGACGGTGTATGGCCGTCATCGACATAGCCTTCATAGCCGGGCTCACCGAAACCGGACACAGGTGTCACCGCAGCCGATCCATCGGCCGGCACACTACCGAACCACTTTTCATGCAATTCTGCGATGGTGCCATCGATCTTCATGCACTCGATCACCGGTTCGATCGTCGCGCGCAGTTCCGCATCATCCTTTCGGAACGGCATGCCCCAGACCTTACCCGTCGAAAACAGGTAGCTTGGCTTGACGTTCGGGTTCTTTTGCGCGGCCCACGCTGACACGGTGCTGCCCGCGACATTGGCATAGGCCCGGCCCGATACAACGGCCTGAACGGCATCGGTGTTCGTGCCATAGCTTTCGACGGTCCAGCCGATTTCTTCGGCCAGTTCCCGCGCCCAGCTGTCATAGACTGAGCCCTTGTTGACCGCGATCACCTTACCTTCGAATTCCTTCATATCCGTGATCTCTGGGGCATCATTGCCGACCAAGAACAGGAAGTCTGTGTTCAGGTAACCTTCGGAAAACAGGAGGTTGCTTGCACGTTCTTCGGTGATCGTCGTCGGGGCGACTACGAAATCATAGGTGCCCGCTTGCAGACCAGGCAGAATGCCCGAAAACTGTGTGGCGACGATGTCCATCTCAACGCCAAGCCGTTCGCCGATCAGGTTGGCCAGATCGACATTGAACCCTTCAATACCTCCTCCGAGTTTGGGCATTGCGTGAGGTGCGAACGTGCCGTCCAGCGCGACAGTGTATTTGTCCTGTGCGACCGCGGCGCCCGTCAGTAACAGTGATGCAGCAAGCGTCGCTGCGGTGGTAAAACGTGTCATGATCCTAATCCCCTGTAGCATTTTGCGACTGCCTAAAGCGTTGAGCAGAGGCGACAGTGAATCAATGTTAAATTATGAGTTTTTGATGAAATTTTGCATAACTTAATAATTTTAGCTTATTTCAAAACCAACCAACGCCTGCGGAACAAGCATCCGCTTGAAACACCGCCCAAAACATCCACACGTCCAAACCCAGCCATTTTCGCCGCTATTTCGCAGCGCCCAAGACACGACTCGGCCCCGCAGCTTGTCACAGGTGCAACACCGGGCACGTGTCAGTCGGCAGCCCGGGTTGCACCAATCCGGACAAGCTGCCACAGCTTGCGCATCTTTTTCGGAGCATAACAATGTCCAAGACCGTCTTCCTCATCAATGGTCCCAACCTGAACCTGCTGGGCAAGCGGCAGCCCGAAATTTACGGGGCCGACACATTGGATGATGTGTCCAATCGGTGTGACGCCTTGGCCAAACCAGCGGATATCGTGCTGGAGTCGATGCAGTCTAACCATGAGGGCCAGATCATCGACTGGATCCATCAGGCCCGGGACGAGGCCGCAGCGATCATTATCAATCCGGGTGCGTTCACCCACACGTCGGTTGCGATTTTTGACGCCTTGAGTGCCTTTGACGGTCTGGTATTCGAAGTCCACATCTCGAATGTTCACAAACGTGAGGCGTTCCGCCATCATTCCTACGTATCTGCACGTGCGGAAGGCGTGATCGCCGGATTCGGGATCGAAGGCTATGAACTGGCGCTGCGTCGGGTGATCAGCCTGCTAGGCTGATCCCTAGAACGGCCCGTCTTCGAGTACGCCATCCGCTGACATCTGTGCATACAGCAACCCTTCACGCAGACCGCGGTCCGCAACAGACAGACGATCCGTAGGCCAGCATCGCAGCAACGCCTGCAGAATAGCGGACCCTGACATGATCAGCGCCTGACGGTCCAACCCAATGCGCGGATCAGCAAGGCGGCCTTCAGGCCCAAGCTGCAGATAGCCCGAGATCACCTTTTCGATCTGGTCCGATGTCATGCGCAGCCCGTCCACCTTGGTCCGGTCATACCGTTTCAGCCCCAAATGGCTCGCCGCCACTGTGGTCACCGTGCCGCTGGTGCCAACGATCTGAAAACCCTCGCGGGTTTGTTCGTCTTTGTAGGGAGCAAATTCAGCAAGGTTTTCTTCGAAATACCAGCTCATCAACGCATAGCGTGCGCTGTCGCTTTCCACGTCCGAAAACTGATCGCGCAGGGTCGCGACGCCCAAAGGCACACTGATCCAGTCCACCACGCGCGCGGCTGGAAACGGGCTGTCCTTGGTGTGAAACCCGGCGTGTAGCCGCATGATGGCCCGCGGTCGTTCGAACGCTGGCACTGCTGTAAGGTCAATCCAGACCAACTCGGTTGAGCCGCCCCCAATATCGACAACAAGCAATTGGTCGGTTTTGGTGCTGACAAGCGGCGCACAGGAAATGACGGCAAGCCGCGCCTCTTCTTCAGGCTGGATGATCTCGAGCGTGAGCCCGGTTTCGCGTTTGACCTGACGGATAAAATCGCGCGCATTGTGCGCCCTCCGGCATGCCTCTGTCGCAACCAACCGCATCCGCGTCACCTCGTGGCGGCGGATCTTCTGCTGGCACACACGCAGCGCGGAAATCGTCCGGTTCATCGATGCGCGGCTAAGCCGACCTGATTTTTCCAGACCGGCCCCAAGCTGAACAGATTTTGAAAAGCTGTCGACAACATGAAATTGGTTGCCCTTTGGCTGGGCAATCAACATACGACAACTGTTTGTGCCCAGATCCAGCGCGGCATAAAGCTCGGATGGATCGGGCCGTGACGGCGCGGGGCTCTCTACCGGTTTCGGGAATGCGCCCGCACCTTTGGGACGCTTTGGCGCCATGACTTCGCGCCTTCCGAATATGTAAGTTGACCCAACCCTAAGCCCGCTTTCGAACTATCGCAAGTTTCGTGATGCGTCCGGTGGTGCCGATTATGTTATGAAGCGGTCTCATGCAAAGCCTGAGAATTATTGCGACGGGATTGCATCGCTTTCCCGAACTCAGTGCCCTATTGTGATGCCGGGTCGCAGATAGAAGCGGACAAGTCGAAAATCGCCCTTATGGCGCGGACGACGTCAATTACGAAGACGCAAGTTACACAAAGGAATCACGGCATGCCGGATGTCACAATTGTCTACTGGCGGGATATTCCGGCGCAGGTGATCGTGGGCAAAGGCCGTCGCGGCGCGAAAGCCCAATTGCCAGAGCGCTTTGAACAAGCCATTGACCGAGCCGCAATGAAAATTGGCGCATCCGATACAGACAGCTATCTTGCAGAATGGCGCAAGGCCGCCCCGTATTCGCTGGATGGAGACCCGGAAAAGGTCTGTTCGGCCGAATTGGCCCGCATCGATGCGGAATACGACAAAGAGCGCCTCAAGGCGCTGATTGATAACGAAGGTTGGGCGTAAGCCCCCATGACCCTGAGGGAGGCCATCATGGCATTGTTGAATTTCCGCAAGCGTGAAACATCCGACACCGGCGCGTCGCCTGAAATGGAAGCCTTTCTCAAGGGCTACTCCATCGAAGTAATGCCGCGTACCGCCGAAAAGGTGGAAGATTTCCGCGCACTGCTGGCCCCTGGCACCCGCGTCTACATCGCCCATATCGAAGGCACCCCGATCGAAGACATGGTCGCAACGGCCAAACGCCTGACGGACGATGGCTACCCGGTGATGCCGCACTTTCCTGCGCGCATCATCAAGGACGAAGCAACCCTCGCTGACTGGATTGCGCGCTATCAGGGTGAGGCGGGCGTCGATCAGGCTTTGCTTCTGGCCGGTGGTGTGGCCGACCCGCATGGCGACTTCCACTGCTCGATGCAGCTGATGGAAACCGGTCTGTTCGACAAGGCGGGCTTCAAGCGCCTGCATGTCGCCGGACACCCTGAAGGCAACAAAGACATCGACCCCAACGGCGGCATGAAAAACGTTGAAGATGCACTGCGCTGGAAGCAGGCATTTTCCGAACGCACCGATGCCAAGATGGCACTGGCAACCCAATTTGCGTTCGACGCCGATCCGATCATCAAATGGGTCGACGACCTGTCGGCAGCTGGCATTACCCTGCCCGTGCATATCGGCATTGCCGGCCCTGCCAAGCTGCAAACCCTGATCAAGTTCGCAATCGCCTGCGGTGTTGGCCCATCCCTCAAGGTTCTGCAGAAGCGCGCGATGGATGTGTCCAAGCTGCTTTTGCCGTACGAGCCGACAGACGTTTTGACCAAACTGGCAGCGCACAAAGCCGCGAACCCCGATTTCAACATCGAACAGGTGCATTTCTTCCCGCTTGGTGGGATCAAAACCAATGCCAACTGGGCGATTGAAAACGGCGGTGCCGGAACAGCCCCTGCCGCAACCGCCGCTGCAAGCTGAACGTAAAACAATGCCAGCCCTGCTTTTTGATCTCGACGGCACCATGCTGAATTCGGACCCTATCCACGAGGCCGTCTTTGCAAAACTTTGGACGGACCGTGGTCTGCCCGTGCCAGAAGGCTTCTATATGGAGCAGGTGCACGGCCGACTGAATGTCGATGTCTTCGCTGATCACCTGCCCGACGAACCCGATCCGCAAGGTCTCAGCGAATGGAAAGAGGCCGAGTTTCGCGACCGTCTGCCATCGCCTTACCCGGCCACACCGGGTCTTGCGGCTTTTCTGGATCTCGCACAGGCGCAGGACTGGCAGATAGCGGTTGTGACCAACGCGATGCGCCTGAATGCCGAAGCTATGCTGCGCGCCATTGGCCTGCGTGACCGATTTGAAGTGATTGTGATCGGCGAAGAATGTGAGCATGGCAAACCACACCCAATGCCGTATCTGAACGCGATGGACGCTTTGGGTGAAACCCCATCCTCGTGCATCGCATTTGAAGACAGCCCCTCCGGCATGCGCGCGGCTGCGGCCTCTGGCGCATACAGCATCGGAATCCGCTCTGCATTGGACGACGCCAAACTGCGCGCCGCAGGGGCTGATATGACCGTCGAAGATTTCACAGACCCAGCGCTGCCAGGCATTCTGGCCCGCATTCAAGGAGAAGCTGCATGACCCGCACGATTGTCGAGTCCAAGACCAAAACCGCTATTATCGGATTCGATCAGCCCTTCTGCGTGATTGGCGAACGGATCAACCCGACGGGCCGCAAGATTCTGAATGAGGAACTGGAGCGCGGTGATTTCAGCCGTGTCGAAGCCGACGCACTGGCACAGGTTGCAGCAGGTGCCAATATACTCGACATCAACTCGGGCGCAGTATTCTCGAAAAAGATGGCAGAAGATCCGCGCTATGCCGACAACAACTTTGTCGAACCGACGCTGATGAAGGAACTGGTCGAACGCGTGCAGGCGATCACCGATTGTCCCCTGTGCATCGACTCGTCCGTGCCAGGTGCTTTGGAAAACGGTCTTGCCGCCGCCGAAGGTCGCCCGCTTCTGAACTCGGTCACGGGCGAAGAAGAACGGCTGGAGCTGGTGCTGCCCTTGGTCAAGAAATACAATGTTCCAGTGGTGGCGATTTCCAACGACGACACAGGCATCTCTGAAGACCCCGACGTGCGCTTTGCTGTCGCCAAAAAGATCGTCGAACGGGCCGCAGATTTTGGCATTCCGGCGCATGACATCGTGGTTGATCCGCTCGTCATGCCGATTGGTGCAATGGGCACCGCTGGCCTGCAGGTCTTTACGCTTGTCCGTCGTCTGCGCGAAGAACTGGGCGTGAACACGACGTGTGGTGCATCGAATATCAGCTTTGGCCTGCCAAACCGTCACGGCATCAACAACGCCTTTCTTCCGATGGCGATGGGCGCTGGAATGACATCCGCGATCATGAACCCGGTGGCCCTTCCCGTTGGCCCCACCAAACTGGCGGAGAAGAAGGCTGAGGTCGAAGCTGCAGGGATCGTGCTGCCTGAAGATATGGATGACGAAACCTTCTGCGTTCTGTTTGGCCTAGGCTCGACAAAGGCGCGGCCGGGCAAGGAAATGGAGGCAATTCGCGCCGCCAACTTCCTGACCAATAACGACGATGCGGGCGGCGCTTGGATTGAATTTAACAAACAAGCGCCCAAAGCCGGACATGAGGGCCGTGGCCGCGCGGGCCGCGTTGGTGGACGTCGCCGCCGAGCTTGAGAGCGGTTTGGCTTTGGTGAAGAACCGCGCCTTTTCAGTGGCGCGGTTCTTTCATCTTGCCTTTGGAACTGGGGATGTTCGATGGCTTTGCCAAATCGCCAGACGCTGTAACCAACGAAATTCGCAATTTCTTAAGATCTTGGCATCAGAATCTTCGTACGAAGATTCTTAGCCGTGCCCATAAAATTCTGGGCATCCCAAAGACGGTCGTTAATGCCGAAAACCTCTACCCTAAATCGGCACGCCCCGTCGACCAGCCAAATCGTTGAAATACTGCCACGCGACCCGGCCCGAACGTGAACCGCGCGTGGCCTGCCACTCTATGGCCTCGGCACGCAGCGAGTCGTCGTCGATCTCAACCCCGTAAGCATCGCAGTAGCCTCTGATCATCGCCAGATAATCATCCTGATTGCACGGATGAAAGCCCAGCCACAAACCAAAGCGGTCCGAAAGTGAGACCTTCTCTTCAACCGCCTCGGAGGGGTTGATCGCGGACCCACGTTCGTTCTCGATCATGTCGCGCGGCATCAGGTGACGACGATTGGATGTGGCATAAAACACAACATTGTCCGGACGACCCTCAACACCGCCATCCAAAACCGCCTTGAGCGATTTGTAGTGCTGGTCATCGTGGCTAAAGCTCAGATCATCGCAAAACAATAAAAACCTGTGATCAGATGCCCGCAACAGGTTGAGCAAACGCGCCACACTCGGCAAATCCTCGCGCTGAAGCTCGACCAGTTTGACAGGCAGGCTTTCCGCAAGAATCGCGGCGTGTACCGCCTTTACAAGGCTCGACTTACCCATCCCTCGCGCGCCCCAAAGCAGCGCGTTGTTCGCAGGCAAGCCTTGCGCAAATTGGCGGGTGTTGGTCAGCAACGTGTCACGACTGCGATCCACGCCGATCAAAAGATCGACAGGCACGCGACTGACATTGGGAACGGGTTGCAAATGATCCGGGTCAACATGCCAGACAAAAGCATCTGCAGCCTCGAAATCCGGTGCAGGCTGCGGCGCAGGGGCCAGCCGTTCGAGCGCGGCGGCAATCCGCTCCATCGGGTCCGTCACTTCTTCGCGTCCTCGTCGAATTCCTTCATCAGGGGATCGTCATCCATGTCCTCTGCAGGATCATCCTCAAACCAAAGCCCTTGTGCGCGCAGTTCTTTCTCGCGCTTCTTTTCGACAGAGCGGACCAGAATGATCGACACTTCATAGAGACCGTACACAACTGTGAAGAGGATCAACTGCGTCACCACATCCGGCGGTGTCACAAGAGCGGCCAGAACAAGGATCGCCACCATCGCGTATTTACGCACGCTGCCCAACCCCGCAGCTGACACCAACCCGGCCTTGCCCATCAGCGTCAACAGCACGGGTAGCTGAAAACAAAGACCGAATGCCATGATGAACACCAGTGACGTTTGCAGGCTTTCGTTGACCTTACCAAAGAAGGTAATCTTCAGACCTTGATCCGCCACTGGGGCAGCAACCGTCGCGTCTACATCGACGGCTCCAGACAGGACGTTCGCAAACAGCGACGGAGCGTCTGTGAAGCCAAGGAAGAACGCCATCGCCAGCGGAGTAACCACGAAATGCGCAAACGCTGCGCCCGCGAGAAACATCACCGGTGATGCGATGATGAACGGCAAAAAGGCCGACTTTTCAGACCGGTACAAGCCCGGCGCGATGAACCGCCACATCTGATGCGCAATTACCGGAAACGCCAGTGCAAATCCGAACACCAGACCGATGCGAAACAAAACGAACAGGTATTCCTGTGGGCTGGTGTATTGCAGCGTCGGGGCCGGATCACCCAGGGCACGCAGCGTTTCCTCGATGGGAACCAACAGGAACCGCAGAACATGTTCGGCTAGAAAGTCACCCTGAAAAGGGATGAACAGGACGCAAATACCGACAAAAAGCGCAAGCACCGACCGGATGAGGCGGGTGCGCAATTCGGCAAGGTGTTCGATCAGCGGCGCGCTGCTGTCCTCAAGATCATCGTCGCGGGCACTCATTTCAGGCGTCCTTTTCCGGCGCGGCTTCTGCTTTCAACGCCGCTTCCATTTCCTCGGCCTTTTTCTGTGCCTCATCTGCTTCGCGTTTCTTGCGATCCGCAGCCGCGCGGGCGGCGCTGGCTTCGATCTTTTGTTTGGCGGCCTGGCGTTCGGCAGACAACTTGCCCGTATTGCTTTCAGGGTCGAGGCTGGTCATCGACTTTGCCGCGTCTTTCACACCATCCATCGCGCTGCCAACCGGGTTGGTCGCAGACTTGAAGGTCTTTTGCATGTCACGCACACCGGACTCGTCCGCTGCATCATTCATTGCACGTGAAAAATCACGGGCCATACCACGGGCCTTGCCCATGAAGTTGCCCACTTTTCGAAAGAGCACTGGCAGATCTTTGGGACCAACGACGATCAACGCCACAACCCCGATCACCAATAGCTCGGCAAAGCCAAGATCGAACATATGCGTTTAGACCTTGTCTTTGTCTTTCTCGTCCTCGGGCGTCACGTCCTTGGCACTTTCGGCACTCTGTTCTTCAAGCTCTTGCTTGCCCTCATCCACGCCCTTTTTGAAAGCCGTGATGCCTTTACCGACTTCGCCCATCAGCGACGAAATCTTACCACGCCCAAACAGCACCAGCACCACGACGGCGATGAGCAGAAGGCCCGGCAGACCGATATTTCCGATACCCATGAAGTGTCTCCTAACCGGCAGGCAGATGCCTGCGTTGCATTCCATTGCGATTATGTAATGACTCACGCCGCCTTGCGAAAGCATGAAAACACGTCCATTCAGGGCGTTTTTGTCAAGAGCTTGTCAGTTGACAGATTTTTGTCAGTATCAATGCGATGCAGCACGAAAGAATCACATGAAACGCAGCGACCGTCTTTATGCCCTTATGCAGCGTCTCAAAGACGGACATCTGCACACCGCCGAAGCAATGGCGCAGGATTTGGGCGTTTCAGTTAGAACCATTTACCGCGACATGGACACACTCGCAGCCTCTGGCGTTCCTTTCGAAGGCGCCCGAGGCTCGGGCTATACCGCTCAGGCGATGATCACACTGCCGCCATTGAACCTGACCCAAACCGAACTTGAAGCGTTGCACGTTGGGTTGGCTGCAGTCGGGTCCGCAGAAAGCGATGAACTGTCGGCCGCCGCCCGCGCCCTGGCCGAAAAGGTCGATGCGGTTCTGCCCGAAGACGTGGGCACGCCTGTCGGAAAATTCGGCTTTGCCACCTACCCTTTTGCCGAGGCCGCGCAGGGTTTTCGCCACATGCCTGCGTTCCGCAAAGCGATCCGTGCGCGTCAAAAATTGCGCCTGCGTCTTGAAGGCGAAGACACCATGCACACCGTCCGTCCACTTCACCTTGATTACTGGGGGCGCGTCTGGACCTGCGTGGTGTGGGATGAAACCGATGCCAGCTTTGTCACCTTCCGCATCGACCGCGTGGCGGACCTCACGCCGCTGCCCGGGCTGTTCGTGGATGAGGCTGGCAAAACCCTTAAGGATTTTCATGCCTTGCAGTCCTGAGCGTAGAATGCTGCACTCGGCTGGGTGCGCCGATGCGTACCCAAGGGGAGGACATCATGGGACTTCGGTTCTTTTCGGACAAAAATCGGCCGGTTCATCTGGGTTCATTTCCGCTTGAACGGGCCGCGCGCGGGCCGATGCCGGATGCCGCAACCATTCCGGCGCATCCCGGTCTGAGCTTCCTGCGCCCTGAAGACCCGGCCTCGGTCGTCAATGCAATGGCCGATTATCAGGCAATGATGGACGCAATCCGCGACGGGTTTGTAAACAAGGCTCGATCCGCCATACCAGATGACACAGCAGAGCGCGCCAACCACATGAAAGCGTTTGGCTATTTCTCGGATGCCACGATGGTTGGGATCGGCCCGCTGTTGTCCCAAGCCCATCTGTCACAGCCGCGCCATAACCCAGATATCGACCGCCTGTCCAATGATCTGAAGACACGCCAGACAAAGACATTGGCGTCCGGCATCGACCTGATTATGGCCGATCTCAAGGAATCAATGGAGGCACCCCCCAGTACTATCGACGGCCATCACACCGCGTTGGTGGTTCTCTACGAAATCCCCCGGGACCCAAAAAGCGGTGAGACCGGGACCGAGTGGATTGCTAACGCGCAGGATCATCGCGCCTGCTTACGGGCGACAGAAACCGCCGTGGTCATCGCCAACTACATCCGTCTGCTGGGATGGGATGCCAAGGCGCACACCGCCACCAGCACCGATGTCGACCTCAACGCCTGCACGGTCGCCGCCGGTCTGGCTTTTCCCAAGGACGGACGGCTGGAAAACCCATGGTTGCGGGATCGCTTTGGCGTGTCGGTGGTGACCACCAACCTCGACCTTGCCCATGACGCACCACTGGCTGTTGAACAACCCAAGGCCCTGACCCAAGGATTGGCTTGGAAACTTGGCACGACATCTGCCCGGTCGGGCCTGAACACCAACCCTTTTGACGACCGCCGCTATGTCGATGGCCCGCACGCATTCGAAACTCTCAAGCGGGTGGACACGCCAACCACTTATATCGACGAAGCGAACGTGGCACGCGTCCCTAAACGCACCGACATGTTCGCCCGTGCGCAGTTCGGCGACATGGGAAAAAAGCTACAAGACGGCGCCAAGGGGGGATACTACGCGCGCAAAGCCGCGCCGTCATCCGCTCAGCGCCGGATGCTTGGGGCGTTTGTTCTGCTCCAAGACGGCCCCCTCACGGCTGATCCGATCAAACCCGACCCGAAAACCAATGCTGATGCGATCAAGGCCACAGCCTATTGGCTGGGCGTCGATGCCATCGGGATCAGCCGTTGCCCGGATTGGACATGGTACAGTCACGACGCGCGCGGCGACGTGATCGACCCACCGCATGATCAGGCCATCAGTATTATCATCGACCAGGGCTACGAGACGATGGATGGCGCATCCGGCGACGACTGGATCAGCGTGGCGCAATCCATGCGCGCCTATTTGCGGTTCTCATTACTTGGCGGAGTGCTCGCCAAACAGATCCGCAACCTGGGTTATTCCGCCAAGGCACATACGGTACTGGATGGCGAAGTGCTCCAACCGCCGCTTCTTCTGCTGTCCGGTCTGGGCGAAGTCAGCCGCATCGGTGAGGTGATCCTGAACCCGTTCCTTGGCCCCCGGCTGAAATCCGGCGTCGTCACCACCGACATGCCGCTCGCACATGACAAACCCATCGACTTTGGCCTGCAAACCTTCTGCGAAAGCTGCAACAAATGTGCGCGCGAATGTCCGTCCGGAGCGATCACGGCCGGACCAAAGCTGATGTTCAATGGCTACGAGATCTGGAAATCCGACAGCCAGAAATGTGCCACCTACCGCATCACTACCGAAGGCGGCGCGATGTGCGGGCGGTGCATGAAGACGTGCCCTTGGAACCTCGAAGGGCTGTTTGCCGAAAAACCGTTCCGATGGGCCGCCATGAACCTGCCCAAAGCCGCCCCAGTCTTGGCCAAGCTGGACGATGCGGCGGGTCGGGGTGGGTTAAACCCAATCAAGAAATGGTGGTGGGATCTGGAGTTGCAGGAAAACGGCAGCTACGCGCCCACCAATCACCCAGTGAACGCGCGTGACCTACAGAAAGACCTTGATCTGAAATACGAGGATCAGACACTCGCCGTCTATCCCGCGCCGTTAGCCCCGCACCCTTACCCGTACCCTGATCCGATGGATCGCGAAGCGGGGATTGAGGCATATACCGCGATGGTCAGTGCAGATGAGCACAAAGCGCGGCTTGCCAAAGGCGACACATCCCACGTGCACCGTCGCAAAGACAGTGCAGAAAGCCCGGTTGTGCCTGTGGTGGTTAGCAAGGTCGAGAAAATGTCGCCGTCAGTCACCAAGTACGAATTCCGCAGCGTCGATGGATCGGACCTGCCGGAATGGTCGGCTGGAGGGCATCTGGATCTGGTCGTCGCCCCGGAATTCCTGCGGCAATACTCGATGTCCGGCGACCCAGCCGATCGGTCCGTCTACCAGATCGGGGTGCTACGCGAAGATCAAGGGCGCGGTGGATCAGCGCTCTTGCACCGAATCTTTGCCGAAGGCCGCAGAGTGTTCGTGTCTCGCCCGATCAACCACTTCCCCTTGATCGAAGACGCAACCTTCACATGGCTTATGGGAGGCGGCATTGGCGTCACGCCGATGATTGCGATGGCGCATCGCCTACACGCGCTGGGGCGACCCTTCGCGCTGCACTATTCCCTGAAAACCCGCGCTCAGGCTGGGTATCTTGACGATCTGGCGAATGTTCCATGGGCTGACAAAGTGCATATACATGTTAGCGACGAAGGCACCCGTGCTGATCTCGTGACGCTGTTGCCGGACTATGCCGAAGGTCAGCATATCTATACATGTGGACCTGATCTTTACATGAACTCAGTGATGGAAGTCGCTGATCAGAAAGGGTTTCCAGAAGACGCAAAGCATCTGGAATACTTTGCCGTGCCAGAATTGCCGGAATATGAAAACCATCCATTTACGCTCAAACTCAAAGACGGTCGCAGCTTTGAAGTACCGGCGGACAAAACCGCCACGGATGTGTTGAACGAAAACGGCGTGACAGTGGATGTGAAATGCTCGGACGGGATTTGCGGCGTCTGCAAAGTGCGTATCCTCAGTGGCAAGGTCGAACACCGGGATTTTGTGCTGTCAAAAGCACAACGCGAGGACCAGATCATTCTCTGCCAATCCCGCGCAGCAGAGCCGGATGGCGAGATTACCGTCGACCTGTAAGCATCTGAAACTCGTAATATACTTTGATCACGCGGCCCAAACATGGGCCGCGCGACATGCCCACGTCTTAGCTGTCGGCTTCGGGCATCAGCCCTTCGGTCTGTGCCACGGTCAGTTCATCAGCATTGATGAGCCCGTCGCCATCGGCATCCACCGCGAGGAACGTATCCGTCGTCACTTCGGGAAGGATCGCCTGCACCTCTTCCAGTGACAGCATGCCATCTTCGTTGCTGTCCGCTGCCATATAATCGGCGGCCATCGCGGCCATCGGCAGGGTGACAAGGCTTGCAGCGATCAGTCGGGTCAGTGTCAGTTTCATATCGGTCTCCATTGTGGTCCTATGAACGAAGCGCCGCGGTTGCGACCTTCACACTGTATGAGGGCGAAACAGGCCATCGCGTCCCAGTCCCAACCCGCTGTGGCGCAGACCTGCTCAAACCCGCCCGTCCAATGCGCAAGCCACCGCCAAAAACTGGCCACGTTCCGCCATCAGCGGAAACCCCCGGGATGGTCGGGGGTTTTCCCACTGTCATACCTGTGAACATGGACACACATCACCTTCCCCGGCTGCACGCCCGCGCCCGCCGTCTGACACGCAGCCCACAGGATGCCGAAGATCTTTGCCACGAGGTCTGTCTGGCCATTCTCGAACGCGAAGCCACCGGGGGCCGGATCGACCGGCCTTTGCCATACATGATGACCGCCCTGCGTCATGCTGCCGCCAACCGCGCCAGATCGGTCGCCCACGAAACTCTGATGGAGATCGATTTTGAACCTCAGGTCGAAGACGCCACACTCGCCTGCTTGTGCGCCGAGGTGCTGACCAAACTCGACACCCTACCCAAATCCGACCGAGCCTTATTGCAGCGCGTGGCATTCGAGGGCGTGACGCCCTCGGAACTGGCCGAAGAAATGGGTGTCCCAGTCGGGACCATCATGTCCCGACTTGCCCGCGCTCGGACACGGTTGCGTAACGTCCTTGGGATCACGTCAGTGTTCTGACGCTTGGTTTCAGGGCACTGCGCGCAACCCGGGCAGCCCCCGCCTGACCCCACGGGTGCGGGGCTGTCCTCATCTTGCACCAGACAAAAAAAGGGGGCCGCAGTGGCCCCCTTCAGAGTTTCGCTCGTCAAGCTCTCAAGTTGTACACCGCTCGGAATAATCTTGCCTGCGGCCCGACGCGCGTCAGAGGCGGGCGCACCCGCCTCGTGACTGGTTAGGGCTTAGCTACAGCCGCTTGTGCCACCGCAGGTGTTGCACTTCATGCAGGTGCCGTTGCGCACCAGCGTGTAGTTGCCGCAATCGCCGCAGGCTTCGCCTTCATAACCCTGCATCTTTGCGCGGGTGACGGCTGTCATCGCAGGGGCGGTCGTTGTGGACGACACCGCAACCGTTGCCACTCCACCTGTTTCCGGCACCAGCGTGTTCAATGCGGCCACCGCATCAGAGCCACCGCCAAAGGCCACGGCCCCGGTTTGACCACCCTGCAGCACGATCAGTTCCTGCGGCAGTCGCTTGCGCAGGTAACCCGTGGAGCTGATCTGCTTGAGCACTTCCAGCGACCGCGACGCGGCGGTTTCCGAGATTTCCTTGACGTTGGACACGCCCTCTTCTTCGCCACGGCCCAAATCGTCGAAGGTCGCGCCTTCGGGCTTCACATGGGCCAGATCAGTGCGGTCGAGATAGGACACGGCCAGTTCGCGGAAGATGTAGTCAAGGATCGAGGTCGCGTTCTTGATGCTGTCATTGCCCTGCACCATGCCCGCCGGTTCGAACTTGGTGAAGGTAAAGGCATCAACGAACTCTTCCAGCGGCACACCGTATTGAAGACCGACCGACACCGCGATGGCAAAATTATTCATCATGGCGCGGAAGCCAGCGCCTTCCTTGTGCATATCGATGAAGATCTCACCAAGACTTCCGTCCTGATATTCACCTGTGCGCAGATAGACCTTGTGCCCGCCGACAACCGCTTTCTGTGTATAGCCCTTGCGGCGCTCGGGCATCTTTTCGCGGTGAGACTTCTGGATTTCCTTGATGACCACCTTTTCGACGATCTTCTCGGCCAGCACTTGCGCCTTTTCGGGAATAGAACCGCTTTCAAGGATTTCAGCCGCGTCTTCGTCATCCTCGACCAGCGCCGCTGCCAAAGGCTGCGACAGCTTGGAGCCATCGCGGTAAAGTGCGTTGGCCTTTGTGCCCAAGGACCAGCTTAGCTCATACGCCTTTTGGCAATCTTCGATGGTCGCATCATTCGGCATGTTAATCGTCTTCGAGATCGCACCCGAGATGAACGACTGCGCCGCCGCCATCATGGTGATGTGCGATTGTACCGACAGGAAGCGCTTTCCCTTCTTGCCGCATGGGTTGGCGCAATCAAAGACCGGATAGTGTTCGGCCTTGAGGTGTGGCGCGCCTTCCAACGT
>NZ_CBFHLV010000016.1:0-51795 GCF_965656765.1 Marivita sp. | reverse complement strand
ATACGGCTTCGGCTCGGATTGGTCAGTGCGGGCAAAACTGCGCGAGATCGGTGCGTTGAACCCACTTAATAGGGCCAGAAACAGACTATGATCGTTCTTGCAGGCGCTCTTCTCGGGTCTATCATCGGGGCCTTGACCGCCAAAAAGCGTAAAGGCAACCGGGCCGATATGTGGCAGTACGGGGCGGTCTATGCGATTGCGTTCTCGCTTGTCGGTCTGATCCTGACAATTGCCATCGAAAAGCTGGTATTCTGAGCGGGGATACGGTGCGTGAACGCATCGCGTGTTTCTTTTGACGGAAACACTTGGGGGCTCCGCCCCTGTCCGCCAAGGCGGACTCCCCCGAGGTATTTTGAAACCAGAGACCCCAGGACGGCTGGTCACGATGGCCACCGCTTGTTAGATCAGGGGTATGTTTGTTCCCTTTTTCGACACCCTGCGATCAACCGGCGTGCCTGTTTCCTTGCGCGAATACCTGAGCTTTCTTGAAGCCATGCGCGCAGGTCTTGCGACCTACGATCCAGAGGCGTTCTACTATCTTGCGCGCACCGCAATGGTCAAAGACGAACGCCATATCGACCGGTTTGACCGGGCTTTTGCCGAAGCTTTCAAAGGATTGGAAAGCCTCAGCGCCGAAGGCGTACTTGACGCGCTGGACCTGCCCGAAGACTGGCTGCGCAAGATGGCGGAAAAGCATCTGAGCGACGAAGAAAAGGCTGAGATCGAGGCGCTTGGCGGCTTTGACAAGCTGGTGGAAACGCTCAAGGAACGGCTCAAGGAACAGCAAGGTCGACATCAGGGCGGCAGCAAATGGGTCGGCACTGCTGGCACCTCGCCGTTTGGCGCTTATGGCTACAACCCAGAAGGCGTGCGCATCGGGCAGAACGAGTCCCGTCATCAGCGCGCGGTCAAGGTCTGGGACAAGCGCGAGTTTCGCAATCTGGATGACAGCGTCGAGCTTGGAACCCGCAACATAAAGGTCGCTTTGAAACGTCTGCGTCGCTGGGCGCGGGATGGGGCCAGCGAAGAGCTTGATCTGGATGGTACGATCCGGGCCACGGCCGAACATGGCTATCTTGATGTGCAAACACGGCCCGAAAAGCGCAACGCGGTCAAAGTGATCCTGTTTCTGGACATTGGCGGGTCGATGGACCCGCATGTAAAAGTGGTGGAAGAGTTGTTCTCTGCGGCGCGAGCAGAGTTCAAACATCTGGAACACTTTTACTTTCACAATTGCCTCTACGAAGGCGTTTGGAAAGACAATCGCCGCCGTTGGGATGCGCAGACGTCAACGATGGACGTGCTCAATACCTACGGGCCTGATTACAAATGTATCTTTGTCGGTGATGCCAGTATGTCGCCCTACGAGATCGCCTATGCCGGTGGTGCCAACGAGCATTGGAACGCTGAACCTGGTCAGGTCTGGCTCGAACGTGCGCGGCGGCAATGGCCGAACCATCTGTGGATCAATCCGACACAAGAGCGGCACTGGCAATATACCCAGTCCATCCAGATGATCCGTGAGATCTTTGAGGATGCGATGGTACCGATGACGCTTGACGGCATCAGCCGTGGCATCAAGGCGCTGGCGAAATGACTTCGGCCGTACGAGCACTTTGGAAAGACCACAAAGTGCTTCTGGCCGGGTTTGTTCTTGCCGTGGCCGTCATGCTGTTCTTCGGCTTCAGGTCAATCATGTTCTATGTGTACTGGGCCGATCCAGCCCATCGAGAAGAGCCGATCGCAGGGTGGATGACCCCAGGCTATGTTTCGCATTCTTGGGCCTTGCCCCCCACCCTGCTTCGAGAAACGCTGGCGATACCGCCGGAAGCGCGCCGCGTCACCATCAAAGCTCTTGCAGAAGAGCGTGGCGTCCCCACAAATGAGATCATTGGACAGATCGAAACAGCCATTGCAGCCTTTCAGGCCAATGATGTGAAGGTCAAACCTTGACTGACGCACTGTTCGGCCTTGTCGCGGATTATGGCGTCTGGATTCTGGCGGCTTCGTGTTACCTGTCATGCCTTTTGATCCCAATCCCGTCGTCCTTGTTGATGTTGGCTGGCGGCGCTTTCGTCGCCTCTGGTGACCTTGACGGCGGCACAGCCCTCGCGGGCGCATGGCTGGGTGCGGTTCTGGGCGATCAAACAGGGTTCGCATTTGGTCGCCGTTTTGGTCCATATCTTGAAAGGTTCGCGCGCCGGCGCCCATCGCGGCAACGGCTTTACACTCAAGCAACCGACACCCTTCGAAAGAAGGGTGAAATCGGCGTGTTTTTCAGCACCTGGCTTTTTGCCCCGTTGGGCCCTTGGGTCAATATGGTTGCAGGAGCCACCGGCCTGACCTGGATGCGCTTTGCGCTGTGGGACGCCGCCGGAGAAGCGATCTGGGTCTGCGGCTATATCGCCTTAGGCTACAGTTTTGCCGGGCAGCTGACCCTCGTGTCCGATTTGGCCTCAAGCATCTCAGGCTTTCTTGTTGCTGCGCTCATCGCCGCAGCTTTCGGGTGGGCATTGCTGAAGGCGCTGAACCACAAACGTGCACCAAACAAAAGTTTGGACCATGGTCCACACTGACCCCGGAACCGGCGCGTCCTGTCTGTCGTTGACCCTTGTAATGCAATGACATCAGGAGAAAGATCATGATCACCAAGACAGCAACAGCACATTGGACAGGTGGCCTCAAAGGCGGCACAGGCCAGATCTCAACAGAGTCGGGCGCTCTGTCCACGCAACCTTATGGCTTTAACACGAGGTTCGAAGAGAAGGCCGGAACAAACCCCGAGGAACTAATCGGTGCAGCCCATGCGGGGTGTTTTTCGATGGCGCTTTCAATGATCCTTGGCGACTTTGATGCCGTGGCCGATGATATCGACACTAAGGCGACCGTCAGTCTTGAGGAAAAAGATGGCGGCTTTGCAATTACCAAAATTCATCTTGATCTCACAGCCAAAATCCCGGGACTGAGCGAAGGTGATTTCCAAAAGGCCGCAACAACAGCCAAAGAAAACTGCCCGGTGTCCAAGGTTCTGGCCGGGGCGCAGATCACGATGGATGCCAAACTCACAAATTGAACCATCGGTGACCACAAAGCGCGGCGTTGCAGACGCGCCGCGCTTGTCGTGATGGCCCCAACAACCCATATCTAGAGTATGTTGAAACTCACCCCGATCCTTCTTGCGATTTTGTACGCGCTGGCAATGTACCATTTCTCGGTCTGGCGCACCAAACGCGAACTTGATGCTCAGTCTACTGAACTTGCGGATCCAAAACTGAAAGCATTGACCGACCGTTTGGCTGCGGCACTCGAATTGGATCGCATCCGCGTTCATATCTATGAAATCGACCCGGTTAACGGACTGGCAGCACCTGATGGGCGGATCTTCATCACGCGCGGATTTTACCGCAAATACCAGAATGGCGAAGTGACTGGAGAAGAGCTGGCAAGTGTGATCGCACACGAGTTGGGCCATGTCGCTTTGGGCCATACGCGACGTCGGATGATCGATTTTTCGGGCCAAAACGCCCTACGCACCGCCCTAGCGATGGTTCTGTCGAGGTTCTTGCCTGGCATCGGTGTTTTCATCGCCAACTCTATCGCCACGCTTCTCGCCGCACGCCTGTCGCGCGGAGATGAGTACGAGGCGGACGCCTACGCAGCCGCGCTTCTTCATAAAGCAGGTATTGGGATTACAGCGCAAAAGTCACTCTTCACCAAGCTGGATTCGCTCACGCAGTCCCGCTCTGGCGTCGTTCCCGCTTGGCTGATGTCACACCCTAAAACGGCCGAACGGATTGCCGCGTTGGAGAAGTTGGAATCGCGCTGGACCAATGTGACGACCTGAGCGTCTTCTTTTTCCAAATATGCACCACCAAGCTGTGGCATATGCGCAATGGCTGGCCGATGCCAGCGACACGACAAACCGCATTCATATCAAAGTGACCTTTGCCATCGCACGGTCCTGACCATTTATCTGAACTGTCACGCGATGCGGTCCCGGGTGAAGGGTAAATGTGGACGCACCACCCTTAAGCTTATGTGATTTCGTCAAAGTTACAGGTATGCCTCTCTTCAATTTTGCTGATTTCAGCTTAAACACCTTTTCGCCGGTCCGTCCGTTTGGACGGTGAAACGCGATCCGGTAGTCAACGAGCACCGACAGATCCTCTTTCGCGACAAGAGACACCGCAATCTGTAGCGCATCACCGATGGCCACGGGGTTTGGCGTTAACTCAACCGAAGCAGACAGTTCACGATCCTGAACATAACCCAACAAGCCCAACGCTCCCGGGTCACCGCGTTTGATCGCTGTCCGCAGCGCGTGACGCGTCATCCAATCCAACTCTTTCGGGGCTTGTCGTTTCTCCGAGGCCCACATCCTGAGCCGATCGACAACAAGGTCAGGAGCATGCCGTGTAAGATCGTTCATGTGGTTGGCAACGGACCGTGTCACATAGCGTGTCGGGTCCGCATGCAGCGCATCCAGAAACCGGACAGGCACACGCGGATCAAGGTCAATATTGGCCGCCCAAGGCAGACGTGGGCGCGTACCTTCGCTCACCAGCCGCCGTACATGGTAGTGTTCGTGATCCACCCACCGGTCCAGACGTGCAAGGGTCTTATCCGGCCAGCGGTTCAGGAAGGGACGAATATAGAACTCCATGGAGAACCGCTGTGTGGCGGTCTCTAGTAGATCAAGCGCCCGATCAGGGTGATCCTCCAACCCGTGACGCACGGCCAAAATACCGGGCACAGCGTGGATAAACCGGCCAAAATCTTCATCCGATTTATCCGGACTCAGCGCCGGAGGCATCGCCGCCTCCAATGCCTCGGCCATCGCGGGGAACCGTTTGGGCAGTTGCGCCTCAACGCAATCCGCCAACCAGTCGAGCCGTTCAAGCAACCCCCGCGACGCCATGCCCGCGAGGGCCTCTGATGTGAAACGCGCGGCATCGAACCCTGGAAGGACGGCGTATTCCCCCGCCAGATCACCGATGGTCTGGGCATTGAACAGTTGGTCTTTCAAGGAAAACCCTTGCGCCTGCCCCTTCCCGTCTGGTCCGCGCGCCATTGCTTAGATCGTGGCGTTGGTGCCGCCACCGTCGATCAGAACATTCTGGCCCACGATAAAGCCGGAATGCTGTGAACACAGGAATGCGCAGGTGGCGCCGAATTCCTGACGCGTGCCATAGCGGCGAGCCGGAATCGTGGCCTGACGGTTCTTGCGCGCGTCCTCAACAGAGATGCCCTGCGCCTTGGATACGCCGCCGTCCAGTTGATCGGCGCGGTCGGTCGCGTGGATGCCCGGAAGCAAGTTGTTCACGATCACACCGAATTCAGCCACCTGCCGCGCAGTTCCGGCGACATAGCCGGTCAGGCCGGTGCGGGCCGCGTTCGAAAGCCCAAGCGCCGGGATCGGTGCCTTGACGGATTGCGACGTGATATTCACCACCCGGCCCCAACCACGGTCTTTCATGCCTGGCATAAGAGCCGTCATCAGTGCAATCGGAGTGAGCATGTTGGAATCAAGCGCTTTAATAAAGTCATCGCGGTCCCAGTCAGACCAGATGCCCGGAGGCGGCCCACCAGCGTTGGTGACAAGGATGTCCACATCGCCCGCGGCCTCAAGAACCATGGCTCGCCCCTCTTCGCTGACGATATCAGCAGCCACAGTGACAACATCAACGCCGTAGGTCTTGCGGATCTCTTCAGCCGTTGCTTCAAGCGCCTCGGCGCCACGTGCGTTCATCACAAGGTTAACGCCGGCCTCTGCCAATGCTTCAGCACAGCCACGGCCCAACCCCTTGCTCGACGCACAGACGAGCGCCTTCTTTCCGCTGATCCCCAGATCCATTCGAACACTCCCAAATTTGGTCAAAATTGTCCGTGAAAAGCCACGGCCTGCCCATAGAGGTGCCACATTTCAAGTCGATCTTAAAGCCATGTCGGAGAGAACTCCTTCGGCGTGGGTTTTTAAGTGAGTAACCGTCTATGACTGCTGCGTCGAACCTTCAAACGAGTGAATTCAGAGCGTGCCCTGCTGAGGGCGTCCGCGCGGAATTCGGCGTGTGCCGTGGAGAACCTATCTGCCACATCCACGATTTGATCCTCGGCGACACGTTTCGACCCAAACGACATGCGACATGGACCAGAGTGCGGCCTGATGCACCAAATCCTGACGGTTTCACGATCGACCGCGCAGCAAACCTGCCCCAGCAAAAACTCCACGTCATTGCAGAGCTGATCTTTATGACAACGACCGGACGCAGACTTGATGTGTTTGCGACTGTCCTTGAAGGTCAGCTGTTCTTTGTGTCCGAAACCGAATTTCAGACTGGCGTGGAATATGTCCTGATCGACATCGAACAGCGCAACAACGTGTTTGTTCCCGCAATTGTTCCAACCGCAGCGCCTACCCAGGCGCCCGCCGCAGAAGCCCATTCCGTCGATTCGCGTTTGCGTCTGATCGGCTAATACCGCTTTCACAGTTCATGCGGCTTATAGACAAGCTGGCACGCGCCGCCTATACGCGCGGCCATGCTGGACACCGTTTCAAATCGCCCTGAATTGCCCGCCGAAATCGCTCGGCGGCGTACCTTTGCCATCATCTCGCACCCCGACGCGGGCAAGACGACGCTGACGGAAAAATTCCTGCTTTATGGTGGCGCGATCCAAATGGCCGGTCAGGTCCGCGCCAAAGGCGAAGCGCGGCGCACACGGTCAGACTTCATGAAGATGGAACAAGATCGGGGTATTTCGGTCTCGGCATCGGCAATGTCTTTCGATTTCAGGAACTTCCGCTTCAATCTTGTTGACACACCCGGCCACTCGGACTTTTCCGAAGACACCTATCGCACCCTCACAGCAGTGGATGCAGCAGTTATGGTGATCGACGGCGCAAAGGGTGTGGAAAGTCAGACACAAAAGCTTTTCGAAGTGTGCCGCCTACGCGATCTTCCGATCTTGACCTTCTGCAACAAGATGGACCGTGAGAGCCGCGATACCTTTGATATCATTGACGAGATTCAAGAAAACCTTGCCATCGACGTCACACCAGCCAGCTGGCCCATCGGTGTCGGGCGCGATTTTCTGGGCTGTTATGATCTGCTGCGCGACCGGTTAGAATTGATGGACCGCGCCGACCGCAACAAGGTGGCTGAAAGCATCGCAATCGAAGGTCTCGACGATCCTAAACTTGACGAGAACATTCCCGAGCATCTGCTTGAAAAACTGCGCGAAGAAGTCGAAATGGCCCGCGAATTGTTGCCCAAACTGAACCCGCAAGCGGTGCTTGAAGGACATATGACACCGATTTGGTTCGGCTCTGCGATCAATTCATTCGGCGTCAAGGAACTGATGGATGGCATTGGAACCTATGGGCCGGAACCACAGCCACAAAAAGCAACGCCAAGACAAATTCTACCAGAAGAAACAAAGGTTTCCGGCTTTGTCTTCAAAGTTCAGGCGAACATGGATCCCAAACATCGCGACCGCGTGGCGTTCGTGCGTTTGGCCTCGGGGCACTTTAGCCGTGGCATGAAGATGACCCATGTGCGGTCCAAAAAACCGATGTCGATCACGAACCCGGTACTGTTTCTGGCGTCAGACCGGGAACTGGCAGAAGAGGCTTGGGCAGGTGACATCATTGGTATTCCCAACCACGGGCAGTTGCGCATCGGTGACACGCTGACCGAAGGTGAGGCGCTCAAAGTGACTGGCATCCCTTCCTTTGCGCCGGAACTGCTGCAAACCGTGCGTGCAGGCGATCCCATGAAGGCCAAGCATCTGGAAAAGGCGTTGATGCAATTCGCCGAAGAAGGTGCTGCCAAAGTGTTCAAGCCGATGATCGGATCGGGCTTTATCGTGGGTGTCGTCGGCGCACTGCAATTTGAAGTATTGGGCAGCCGGATCGAACTGGAATACGGTCTGCCAGTGCGCTTTGAGGCGTCGCAATTCACTTCGGCTCGTTGGGTACATGGCGAAAAGGCAGAAGTGGACAAGCTGGTGAACGCCAACAAACAGCATATGGCAGAGGATAACGACGGCGATGTCGTCTACCTCACGCGACTTCAATGGGACATCGACCGCATCGCGCGCGACTATCCCGATGTGACCCTTTCAGCGACCAAGGAAATGATGGTCTGATCCAAGCATGGGCGAACGGTCGTGGGTCTGAGATTTGTAAGTCTCGGCCCCATTCGTCTTTGAAGATGCTCGTTGTATAGCATTTCGAAATGCCCTTTTTCGTTGATTGTGCAGCGCCGAAACGGCACTCTGGTGGCATGAGCAGTAAAAAAAAGGCGCCAAACCCGGCCTATCCCGGTGGACTGGCAGGTATCCTGAAACAGATGAACGCACGCCGTGCGCCACTTGGGTTTGCCAAGGGCGAAGCGCTGCCACCGCTGGATTGCGACCTCGACCAGATCGCCAAGACCCGTATTGCCGTTCCCGACGAGCGTACTCGGTCTGTTTCGGACAATTCTCGCAAGATCTGGGAAATCGCCCGAGAATTGCAGGGGCAGAACGGTCTTCTGCACCTGAACGGTCTTCTTATCGCGCATCTTCGGAAACGCAGCCAGCCTGCGCACACTGCTGATCTTTTTTTGCGGCTTTGGACCGAGCAGTCCAATCAGCTGCTCCGCGACATGGATCTACGCTGGAAGGTGTCGAGCCTGACCACATTTGGCGACCATGGCAAAACACCTGCTCAACGCAGCGCAGGTCTTGCCCTATCGACCCTATTCGGCGCCATGAAGTTCTATGAAAGTGAACGCCTGTTTTCGGGCCGAGACGCAGACCGGCCCTTTACCTTGGACGGTCGTGCCACCGGGCCCCTGCCGCTGGAGATGAATGCCTTTTCGCTCGCCGATGGGGGGCTGGACGTCAACATGATTGGACGCCTTTGGGAAGAAGCCGACACTGATCCGGTGATCCGGCCCTTGGCGCATGACATGCTGCAACGCCTGATTGACGATCCGCGCACCGTGTTTCGGCGCATGCAGCGCCTGCGCGCCCGCAAATTGCGCCGCATGGAACAGGCTTCGGCGGCAACCGAGGTCGGCAGCGGCGTGACCGTCGCAGTGAACAAAGCGCCATCCAAAACACCCCGCTGGGGCTTGGTTTGCACAACCAATGCGCCACTTATTGATGTGGCACGGTTCGTGGCGCACCACCTCGATATCGGTGCATCACACATCTATCTTTACCTCGACGCGCCGGACCCAGAGGTAACCGGATTGATGCAGTCGCACCCAAACGTCACCGTGACCCAGTGCGATGCTGCCTATTGGAAGAAGATGGGCAAGAACCGCCCAGAAGCACACCAGCTGCGCCAGACGTTCAATGCCACCCGTGCGCTGCGCGAGGCTCAGTCACATCTTGATTGGCTTGGCCATATCGACACTGACGAGTTCATCCTGAGCAGCAAGAAAATGACCACTGCGCTGAAATCCGTACCAGATACCATGGCCGGAGCACGGCTGTACCCCGCAGAGGCTTTGGCAGCGCCAGTCAGTGGCAACATCCCCAAACACTTCAAGCTGCGCACCACCGCCGAAGGCGTCGCGACCAGCGCAATCACCGATATTTACCCAACCTTCGGCAGCTACGTCAGAGGCGGGTTTCTGAGTCATCTGGCCGGAAAGGTCTTTGCCCGCACCGGTCTGGGCGACATTCGCCTTGCCATTCATCGCTTGCGGGTCAAAGGCGAGGATGTGCTTAACACAGCACCGATCGAAGGGGCCTATGTCGGCCACCTGCATGCGCCCGATTGGGACAGCTTTATCACCAAACTTGATTTCCGGCAGACCAAAGGATCCTACCGGGTCAAATCCGAAGACGCGTTAAAAAACATCGGCCATCTGCTGCAATATCTGCGCGACGAGGAAGGCGAAGCCGGGTTGCAGCAGTTCTTTGAAGAGATGTGCCGCGACAGCACAGAGCTTCGCGGCCGGTTGAAAAAGCATGGTCTGCTTCTGACCCCAAAGTTCGATCCTGATGCGTCAGTCGAAAAGGTTTTTGGCATTCGCGTGGACCGTTGAAGCACTAGAAACAATCCTATCGCATACGGTAAGATTGTTGCGACTTGGCCACCAATACAGCACGCACTAAGGCACTTCAGCGCAGACAAAGCCACACTCATTGACCCGCCCGCGTTCCACGAGTACATACGCGGGCAGATCGTGACTGTGGAGTACCACAGGGTCAAACGGACCGGATCGCAACAGACGCACGGGCGCAGTCAGTCCGTGAACAACGGATACACATGACAAAATTTTCTGAGTTGAACCTCAACCCGAAAGTCCTGAAAGCTGTCGAAGAAGCCGGCTACGATACCCCCACGCCCATCCAGGCTGGCGCTATTCCACCCGCTCTTGAAGGTCGCGACGTTCTTGGCATCGCACAGACCGGCACCGGCAAAACGGCAAGCTTTACGCTCCCGATGATTACCTTGCTGGCCCGTGGTCGCGCCCGCGCTCGTATGCCGCGCAGCCTGGTGCTGTGTCCGACGCGCGAACTGGCCGCACAGGTCGCCGAAAACTTCGACACCTACGCCAAGCACGTCAAACTGACCAAAGCGCTGTTGATTGGTGGTGTCAGTTTTAAGGAACAAGACGCACTGATCGACAAAGGTGTGGATGTTCTGATCGCCACGCCGGGTCGTCTTCTGGACCATTTCGAACGCGGTAAGCTCCTTTTGACCGGTGTGCAGGTGATGGTTGTCGATGAGGCCGACCGGATGCTTGATATGGGTTTCATCCCTGACATCGAACGCATCTTCTCGCTCACCCCGTTCACGCGCCAGACGTTGTTTTTCTCGGCAACAATGGCTTCTGAGATTGAACGGATTACAAACACATTCCTGTCCGCTCCGGCCCGGATCGAAGTGGCCCGTCAGTCTTCGGCATCCGAGACCATTGAACAGGGCGTCGTGATGTTCAAGGCATCACGTCGCGACCGCGAAGGCACAGAAAAGCGCGCCTTGCTGCGCAAAATGATCGATGGAGAAGGCGATGCCTGCTCGAACGCGATCATCTTCTGCAACCGCAAGTCGGATGTGGATATTGTCGCCAAGTCGCTCAAGAAATACGGTTTGGATGCAGCGCCGATCCACGGGGATTTGGATCAATCGCAGCGCACAAAAACGCTGGATGGGTTTCGCGAAGGCACATTGCGTTTTCTGGTGGCCTCTGACGTTGCCGCGCGCGGACTTGATGTGCCTGCAGTGAGCCACGTTTTCAACTTTGATGTGCCAAGCCACGCCGAAGATTACGTGCACCGCATCGGGCGCACGGGCCGCGCCGGTCGCGAAGGCAAGGCGATGATGATCTGTGCGCCGAAGGACGAAAAGAACTTCGATGCGATTGAACGGCTGCTTCAAAAAGCCATCCCGCGGATCGACAATCCTTTGGCTCAGACCGAAGTAGAGGCTCCTGCCGAAGCATCGGACGACAATAAAGAGAGCAAACCGCGCCGGTCACGGGGAGGACGCGGTCGGTCCAAGTCGTCCGATAAGGCAACAGGCCAACAGGTGGAAGCACAAGAGGCGGCATCGGTTGAAGCGCCCAAAGAGGCCAGCTCTCAGCCGGTTCAAGATACCACGGCGCAAAAGCCAGACCACGACAAATCCCGGAACAATCGCAATCGTCGCAATGATCGCGGCGGACGGGATAACAACGTAGTAGGTATGGGCGATCACATGCCGTCGTTTATCGCCAAAAGCTTTGACGAAAGACGCGCTGGCTGAAGCATGCGGGACTCGTTTCCGTTAAACGAAACGCGTCGACACATAGCCAGCCTAGATCGGCCGTAGAATCTCCTGACAGATGCCAGGTAAATCCCTGAATTCGCCAAACGTGCGGTCATGTGGGATCTGGTCGATCGGTTTGGTTCGAATGCCTTCGGTGAAAAATGCAAACGGCACCCCTGCCCGCTGTGCGGTTTCGGCGTCAACGTCACTGTCTCCGACATAAACACCGTTTGTTGCGCCCATCGTTTCGAACGCCAAATGCAAAGGCGCAGGGTCTGGCTTACGTACAGCAAGCGTGTCACCAGCGACGATGACATCGAACCATTTTGCCAAATCAAGTGCATCCAACACAGTGGCAAGCGGCCCACCCGGTTTATTCGTGCAGATCCCCAGCTTGAAACCATCAGCTTTAAGCGCCTTGACTGCCTCCAAAGCCCCCGGAAACACCGTCGTCAATCCGGTGCTGGCTTTGTAATGTGTTATGAATTCCGCCATGAGCGTATCGTACTGCGCACCGTCCAGCGTTGTGGCCGCAATCAAACGGTCCAGAAACACACGTTCGCCCATCCCGACAAAACTGCCAATTTGCGCTTGCGGCAAAGACGCAAGCCCGTGATCCGACAGCAGCGCATTCGCTGCTGCCGCAATGTCGGGAAGGCTGTCGATCAGCGTTCCATCTAAATCGAACACAACTGCGCGGGTCATGCGAGCCTGCTGATCACTATAGTCACTTCTGGCTTTTTGCCGATCTCGTTTTGAGTGGTCTGACGCGCAACCCGACGCAAGCCTTCTTCAAGCTTGTCATCATCGGTAATCGTCTTGGCCCCAGCCCGTCCGATGAACTGCGACAGGTCTTCCTCAAGCGCATCAACCAACGGTGCATTGCTCCTGCCCATTTCTGACAGCCCCATGACTTCACACCACGGCTCGCCCAAAAGCTCGTCATCCTCATCCAGAATGACAGTGACGATCACATGACCATTAAGCGCCATGCGGATCCGGTCTCGCACAATCCCGTCCAAAGCCCCAATCTTGACCGACCCGTCCAGATAGGTCCGCCCTGTGTCGACATATTCAGCGACGCTTGGTTCATTGCCGCTCAGGTCGAGCATCATGCCGTTCACAGCCAACACACCTTTACGACCTGCTGCACCTGCGACTTTGACATGCTCACGCAGATGACGATGTTCGCCGTGCATCGGAACGACCAACTGCGGATTGACAACCGTGTGCATGATTTCCAAATCGGGTCGGTTTGCGTGGCCCGACACATGGTACTTGCCCGAACTGTCATCGACCACGTCCACCCCTTGTTCGGAAAATGCGTTTATGATGTTGATCACACCACGTTCATTGCCGGGAATGGTCTTCGACGAGAACAAGAACAAATCGCCCTCGGCCATAGTCAATCCCTGAAACTTACCCCGTGCCAATTGCGCCGATGCCGCGCGGCGTTCACCTTGGCTGCCGGTTACAATCAGCATCAGGTTCTCGCGCGGGATTTGCGTTGCCTCTTCTGGGCTTACCACGGTCGGGAAATCGGCCAAAACACCCGTTTTGATCGACGCTTCAATCATCCGTCGCATCGCACGCCCCAACAGGCACACCGACCGACCGGCGCGCTGTGCCGCTTCTGCCAAAGTCTTGACCCTTGCCACGTTGGACGCAAATGTCGTCGCCACAACCATGCCTGTCGCATCACGCACAAGCGTTTCGATTTCGGGACCGACCGTCGCTTCTGACCTGCCTTCGTGCAAAGAGAACACGTTTGTTGAATCGCAGATCAATGCCTTCACGCCCGCTTTGCCGATATCTTCCCACAATTGGCGGTCAAAGGCTTCACCTACCACGGGCGTTTCGTCGATCTTGAAATCGCCAGAATGCACCAAGCGGCCCTGCGGCGTGTCGATCACAAGTCCCGAGCTTTCGGGGATCGAGTGCGAAATCGGCAGGAACCCAACCTTGAACGGCCCAGCCTCAACAACTTCGGGCCATGGCGATACGGTGCGCACGGTTTCAGGCGACTGGCCCGCGTCTTCCATCTTGAGTCGTGCAATGTGTGCCGTGAAGGCTCGCGCATAAATCGGCGCACCAAGATCATCCCAGAAATGCCCAACTGCGCCGACATGGTCTTCATGCGCGTGGGTGATAAAGATTGCCTCAAGCCGGTTGCGCCGTTCTCTCAGCCAAGTAATATCAGGCAGGATCAGATCGACCCCGGGCGTGCCGTCCATGTCGGGGAAAGTCACCCCCAAATCGACAAGGATCAGGCGCTCCTCACCCGGCTTACCGTAGCCATAGACATAGGCATTCATGCCAATTTCGCCGGCCCCGCCAAGGGGCAGGTAGATGATCCGTTCACCGCTCATGATTTATCCGTTTTCTTTGTTGTGAGAATGGATGACCGTAAGACCATGCATGGTCAGATCATCTTCAATCGTGTCAAATAGCAGTTCACCCTGCGCGAACAAGGGCGCGAGCCCCCCCGTGCCGATGACCTTCATTGGTTTGCCGTATTCCGCCTTGATCCGCGTGGTGATGCCCTGAATCAACCCCACATACCCCCAGAACACACCAGATTGGATACAAGCCACGGTGTTGGTACCGATCACGCGCTCAGGTTGCGAGATATCCACATGCGGTAGCGCCGCAGCTCCCTGATGCAGCGCTTCGAGCGACAGGTTTACGCCGGGTGCAATCACACCACCAACGTAGGCGCCATCTTCGGCAACCACGTCAAAGTTTGTCGCGGTCCCAAAATCGACGACCACCACATCGCCGCCGTGCCGATCAAAGGCACCCGCAGCATTGGCCAGACGGTCTGGCCCTACCCCGGTGCCAGCATCAACCCGCGGCGCATGTGGCAACAGGCATTCCGGCTTGCCCACCACAATAGGCCGAACACCGAAAAACCGGTCGGCAAAGACGCGTAGGTTCCAGACCACGCGCGGCACCGTCGACGAGATGATCACATCCGAGATGTCCGCCTCGATGTCGTAATGCTTGATCAACGTCGAGAACCAAGTGAAATAAGCATCCGCAGTGCGCCCGTGATGGGTCGAGGTGCGCAAGGTGCACAAAAACCGCGTCCCGTCCCAGATCGAGAACACGGTATTGGTATTGCCGCAATCAATACACAGAAGCATCGCCCTGCTCCTCAAAAGAAAATATCCGCCGCCGCGATCGCCTGACGACCTGTCCTAGTGTTTAAGACGATCCGGCCCTCGGCGTCCACGGTCTCGAAAGTGCCGATGACCTCACGCTCGCCCATGCGAGCTGTGATCGCCTCACCCAAACGGGCCGCCCGCGACAACCATGCCTCGCGAATCGGAGCGAACCCATAGGTTATGAACTGCGCATCATGGCGCGCAAAGGCAGTTGCGAGCATGTCCAAGAACACCTCTTGCCCCACCTCAACCCCCATCGCGGACAAGACTGACACCGGTGGTACTGCACGCTCCTCTACCGCAGACATGTCTGGGGCTTCGACAAGATTCACACCAATGCCAATCGCCAGATGCGCACCAAGGCTCTCAAGCAGGATGCCCGCCACCTTGCCGCCGGTCAAAAGCACATCGTTCGGCCATTTCAGTGCAAGACCGTCAACCCGGCCCGACACAGCAACCAGCGCATCAAACAACGCAAGAGCCGCCACAAAACTGCGCAGGGCACGCTGATCCGGTGCGTCTGATGTCGGGATCACCAAGGTTGCTGCGAAATTGCCTTTTGGGTTGACCCAAGCCCGCCCGCGCCGCCCGCGCGCGGCAGTCTGTTCCAACGCACAAATCCAAGTCGGACCCGTCAACCTACTGGCCTGCCGCGCCGCTTCGAGCATGGTGCTGTCGACCTCGGCAAGCACCCGGCGCTCATATCCCAAGGGCCACTCAGACAAGACCACCTGCTCCTTCATCTTGCCTGCCAAACTCCCGCCGGAGGCATCGCGCCCCGCGCAGCGGGGTGCCCAAAACAAAGTGACGCGCCATTGGCGCGTCACACTGTTCCAATGATGGAAAACGCTTAATTGACAAGGGTCGCCGCCGCCGCTGCCGCCGCACCTTCGATCCCGAAGAGATTTACAACACCAACCACCATGATCACGGCGCTTGCCATCAGCATGCCCCAAAGGACCGGGGATTTGCCGCTGTCCAGCGCGTCGTCCCGCTCTTCGCCAAAATACATATAGAACACGATGCGCAGGTAATAGAACGCGCCGATCACGGACGCGACCACGCCTGCAATCGCCAACCACGCCAGCCCGGCTTCATACGCGGCACGCAGCACGTAGAGCTTGCCGAAAAAGCCCACCAGCGGTGGAACACCAGCCAGTGAAAACAGCAAGACCAGCATCGCCAAGGCCTTGCCCGGTTCTCGCTTGGAGTACATGTTCAACGACGCAATGTTCGACACCGGCTGCCCATCGCGGCTCATCGACAGGATAAACGCAAAGGTTCCGACGTTCATTGTCACATAGATCGCCATATAGATCAGCATCGCCTGAACTCCGAACGCCGTTCCGGCAGCAAGACCCATCAGCGCGTAGCCCATATGCGCAATCGACGAGAACGCCATCAGACGTTTGATGTCGGTCTGACCAATGGCCGCGATCGCACCAAGGAACATCGACAGCAGCGACAACAGCGCGATCACCTGACTCCAGTCGCCAACTGCGGCGCCAAAAGCATCATGCAGAACGCGGGCAAACAAAGCCATCGCCGCAACTTTGGGCGCGGTTGCGAAGAACGCTGTAACCGGCGTCGGCGAACCTTCGTAGACATCCGGCGTCCACATGTGAAATGGCACGGCTGACACCTTGAAGGCCAGACCAGAGATCAGGAAGACCAGACCGAACAACAGCCCCAGCGACACGTCACCTTCGCTGGCTGTCTGGATGATACCGGAAAACAGCGTGGTGCCGGAATAGCCGTAGACCAGCGACGCACCGTAGAGCAGCAGACCAGACGACAATGCGCCCAGCACGAAATATTTGAGGCCCGCCTCGGTGGACTTAAGGCTGTCGCGGCGCAAGGATGCCACGACATAAAGCGCCAACGATTGCAGCTCGAGCCCCATATAAAGCGACATTAGATCGCCTGCCGACACCATCATCATCATGCCGACAACCGCCAGAGCGATCAGCAGCGGATATTCGAACCGCAGCAGACCGCGACGGGTCATATAAGCTTCGGACATCAGCAGAACGGCAGCTGCCGAGACCAAGATCACCACCTTGGCAAAACGTGCAAATCCATCGTCAATGAACATCCCATTGAACGCGACGTTGGTGCCCGAACCGTTCAATCCAATCCAAACAGCAATGGCAAGGAACAGACCGCTTGTTGCCCAAACCAGGAGCGACGCCGCACCGTCTTTGACAGTGTAGACCGCGCCCAGAAGCGCCAGCATCGCATACACGGCCAACACGATTTCCGGCAGGATGATACCCAGATCAGCCGAGAGCATAGCCCAGCCCCCTTATTCGCTATGCGCGACCTGCGTGGCGAGATCCGCCTCCGCAACCGCGACTTGATAGTTGGAAACCAGCGCTTCAACCGACGGTCCGATCGTATCAAGGATCGGGGCCGGGTAAACGCCAAAGAGGATTGTCGCCACAACCAGCGGCGCGAAGATCGCCCGCTCGCGGCCTGTCATGTCCTTGATGGTCTTCAAGCTTTCCTTAATCAGGTCGCCCATGACCACCCGACGGTAGAGCCAAAGCGCATAGGCTGCTGAAAGGATCACACCAGATGTGGCCACCGCAGCGATCCATGTATTGACTTGGAAAATGCCCATCAGTGTCAGGAACTCACCGACAAAGCCCGATGTGCCTGGCAGGCCGACATTGGCCATGGTGAATAGCATGAAGATCAGTGCATAGGCCGGCATCCGATTGACCAGACCGCCATAGGCGTCGATCTCGCGGGTGTGCATCCGGTCATAGATTACGCCAACACACAGAAACAGCGCACCCGAGATGAAGCCGTGGCTGATCATCTGAAAAATTGCACCGTCCACACCCTGCTGATTGGCCGCAAAGATACCCATCGTCACATAGCCCATGTGGGCCACCGAAGAATAAGCAATCAGCTTTTTCATATCTTCCTGCACCAGCGCCACAAGCGAAGTGTAAACAATCGCAATGGCCGACATCCAAAGAACCAGTGGTGTCAGCACATCCGCACCCACCGGGAACATCGGCAGGCTGAACCGTAGAAAACCGTAGCCGCCCATTTTGAGCAGGATCGCAGCCAGAACCACCGACCCAGCGGTTGGCGCTTGCACGTGCGCATCCGGCAGCCATGTGTGGACCGGCCACATCGGCATTTTGACCGCGAAGCTGGCAAAGAACGCAATGAACATCAGCGTCTGCAGTCCGCCAACGATCTGCACACCAAGGATCGAGAATGTCTCGGAGCCGAACTGGTGCACCAGCAGCTGTTCGATATCCGTGGTGCCCGCATCCGCAAACATCGCAACCATCGCAACCAGCATCAGCACCGAGCCAAGGAAAGTGTAGAGGAAGAATTTGAACGACGCATAGATGCGGTTCTTACCGCCCCAGATACCGATGATCAGGAACATCGGGATCAGGCCTGCTTCGAAGAAGAGGTAGAACAACACCAGATCCAGCGCCATGAACACGCCCAACATAAGCGTTTCAAGGATTAGGAAGGCGATCATGTATTCCTTGACCCGGTGCGTCACTTCCCAAGAGGCTGCGATCACCAGCGGCATCATGAAAGTGGTGAGCATGACGAACAGCACCGAAATGCCATCGACACCCATCTTGTACTGAAGGCCAAGCAGCCAGTCTCCCTTCTCGACCATCTGAAACCCGGTGTTTTGCGGGTCGAACTGGAACAGGATGAAGAGAGAGATCACAAATGTCGCGGACGTGGCGATCAGCGCAAGCCACTTGGCGTTGCGATTGGCCGCATCATCGTCACCGCGCAGGAACACCAACAAAATCACTGCAGCCAACGCTGGTAGGAACGTGACAATGGAAAGAAGGTTATCCATCAGTTTGCTCCTCCGCTAAGCGTCATCCAGGTGACAAGGGCTGCGATGCCAATCACCATGAAGAAGGCATAGGTAAAGATGTATCCAGACTGCGCTTTACCAGCCAAGCGTGTCAGCATCGGAATAAAGCCCATCGCGATCCCGTTGATCGACCCGTCGATGACATTGCCATCACCACGTTTCCATAAGACACGTCCGACCATGCTGGCAGGCTTTACGAAAAGGAAATCGTAGATCTCGTCAAAGTACCATTTGTTCAACAGGAACAGGTACAGCGGTCGCTGGTTTTCGGCCAAACGTTTGGGCAGCGATGGATTTACAATGTAGAACCAATAGGCCGTCACAAAACCGAGCAGCATTGCAATGAACGGGCTGACTTTGACCCATTTCGGCACTTCATGCGCATCGTTGATGACAGTGTTGTCCGGAGCGACATAGATCGCACCCTCGCCCGGCTGACCGGCAAAGACATAGTGATGCTCACCATCCTTGGCCTCTTCGCCGTGGGCCGCGTCTTCACCATGCGCAGCGGTTTCGCCGTGGCCTTCACCCTCGGCAGAATGCTCACCGGCTTCAGCGTAAGGCACGCCAAAGAACTTGGCGACAGTGTCAGTGTGACCAAAGAAGCTGTTGTACCAGATGGCACCGGCAAAGATCGACCCAAGGCTCAGAACGCCTAGCGGGATCAGCATGATCATCGGGCTTTCATGCGCGTGTTCATGCGTATGTTTGTCGCCGCGAGGCTTACCGTAGAAGGTCAAAAACATCAGACGCCAGCTGTAGAAGCTTGTGAACAGTGCCGCGACCACCAGCATCCAGAAGGCATAGCCCATTGGACCCGCCGCATAGGCGCTTTCGATTACCGCATCCTTGGAAGCGAACCCGGCAAAGCCGATCCACCCCGTGAGCGGAATACCCACACCGGTGATGGCCAGCGTGCCGATCATCATTGCGCCAAACGTGTACGGAATCTTCTTCCGCAGACCGCCATAGTTCCGCATGTCCTGCTCGTGGTGCATGGCATGGATGACTGACCCTGCGCCAAGGAACAACATCGCCTTAAAGAAGGCATGTGTGAACAGGTGGAACATTGCCACACTGTAGGCACCAACACCTGCAGCGACGAACATGTAGCCCAGCTGGGACATAGTTGAATACGCGATCACGCGCTTGATGTCGGTCTGCACCAAGCCAATGGTCGCCGCGACAAAGGCTGTCGACGCGCCAAGGAACGTCACAAAGATCATCGCTTCAGGAGCGAATTCCATCAACGGTGACATCCGGCAAACAAGGTAAACACCTGCCGTCACCATGGTCGCGGCGTGGATCAACGCCGAAACAGGCGTCGGGCCTTCCATCGCGTCCGGCAACCATGTGTGCAGGAACAGTTGAGCTGATTTGCCCATCGCGCCAACAAACAGCAGGAAGGCAATCAGGTTTGCCGCGTTCCATTCGGTCCAAAGGAACGTCAGTTGCGTTTCCGCAAGCGTCGGCGCGGCAGCAAAGATGTCATCAAAGCGGATGCTGTCCACGAGGAAGAACAGCGCAAAGATACCAAGCGCAAAACCAAAGTCGCCAACCCGGTTGACAACGAACGCCTTAATCGCGGCGGCGTTAGCTGTGGGCTTGCGGTAGTAAAAGCCGATCAGCAGGTAAGATGCGACGCCCACGCCTTCCCAGCCAAAGAACATCTGAACAAGGTTGTCCGATGTCACCAGCATAAGCATGGCGAAGGTAAAGAACGACAGGTAGGCAAAAAAGCGTGGCTTGTAGCTTTCGCCTTCTTTCCACTGCGGGTCGTGATCCATGTAGCCAAAGCTATAAAGGTGCACGAGCGCTGATACCGTGGTGACGACGATCAGCATGGTCGCCGTCAGACGGTCCAGCCGGATCGCCCATTCGGTGCTCAGAGTGCCAGATTCGATCCAACGCAGGATGTTGATGGTTTCGGTGACGCCGTCATGGGTAAAAAAGACAACCCATGAGAGTACGCAGGCGAAGAACAACAGGCCCGTGGCCACCCATTGCGCGGCAGTTTCGCCGATGAACTTCCAGCCGAACCCACACAGGATCGCGCCGACAAGCGGGGAAAACAGAATAAGCGTTTCCATGATCGTCAGCCCTTCATCACGTTGACGTCTTCAACCGCGATGGACCCACGGTTGCGGAAGAAACAGACGAGGATGGCAAGCCCGATGGCCGCTTCGGCCGCAGCGACCGTGAGCACGAACAAGGTGAACACCTGCCCCACCAGATCGCCAAGGAAGCTCGAGAACGCGACAAGGTTGATGTTCACCGCCAAGAGCATCAATTCAATGCTCATCAGCAGGATGATCACGTTCTTGCGGTTCAGGAACAGCCCGAAAATCCCGATCACGAACAGCACCGCTGCCACTGTCAGGTAATGTTCAAGTCCTATCATCACGTCCCTCCGGGGTGTGCCCCGTCGTTTTCTTTGTCAAAGCGCCCCAATCGGATCGGGGCCGCGTGTCCTTAGAGGCCCTGTCCGGGCTTTACGTCTTTCAGTTCCATCGCCTTGGCCGGATCGCGGTACATCTGCGCCAGCACGTTCTGGCGTTTCACGTCCGAGCGGTGGCGCAGGGTCAGCACAATCGCGCCGATCATGGCGACAAGCAGGATCAGACCCGCCAGTTGGAACAGCAGGAAATACTGGTCATAGAGGATCAGGCCCAACGCCTCGGTGTTATGCCGATCGACGGGCGTCACCTGTGCACGCAAGCCTTCTGCCGCCGCATTAGACTCCCACGCACCAAAGGCCAGCGCGAATTGCATCAGGATCACCACACCGATCAGCAACGCGAGCGGCATGTAGCGCGCCATTTCCGCCTTGAGTTCCGAGAAGTCCACATCGAGCATCATAACGACGAAGAGGAACAGAACCGCCACTGCACCCACGTAGACGATGACCAAAAGCATCGCCACAAATTCGGCGCCAAGGAGCACAAACAACCCTGCCGAGGACAGAAACGCGAGGATCAGCCACAGCACCGAGTGAACCGGGTTACGGCTGATTACTGTGAACAGGCCACCGGCAATTGTGCACAGCGCGAAGAGGTAGAAGGCAAAGACACTCATGTCTCGTCATCCTTTTTGTCGTCTTCCATGACATCGCGCGCGAGTTCCATGGCGCGAGTCATGGCGGGTATACCAGCGAACATCGACATCTGAGCGATGGTCTCGGCAATCTCGTCATTGGTGGCACCGGCGGCCAGCGCGTGGCGTACCGTCATACGCACCTGCGTGTCGGCCTGCGCGCCTTGCATCGTCAGCCCCGCTAGCGTCAGCAGCAAACGTGTTTTGGCGTCCAGACCGTCCTTGCTGATGCCCTTACCAAACCACATCTCCATGGCGTCCTTGGGCATGGTTGGCCAAAGCTTTTCAAACCCCTTGGGGTCAAATGAAGACATGGCAGGATTGAACGCTTTCGCCATCTCCTGCGCTTGCGCCATCATCAGCTCAAAAGGGGTTTTTCCATCGCTCATCGGTACGGTGCGTCCAGTTCAAGGTTGCGCGCAATCTCGGCTTCCCAGCGGTCACCGTTGTCCAAAAGCTTGGCCTTGTCGTAGTACAGCTCTTCGCGGGTCTCGGTCGAAAACTCGAAGTTCGGCCCCTCGACAATCGCATCCACCGGGCACGCCTCTTGGCAGAAGCCACAATAGATGCATTTCGTCATGTCGATGTCATAGCGCGTGGTACGACGCGAACCGTCATCGCGCGGTTCCGCATCGATTGTAATCGCCTGGGCCGGGCAGATCGCCTCGCACAGCTTGCAGGCGATGCAGCGTTCTTCGCCGTTCGGATAGCGGCGCAGCGCGTGTTCACCCCGGAAACGTGGGCTCAGCGGCCCCTTTTCATGCGGGTAATTCAGCGTCGCCTTGGGGCCAAAGAAATACTTCAGGCCCAGCTTCATGCCTTGATAGAAATCCTGCAAAAGGAAGTACTTGGCAGCGCGTCCGTAATCGATATTCGCCATCTTGAACTCTCCTTATACCCAGCGCGCGAATGCGCCCCAGAACCAGTCGAATTTTGCAGCAAAGGCCACGAAGACGACCCAAACCAATGAGAACGGCAAGAACACTTTCCAACCAATGCGCATCAGCTGGTCGTAGCGGTAGCGCGGCGTGATCGCTTTCACCATCGCGAAGATGAAGAAGAAGAATGCCATCTTGCCCACCATCCACAACGCACCGTCCGGCAGGCCCGGGATCGGCGACAGCCAACCACCGAAGAACAGCAGGCTCATCAACGCACACATCAGGAAGATCGCGATGTATTCACCCGCCATGAACAGCAGGAACGGCGTGGACGAGTATTCAACCTGATAGCCAGCAACCAGTTCGGATTCCGCTTCAGGAAGATCGAACGGCGGGCGGTTGGTCTCGGCCAAAGCACTGATCAGGAACAGAAACACCATCGGGAAGTGCGGCAACCAATACCACGAAAAGAACCCGAAATCCCCGTCTTGCGCACGCACAATGTCGCCGAAATTCATCGACCCGGTTGAAATGATGATGCCGATGATGATCAAACCCAATGACACCTCGTACGAGATCATCTGTGCCGCCGAGCGTAACGATCCGAGGAACGGGTACTTGGAGTTAGACGCCCATCCGCCCATGATCACGCCGTACACTTCCAGCGAGGACACGGCAAAGACGAACAGGATCGCCACGTTGATGTCCGAAAGCACCCAGCTGTCGTTGAACGGAATCACCGCCCAGGCAATCATGGCAAGTACAAAGCTTGTCATTGGTGCCAGCATGAACACCGGCTTGTCGGCGCCTGCCGGCACAACGACCTCTTTGACGACATATTTCAGCGCGTCCGCCACGGTTTGCAGCAGCCCGTAAGCCCCTACAACGTTGGGCCCGCGACGCATCTGGACAGCCGCCCAGATTTTCCGGTCGCCATAGACGAGGAACAGAAGGCTCACCATCACAAAGCCCAGTACCGCTAGGCACTGTGCCACGATGATCACGCCGATCCCTAAAGGGGTGGTAAAGAAGTCAGCCATCACGTCCTCAAACCATCGGTATTCCGTTTTCAACGCAAGACGCGGTCACGACTTCAGCGTCGAGGGTCCGCACCCCACGGGGCAGCGCCGGCGAGATGGTGTAAACCGCATCTCCTCGCCAGAGGCCAGCCTCTTCGTATACATTTGTGCGCAAATGCCGCGCAAATCCGTAACCCCGGATCACCGCGTATTGCGCCGCTGCGCATTCCGCGTAATCCGCGACGTCCGAAGCACCGCGTGCACCACGCATCGTCACATCGAATTTGACCAAATCACCAACCAGCAAGGTGGTCTGAACGCCTTCGTAGTCCGGCGCAAAGCGTTGCATTGTTGGCTGAGCGGCGTCGCAGCCGGACAACCCACCAACCATCGCAAGCGCAACAGGTGTTATGACCGCCAAATGGCGCACCCTACTCACTCCGCCGCGATCTTGGTGCCCCTGCGGGCTTTGGCCCCCGCAGACAGCTCAGCCATCAAAGTGCTGGACCGTGCAATCGGATTGGTCAGATAGAAATCCTGAATGGCATTGCGGAAATCCGCATTGCCCAGTTTGTCTGTCGGCTCTGCCTGCCATTCGTTTTCAGGCACCTGGTCGATCATCGCAAGATGCGGCACGTCTTTGACCAACGCTTGACGAAGTTGCGCAAGGCTGTCGAACGGCAATGTCGCGCCCAGTTCAGCCGACAACGCCCGCAGGATCGCCCAGTTTTCCTTGGCCTCGCCCGGCGCAAAGCTGGCACGGAGCGCCAGTTGCGGACGACCTTCGGTGTTCACAAAGAGCCCTTGTTCTTCGGTATAGGCAGCCCCCGGCAGGATGATATCCGCACGGTGCGCACCGCGATCACCATGGCTGCCTTGGTAGATCACAAACGGACCGTCCGCGATGTCGACCTCGTCCGAGCCGAGGTTGTAGATAACCTCTGCGCCCTCGATGGCCTTGTTCAGGCCGCCATCCGTGGTGCACGCAACATCCATCGCACCCACGCGACCCGCGGCGGTATGGAGTACCATGAGCTTCTGGTTGCCCGATTTTTCGCAAATCGCCTGAACCGTCGCCAAGACAGCAGCACCGTCTGCTTCGCGTAGTGCACCCTGCCCGACGATCACAACGCAATTCTTGTCCTGCAAGTCCGACATGTCCAAACCAGCGACATGTGCAAGCGCCGCGCGGCCCGTGCCCATATGCTCGTAATCATAAGTCAGATCCACGGCTTCGCCGACCAGAATGACATCTGCGCCAGATGCCCACGCTTTACGGATACGGGCATTAAGCACCGGTGCTTCGTCACGCGGGTTAGTGCCGATCAGCAGGATTTTGTCGGCCGTTTCGATATCTTCAATTGCCGCCGTGCCGACATAGCCCGACCGGTTGCCCGCAGGCAGCTTGGCCCCATCGGTGCGGCATTCGATGTTCCCACCCTGCCCTTCGATCAGTGCCTTCAGCGCATAAGCAGCTTCGGTCGGAGCGAGATCGCCCACCAGACCGGCAACCTTCTTGCCCTTCATCGCCTCGGCCGCTTTGGTCAGCGCCTCAGGCCAGGATGCCGGGCGCAATTTGCCGTTTTCGCGGATATATGGCTTATCCAGACGCTGGCGGCGCAGCCCGTCCCAGACAAAGCGGGTTTTGTCGGAAATCCATTCTTCGTTCACGCCGTCATGGTTGCGCGGCAGAAACCGCATCACTTCGCGACCCTTCGTATCCACCCTGATGTTTGAACCAAGCGCATCCATCACATCGACAGATTCGGTCTTGTTCAGTTCCCACGGACGGGCGGTAAAGGCATAGGGCCTCGACACCAGAGCGCCCACTGGGCACAAGTCGATGATGTTGCCCTGCATGTTACTGTCGAGTGTTTCGCCTAGATACGCGGTGATTTCGCTGTCCTCACCCCGACCCGTCTGGCCCATCTGGCTAATTCCCGCGACCTCGGTCGTAAAGCGCACACAACGGGTGCAGGAAATGCAACGTGTCATGTGCGTCTCAACGAGCGGGCCAAGATCCAGATCCTCAACCGCGCGCTTGGGTTCGCGGAAACGGCTGAAATCGACACCATACGCCATCGCCTGATCCTGCAGGTCGCATTCGCCACCCTGATCGCAGATCGGGCAATCCAGCGGATGGTTGATGAGCAAGAACTCCATCACCCCTTCGCGGGCCTTTTTCACCATGGGCGAGTTGGTCTTTACCACCGGAGGCTGACCTTCCGGCCCGGGGCGCAGATCCTTGACCTGCATCGCACAGCTTGCGGCAGGTTTGGGCGGGCCGCCGACGACCTCGACAAGACACATCCGGCAGTTGCCCGCGATGGACAAACGTTCGTGATAGCAGAACCGCGGCACTTCAATCCCGGCTTGCTCACAAGCCTGGATCAGCGTCATCGCGCCTTCTACTTCAACTTCGTTCCCATCAATGATGATCTTGCGCAAGTCAGACATGCCCGAGCCCTTTGTTCCCATTTGGCTGGCGCAGTCGATGCCGTGGCAATCCGGCGATCGGCTGACGTCGCTCGCCTTCTAACGCGGGTTATTCGATTAGGCCAGATCTTCAGGCAAAAAGATCACGGGAAATATCGACGCGGGGCTCAAATTGCTGCGACTGCACAGCGCACCCAACAAGTGACTGATTCTTGGGCTTATCTGAGCAATTGACCGATCTGCGTCTGCGATTGAATCTGCGTCTGTCCAAACCGGCACAACGCAGGACGGTCATCAGGTCGAACACCGTTTTCCGCAAGGAACCGTTCCGCCTTGTCTTTCATCCGCGCCTTCTCAGCCTTGGAGGTTACATAATCTTCGACCTCATCCTCGGTATAGCCCCGCTCTCGGGCCAATGACTTTAGACGATTCAATTCAGAATAGGCGCGGATCAGGCGCGCATTGATGTTGTCACAGGATTTGCGGATCGCATCGGCAATCGCGATAGCCATGATCGCGTCGTCAATTTCAGCCACGTCGCGCAATGGCGGCTTGGCCATGGCCGATGTGCCAACGGTTAGAGCCAATATCAGTGTTGCCGTCAAAATACGCATAATTCACCCGGGTTAATGCGCCTGTAATATGGGGGCATCACTGTTGGCTATTCAATATCAGAGGTTAAATCTTCGGAGATTCCAGCAATTTATGGCTCAACACACCGCCCAGAGAGAACCACTTCATTGTCGGTTATGATCAAGTCAGAATCATCCACATCCGGGCCATTGGTCCACGCGACATCCGAGCTGCCAAGATAGGCAATGCAATGTTGTACGGCTTGGTACATCGCTGCCTGCTTGGATCCCTCGAGGCTGACGGATGCAGGACCGCCCGTTGCGACAAACCCTGCGCGGTCGCTCCGTTCAGAACGCAGATCACCGTCAAACCGCGCACCTTCAAAGGTCACAGTGTCCAGATCTCCCCGGCCGCATGCCGTCAAAGCGCACAACACAGGCACCAAGACCCAACCTGTTTTCATGATATCACCCCTTGGAAAAACTTGGCCGCACCATGCGCTTAGACGCGGCGCGCATGCAAGCCCCGAGGTGGAAAAAGGCGCGTCTACAAGGCTTTCTTAAACGCTGGCCCCTCGGCTCTGAGACGTGGTTTTGCAGGCAACCGATAACAGCTAGAAATTTCGGGTCAGGAAGTGTTTCAATAGCATTTCAGACGACATGACTTCTTCAGCAATCTCACAAAGATGCCAATCCGGGTTGAGCTCAACCCCACCTTTCTCCAACAGCATAACCGCAATTTCGCCGCCTAGAGCCTCTGGTTCTTGGTATTGACGTCCCCATTTTTCAAGATCGACACCGCTCTGCTCTAAGTTTCGCAGATAAGCTTGCACATGAGGAACGTTCGCTGTTTCACCGCTTGGTAAAAGTGAGAAACCTTCACATCTCAATGCGATAAGCGCTGCAAAATCTGCCGTCCACTTCAGATCTTTCAAGGCAGATGGCATCTCTGGGAGTTCGTCTGCTTCCAAAGCAGAGGAAAAAAGCGCCGCAATCACGACGCTTCTTTTTATCATTCCGCCGCAACCGCACTGACACGACCGGTTTTCTGCGCCTTGATTCTGTCTTCGATCTCATCGCGGAAGTTCTTGATCAAACCCTGGATCGGCCAGGCCGCCGCGTCGCCAAGCGCACAAATGGTGTGGCCTTCGACCTGCTTGGTTACATCGAACAGCATGTCGATTTCTTCGACCTCTGCCTCGCCGCGCACCAGACGATCCATGACGCGCATCATCCAACCGGTGCCTTCGCGGCAGGGCGTACACTGGCCACAGCTTTCGTGCTTGTAGAACGCCGACAAGCGCCAGATTGCTTTGATGATGTCAGTGGATTGGTCCATCACGATCACCGCTGCAGTGCCAAGGCCGGAACCAAGTTCGCCGCGCAGGTAGTCGAAATCCATGATGGCGTCTTTCATGTTCTCGCCACGCACACAGGGCACGGACGAACCGCCGGGGATCACCGCCTTGAGATTGTCCCAACCGCCACGAATACCGCCGCAATGCTTTTCGATCAGCTCTTCAAACGAGATCGACATCGCCTCTTCAACGACGCACGGGTTGTTCACATGGCCTGAAATCGCAAACAACTTGGTACCCGCGTTGTTCTGACGGCCAAAGCTTGAGAACCATTCACCCCCACGACGCAAGATCGTTGGCACAACAGCAATCGACTCCACGTTGTTCACGGTTGTCGGACAACCGTAAAGACCTGCCCCCGCTGGGAACGGCGGCTTCATGCGCGGCATGCCTTTCTTACCTTCGAGGCTTTCCAGCAGCGCGGTTTCTTCTCCGCAGATATAGGCACCGGCACCGTGATGCAGGTAGATGTCAAAATCCCAGCCAGAGCCCGACGCGTTTTTGCCCACCAAACCGGCATCGTACGCTTCGTCGATCGCATTCTGAAGCGCTTCTTTTTCGCGGATGTACTCACCGCGAATGTAGATGTAGCACGCATGCGCCTGCATCGCGAAAGACGCAATCAGGCAGCCTTCGATCAACGTGTGCGGATCATGGCGCATGATCTCGCGGTCTTTGCACGTACCCGGCTCGGATTCGTCAGCGTTCACAACCAGATAGCTGGGACGTCCATCGCTTTCCTTGGGCATGAAAGACCACTTAAGACCCGTAGGAAATCCTGCGCCGCCCCGGCCACGCAGACCAGAGGCTTTCATCTCGTCGATGATCCAGTCGCGCCCTTTCTCAATCAGCTTGGCCGTGCCATCCCAATGGCCGCGCGCCTGCGCACCCTTGAGGGTCCGGTCGTGCATCCCGTAGATATTGGTAAAGATCCGGTCCTGATCGCTCAGCATTGCTCAATCCTTGTCAGCCTGGCGCGCACGCCAGAGTTGGTATGTCATCCAAAGTCCTGCCCCAAACCCCGCAAGTACGACGAGGTCGAACAGCGCCCGGACCCGTTGGCTCCAGCCATATTGAGATCCGATAGCAGTCACCAGGATCCAGAAGAGGCCAACTGCGGCGATGAAAAGCGCAATGCGCCGTCCTTTTCGCGCCTCGTCTGAATCCCGGCTCATGGTGTGGTCTTAGCCCCCGTCAGTACACGTCACCATCGTCAACGCGCTTGGAGAATTCTGTTTCCCCGCCAGAAGTGAGGATTTTTGCTTGTTCGATCCAGTTGTCGCGTGACACGCGGCCCTTGAACCCTTCGAGATTGGCGTTCACCCATGCCTCTTCGTCAGCGGTCCAATTGGCAATCTGGTCGAAGTGATAGAAACCCATTGAGTTGAGAAGCTTTTCAAGCTTTGGCCCAACCCCTGTGATTTCCTTGAGGTTATCAGCTCCACCTTCGCGGGCTTCGGTCAGCGTAACGGGCTTTGTCCCCTCTGCTGTTCCTTCTGCTTTGCCATCACCGTCATAGTCAGGCGTCGCAGTAGCTGCAGCGGGTGCCGCTTTCTTGGCAGGTTTTGCCGCAGGCTTGTCGCCGTCACCTTCGTATTTCCAGTCGCCTTTGCGGGAAGCAAGGTCTTCCTGACCCGCCAGACGCGCGGACGGTTTCACCTGCGCACCGGCCTCTGCATCAGCTTGGGCGCTGGCCGCTTCGACTTCTGACTTTGCTTCAGCTGCGGCAGGCGCTGCAGTGGCGCCGGGCGTTGTAGACGCAGCCTTGGCCGGGCTTGCAGCAGGCGCTGCGGCTGTCGGAGCCGTTGCTGGTGTCGCCGCTTTACCAGATGCGTCCACGTTGCCGGGCCCACGCGCCGCGGGCAAGTCACGGCAGAAGATCCAACTAAACACGAGGCCAAGAACAACAAATGCCAGCCCCGCCATGAAAATGGCTCCAATGAGGCCCCAGCCTCCGATAACAAGCAGAAGGATAAAGACAAGCAGTCCCGCCCCTGCGGCCAAAGCCCATGACCCCAGCTGGCAACCTATGCCGGAATTCTGTTGTTGCATTCGTACTCTCCCTGTCCGTGTTCAGATGTCACTACTAGTAAACATCGCCTTTATTTACACGTGCAGAAAACTCTGTCTCGCCGCCTGAGGCAAGTGTCTTGGCCTGTTCGACCCAATTATCGCGGGAAACGCGGCCTTTGAACCCTTCAAGGTTCTGATCCACCCAGGCCACTTCTTCATCGGTCCAGCTTGCGATTTGGTCGAAGTGGTAAAACCCCAAGCGGTTGCAGAGCGCAGCCAATTTGGGACCAATGCCTTTGATCTGCTTAAGATCGTCACCTTTGCCATCTTTCGGCGCGTCGAGCGTTGCGGGCTTCAGACCCGGTGCAGCATCGCTCCCAGACGCAGCCGGAGTGTTGGAGCCCGCCGCTGGCGCATCGACCGGTGGCTTGGCTTTCGCTTCGACATTCGGGGCTTGACCAGGTGCCTCAGACCGTTTGTCCGATGCATCGCCCACGTCGCGCGGCGCCGGCGCATCGCCTTTTGCCCGCCCCCCCTGCGGACCGTCTGGACCAGCCGGTGGCATCATCGCGTCAGGGCCAGGTTTGGGTGCAGACCCCGCGTTGGCCGCTTTTCCCTGCCACGGCGTGATCAAAGGCACTTCGGTCCCGTCGATCCGCTTGACCGTGTCACCGATATCAGTCGCCAATTGCACCGACGCATTGTACTGGTGACGCCCGGATTCATGATCAGTGAGGCTGGTCAGTCCAGACTTCGGCTCGGCCGCGTAACGGCCATTCTGTGGGCCCGGTACTGGCACCTTGCCAGCCACCAACTCATCCAAGATTTCAGCAAATCGCTCAGATGTCAGGTCTTCGTAGTAATCTTTGCCGATCTGCGCCATCGGTGCGTTTGCACAGGCGCCAAGGCACTCGACCTCTTCCCAGCTCAGCTTGCCATCCGCAGACAAAGTGTGCGGCTTGGATGCGATTTTGTCTTTGCAGACAGCTACCAGATCCTCAGCCCCACAAATCATGCAGGACGTGGTTCCACAGATTTGGATATTAGCAACGCTGCCAACAGGTTGCAGCTGGAACATAAAGTAGAACGAGGCCACTTCGAGCGCTCGCATGTACGCCATTCCCAACATATCCGCGACTGCTTCGATCGCGGGGCGCGTCAGCCAGCCCTCTTGCTCTTGGGCGCGCCACAACAGCGGAATGATCGCGCTGGCCTGACGACCCTCGGGATATTTGGTGATCTGCGCATCGGCCCAGGCTTGATTATCCGGGGTGAAGGCAAAACTTGCAGGTTGTTCGGAATGAAGGCGTCGTAACATATCGGATCCTATTGCGTCATCACGCAGACAACGGGAATGTTCGGTACGGAGCGGTCCTTGGCCTGTCCGGCCAGTTCGTCCAAAAGCGCCGTTTGGCGGGTGGCCTGATCTTCGGGTGTGTCGAAAAGAAAACACAGGTAGATGTCGGAGCCGTTTGTCATCCCGTACAACACATTGCCTGAGGCACCGGTTCCGAAAGGCTCAAAGCCTTGCACCAGCAAATCAGACGAGAACACGTAATCCGACTGTCCCGGCGCAAACGCCATCGCAGCAGACCCGGCAAACGCCGCGGCAGCTATGACAGCGGAATGGATCATTCCGGCGCGCAGGCCCCGGTGATCAGGCGAATACCGCCATTCGACAACGACACGGCCTGTTCAGAGGCAAGACGGAACTGCGCGGTTTCCAAAACCTGTTGACGCGTCAGACCAGTCTGCAACTCAACCGGCAGATAATCGCCTTCATCCACCAAATCACAGCCAATCGAGGCAACCGCCTCGTCAAATGCCGCGAGGTCGACGGGTGTCACACCCTCGGGTGGCAAAGCGCAAGCACTCAGCAGGCCAAGACCGGCAAAGGCGGTAAGGAAACGGCTGGTCATCTGTCAATCTCTCCAAACACAACATCCATCGTCCCGATGATGGCCGCCACATCGGCCAGTTGGTGTCCGCTGGCAACATGGTCCATCGCCTGCAGGTGCAGGTATCCCGGCGCACGCAGCTTGGCGCGGTATGGTTTGTTTGAACCATCGGCGACAAGATAAACCCCGAATTCGCCTTTAGGCGCCTCGACGGCGGCATAAACCTCGCCCTCGGGCACGTGGAACCCTTCGGTATAGAGCTTGAAATGGTGGATCAGAGCTTCCATCGAGGTCTTCATCTCGGACCGTTTCGGCGGCGTGACTTTGCCACGGGCCAGAATATCGCCCTGTCCCTCAGGCGCACGCAGCTTTTCGATGGCCTGCTTCATGATTTTCACGCTTTCGCGCATTTCTGCCAGTCGAACGAGGTAACGATCATAGCAGTCGCCATTCTTGCCCACGGGGATCTGAAAGTCGAACTCGTCATAGCATTCATAGGGCTGTGCACGGCGCAAATCCCAGGCAAGGCCCGATCCACGCACCATGACGCCTGAAAAGCCCCAGTCTTGAATTTCTTCTTCGCTGACAACACCGATATCAGCGTTCCGCTGTTTAAAGATGCGGTTTTCGGTCAGCAGGCCATCGATATCGTTCAGCACCGCCGGGAAGGTTTCGCACCATTCCGCGATATCATCGATAAGATCTGACGACAGGTCCTGATGAACACCGCCCGGGCGGAAGTAGGCTGCGTGTAAACGTGCGCCGCAAGCCCTTTCGTAAAAGATCATCAGCTTTTCGCGCTCTTCAAACCCCCACAGCGGCGGGGTCAGCGCACCAACGTCCATCGCCTGCGTTGTGACGTTCAGAAGATGCGACAGGATGCGCCCGATCTCGGAATACAGAACACGGATCAAAGAGGCCCGGCGCGGCACTTCAACGCCGGTCAAACGCTCAATCGCCAGACACCAAGCATGTTCTTGGTTCATCGGGGCCACGTAATCAAGCCGGTCGAAATATGGCAGGTTTTGCAGATAGGTGCGGCTTTCCATCAGCTTCTCGGTGCCACGGTGCAGCAGGCCGATATGCGGGTCGCAGCGCTCTACGATTTCGCCATCCAGCTCAAGCACAAGCCTCAAAACACCATGCGCTGCAGGGTGTTGCGGACCGAAGTTGATGTTAAAGTTGCGGATGCTCTGTTCGCCAGAAACCGCATCGATGCTTCCATCGTCGAACTTGGAGCCGTCCATCATGTCGCTTCTCCTTCGGGGGCGTACATCGCGAAGACCTCGGCCCCGGTCATAGACTTCTGGATCCCTGCCAAGGCAAAGGTCTCCGGTTTTTCGTCAATGAATATCTCGGACATCACCGGAAATTTCTCTGGCTCGTGAAAAGCCCCCAGAGAGATCACATGTTCAGACTGCGGCGCATCAAGCGAATGATACGACAGATTGCTACCACACGTCCTGCACGACAGCCGTTCCGCCCAATCGCTGGAGGCGTAACGCAGCAAAGGCGCATCATCGTTCCACACAACGTCCTTGCAGTGAACCGCCATGTTGATCCCACCAGACCACTTGCGACAAATCCCGCAGTGACAGGCCCCAGCTTCCATTTCCACGGGTGACGCGGTGAAAGTACACGCCGTACACAGACAAGAACCAGACATTGTCTGCATCAGCCCGCCTTTTCGTCCTGTTTCTCGTCACCCGGAAGCACGTATTGCGCGCCTTCCCACGGGGACATGAAATCGAACTGCCGATATTCCTGAACAAGGCTCACCGGCTCGTACACTACGCGCTTTTTCTCTTCGTCATAGCGCACTTCGGTATATCCCGTGGTCGGGAAATCCTTGCGCAACGGATATCCGCGGAAACCATAATCGGTGAGAATGCGGCGCAAGTCCGGATGTCCCGAAAACAGGATTCCGAACATATCGAAGACTTCGCGTTCGAACCAATTGGCACTTGGGTGCACATCCGTCACCGAAGGGACCATCTCGTCTTCACGAATACTGACGCGCAGGCGAATGCGGTGGTTCTGGTACATCGACAGGAAATGGTACACGACGTCGAACCGCTTGGGCCGATCTGGATAATCAACTGCGGTAATGTCCACCAACGACGAAAACTTGCAGGTATTGTCCGTCTTCAGAAACTCGACAAAGCCCGCGATATTCGACGGTGCCACATCCACATTCAGCTCATTGTGCGTGACGTCCCATGCGATCACGCAGTCGGGGCGCTTCAACTCAATATGCTGGCCAAGTTCGTTGAGGGCTTCACTCATCGTACAATCGTCCCAGTCCGGCGAATCTTGCGTTGCAGAGCCATGATCCCATACAGCAACGCTTCTGCTGTCGGAGGGCAGCCCGGCACATAGACATCGACCGGCACGATCCGGTCACAGCCACGCACCACGGAATAGCTATAGTGATAATAGCCGCCGCCATTGGCGCAAGACCCCATCGAAATCACATAGCGCGGCTCCGGCATCTGGTCGTAAACCTTGCGCAGCGCCGGGGCCATCTTGTTGGTCAGCGTGCCCGCCACGATCATCAGGTCCGATTGGCGCGGGGATGCGCGCGGTGCTGTCCCAAAACGCTCAAGATCATAACGCGGCATCGAGGTGTGCATCATCTCAACCGCACAGCAGGCCAGGCCAAACGTCATCCAGTGCAGCGACCCGGTGCGCGCCCAGTTGATGATGTCTTCGGTCGAGGTCAGCAGGAATCCCTTATCCGCTAGTTCCGCATTCAGCGCCTGCGTGGTGACTTCCTTGTCCGCCCCTGCGGTATTCGCGCCAGCCATCACTCCCATTCCAGCGCTCCTTTTTTCCATTCATAAGCAAAGCCGATGGTCAAAACGGCGAGGAACACCATCATCGACCAAAAGCCTGTCATGCTGATGTCCTGAAATGCCACCGCCCAAGGGAACAGGAATGCAATTTCGAGATCAAAAATGATGAACAAAATCGACACGAGGTAAAACCGTACATCAAACTTCATCCGCGCGTCGTCGAACGCGTTGAACCCACATTCGTACGCCGACACCTTTTCGGGATCCGGATTGCGCACCGCAATCACGACAGCGGCAAGGATCAGGACAAGGCCCAATCCGATGGCTATGGCCAAAAATACGAGGATTGGCAGGTATTCCCGCAGCATGTCTTCCAAGACGAGGCTCCTTTTCCCATCGCGCACTTAGACGCGTCGTCAAGTGGCGAGGTTGACTTGGCGCTGATGTACTCCCGTCACCCGGAAGGGTCAACCGCAGGGCAACATCTTCTGGGCAGTGAATATCTCTATGAAAACACGCAACCTGTCGCTTTTTTGTGCCTGATTTTAAAGGCATGCGGCAATCCGCCGGATCATATGGTCTTCGCAAACCGCGCCGTTGCGTCGCGGCACCTGCCAAACCTTTGCGCAAAAGTGGTGACCCATAGCCGCCCGATCCGGCGGGTCATGCCGTAAGCACCACCAGCGCCATTGCAGACATGACCAACATCACCGGCCCCCAAAGCGCGCGTTCGGGCTTTGATGGCGTGATCCAGTTGAGAACTGTGCTCACCACCTGCACGCCAAACGCGGCCCAACCCGTCCATGCTGGCCAACCAAGGCCCGGAAATCCCGCAGCAGACAGAATAGCGATCCCCTGAAACAGAACCACCGGGATCGAAACTGCTGCAATGATGCGTCCACTCAGAGGCAGTGCGCCGTCGTGTTGGCCGCCCTGTGTATATCGCCCCAAAGGTGCTCCGGCGATCAGAGCGATCTGAAAAAACGCAATAGCTACTGTTGCTGTCGCGTAAAGATGTGCAATCTGGACCGTCATTGCCAACTCGGTGTGCGTTTTTCAAAGAATGCCCCAACCCCTTCTCGAGCCTCATCCGACTGCCAGCGTGCCGCCAATGCATCGATGGCCATATCGACCTGTGCTGGCGTCACACGCCCCGCAAGGTCACGCATCAGCGCTTTGGCTTCGGCCACGGCTCCCGGCGCACAGGACAGGTATGGCAGAACCTCAGCCGCGACAGCAGCGTCCAGCTCGTCTGGCGCCACCGAACGGCTCAACAAGTTTAACCGGACGGCCTCTTCCGCATCGAACACCCGCGCCGACATGAAAACCTCAGAGGCGCGCGTCGCGCCCATCCGGGCCAGCACATAAGGCCCGATATTCGCAGGCAGCAACCCCAAACGCGTTTCTGTCAGGCCAAGCTTTGCCCCAGTCACCCCAATCGCGACATCACAAACCGATACAAGACCCACTCCGCCCCCTAAGGCATTGCCCTGCACCCGTCCGATCAACGGCTGCGGCAAGTCGTACAAGGCACCCAGAACAGTCGCGATCCGGCGGCTTTCAATCCGCCGCGTCTCGGCATTCATGTCAAACTGTTCGCGCATCCACGCCAAATCACCACCTGCGCAAAAGGTCTTGCCCTCAGCGGCGAGCACCACAACACGAACGGACCGGTCTTGTGCCAATGCGCGCGCGGCGCGTTCCAGCTCTGTCATCATATCCGCCGATAACGCGTTATGCTTCTCAGCCCGTGCCAGCGTGAGGGTCGTCACACCCTGCGTATCGGTTTCCACCCAGATCAAGCTCATCCCCGCATCCTCCGTGCCATCTCTGCGGCCTGGGCCACCACATCCATGTCCAACCCATGATCATACCCAAGTTCCGCAACCCGCACGGCCACCGCTTCGGTCGCCACGTTGCCCGCCGCTCCGGGTGCATAGGGGCATCCGCCCAAACCACCGACCGCAGCATCGAACACCCGCAAGCCAAGGCCCAGAGATGCCTCCACATTGTCGCAGGCCAGACCGCCCGTGTCGTGGTAATGCCCGGCCAGCCGGTCCGCAGGCATCTCGCCCAAAACCGCCGTCAGCATGTCGACGATGCCATCCGGGGTCGCCCGGCCAATCGTATCCCCCAAGGACACCTCGTAACAGCCCATGTCGCGCAAAGCGGCCACAACCCGCGCCACCGCCGCCGGGGCCACCTGACCGTCATACGGGCATTCGACCACGCAAGAAACATATCCCCTGACCGGTACGCCACGATCCAGTGCTGCGGCTGCCACCGGTCGAAACCGGTCGAGACTTTCAGCGATCGTCGCGTTGATATTGGCCTTGGAAAAACCTTCGGAGGCCGAGCCAAAAATCGCAACCTCGTCAGCCCCTGCAGCAACCGCATCTTCGAAACCGCGCATGTTGGGCGTCAGCGCCGCATACGAAACACCGGCGACGCGGGTGATCCCCGCCAGAACCGCCGCCGAATCCGCCATCTGCGGCACCCATCTCGGACTGACAAAACTCGCACATTCGATCCGTCGGAACCCGGCGCGTGACAGGCAATCGACCAGCGCCACCTTCTCGGTCAGCGGGATCTGCCGCGCCTCGTTCTGCAACCCATCGCGCGGCCCCACTTCGAAAATCTCGACACGCTCAGCCAAAACGCCACGCTCCTGCTTCTTCTTTTTGAAAATATGCACGGCCGAGCATCAGCCACCCATCACCCAAGCCGGATAAAAGTCCTGTGTATATAACCGCGCTCCGACTTCGGCAGGCAAGGACTTGCGAAATTCAGGCCGATCGGTGATCCGTTCGTACCAATCGGATACCGCCGGATGAGCGTCGAGCTTGGCAAAGTGCCGCGCCATGTAGACTGCCTGCCCAACCGACACATCCGCCGCCGAAAACCCGCTGGTCAGCAGGTAGTCCCGATTTTCAACCGGCGTTGACAGCCGCGCCTCAAGCGCATCATAGCATTTTGTCAATCGCGCAGCTTCAAGCTTCATTACGATGGGCGACCGCATTGCGTCTTCATACAGCATAATATGCTGCTGCGTCAGCGCCGCAGCATGCTGGCTGATGGTTTCAGCAAAATGCACCCATACCAACCATGCCATCCGGTCCGGATCATCCGGACCCCGGCCCATATTGGCCGCAGGGAACCGTTCACATAGAAATTCCGTAATGGCCCCGGTCTCGAACATCCGCTCCCCGTCGATCTCAAGCGCTGGAACGCGGCCAGCGGGCGACAGACTCAGGTATTCCGGGTCGCGCAGGCTACGATCAAAGGCGTGCAGCACAACTTCAAATTCAACTTCTAATTCATGCAAAAGCCATAGAGTCCGCATGGACCGTGTCTGTGGGCAGTGATGCAATCGGATCATGATGCCTCCTCTTCTTCAAGCCGGATCAGCGCAGCCCCAGCCTCGACTTGCGCCCCGGCAGCCGCCATGACTTCGGCCACTACGCCGTCGCGTGCCGCAAGCAAGGAATGCTCCATCTTCATGGCCTCTAGAACGGCAAGACGGTCTCCCTTCGCTACGGTATCGCCTGCAGCCACATAGACCTGTCGTACAAGTCCTGGCATCGGGGCCTCTACCAAGTCGCTTGATGCCCCTGCCCCTGCCTCCACATCAAGCGGGTCAATCCTTGTCACCACACAAGTCGCCTCGCCAAAGACGGTAGCGGAATTCCCCGTGACGTGCACCGCACAAGCGGGTTGCCCATCAAAACGCCACCCATTGGCTCCGAACCGGGCAGAAACCAACGCGCTCCCCACCGACAGATCAATCTTGCCGGGCGCCAAGACCTTGATGCAACAGGGCACCGCGTCGTCGCCAACCGCAACCGTTATATCTTGCGCCAGCGGCTGCCAAAGCGCAAATCCATCCAGCAGCGTCGGCGCGCGGTCCAGACCGAGCAGCGCCAAAACCGCCCGAGCGATCGCGGCAGGTGCAGGCGGCGGCACCGCCGTCAATGGCTCAAGATCGCGCCCGATCAATCCGGTATCGACCTCACCGTTCGAAAACCCGGGATGCCGCGCCAGCGCGCCCAGAAAGGCAAGGTTCGTCACGGTACCCGCCACTTCGGTCGCCGACAAAGCCGCTCGCAGCTTGCGCAGTGCCACAGCGCGCGAGGACCCGTGTACGATCATCTTGGCAATCATCGGATCGTAATGCGGGGAAATCACGTCACCTGTCCGCACGCCAGTGTCCGTCCGCGCATCTGCCGGAAACGCCAAATGCGCCAGCTGGCCGGTTGCAGGCAAAAACCCGGCAGACACATCCTCGGCATAAAGCCGGGCTTCAAAACTATGCCCGGTGATGCCAAGGTCCTCCTGCGCACAAGGCAGTGACTCACCTGAGGCAACGCGCAATTGCCACTCGACCAAATCAACGTCAGTGATCGCTTCAGTCACCGGGTGTTCCACCTGCAACCGCGTGTTCATCTCCATGAACCAGAACCCATCAGGGCGCAGACCGTCAGAGCCATCGACGATGAACTCGACCGTCCCTGCCCCCTTGTAACCGATGGTCTCAGCGGCTCGCACAGCGGCTTGACCCATCGCATTGCGCATCTCAGACGTCATGCCCGGCGCGGGCGCTTCCTCGATCACCTTCTGGTGGCGGCGCTGCAAAGAGCAATCCCGCTCAAACAGATGCACTGCGCGGCTGCCATCCCCAAAGACCTGCACCTCGATATGGCGGGGGCTGGTGATAAATTTCTCGATTAGCACGTGGCTGTTGCCAAAGGCCGTTTGGGCTTCGGATTGGGCCGAGGACAACGCATCGGCAAACTCCTTCGGCGTTTCGACCAAACGCATGCCCTTGCCGCCGCCACCTGCTACGGCCTTGATAAGCACCGGATAGCCAATCGCTTCGGCCTCCCGCGCCAATAACTCCGGCGATTGATCCACACCTTGATACCCCGGCACCACGGGAACCCCCGCCTCCGCCATCAACGCCTTGGCCGCGTCTTTGAGCCCCATCGCCCGGATCGCCTCGCCGGAAGGACCGATGAACACAAGCCCCGCCGCCTCGACCGCATCCACGAAATCGGGGTTCTCTGACAAAAACCCATAGCCCGGATGGATCGCCTGGGCGCCCGTAGCCTGCGCCGCCGCAATAATTGCATCGCCCCGCAAATAGCTTTCCGCGGGCGCGGCCCCGCCCAGCGACACAGCCACATCCGCCATCTCAACATGTCGCGCCTGCGCGTCCACATCCGAATGCACCGCCACGGTGCGCACGCCCAAACGACGGCAAGTGTCGATGACCCGGCAAGCAATTTCGCCCCGGTTGGCTATCAGGATCGTGTCAAACATCTCGCACCACCGCTTCTCTTCATCTTGCCCGTAAACTCCGGGGGTTTGGGGGCTGGCCCCCAAGTCAACCTGCGTTTGGGGGCTGGCCCCAATTACATGCGAAACACGCCAAACCGTGTATCCTCAATCGGCGCATTCAGTGCAGCCTCAAGCGACAATGACAACACGGCCCGCGTTCTGCGCGGATCAACAATCCCATCGTCCCAAAGCCGCGCCGAGGCATAAAGCGGGTGCGCCTGTTCCTCGAACATATCGACGGTCGGCTTTTTGAACGCCGCTTCGTCCTCGATCGACCACGACTCGCCGCGCTTCTCCATCGCGTCGCGCTTCACGGTCGCCAAAACGCCCGCCGCCTGTTCGCCGCCCATCACCGAGATGCGCGAATTCGGCCATGTCCACAAAAAGCGCGGCTGATAGGCGCGTCCAGCCATGCCGTAATTGCCCGCGCCAAAAGAGCCTCCCACCAGCATGGTGATCTTGGGCACGCTCGCGCAGGCCACGGCCGTGACCATCTTGGCCCCATGGCGCGCAATGCCCTCGTTCTCGTATTTCCGGCCCACCATGAAGCCCGTGATGTTCTGCAGGAACACCAGAGGAATCTTGCGCTGAGAACACAGCTCTACAAAATGCGCACCCTTCTGGGCAGCCTCGGAAAACAGCACGCCATTGTTGGCAACGATCCCCACAGGCCACCCATCGACATGGGCGAAACCAGTCACAAGGGTCTCCCCAAAGCGAGGCTTGAATTCGTCGAAATATGACCCGTCAACAACCCGTGCGATCACCTCGCGGATGTCATAGGGCGTGCGCAAGTCGCCAGGAACAACGCCGAATATTTCGTCTGGATCATACGCCGGAGCTTCGGGCGATTGGCGAAAGATGGGTGCGCCGCACGCACCGCCTAAAGACCCAACGGCTCGCCGTGCCAAGGCAAGTGCGTGGCTATCGTTCTCTGCCAGATAATCCGCCACTCCGGACAGCCGCGTGTGCACATCACCGCCGCCGAGATCCTCAGCAGTCACAACCTCACCTGTTGCAGCTTTGACCAAAGGCGGACCGGCGAGGAAGATCGTTCCCTGTTCCTTGACGATGATGGTTACATCCGACATCGCAGGGACATAGGCGCCACCCGCCGTACACGACCCCATAACCACCGCGATCTGCGCGATGCCCTTGGCCGACATCCGTGCCTGATTGTAGAAGATGCGGCCAAAATGGTCGCGGTCGGGGAACACCTCATCCTGCTGGGGAAGGTTCGCGCCGCCGCTGTCGACCAGATAGATGCAGGGCAGATGGTTTTCTTCGGCAATCTCTTGCGCGCGCAAGTGTTTCTTAACCGTCATAGGGTAATAGGTGCCGCCCTTCACGGTGGCATCGTTGCAGACTACCATGACCTGACGGCCCATCACCCGGCCCACTCCGGCGATGACCCCAGCACAGGGCGCAGCACCGTCATAAAACCAATGCGCCGCCGTCGCACCCACCTCCAGAAACGGTGATCCTGGGTCGAGCAGGTTTGCCACCCGGTCCCGAGGCAGCATCTTTCCCCGTGATACATGACGGTCGCGTGACCGCTCTCCACCGCCAGCAGCGGCCAGTTCGGCGGCCTCGCGCACCACGCGCAAAGCGTCTTCATGCGCGGCGATGTTGGTTTTGAACTGCTCGGACGACGCAATCGCCTGTGATTGGAGTTTCATTCTTATTGTCCCCGCATGTCGCGCAGATCAATCGCGCGCCCAGCTGTCATGGTGAGATGGCAATTTGCGCCGACAATGCTGCGGATCGTGCCGTCCTGCCACATCGCATACCGCGCCGTGCAATCGGCATCCCGAAAGGCAATCCAAGCCCGTTGTGCGTCGCGCAACGCATCAGAGCGGTCCATAACCTGCGACCGGCCCTCTTCATCAGCGGTCTCATTGGCCATTTGGGTCCACTTGTATTCCTCGTTCAGGATCACGTCCCACATGGCGGTTTCCGCTTGAATACATTCCGCAATCCCAATGGTTGTCGATCCGCCCGGCATGTCCTGGCACTGACCTGCGGCTTGGCCCAGGCACATCGGATAGAGAGCACCGATCTCTGTGTTTTCAAAGCAATCGCGGACAATTTGCGGATCTATCGTCAGGTCTTGCGCAGCACCAATCTGTGGAGCGCATGCGACCGCAGCGATCATCAAACCTAGTCTCATGGCTGGCCCTCCTTGCTGGCCCGCGCCTTCAATTCCTTGCGGATCACCTTCCCAGTCACGGTCATTGGAAGTTCGCTAAGAAACTCGATTTCCCTGGGATAGGAATAACTTGCAAGTCGATCTTTCACCCAATCCTGAAGATCAGCCTCCAAAACGTTAGCCCCCTTCTTCAGCACCACATAAGCCTTAACGATTTCGGTCCGCAGTTCGTCCGGCTTACCGACCACGCCACAGGTTGCAACGTCAGGATGGGTCAGCAGACAATCCTCAATCTCGGCCGGGCCAATGCGGTAGCCGGACGAGGTGATCACATCATCCTCGCGGCCCAGAAAGGTGATCATATCACCTTTTTTGATCCCGCGATCGCCGGTCAACATCCAATCGCCACGGAACTTTTCCGCCGTGGCCTCGGGCTTGCGCCAATATTCCAACATCATCGAAGCCGACCCGCGCCGCACGGCGATATCGCCTTCACCCTCGCAAGGCAGCCCGTCCGGCCCGATCACTGCCACCGGATGCCCCGGCACAGCACGTCCCATCGCTCCTGGCACAGGGTCAAATGACGCCGCACACGACGACACTATCATGTTGCATTCGGTCTGCCCGTAGAATTCATTGATTGTCACCCCAAACGCGTCACGCCCCCAAGCCAGCATTTCAGTCCCAAGCGGTTCGCCACCGCTAGCAACCGATCGCAACCCGTCGATCTTTGCACCCTCAGCTTTGAGCATCCGCAATGCTGTTGGCGGGAAAAATACATTGCGCACAGTACCTTCCCGGCAAATCCGGCGGCATTCTTCGACCGAGAATTTCGGCATCCGCGCAGCGACCACTGGCACACCAAGGGCCAAGCCTGACATCAGCACATCGAACAGCCCGCCGATCCATGCCCAGTCGGCAGGGGTCCAGATCACATCGCCATCGTGACCCAGAAAGTCATGGCTCATCTCGACACCCGGCAGATGCCCTGTGAGCACCCGATGCCCGTGCAACGCGCCCATCGGCGCACCTGTGGTGCCGCTGGTATAGATCAGTACCGCCGCGTCATCCGGCCCGGTTTCAACCATCGCCCGGGTTCCTGAGGACGCGCCCAGATCACTACGGGTGACAGTCGCCACCCCAAGCCCAGTCAGATGCACCACGCCTTCGAGGTCTGTGACGACAACGCCCAAGTCTGCGTCTTTGATCCGGGTGCGTAAGGCGTCCTCTTTGAACAGTTTGAAAAGTGGGACCGAAATTGCTCCTAACCGCCAAGCTGCAATATGTGCGGCAGCACATAGCGGCGACTGAGACAGCAAAACACCGACCCGGTCGCCTTTCATGACACCCCGTTCAATCAGCGCCACTTCGACCTGCCGTGACCGATACCAAAGGTCACCATAGGTGACGGGACGCACACGATCTTCGGTCACCTCGATCAATGCCAAACGATCGGGCTCCGTCGCCGCCCAGCCATCACAGACCTGATGCGCCATATTGAGCGATGTGGGCAAATCCCAATCGAACTTTTTGCAAAGCACATCATAGGGCGCGGGTCGCAGCAGGGGGCGTGCGGTCATATCGACAACCTTTCCGATTGAGCCTTGTCACCCACCGACAAAACACGGCCAAAGCGCGTGACGTGATATAAGATGCCACCACATTTTACTGTAATCCATGCGCCATCGACCTGTCCGGCCAGCCCGACGCAATCGCCGGCTTTTGCATCCGCTCCGCCATCCTGCGTCACGTAACGATTGGCCATTGCATTGATCACATCGGTCTCCGTTATCGTGGCCGCAATCCAGCCATAGCGGAATGCCAGAAGCGCGCCCATCAGCGTGGCAAGCCCCAAGGGCACCCACCAGATCCAGCCCGGCACAGCCCTAGCCCATCGCCGCCATCATTTCGCGACCGACAAGCATGCGTCGAATTTCGGAGGTACCTGCCCCAATCTCCATCAGCTTGGCGTCGCGGAAGATACGCGCGACCGGCGCGTCTGCCAGGAAACCCGCGCCCCCCATCGCCTGCACCGCCTGATGCGCCTGAACCATCGCCTGTTCGCTGGCATACAGACAGCAGGCGGCGGCGTCCTGACGGGTCACATCGCCCCGATCACAGGCCTTGGCGACCTCGTAGACATAAGCGCGGGCGGAATTCATCGCGGTATACATATCGGCCATCTTGCCCTGCATCAGCTGGAAGCTGCCAATCGGTTGGCCGAACTGTTTACGCTCGGCCATATACGGCATGATCTCATCCAGACAGGCCGCCATGATCCCAAGGCCAATACCTGCCAGCACGACCCGTTCGTAGTCCAGACCGGACATAAGAACCCGCACACCGCGCCCCTCTTCGCCAAGCACGTTCTCGAATGGCACTACGACATCGTCAAAGATCAGCTCTGCCGTGTTCGACCCACGCATGCCAAGCTTGTCAAAATGCGGCGATGTGCTGAAACCCGTCATGGTCTTTTCGATCAGAAAGGCCGTGATCCCTTTGGACCCGGCCTCAGGATCTGTCTTGGCATAGACGACCAATGTATCGGCGTCCGGCCCGTTGGTGATCCAATACTTGTTGCCATTCAGTTTATAGTGATCGTTGCGCTTTTCCGCGCGCAGCTTCATCGACACGACATCAGACCCTGATCCCGGCTCTGACATGGCAAGGGCGCCAACATGCTCACCTGAAATAAGCCCAGGCAAATATTTCGCCTTTTGGTCGGTGGTGCCGTTCAGCTTGATCTGGTTCACGCAAAGGTTGGAATGCGCGCCATACGATAGCGACACTGACGCTGACGCGCGCGCGACTTCTTCCACCGCCACGGTATGCGCCAGATAACTCATGCCGGCCCCGCCATACTCTTCATCTACGGTGATACCCAGCAAGCCCAGTTCGCCCATCTCGGTCCAAAGCGCTGGTGGGAAAGTGTTTGAGCTGTCGATCTCAGCCGCCATCGGCTTGACCCGCTCCTGCGCCCAGCGATGCACCATCTCGCGCAGGGAATTTACGTCTTCTCCAAGATCGAACTGCATGGTCGCGTTGAACATTCGCCTCTCCCCAAGCGGATTTATTGAACACTTGTTCAAATCCTAGAGGAAACCTCCACGTCAGGTCAAGCTTAAGGAACTGACGCAGGCATCGGACGTTGGATGCCTGAACCGCATTCGAAAGCGAAAGGACACACCGATGACCGCGACACTGACCGAAAAATTCTGGAACAATATGAGCAAAATCCATGTCGTACTGCTTGGTGCAGGCGATGGCGACCCGGTTCCGATGTCACCGCTTGCGCGCCAAGACGACAACGCAATCTGGTTCATCACATCTGCCGATCACGACACCTTCAACGCCGCCAAATCGGCCGCTGCGTCCAAGATCTACCTCTGCGATTCGGCTGGACACATGTACGGGACGATAAAGGGCGCATTGTCCGTGTCCGATGACAAAGACAAGTTGGATGACCTGTGGTCACCTATGGCTGCAGCGTGGTTCGCCAACGGGCGCGAGGATGACTCGGTTCGGTTGATGAAATACACTCCGACCGAAGCTGAGATTTGGGCGACCGATGGCACCACCAAATACCTGTTCGAAACGATCAAAGCGAACATCACCGATGCCAAGCCCGATGCCGGCGAATACGGCATGATCCATTTTTAAGGAAACCACATGAAACTTTTGGGACTCGTCGGCCTGCTTGGTCTGTTGTCAGTATCTCCTGTGAAGGCCGAACAAATCGGCGAAGTCGGAGTTGATTGGGTCGGCAACGACATCATTATCGAAGCAATTGCAGACCCTGATGTGGCAGGCGTGACCTGCCACATAGCCTATTTCGAAAGGGGTCTGTTCGACCGGCTTAGCAAGGGCAACTGGTTCGAAGACCCATCCAACGCATCAATCTCCTGTCGGCAGACCGGTCCGATAACCATCGGCGAGATTGACCGCGATGAAGACGGCGAAGACGTGTTCCGTGCATCGCGGTCAATTGTGTTGAAATCACTGCGGGTGAAGCGAATATTCGACGAGAAAAACCAGACACTCGTATACATCGCCCATGCAGCCGAACTGACCGATGGGTCTGCCAAGGTGTCGATGTCGACAGTCCCGCTTTACGGTTCAGACTAAGCCAGCAGGCGCGCGGCAATCTCTGGCAACTCGTCAAAGTGCTGGATAATTGCGTCCGGCTCAAGCGCGGCCATGTCACCGCCCGATGGACCGAAGCCGACCAGCACACAGGCCACGCCGACGGCACGTGCTGTGTCGCGGTCGGTTTTTGTATCTCCAATCAGGCAACTTTGGGCTACGACACCACCTGCCCGCTCTACTGCAGCGACGTAAGGGGCAGCGTCAGGCTTGCGAGTGGGCAGAGTATCCGCCCCGACCAACGACCCGAACGCATCGCGCACGCCCAACCGTGTCATCAGCGTTTCGGCCAGACCTTCCGGTTTGTTCGTGCAAATTCCCACTGCCATCCCGTTGGACTTCAACACCTCGACCGCGTCCATTGCGCCAGGATACATCACAGTATGGACATCAAGCGCGTCGCCGTACGCCCTCAACAGTTCTGGATACCATTGATCCACCAATTCGGCGGAATACTGCCCAGAGCGTTCCAGCCCAAGCGTCAACATTGCCCGGCCGCCGCGCAATGCGGTTCCGGCGTCGGTCGCCGGGTCCAGCCGGGCGTCAAACCCCATAAGGTCAAAGCAATGGTTAGCCGCCGCGATCAGATCGCCACTGGTGTCGGCCAAAGTACCGTCTAGGTCGAAAATCACTGTCCGCACCGGGTCTCTCCTGTCACAAGTCGCAACCTTGTGTGAAATTAGCCGCCTTGCAGCAATGAACCAGACCGATAAAAGGACCAAAGGCAAAATACAAAGAGAAACCTGATGAGCATAGCCTTGGTCATACTCGCTGCGGGCAAAGGCACCCGCATGGACTCGGACCTTCCTAAAGTCCTGCATAAGATCGGTGGTGCCCCCCTGCTGCACCATGCGATGCTCTCGGCCTCAGCCCTGGAGCCTGAGCGCACCATTGTTGTTACCGGGCATGGGGCTGATCTGGTCGAAGCGGCAGCACGCGACTTTGACCCCGATGCAATCACTGTGCGTCAGAAAGAACAGCTTGGCACCGGCCACGCGGTAAAGCAGGCGCAGGACGCGATTGACGGGTTCGACGGCGACCTCATCATGCTTTATGGAGATACGCCCTTCATCACCACCGAAACTCTAGAAGCGATGATTGCCGCGCGCGCAACACATGATGTTGTGGTGCTTGGCTTTGAGGCCGCGGATCCCGCGCGCTATGGGCGGTTGATTATGGACGGCTCAAGTCTGTCACAGATCGTGGAATACAAAGACGCCTCAGATGCAGAGCGCGCAGTAACCTTTTGTAATTCCGGCGTTATATGCGCCAATGCGGCAACGTTCATGAACCTTGTGTCAGCTATCGGCAATGACAATGCCGCCGGGGAATACTACGTCACAGATATTGTCGGGATTGCCAAAGAGCGCGGGCTGAAAGCCACAGCTGTCACCTGCGACGAAGCGGAAACGCTTGGCATCAATTCGCGCGCCGAACTTGCCGGAGCCGAGGCAACATTCCAGTCAAACCGCCGCCGTGCCCTGATTGACGACGGCGTGATGATGCAGGCGCCAGACACCGTATATCTGTCCTTTGACACCATCATCGGTCGTGACGCTGAAATTGAACCAAACGTCATTTTCGCCCCCGGAGTGACTGTCGAATCTGGCGCACGCATTCGCGCATTCAGCCATCTGGAAGGCGCGCATGTCAGCCGCGGAGCCACAGTCGGCCCATTTGCGCGCCTGCGTCCCGGTGCCGAACTGGCCGAAGACGTGCACATCGGCAATTTTGTCGAGATCAAGAATGCCACAATAGACGAAGGCGCTAAGGTCAATCATCTGACCTATATTGGCGATGCAGAGGTCGGCGCACGCAGCAATATCGGCGCAGGCACCATCACATGCAACTATGACGGCGTGATGAAGCACAAAACCACCATCGGGCGCGATACGTTCATTGGATCCAACACCATGCTGGTCGCCCCCATCACCGTCGGCAACGAGGCGATGACCGCCACAGCAACCACCGTCACCAAAGACGTGCCAGACGGGGCAATGGCCATCGCCCGGACCGAGCAGACCAACAAAGCAGGCTTTGCACGCAAGCTCTTCAGCATGCTGCGCGCCAAAAAAGCCAAAATGGCAAAAGGGTAAGAGAATGTGTGGAATTGTCGGCGTTCTGGGACAACACGAGGCGGCCCCACTGTTGGTCGAGGCACTGAAACGCCTTGAGTATCGCGGGTATGACAGCGCTGGCATTGCTACAGTGAATGACGGCACGCTCGCCCGCCGTCGTGCTGTGGGCAAGCTGGTGAACCTCTCTGACCTGCTGGTGCATGATCCCTTGCCCGGCAAATCCGGCATCGGCCACACTCGTTGGGCCACACACGGTGAGCCCAACACCACCAACGCGCACCCCCATCAATCCGGCCCCGTCGCTGTCGTGCACAACGGCATTATCGAGAACTACAAAGAGCTGCGCGCCGAACTGGCCAAGCATCAGATCGTGCCGGAAACCGAAACCGACACGGAAACCATCGCCCTTTTGACCCATCACTATATGCGCCAAGGCATGACACACGTGGATGCCGCCCGTGCCTGCCTGTCGCGGCTCGAAGGCGCGTTTGCGCTGGCGTTTCTGTTCGACGGCGAAGACGACCTGATCGTGGCTGCCCGTCGCGGAAGCCCGCTTGCCATTGGCCACGGTGACGGCGAAATGTTCGTAGGCTCGGACGCGATCGCGCTTTCGCCAATGACCGACACCATCACATATCTCGAAGAGGGCGACTGCGCCGTTCTCACCCGGCAGACGCTTGATATCTTTGATGAAACCGGTTCACGTGTCGCTCGCGAAAGCCGTACGATCAACACCGCCGCCACGCGGGTCGACAAGGCGGGCTACAAGCATTTCATGGCCAAAGAAATAGCCGAGCAGCCAACTGTTCTTGCCGATGCTCTGCGCGCCTATCTTGATGGCAATACTATCGATTTTCCCAAAGACCTGCCTGATTTCACCAAGGTACAACGCCTCACAATGGTTGCCTGCGGCACGGCGTTCTATGCCTGTTTGACCGCGAAATACTGGTTCGAACAGTTGGCCCATCTTCCTGTCGAAGTCGATATTGCTTCCGAATTCCGCTACCGCGAACCGCCTGTCACACCGGGAACCGTCGCACTTTTCGTGTCACAATCTGGCGAAACCGCCGACACGCTTGCCGCCTTGCGGTACTGCAAGGGTCGCGCCGACAGCATCCTGTCGGTGGTCAATGTCGCCGAAAGCTCCATCGCCCGCGAAAGCGATGTGGCCTTGCCAATCCACGCGGGTGTCGAAGTCGGTGTTGCCTCCACTAAGGCGTTCACCTGCCAGCTAAACACGCTCCTGTTGCTGGCACTGCACGCTGCGACCCAACGCGGCACGATGAGTGCCGACACCCTCGCCGAGACGCTGACCGATCTGCGCGCCTTGCCCGGTCTTTTCAATGCCACATTGGATCGCGACCCGACGATGGCAGATGCCGCACACAAGATTGCAGAAGCCCGCGACGTACTGTTCCTTGGACGTGGATTGATGTATCCACTTGCACTTGAGGGCGCTCTTAAACTCAAAGAAATCAGCTATATACATGCCGAGGCTTATGCATCAGGCGAACTCAAGCACGGCCCCATTGCGCTAATCGACAAGAACGTGCCCGTTATCGTCATGGCCCCCCGCGATGCCTTGTTCGAAAAGACTGTCTCGAACATGCAGGAGGTTATGGCCCGTGGCGGCAATGTCTGCCTGATCACTGACGCCGCCGGGGCCGAGGCTGCTGGATCGGATGTCTGGCGCACGATCATCCTGCCCGCAGTCAACCCGACACTGTCGCCTCTGCTCTATGCACTACCCGCGCAGCTTTTGGCCTATCATGCCGCCATTGCCAAAGGGACAGACGTAGACCAGCCCCGAAACCTCGCCAAATCTGTTACCGTGGAATGACACTTGATGAGGCCATCGCTGCGCTGAAAGCCAAAGCGGAACCAGGCCGCTCCGAACAGATGGCCGCCTATCACAAGGCTGATCGTCCGTACCTGGGCGTTGCAAATCCAGAAACCGACGCCCTGGTCCGCGCGTGGCGCAAACAACTGGACCTCGACACACGCATAACTTTGGCCCGCGATCTCTGGCACACAAACATTTTCGAGGCACGGGTGGGTGCCGCAAAACTATTGACGCAAGCACGGATCAAACCGGATGACACACCTGCATGGGACCTGATCCAAAGCTGGGTGCCGGATTTCGACAGCTGGGCCATCGCCGATCATGCTTGCATGGCAGGGCAACGCCGCCTGACCGCAGACCCGTCCCGCTTGGATACCATCGAAGGCTGGATCACCAGCGACCACATGTGGACCAGACGTGCGGCCTTGGTCATTACCCTACCGTGGACGAAACAAAATCATCCGACACCTCAAGAAACCGCCGCCCGCGACAGGGTTCTTGGCTGGGCAGCAACCTATGTAAACGATCCCGAATGGTTCATCCAGAAATCGGTCGCATGGTGGCTGCGCGATCTGTCGAAACACGACCCAGACCGTACCCGAGCGTTCCTACGCGATTACGGCCTCGGCTTGAAACCCTTCGCCCGCAAAGAGGCGTCGCGGCATTTACCCGCCTGAAAAGACCTGCACTTCGACCAATCCAGTCAATGGCACGCCAATCAAACGCATCGCGGGCAATGACATACGGCTGCCACTGTCGCTGGGGCTTAGGTCAACCTGCACGGATTGCCCAGTCTCCGGATAAACGACGCGCCCTGTCCCCGCCGCCGATACCAGAGGTGTCTCAAGCCAGAACCCCGGACGCACCGGATCTCCTAAAGACACAATGGTTGTCCCGAGCGCGGTTTCGGCGCTCACAGCAGCGGGCACCGCAGCCGCAACCTGCCGTTCCTCGGCAGTTGTCGTGTCGAACTCGTCGACCGTTCGCGCGGTTTCAGGAGGCCGACGTTCGGCTGTATCCAGCGCCCCGGGCCGCGATTGAGGTCGCGTCTGCCCCTCTTCCGCACCCGGCATAGGTTGGGGCATTGCCCCAAACTGGCCACACCCCGCCGCAAAAAGGCAAATGCCCAAAATTCCAAGCTTCTTTTGCACAATCGTCTCCGACTTTCGTCCCGCACATCATCACATCGGCATACTTGCCCAGTCTCTAGGGAAAGGCTAGGCTCCCCGGCATGACACCGCTTATTGATCCTTTCCAACGCGCAATCACATATCTGCGCGTCTCCGTCACAGACCGCTGCGATTTCCGCTGCGTCTACTGCATGTCGGAAAACATGACCTTCCTGCCTAAGAAAGAGCTTCTGACGCTGGAAGAACTTGACCGCATGTGTTCA
>NZ_CBFHLV010000015.1:0-61493 GCF_965656765.1 Marivita sp. | reverse complement strand
AGCGGGTCAATTCACCCGAAACGGATTTGCCCAAAGTGGTCGAACTGACCCCCAAGATCAGCTACGGTGATACACTCCGCCGATAATAAGAAAGGGCCTCCCGGGCCCTTTCATTGGTCGAAGATATCAACCTGAGATCAATTCAGCACGTCAGACACAGCGTGTGTCCAAGCGCCATCACCCGGATCAGCGGTAATGACCGGGTCAGAACCGCCAGCCAACAAAGTCTGAACGGTCCGTTCAAAATCCGCCGGATCAAGCGCGCCGTTCGACCCTGCGGTCAATTTCGCGACTTCCCCCATCATGCGCTTCTGATGCGTTTCGGTCTGTGCACCAGTCTCATCATAATCGAGGACGATCATTGCCGCCTCTTCCGGGTTTTCCTCGGCCCATTTCCAACCCTTCATCGACGCATCTACAAAGCGCTGCATCTTGTCGACAAATGCCGGGTCGTCCAAACGATCTTCCAACACGTAGAGACCATCTTCCAAAGTAGCCACGCCCTGATCTTCGTATTTGAAGGTCACAAGGTCATCCGGGCTGACACCAGCGTCGATCACCTGCCAATACTCGTTATACGTCATGGTAGAAATGCAATCCGCCTGACGTTGAAGCAGTGGATCGACGTTAAAGCCCTGTTTGAGAACCTCGACACCATTCTCACTCTTGCCATCTGTCGAAATGCCCATCGAACTCATCCACGACATAAACGGGAATTCATTGCCAAAGAACCAAACGCCCAAAGTGCGATTCTTGAGATCATCTGGCGTTTCGATACCTGCATCCTTCCAACACGTCAGCATCATGCCCGAGCTTTTGAACGGTTGCGCGATATTGACCAAAGGCAATCCCTTTTCGCGCGCAGCCAAAGCAGCCGGCATCCATTCGACCGTCACATCGGCACCACCACCTGCGATAACTTGTGTCGGTGCAATGTCTGGGCCGCCTGGTTTGATCGTAACGTCAAGATCAGCCTCTTCGTAGTAGCCGTTTTCCAATGCCACATAATAGCCCGCGAACTGGGCTTGAGTGACCCATTTCAACTGTAGCGTCACATCGTCAGCCGCCCATGCGGGTGCAGCAAGACCTACGGCGGCAAGTGCGCCAATAATTTTCGTTTTCATGTAGTAACCTCCTTGTTGTGGTTTATTCTTTTCAATGCGCGCGATGTGACGGATGCCAGAACGTCACACGCTTTTCGAACCACGCAACCAGCCCATAAAATGCCGTACCAGCCATCGCAGCCACCGCGATCTCGGCCCAGACCAGATCAATCGACAGGCTGCCGACGCCAGTTGAAATTCGAAATCCCATCCCGCGTGTGGGTGATCCAAAATATTCAGCAACAATTGCCCCAATCAATGCAAGCGTTGTCGCAATTTTCAACCCGTTGAACATAAAGGGCAGCGCAGCTGGTAAGCGCAATTTGATTAAAGTGTCGGAATAACTCGCAGCATAGGTTCGCATCAAATCGCGCTGCATCGCATCGGTTTCGCGCAACCCCTGCACCGTGTTTACGAGGATCGGAAAGAACACCATCACGACGACAACCGCCGCTTTGGAATGCCAATCGAACCCGAACCAGCTCACCAAAATCGGCGCGATCCCCACGATGGGCAAAGCTGCAACAAAATTACCGATGGGCAGCAAACCACGAGTCAGAAAGTTGGATCGATCAATAAGGATAGCTGTACCAAAGGCTGAAAGGCTGCCAATCAGGAATCCAGATAACGCGCCTTTCAGGACCGTCTGACGAAAGTCCTCCCACAAGATATCGGTAGAGGCGGCAAAGGTCTGTGCAACTGTTGACGGCGCGGGCAAGATCACGGGCGAAACTCCGAACCCGCGCACAATCCCTTCCCACAGCACGATCAGAGTCACACCAAACAGAACTGGAATCGCGACACGCACAACCAGTGAACTCCGCCACCGTGAATTGGCCAGAAAGGTATTCAGCACCCATGCACCGATCCAGAACGCGAGGGCGAATAACAGCCAGCTCATGCTTGCATCCCCATCCGTTTAAGGGTCGCGCGTTGCGTCACGTCAAGCAGCGTCACTAAGATGCCCGCAAGGATTGCCGCCGCGAACAACGCAGCCCAGATCGCCAGTGGTGTGCCGAACTGATCCCCGATCAAAATGCGCGCCCCGAGGCCCGAGATCGCTCCCGTAGGCAATTCGCCCACGATGGTTCCGACCAAGGCCGCCGCAATCCCGATCTTGAGCGAGGTGAACAGATACGGCATCGACGCAGGCAGCCGCAGTTTCAAGAATGCCTGTAGCCCAGACGCCGAATAGGTCCTAAGCAAATCAAGCTGCGCCGCCCCCGGTGACCGCAGGCCTTTGACCATACCGACCAGAACCGGGAAGTAACACAGATAGGCCGATATGATGGCCTTGGGCACCGTCCGTCCTTCGATGCCAACCTGGCTGGACAACACAATGATCATCGGAGCCAAGGCCACAATCGGCACTGTCTGACTGATGATCGCCCATGGCATCAGGCTCATGTTCACAACACGACTGTAGACGATGGCAATCGCACCAGCCATACCAAGCACTGTGCCAAGCGCAAAACCCCAAAGCGTCGATTGCAGCGTGATCCAGCCATGGTAAATCAGCGATCGCTTTGACATGGGCCGCCCCCGCAGCACCATGTCGCCCGTGCTTTTCCAAAGCTCAGAACCCACCTGAACAGGTGTCGGCAACCGTGGTCGGTCAAGCGTGTAGCCACCCGATATGTGCTCTGGGTTTTCCAGCATAAGTCGCCAGATCGACTGGTCGAACCGGGCACGCGATTCCGGCGGCACCACCTCTGCCCCGCCACGTTCGGCCACATCCAATGCGCCGCGAATGTTCATCGGGGCCACCGCCGCGTACCAAAGCGCGACAATCGCAGCAAGGACCGTCAGGATCGGCAGCAAATTCCTCATGGCGCGTCAATCATCATACGCATGCCCCGCGCGCAGCCCTTCGCGCACACGATGCGCAATGGCTAGGAATTCCGGCGTATCGCGAATATCCAACGGGCGTTCCTTCGGTAAAGGGCTTTGGATCACATCGGTGATCCGACCGGGACGCGGGCTCATCACCACAATCTTGGTCGACAGGTAAACCGCTTCTGGGATCGAATGTGTCACAAACGCGATGGTTTTCTCGGTCCGAGCCCAAAGCTCCAGCAACTGCTCATTCAGGTGATCGCGCACAATTTCGTCCAACGCTCCGAAAGGCTCATCCATCAGCAGGATATCTGCATCAAACGCCAAAGCCCGCGCAATCGACGCCCGCTGCTGCATCCCACCCGAAAGCTGCCAAGGGTACTTTTTGCCGAAATTCGACAACTCCACGAGCTCGAGCACTCGGGCGATCCGCTCATCCTGCTCGCTCTTGGAATAGCCCATGATCTCCAGCGGCAGCGCGATGTTCTTCTCAATCGTTCGCCACGGATACAGCCCCGCCGCCTGGAACACATAGCCATAGGCCCGCGCCCGACGCGCCTCATCCGCCGTCATGTCGTTAACGGTGAGCGTCCCCCCAGTTGGCATCTCAAGCGCCGCAATACATCGTAAGAATGTGGTTTTGCCACAGCCGGACGGCCCAATAAAGCTGACAAACTCACCTTTGCCAATGTCCAGATCAACACCGGACAGCGCATGCACCGGGCCATCATTCGTTTGGAAGGTCAGGTCCAGCGATGTCGCTGAAATCACCGGCTTGGTCTCGCTCAGATCCTTAATCGAAGCTTCTGCAGTCGCTTGCATCAAACCCCCGTCGCAGGGATGCCAGTGCGTTCAACCGGCCGCGGTGCGGTCAGCTCTTTCCACGTCGACAGCGCGCGGTTCACCGTGCCATTGCCCGGGCGCTTGACGAATTCACCTTGCCCCTCTTGCGTGCGCACTTCTCCGTCGTGAATGGCCACATGGCCACGGGTCATCGTAAAGCGCGGCAGGCCTTTCACATGCTTACCTTCGAACACGTTGTAGTCGATGGCCGATTGCTGTGTGCTGGCTTGAATGGTCTTTTCCTTCTTCGGGTCCCAGACTACCAGATCGGCATCCGCGCCAACAAGAACCGCTCCCTTCTTCGGATAACAGTTCAGGATTTTCGCGATATTCGTCGAAGTTACGGCAACGAACTCGTTCGGTGTCAGCCGTCCGGTTTCAACCCCATGCGTCCAGAGCATCGGCATCCGGTCCTCCAGCCCACCCGTCCCGTTCGGGATCTTTGAAAAATCGCCGACGCCGAACCGCTTTTGCTCTGTCGTGAAGGCGCAGTGATCTGTTGCGACAACCGACAATGACCCCGACTGCAGACCAGCCCAAAGGCTGTCCTGATGCTGCTTGTTCCGAAACGGCGGCGACATCACGCGGCGCGCGGCATGGTCCCAGTCCTGATTGAAGTACTCGCTCTCATCCAAGGTCAGATGCTGGATCAGCGGCTCGCCCCAAACGCGCTTGCCTTGCATCTTGGCCCGGCGGATCGCCTCGTGGGCTTCCTCGCAAGAGGTATGCACAACATACAAAGGCACGCCTGCCATATCTGCAATCATAATTGCACGGTTTGTCGCTTCGCCCTCAACTTGGCTTGGACGCGAATATGCATGCCCCTCAGGCCCGTTATTGCCTTCTGCCAAAAGCTTCGCTGTAAGTTCCGCAACCACATCCCCGTTCTCGGCGTGCACCATCGCAATGCCGCCCAATTCGGACAAGCGGTTGAACGATGCATAAAGCTCATCATCATTTACCATCAACGCGCCTTTGTAGGCCATGAAGTGCTTGAACGTGTTGATCCCGCGATCCTTGATCACGCTCTCCATCTCGTTGAACACCTGCTCTCCCCACCAGGTGACAGCCATATGAAACGAGTAATCGCAATTCGCGCGGGTCGATTTATTGTCCCACATTTGCAGCGCGTCATGCAGCCCCTGCCCTGGCGATGGCAGTGCAAAGTCGACCACCATCGTGGTGCCACCCGCCAATGCCGCGCGCGTGCCAGATTCGAAATCGTCGGTCGAGTATGTCCCCATGAACGGCATCTCGAGATGGGTATGCGGATCGATCCCGCCCGGCATCACATAACAGCCGGTGGCGTCCAGTTCCTCGTCGCCTTTCAGGTTGGGACCAATTTCGGTGATGACCCCATTTTCGATCGCGACATCGGCCTCATAGGTCAGGTCCGCTGTAACAACCGTTCCGTTCTTAATAACTGTGGTCATGGTTTACTCCGTGGTCCTGATCTTCTCTGGTTCAAAAATATCTCGGGGGAGACGCGCAAGGCGCGACGGGGGCAGAGCCCCCAATCAGCCGACGATTCCGGCCGTCTCGACAACTGCATGGAACAGAACATCCGTTCCCGCCGCAGCCCATTCTTTGGAGATCTCCTCCGCTTCGTTATGCGACAGTCCGTCAACGCATGGGCACATCACCATAGCCGTGGGGGCCACATCGTTGATCCAGCAGGCGTCATGCCCGGCTCCGGATACGATATCCATATGACTGTACCCCAACCGCTCCGCCGCATCGCGGATGGCGCCGACGCAATTTTCGTCAAAGGCGGGCGGATCGAACTGGCCAACGATATGGCTCTCAAACGACACACCAATCTCTTCACACAGCTTCGGCGCACGCTCGTTGAATTCGTCGACCATCGCGTTCAGTTTATCCAGCAGATGCGTGCGCATATCGACGGTAAAGACCACCTTGCCCGGAATAATATTGCGGCTGTTTGGGTAGACATCGATATGTCCAATCGCCCCCACAGCGTTGGGTTGGTTCTTCATCGCGATCTCGTGCACCAGCTCGGTGATCAAGGCCAACCCGCGACCTGCATTTTTGCGCATGTGCATCGGCGTCGATCCCGTATGGCTTTCCTTGCCTGTCACTGTGCACTCGATCCAGCGCAGCCCCTGTCCGTGGGTTACAACGCCGATATCTTTACCCTCGGCTTCAAGGATCGGGCCTTGTTCAATGTGCAGCTCAAAAAAGGCATGCATCTTGCGATCCCCAACCTTTTCCTCACCTTTCCAGCCAATCCGCTCCAATTCATCGCCAAACTTTTTGCCCTGTGCATCCTCACGGTCAAAGGCCCAATCCAGCGCATGCTTGCCCGCGAACACACCCGACGCCAACATCGCTGGCGCAAAGCGGGTACCCTCTTCATTGGTCCAGTTTGTCACGACAATGGGGTGCTTGGTCTTGATCCCCAGATCATTGAGCGATCGCAGAATCTCTAACCCGCCAAGGACGCCCAGAACACCGTCGTATTTGCCTCCCGTCGGTTGGGTATCAAGATGCGACCCGACATATACCGGCAACGCGTCAGGATCAGTTCCCTCGCGGCGCGCAAACATGTTGCCGATCTCATCAAGCCCCATCGTGCAGCCAGCGTCCTCACACCATTTCTGGAACAGCGCACGGCCTTCGGCGTCTTCATCGGTCAGCGTCTGACGGTTGTTGCCGCCTGCCACACCCGGTCCAATTTTCGCCATTTCCATGAGACTGTCCCAAAGACGGTCGCCATTGATCCGCAGGTTTTCACCGGGTGCTGCCATTCTTTTTCCCTCGCCGCTGGTCCGTGCGTGATGCATCAGGGGCACCCGCAGGTTTTTTACCATTTGGTAAAGTTACGATTGCAACGCACCCCCAAGCTGTCAAGGTGTGTTCTGGAATGACGTTGTGCGCAACCACCCTTGCAGCGGGCCGAGCGCAGAAATGCAGCAAGAAAGAAATCGACCGTGAACACCGCCACCCGAAAGCCCAGCCGCATCCAAACCGAGAACCGCAAACGCATCCGCGACGCAGCCCTTGGATTGTTCGCCACACATGGGTTTCGCGGCACCACGCTTGACCAGATTGCCGACGCATGCGGCATGCATAAGCCAAATTTGATTTATTACTATGAGAGCAAAGAGGCGATCCACATCGACCTTTTGAACACGCTCATGGAGGAATGGCTAAGCCCGTTGGACGCGATGAACCCGGACGGAGAGCCGCTTGAGGAAATCCTGCGCTATATCCGCCGAAAAATGGAAATGAGCCGGTTGTACCCACGCGAGTCGCGCCTGTTTGCCAATGAGATTGTCCAAGGCGCACCTCGCATGCTGCCCCATCTTGAAAGCACACTGAAGCCGCTGTTCGACAAGCAATGCGGAATGATCACCAAATGGATGCACGCCGGGAAACTGGCGCAAATGCACCCGGCGCATCTCATTTTTTCTATTTGGGCGGTGACTCAGCACTACGCCGATTTTGAAGCGCAGATTGCGGTTCTTTTGCCCGGCGACGACAAACGCGCCCGCGGGGCGGATGCCTTTGTCGAGGCGATGTTCGAAAAGCTCCTTAAACCATAATGGCGTTCACAAGGCCTTAACCTTCTGTGTGAAAGCTGCAGGCATGTTGATGCATCACCCATTCGAGTCGCCGACGTCCTACAATCCGGCGTGGAGAGATCAGTTATTCAGCGCTGAGGCGGTCGCCCGAAAAGGTGTTGTGCGACGTAAGAAAGGGGCCATCCACCGGGAGGTTGGTCTGACACTTTTGCGCGCTGAAGTGCAGGCGCGAGGGTTCCAGCTTTTTGATGTCGGCACGGACTACTTAATCGTTTGCCATTCTCAGCCGATCACGCGCATCGGCTGATCGTTTTCTCGGCTGCCAATTTTCCACTGGGTTTGGTGCGTGACCTACAACACGCTTGCATGCTGTCACCCGCCCCCAGAATTTTATGAGCCGTCGTTTAGAATCTTCGTACGAAGATTCTTTGGTCACCCATAAAATTCTGTTAAGCGCGTGCAGAAAAAACGCAAAAAACGCCCATGACTATTCGGCTGCCTGCGCCACAGCCGGGTTGTTCGGATGGGTCGTCCAGTCGCCATGTTCCGCAGCAACAGGCTGGCCCGTTCGCTCATCCATCGCGCCAATCGCCAACTCTTCCATCGTGATGCAGTTCTCGACCGGACATACATTCACACATAAATTACACGCGACGCATTCATCATCCTTCACTGTGAAAACGCGGTCCTCGGATATGGCAATTGCCTGGTGTGATGTGTCCTCGCAGGCGGCAAAACAACGACCACACGAAATACACAGATCCTGATCAATCCTCGCCTTGGTGACGTAGTTCAGGTTCAGGTTCTGCCAGTCGCTGATATTCGGCACCGCACGGCCCACCAATTCAGAGGTGGCGGTCATACCCTTTTCGTCCATATACTGAGACAGTCCCGAGATCATCTCTTGTACGATCTTGAACCCATAGGTCATGGCTGCCGTACACACCTGCACATTGCCCGCGCCCAGGGCCATAAACTCGGCTGCGTCCTTCCACGTGGTGACGCCTCCAATTCCGGAAATCGGCAAATCGCGCATCTCGGGCGTCCGTGCAATCTCGGCCACCATGTTCAGGGCTATGGGTTTCACCGCAGGCCCACAGTAACCTCCATGCGCGCCCTTGCCATCGATGGTCGGCTCTGGCGCGAACAGGTCCAGATCGACCGACGTGATCGAGTTAATCGTGTTGATCAGGCTGACCGCATCCGCACCCCCGTCAAGCGCTGCCATCGCAGGCTTTCGAACATCTGTAATATTTGGCGTCAACTTCACGATACAGGGCATGCGCGTGTTCTGCTTAACCCATCGCGTTACCATGGAAATGTACTCGGGCACCTGCCCAACCGCGCTGCCCATGCCGCGTTCTGACATACCGTGTGGACAGCCGAAGTTTAGCTCAACTCCATCCGCTCCAGTTTCCTCGACCAACGGCAGAATCGCTTTCCAAGCCGCTTCCTCGCAGGGCACCATGAGCGATACGATCATCGCGCGGTCGGGGTAATCGCGCTTGACTGCCTTGATTTCGCGCAGGTTGACCTCAAGCGGGCGATCAGTGATCAACTCGATGTTGTTCAGCCCCAATAACCGCCGATCCGCACCCCAGATTGCGCCGTAGCGCGGGCCGTTGACGTTTACGATCGGAGGCCCGGCCTCGCCCAGTGTTTTCCAAACGACGCCACCCCATCCGGCCTCAAAGGCACGGCGGACGTTGTATTCCTTGTCCGTTGGGGGCGCCGAGGCCAGCCAGAATGGGTTGGGGCTTTTGATGCCCACAAATTCGGTTGTCAGGTCAGCCATATCGGAACCTCCCGGATCAGGTGCGCGTCAGCGCGGCATGGATATCTTCGGCGGCATCGCGCCCTTCGGCAACGGCCGTCACAGTCAGGTCTTCACCACCGGCAGTACAGTCACCGCCAGCCCAAACACCGTCGACAGACGTGCGGCCCGGTCCAGTCACGGCGATCTTGCGCCCATCCAGATCAGGCAGGTCATCACCCGTCAGTGTTTGTCCAATCGCCTTGAACACTTGATCGGCGGCAAGGCGGAATGTCTGACCAGTCGGCGTCAGATTATCGTCGGTGAATTCAAATTCAATCTCACGCACCGCCCCATTGCCATGCACAGCGACTGGAGCGGCATTGGTCACGATCCGCACGCCTTTGGCCGCAGCCAAATCTTGCTCCCAAACGCTCGCATTCATCCGGTCACGCCCTCGGCGATAAACAATCGTAACGTTCAATGCGCCCAACAACTTGGATTGAACGGCCGCATCCACCGCTGTCATGCCACCACCGATTACCACAACATCCCGGCCAACCGGCAAGGTGCTCAAGTCAGTGGCCTGCCGAAGGTCAGAGATGAAATCCACCGCGTCCAGCACGCCCTCTTTGTCAGCCCCCGGCGCGGTCAGCGCGTTTACACCGCCAAGCCCCATACCAAGGAAAATCGCGTCATAGTCAGACCGAAGATCCGCCATCGCCACGTCGCGGCCCAGCGCCATATTGTTGCGGATTTCGATTCCGCCGATTTGGAGAAGCCAGTCTACCTCGCGCGCGGCAAAATCTTGGGTGCTTTTGTAGGCAGCAATGCCGTATTCATTCAGACCACCCGCCTTGGGCCGTGCATCAAACACAACAACGTCATGCCCGTGCATGGCCAAGCGGTGCGCGCAAGCCAATCCCGCGGGTCCGGCCCCGACCACAGCAATGCGTTTGCCGGTCGAGGCCGCCCGGGAGAAAGGATGTACCCCCTGTTCCATGAGAGTGTCCGTTGCATAGCGCTGCAAACGGCCGATTTGCACCGGCTCACCTTCGGCGGCTTCGCGCACGCAGACCTCTTCGCATAGAGTTTCCGTGGGACAAACACGGGCGCACATGCCGCCCATAATGTTCTGCGTCAAAATAGTCTTCGCCGCCGCTTCCGGCGTGCCCGTGGCGATCTGGCGGATAAACAAAGGGATGTCGATGTCGGTTGGGCAGGCGGTCACGCAAGGCGCATCATGGCAAAAATAACACCGGTCCGCAGCAACCAAGGCCTCGTGATCCCCCAAAGGCGCATGCAAATCGGCAAAACCCGCACTCAGCGCGTCCGGGTCCAACCGGGCCGAAACAACCCCTTCTTTCAATGCTCTGGCGTCCATCTTCACACTCCGAGGTCAGCTTGAACTGTTGTGGAACGCTCTCACGAGCCAAAAATTTTATCAACTGGTAAAATTTTGAAACCGCCACTTTTCGACAAATGCTGCAGTGCGGCGTTATGCGCTCAGAGCGTGGCGGGTATTCCAAAGCGATGGTACTCAACACGATTTCAACGACTTACATTCCAGTGAGTAAGAAATAAGCAATGCAGAGGCATATCATGGCACTCACACAGTCCTACCACGGCGAAAAGCCGGGTTTCTTTTCCAGCTTACTTGATGGCCTGACCCGCGGGTTGAGCCAAGTCGCAGAAGCAAATTGCCGCGTTCGCGAAGTCGAGCGTCTTCAAGCACTGTCCGACGACGCACTGTCTGCCAAAGGCATTCGTCGTGAAGACATCGTGCGCCACGTGTTCCGGGATGTTTACTGGATGTAATCGGTCTTTCAAAAAGTCTCGATTGGAAAAAAGGCTGCGCGGTTTGCGCGGCCTTTTTCTTTTGTCCAACACCTTTATCTGAAACCCGCAACGAAAAAAGCCGCCCCAACAGGGCGGCTTTCAAACGTAAGGTTCGTACGGTCGACCCGTACAGTTGCCCAGATCAGTTCTGAGCGTAGTATTCGATGACGAGGTTCGGTTCCATCATCACCGGGTACGGCACGTCGCTCAGACCCGGAGTGCGGACGAAGGTTGCCTTCATCTTTGAGTGGTCGGCCTCGATATAGTCGGGCACGTCACGCTCGGGCAGCTGTGTGGCTTCAAGAACAACGGCGATCTGCTTGGACTTCTCGCGGACCTCGATCACGTCGCCTTCTTTGACCCGGTAGGACGGGATGTTGACGCGCTGGCCGTTAACTAGAACGTGACCATGGTTCACGAACTGACGCGCGGCGAAAACAGTCGCGACGAATTTGGCGCGATAGACGACAGCATCCAGACGACGCTCGAGCAGACCCACCAGGTTTTCGCCGGTGTCACCTTTGACACGCTCGGCTTCACCGTAGATGCGGCGGAATTGCTTTTCGGTCAGGTCGCCATAGTAGCCCTTAAGCTTTTGCTTAGCGCGCAACTGAAGACCAAAATCGGACATCTTGCCCTTACGACGCTGGCCATGCTGGCCGGGGCCGTATTCACGACGGTTCACCGGGGATTTCGGACGACCCCAGATGTTTTCACCCATCCGGCGGTCAATTTTGTACTTGGCAGACGTGCGTTTTGTCACGGCTGATCTCCTTCTTGAATCGACGCCCCGAAAGGCGACTATGAAGGGCGTTGTCCTCTTGGGTGCGAAACCCATGACAGGCATCCCCTTGCGGGGGCCACCAACACCAATGAAGTCGCGCTTATACGGCGGCCTCTTGCAGAGTCAACTCGCAAATCCAGGGCAGTCATTAAACCTTGTTTAAGACACATAAGGCACAGTTCCTCAAACCACCAAATGGGGAAAGCTATGCGACGAACGATAGGGTCTTCGCCGTTGGACACCGCCGTGCAGACACGGGATCAAAACATCCTGCAGATCGTCGAAGACGCCGTTCAACATCGTGAGGTGTGTCTGGCTTTTCAGCCGATTGTTCATGCTCAGCGACAAGATCACGTCGCCATCTACGAAGGATTGATCCGGGTCACCGACCCTACAGGGCGCATCATTCCCGCCGGACAATTCATAGATGCCATCGAAGAACGCGAAAGCGGCCGTTTATTGGATTGTTTGGCCTTGGAGCACGGGCTGCGGACACTGGCGCAAAATCCGGATATTCGCCTTGCCATTAATCTATCGGCCCGGTCTATTGGGTACCCGAAATGGCGCAAGGTTCTGGAGCGCGGGTTATCGCGTGATCCTTCTGCAGCTGAACGACTCATTCTCGAAATCACCGAGGCGTCGGCGATGTTGGTGCCGGAACTCGTGGTCCAAGCAATGCGCGATCTGCAACGCCTTGGGATCAGCTTTGCGCTTGATGACTTTGGCGCCGGCTATACTGCCCTGCGATATCTGCGGGAATTCCAATTCGACATTCTGAAAATTGACGGCCAGTTCATTCGTAGCATCGCAACTGATCCAGACAATCAAGTGCTGACCCGTGCGATCATCGCCATTGCACAGCAGTTTGACATGTTCACTGTCGCCGAATTCGTTGAATCCGCACCTGATGCCTTTGCGTTGAAAGACCTGGGGGTCGATTTTCTGCAAGGCTATTATTTCGGCGCACCAACGGTTGATCCCCCCTGGCGTCCGATTACGGCCAAAAACGTGATGCATTGATCCCACCGGGCCGAACGGCATGACGCTAGGGCAACCCCGCCATGCGTTTCTGACCTGAGACACCCTGTCCGGTATGCGAATGTCTACCGTTGCTTTACGAGAACGCGTTAATGGGTTCCGACCCGTAGACGCAATTGCGCGATAATCCCTACGGAATCACGTCTGAACCATGACTTTGGTGGAGGGACATTATGACCAACGTCGTTATCGCATCCGCCGCACGTACGGCTGTTGGGTCGTTCGGCGGCTCTTTCGCAAACACACCCGCACATGATTTGGGCTCTGCCGTTCTGAACGCGCTGGTCGAACGTGCAGGCATCGAAAAAGAGGCCGTGTCCGAGACGATCTTGGGCCAGGTGCTCACGGCTGCTCAGGGCCAAAACCCGGCGCGTCAGGCGCATATCAATGCTGGCCTGCCACAGGAAAGCGCCGCATGGAGTCTTAATCAGGTTTGCGGATCCGGTCTTCGCGCCGTGGCATTGGGTGCGCAGCACATCATGCTGGGGGATGCAGACGTCATCTGCGCCGGTGGTCAAGAAAACATGTCCATGTCGCCCCATGCCGCAAATCTGCGTCAGGGTCACAAGATGGGCGATATGAAGTATATCGACACCATGATCCGCGACGGTCTGTGGGATGCCTTTAATGGCTATCACATGGGCCAAACGGCAGAAAACGTCGCTGAAAAGTGGCAGATCAGCCGCGACCAGCAGGATGAATTCGCTGTCGCATCTCAGAACAAAGCAGAAGCTGCGCAAAAAGCTGGCAAGTTCGATGACGAGGTGATCGCTTACACCATCAAGACGCGTAAGGGTGACATCGTGGTCGACAAGGATGAATACATCCGCCACGGCGCAACGATGGAAGCAATGCAGAAACTGCGCCCCGCCTTCACCAAGGACGGATCGGTCACAGCGGCAAACGCCTCGGGCTTGAACGATGGCGCAGCAGGCGTATTGCTGATGAGCGAAGAAAATGCCCAAAAACGCGGCATCACCCCGATGGCCCGTATCGCATCCTATGCCACAGCCGGTCTCGACCCATCGATCATGGGCGTTGGCCCGATCTACGCATCGCGCAAAGCGTTGGACAAGGCAGGCTGGTCGGTCGGCGACCTTGATCTGGTCGAAGCGAACGAAGCTTTCGCAGCTCAGGCATGTGCCGTGAACAAAGACATGGGCTGGGATCCGGCCATCGTGAACGTCAACGGCGGCGCGATTGCTATCGGTCACCCCATCGGTGCCTCCGGCGCGCGTGTTCTGAACACGCTGCTGTTCGAAATGCAGCGCCGTGATGCAAAGAAGGGTCTCGCGACCCTTTGCATCGGTGGCGGCATGGGCGTGGCCCTTTGCGTTGAACGTCCCTGATCCATCCAATTCGAGGCGACGAACAGGGGCGCCATGTGCGCCCCTTTTTCGTAGCCTATTTTCGCACCAAGAAATCTTTGCGCAATAATGTTGCGCATTTTTCACCGCAAGTATAACAACCTTACCAAGTCAGAACACCCAGGAGGAGACAACCATGGCACGTGTAGCACTCGTCACCGGCGGAAGCCGCGGTATCGGAGAAGCCATTTCCAAAGCGCTCAAAGCTCAAGGCTGCGAGGTCGCCGCGACCTATGCCGGCAACGACGAGAAGGCCGCGAAATTCACCGAAGAAACCGGCATCAAAACCTACAAGTGGAACGTCGCAGATTACGACGCTTCCAAAGCCGGGATCGCACAGGTCGAGGCCGATCTGGGCCCGATAGACGTGGTTGTCGCCAACGCGGGCATCACCCGCGACGCCCCGTTCCACAAGATGACGCCCGACCAGTGGAAAGAAGTGATCGACACCAACCTCACTGGCGTATTCAACACCGTTCACCCGGTTTGGCCCGGCATGCGAGAACGCAAGTTCGGCCGGATCATCGTGATTTCATCAATCAACGGGCAAAAGGGCCAGTTCGCACAGGTGAACTATGCCGCAACAAAAGCGGGTGACCTTGGCATCGTGAAATCACTGGCACAGGAAGGCGCGCGCGCTGGTATTACCGCAAACGCGATTTGCCCGGGATATATCGCAACGGAAATGGTCATGGCTGTTCCAGAAAAGGTGCGCGAATCGATCATCAGCCAAATCCCGGCGGGTCGCCTCGGTGAACCCGAAGAAATCGCACGTTGTGTGGCGTTCCTTGCGTCCGACGATGCAGGCTTCATCAACGGCTCGACCATCTCGGCAAACGGGGCGCAGTTCTTCGTTTGATTGCCGATCCACAGTTTTCGGAAAGGCCCGCCAGTCGTGCGGGCCTTTTCTTTTCTCGCACAGCGCTTTAGCGGAACACAGATGAACCGCACTACCGCCACAGCCATTGGGTTTATCGCCGTCCTGCTTTGGGCGCTCTTGGCATTGTTCACAGCAGGATCTGCCCCGGTTCCGCCTTTCCTGCTCAATGCGTTGACGTTTGCGATTGGTGGCACGGTGGGTGTGATCTGGGTGATTGTGCGGGGGCGGCTGTCGGTTTTGCGGGCCGTGCCTTGGACAATCTATGTGTTCGGAACTGCCGGGCTTTTTGGATACCACGCGCTTTATTACTCCGCACTACGATTGGCACCACCTGCCGAAGCCGGGCTGATCGCTTATCTGTGGCCTCTGTTCATCGTCTTATTCTCAGGCCTGCTGCCCGGTGAACGGCTTCGCGCAGGCCATATTTTCGGCGCGTTGGTTTCTTTTGCCGGCGCGGCGTTGATCGTGTTACGCAACGGTTTCAGCTTTGAAGCTGCAGCAACGCCGGGCCTGATTCTGGCCGGGGTTTGTGCCCTCACATGGAGCAGCTATTCCGTACTATCACGCCGATTGGGCACCACCCCAACCGAAGCCGTGGCGGTGTTCTGCGTATTGACGGCGCTATTATCGGTTCCCGCGCATCTGCTCTTCGAAACAACCGTTTGGCCGCAAAACGTCTTTGGCTGGATATCGGTCGCAGCATTGGGCTTGGGTCCGGTTGGGTTGGCATTCTATGTCTGGGACATCGGAGTCAAACGTGGCGATATTCAGCTTTTGGGTGTTGCCAGCTATGCCGCGCCTCTCTTGTCCACGCTGGTCCTGATCGGGGCTGGGTTTGCGCAAGCATCGTGGCAATTGGTTGCGGCAGCTATCCTGATCACCATCGGGGCCGCCGTTGCGGCAATGGCTTCCCGACAGAGTTAAGTGCGAATTTGCACAAAAACAGCGCGTTCGCGTGGGTTTATGTGCGCAGGAATATAGCTAGTTACATTCCCAAAGCGGTCGAGACCGCATCATTTTGGGAGTTCTGAGATGCTAAACCAGATAAACGGACTGCACCACGTCACCTCAATCGCCAGTGGGGCGCAATCAAACAACGCGTTCTTTACCAAGACCCTCGGACTGCGCCGTATCAAGAAAACTGTAAATTTCGACGCGCCCGAAGTGTATCATCTTTATTATGGTGACGAAGTCGGCACGCCCGGCACTGTAATGACCTATTTCCCGTTTCCAAACGCCCGCCGCGGCAACCCCGGGACGGGTGAGGTCGGGATCACCGGCTTTGCCGTTCCCAAGGGGAGCCTGCCTTATTGGCAAGACCGCCTTGCCACCTTTGATGTTAAACACATCAAGTCAGAGACCACGTTCGGCGAAAACCGTTTGCGCTTTGACGGGCCGGATGGCGATGGCTTTGTACTCGTGGAAACGGACGACGATTCCCGCGATCCGTGGACAAACAATGGCGTTCCTGCCGAAGTCGCGATCCGGGGATTTCATAGCGCCGACATGCGGCTAAGCGATGCCGGGGCCAGCGCCGAATTGCTTCGGTTCATGGGGTACGAGGAACTGGACTGCCAAGACAACATCACGCGCTTCCACGTACCCAACGGCAACGAGGCGAACGTGATCGATATCAGTCAGGTTAACGCTCCCAGCGCGGATCAGGGCGCCGGGTCCGTTCACCACATCGCGTTTTCCGTCGACAACCGAGAGAAACAGCTAGAGGTACGCAAGGCGCTTATGGACACCGGTTACCAAGTCACTCCGGTGATTGACCGCGACTATTTCTACGCGATCTACTTCCGCACTCCGGGTGGCGTGCTGTTCGAAGTGGCTACCAATGAGCCCGGATTCGACCGCGACGAAGACACGGCCCACCTTGGCGAAGCGCTCAAGCTGCCAAACCAGCACGAACATTTACGCAGTGTTCTGGAGGAAAAGTATCTGGAGCCGATCGTTGACTGACTACATCCACGCTGAAACCAAGGGCACGCCCGGCGCGCCTTTGGTGTTCACCTTTCACGGTACTGGTGGCGACGAGACCCAGTTCCATAGTCTGGCCGAACAGCTCTGGCCCGGCGCACATGTCGTGTCGCCACGTGGCGACGTATCCGAACATGGAATGGCGCGATATTTTCGCCGCACCGGCGAGGGTGTTTACGACATGGATGATCTTTCCGAACGGCGTACCGCGATGGCTGAGTTCATAAGGTCAAAGATCAACGTGACCGGTGCAAACCGCGTAATCGCGCTCGGCTATTCCAACGGCGCAAATATCGCCGCCGCCGTCGCATTCGAAGATCCAAGTCTATTTACCGATGTGATCGCCATGCACCCGTTGATCCCTTGGACACCAGAACCAAATCCGGGATTGTCGACAACCCGTTGGTTGATCACTGCGGGGGAACGCGACCCAATCTGTCCGGCCCCATTGACGCAATCATTGTTATCTTATCTGCGCGCCCAAAACGCGGATGTCGCCGAACATTGGCATACTGGCGGGCACGAATTGGTTCAATCCGAACTGCAGGCGATTCAAGACTTCCAGACATGAAAAAGCCCGGGAAGTGACCCGGGCCAATACCATTTACGAGAGGCGCTCGATTTCTTCTTTTATTCGCAGTTTCTGCTTTTTGAGCGACGCGATTGCCAGGTCATCTGTTCCTGGAGCGCGTTGGGCCTGTTCGACCTCTTCAGACAGGTGTTGGTGCTTCCGCTTCAGTTCCTGAAGGTGTGAAGTCAAGCTCATGAAGTCCTCCTGTGACTGACTAGATCTTCAGTCCATCACAGTTTTACAAATCTGTCACGCTGCATGCGCACTATAAGTGAATTCTGGCTAACCATGCTGGGTTTGTCGGCGAAATTGATCCGGAAATGGCAACGACTGTGGCGTGCGTAAAACCTTTGTCACGACGTCTGTATACGAATCACCGTCTCTTTCGTGGCTTTCGCCGCGATGCAGCACAAGTGGAGGGTGCGACACAAACGCCGCCCTCCGCTCTTTTCGGCCTCGCAAGAGAACCAACCGCGCCGCGCGGTGGGTTCGCGGATGAATAGGCCAAAGCTCAAGCGCGCCAAGGCTGGTGACAAATGCGCTCATCAATTCGGGCAACCGGTCGGCCCGTTGGATGAAGGTCGCAACGCCTCCCGGCTTCAACCTCTTTGACGCCACACTGACCCATTTCGCCAAGGGCAACGCCCCTGACCGTGATACAGCGCGATCCTCAAGGCGGGGGGCCACCGCGCGAAAATCTTCGAAATAGGGCGGATTGGCGATCACATGATCAAAGCGCTCCGATTTCACTGCAGCTGGCAAATTCGACAGATCAGCACAATACACCGTCCCGATCAGGCCATTGTCATCCAAGTTGCGCTGCGCCAGATCGGCATAGGCAGGTTGCATTTCGACGCCTTTACAAGACAGACCTACAACCCGTGCCCCCAGACAGGCGAGTGCGGCACCGCCCCCACATCCAAGCTCAAGCACCGCTTCCTCCGACTTGGCCGGGATCGATGCAGCTAGCAGAACCGGGTCTAAGCCCGCGCGGTAGCCATCTTTGGGTTGCCAAAGGCGCACCGCACCGCCCAAAAAATCATCATGGGTCAGATCGTCCCGCGAAAACGGTTCAGTCCTCAAACTTGACACCGTATTCACGCAGAACACGTCTCGCATCATCAAGCTCATCGCTGCGCACCATCAGGCGGCGCGGTAGAATACCGATAGACCCTTCGAGGACGCTCATGTTTACGTCCAATTCAAAGCTGTCTATACCCTCGTCCTCAAGCACGGCTCGGGCGAGCGGTATCAGTGTAATGTCATTGGTGCGCAAAAGCTCTTCCATGACCATGATGTAGGAACACCCGGCCCGCTTTGTCGAGCCTTCCTGAAGGAAGTGTGATGATGTTGGATACACCAAGTCAAAAACCGCATGATCGGCTGGCAGAAATTCTGTCGGATGACATGGCCGAGGTGAACACGCTGATCCGCACGCGGATGGCGTCGGAACATGCACCGCGCATTCCCGAAGTAACGGCGCACCTGGTCGAGGCTGGCGGCAAACGGTTGCGCCCGATGCTGACGCTCGCAGCAGCGCGGATGTGCGGCTACGAGGGCGACAACCACGTCAAACTGGCGGCAACGGTCGAATTTATCCACACTGCGACACTGCTCCATGACGATGTGGTGGACGAAAGCGAAAAGCGGCGCGGACGGCCTACCGCGAACCTGCTGTGGGACAATAAATCCAGCGTTCTGGTCGGCGATTACCTGTTTGCACGTTCGTTCCAGTTGATGACGGAAACCAACAACATCCGCGTGCTGAGCATCTTGTCCGACGCGGCAGCCACCATCGCCGAGGGCGAAGTGTTGCAAATGACCGCGGCGCAGGATCTGCGCACGACCGAGGACATCTATCTGCAAGTGGTTCGCGGTAAGACAGCGGCGCTGTTTTCGGCAGCAACCGAAGTGGGTGGCGTGATTGCCGAAATGGATGAGGCGCAAATCAAGGCGCTGTTCGACTATGGTGATGCATTGGGCATCGCGTTTCAGATCGTGGATGACCTTCTGGATTACTGGGGATCAGACGCGACAGGCAAAAATGTCGGGGACGATTTCCGCGAACGCAAGCTGACGCTGCCGGTGATTAAAGCCGTTGCGCTGGGTGACGACGAAGAACGTGATTTCTGGAAGCGCACCATCGAAAAAGGTCGTCAGGAAGACGGCGATCTGGAGCACGCGATTGCGCTTCTGAACAAGCATGGCACGCTTGAGGCGACGCGCTCCGAGGCCAACAACTGGATTGCCAAGGCGCGCGCCGCTCTTGCGACACTGCCCAAGCACCCGATCCGCGACATGCTCGACGATCTGGCCGACTACGTGGTCGCGCGAGTTAACTGACCTTTGGCAAGGCTGCGTCAAACTGATCACTCAGAACGCAGCCAGCAACCCACCAATCAGGGTGCGCGTGGTAAAGCCGCCGCGCAGATTTTTTTGCTGCTGCTTCGGTATCGAACAGTCCAAAACAGGTAGCCCCTGAACCCGACATGCGCGCCAGACCACACCCGTCTTGGGCGGCAAGGGCGCTGAGAACATCGCCAATGGCTGGCTGCACCTTTAGCGCCGACACCTCTAGATCATTGCGCATATCGCCAAGCCAATTGATCAGTGCAGCCGCATCTGTAAACGCGGGGATACTATCCGGCATCGGCGGATTGTTCTTGACTGCTAATGCCTTGAACACCGACGGCGTGGTCACCGGAACGCGCGGATTGACCAGCACCGCAAAAAGTGTCGGAAGCGGAACGACATCAAGCTGATCTCCGATGCCTTTGGCGCGCATAGGTTTGCAGGCAATGCACATGGGCACATCAGCCCCTAGGCGGGTCAGTTCTTCCATGTGCTGACCAAGCACCTCAAGCGGCGCAGCCGCCAAAGATTTAGTGCGGGCTTCGTCAAGGCAGACCATGCCACGCCATGCCGCGGCCGCATCAGCCGACCCACCACCGATTCCGGAGGCAGACGGCAAGTACTTTTCCAACCGCAACGCGACCCCATCTCGCTGAACCAATGCCGCAGCGCGCAGGGCGAGATTGTTCATATCCGCAGGAACCCCGGCCGCCTCGGGACCTTCAACTGTCAGGGACAACGCGTTGCCCGTCACAATCTCTAGCCGATCCCCTGCTGATGCAAAGGTGACCAGCGAATCAAGAACATGATAACCATCGGCCCTTTGGCCGGTGACATGCAGTGCCAGATTGATCTTGGCTGGCGCAAAGACGTTAACCGTCGTCATTCGCCACCTGCAACGGTGGTGCCCCTTCCTCGGCGAGCACCTGATCCAGACCCACATCCAGCTTGGCGCGAATACGGTCTGCATCCACCTCTTCGGCCGTCGATCCATAAACGATGAACGAGAGTGCCCGACGCCACTGGAACCGCGCTTCGGTCTTGCGGCCCACCGCCCAATACACATCACCGAGGTGGTCATTGACGATTGGGTCAACCGGCATCAACTCTGCCGCGCGTTCCATATGACCCACGGCCTCTTCATAGCGCCCGAGGCGGTAAAGCACCCAACCCAGCGAGTCGATGATATAGCCGCTTTCAGGCCGGGCCGCAGCAGCGCGTTCGATCATATCAAGCGCCTCGTCCAGCTTGATTTTCTTTTCAACCAGCGAATAGCCCAAGTAATTCAAAACCTGAGGCTGTTCCGGGTTTAGCTCCAGTGCGGCACGGAAATCGGCCTCTGCGTCGTCCCAGCGATCAAGACGCTCGTAACAAATGGCGCGGGCATAGTGCAGGAACCACTGGCTAACGGTTTCTTCCTCAAACAGAGCCAGTGCCGTGGTGTAGGCCTCAGCAGCCTCTTCATAGCGTTCAAGCTGGCGCATCGTGTCACCCAATGTCGAATGCACGATGGGCTGATCGCCATGGGTCTTGGACAGACGCTGCAGCACTTCCACAGCGGCATCCACTTTGTCGCTGTCACGCAACGCGGCGGCACGACCAAGTTCGGCAGCGTGATAGGCCGGATGATCCTGCGGCACCTCCGCATAGGCTTTGACCGCCAAATCGGATTGGCCCAATTCGTCCAACAGGCTGGCTGTCAGCAGAATCGAGTCAATATGATCGGGCCGGAGGTATTCCGCAATCCGCGTGTACAGCAGCGTAAATTCATCATTCGCTTCGTTCGCAAGCGCAGCAGCCAGGGTATAAAACACCTCTGCCAGACCATCACGCGACCCGCGGATATGGGTGAATGGCAACGCCTCGCCCGTTTCAAGCGCGGTGCGCATTTCGGCCAGACCGGGGTCAAGATCACCGCCGAACGCAGTTTCGATCAGGGTCAGCGCATCCTCTTTGCGATCAAGCTGGCTGAGCACTTCGACATGGGCCATCACTCCGCGACGGGTCAGTTGCATCCCACCTGTCCCCGCATCTTTGAGGATTTCAGCCGCACTTTCGAAATCACCCACCGACCCAAGCGCCAACGCCTTGTGATACATGGCAAAGTTTCGAAGCCCTTGCTGCTTGGCAAGTTCATCAAACTGCACCAGCGCCGCGGACATATCGCCCATGCCAAGCTGGGACCAAGCCACCAAAAGGCCATCCACCAAGGGGCCAACGCCGCGATCGTCATTCACCTGTGTAATCAGCGTTTCATAATCTTCGGCCTTGGCGTGCTGCGCCACAATCGCCATGTGCGCAACCTGGCTTCTGTGGCCGTCATTGACGAGCTTGTTCGCCAACGCCGCCGCGCGTTCAACGTCGCCCAGCGAAATCTCGGCCAAGGCAGCCCGTTCGAGGATCACAGGGTTTTCCGGATCGCCCATCACAGCACGGCCATAGTATCGCGCGGCAGCCTGAATATCGCCCGCGAAACTGGCCTGCCGCCCTGCAAGATAATCGCCCGAAAGGCTATTGGCGAAAGCGCCACCTGGCGTCATCAGGCAAAGCGCCAGCGCTGCCGATCCCAATAGCCGCTTCATGCTCGAATGCGCCATGTATCTCTCCTTGCAGAAGGCTAATTTTGAAAAGCGTAGCGCGCAGCCTGCACACACGCAACCAACGCAAAAGGCCGGGCGTTTGCCCGGCCTCATTGCTTTACATATTAGGGTAGTTCGGACCGTCCCCGCCCTGCGGCACCGTCCAGTTGATATTCTGGCTTGGGTCTTTGATATCGCAGGTTTTGCAGTGGACGCAGTTCTGGAAGTTGATGACGAATTTATCATCACCCTTTTCATCCTTCACAAATTCATAGACCCCTGCCGGGCAGTAGCGCGCTGACGGACCACCGTATTTCGGTAGGTTCACCGCAACGGGGATCGCTTCGTCCTTGAGCTTGAGATGGGCAGGCTGGCTTTCCTCGTGGTTGGTCGCTGCAAACGACACGTTGGTCAGACGATCAAAGGACAGCTTCCCGTCTGGCTTGGGATAATCGATCGGCGCAAACTTCGATGCCTTGCCCGTAGCCTCCGCATCGGATTTTCCGTGACCCAACGTGCCCAACGCGGAAAAGCCCAGCGTGTTGGTCCACATGTCGAAGCCGCCCACGGTCAGCGATGCCAAAAGACCGCGCTTAGACCAGAGCGGTTTGACATTGCGCACCTTCATCAAATCTTGACCGATTGCGCCTTCGCGCACGTCTGCTTCGTAATCGCTCAATTCATCCGCCGCGCGGCCGTCCTTGATAGCAGCGTAGGCCGCCTCGGCCGCCGCTTTGCCCGAGAGCATCGCGTTGTGATTGCCCTTGATGCGCGGCACGTTGACCATGCCGACCGAACAGCCCAACAGCGCCACACCCGGTGCCACCATCTTGGGCATGGACTGATACCCGCCTTCGGAAATTGCACGCGCGCCATAGGCCACGCGTTTGCCACCATCAAGCAGCTCTTTCACCATCGGATGATGCTTGAAACGCTGGAATTCCATGTACGGGTAAAGATGAGGATTTTCGTAGTTCAGGTGCACCACGAAACCGACATAGACCTGATTGTTATCCAAGTGATAGATGAACGATCCACCACCGGCATTCGACCCAAGCGGCCAGCCCATCGTGTGGGTTACAGACCCTTCCTTGTGCTTGGCCGGATCGATTTCCCAGATCTCTTTCATGCCAAGACCGTATTTCTGCGGCTCCTTGCCGTTGGACAGGTCGAATTTCTCGATCACCTCTTTCGACAGGCTGCCACGCACGCCTTCGCCAAGGAACACGTATTTGCCGTGCAATTCCATTCCCGGTTCATAACCCGGCCCAGGCGTGCCATCAGCATTTTTGCCGAATTCACCCGCGACCACACCTTTGACGCTGCCATCGTCGGCGTAAACCAGTTCTGAACAGGACATGCCAGGAAACACCTCGACACCCAGTTCTTCGGCTTGTTCGGCCATCCAGCGGCACACATTGCCCATCGATACGATGTAATTGCCGTGGTTGTTCATCAACGGTGGCATCGGCCAATTGGGAATGCGGATTTTGCCCACCTCACCCAGCATGTAGAAATTATCGTCTTTCACCGGCACGTTCAGCGGCGCGCCTTTTTCTTTCCAATCAGGGATCAGCGCATTCAGGCCACACGGATCAAGAACCGCACCCGAAAGGATATGCGCACCCACCTCAGAGCCCTTTTCAAGGACTACCACGTCCAGCTCTGAATCAAGCTGTTTCAAACGGATCGCGGCAGACAGACCAGCCGGGCCTGCGCCAACGATGACAACATCATATTCCATCGCTTCGCGCGTGTGTTCGCTCATGTTGGGCTCTTTCTTAGAAATTCACCTGTCGAAAACTTGACCGGTGACGTAACCCGCACACTGCGAGTGGTCAATTGCGACACCGCGTTACAGCCTGCATTCCAAGGGAAATGCTGCATTTTCATGCGCCACACCCCGCCCAGAACTGCCAAGCCCCCTTGCGTTTTCACGACGGGTCAGGTCACTGTTGCGCCAAGATAAGTGACATGTTTAGACCGCGCCGATGTGACACCGGTGCCAGAGTTCGCGCTCTGCCGACCAAGAGGGAAACGCCCCATGGAAAAGCTACCGATGACCCGCGCGGGCCACGCCGCGCTGGAAACCGAATTGAAAACGCTCAAATCCGAAGAGCGACCGTCCGTGATCCGCGCAATCGCCGAAGCGCGTGAACTGGGCGATCTCAAAGAAAACGCGGAATACCATTCTGCGCGTGAAAAACAGGGCTTTATCGAAGGCCGGATCAAGGAGCTCGAAGGCGTGCTAAGCCTTGTCGAAGTGATTGACCCTACGAAGCTGAATGGACCGATCAAGTTCGGCGCGACGGTCACACTCGTGGACGAAGACACCGACGAAGAAAAGACTTGGCAGATCGTCGGCGAACACGAAGCAAACATCGAAAAAGGCCTTTTGAACATCAAATCGCCAATCGCCCGCGCCCTGATCGGCAAAGAAGAGGGCGACAGCGTCGAGGTACGCACGCCTGGCGGCGAGAAATCCTACGAAGTGCTGAAAATCGAATATATTTGATGGGTCGGACCCCCGCCATGACACAGCAAAACGACCCAAGACCCAGCCCCACGTCGATCCAAGGCCGCCCTGGAGAGATCACGAAAGGGCTGAGCGGGATCGAACTGACCGCAGCGGCGCTGAGTGTGATTTGGCTGGTCATATCCGCAGCATTCTTTTTGTTTTCCGGAAATGATGGCGCGGATGGCCTTCGATTTCTGCTGACGCTGATGGTGATCTTCTTTCCTGTCGGGATGATCTGGGTCGCCGCTCTTGGCACGCGATCCTCGCGGATCATGCGGGAGGAAAGCGCGCGGCTGCAAACCGCCATTGATGCAATCCGCCATGCTTATATCACCCAAAATCAGGCCGGCGGCCGCGACCAGCAACCGCATCCGTCCATCGTGAAAAAGCTGGACGAGATTTCCGACGCCCAGAAAAAGGCTGAAACGACACTGGCTATGTTCACGTCGACCCGTGCTGCTCAAATCGCGGTTCATGCGGCTGCACCTGACCCAGAAACCGGCGACCAGCCCGTGCTGGCCCTTGGCACACCAGCCGAGGCACTGCAGCCGCCGCTATCGACTTCGGATTTCATTCGCGCGCTGCATTTTCCGGAAACCGCTGACGACCAGGAAGGATTTGCTGCCCTACGCCGCGCGTTGAAAGACCGCCCATCCGCGCAACTGGTTCAGGCGGCACAGGATGTGCTGACCCTTTTAAGCCAAGATGGCATTTACATGGACGACCTGCGCCCTGACATGGCTCGCCCCGAACTGTGGCGGCGCTTTGCCAAAGGGGAACGGGGGCGCACAATTGCAGCGTTGGGCGGCGTGCGTGATCGGTCGTCATTGGCTTTGGCTGCGGGACGGATGAAACAGGATCCGATCTTCCGCGATGCCGCACACCATTTCCTGCGTCTCTTTGACAAAGGCTTTGCCCGGTTCGAGGAAACCGCGACCGACTCTGAGATTTCGGAACTGGCAGGCACCCGGACTGCACGCGCGTTTATGTTGCTGGGCCGTGTGACTGGCACGTTTGATTAATGCGATACGTTTCCGTTTGCGGAAACAATGGATGCCTCGCCGCACCCAGACTGCTCAGGAAAACGATCCATACGGCAAGTATCGCACCATATCGCCGGGCTGCACGTGAACTTCACCATCTGGCAATTCGACCAGCCCCTCAGCCCAGCTCAAACCGCTGATGCGCCCGGACCCTTCGGATTTGAAGACTTCTGCCCGTCCATCCCGAATGCGCGCCCGCAAGTATTCGCGTCTTCCCGGCTTTTTCCGCTTCTCAAACGCAGCGGGCACCATGAAGGCCTGCGGTTCCACCCATCCCGCCCCGGACAGCGCTGCCATCGCTGGTCGCGCAAAGATCAACGTGCAAACCAGCGCCGCGACCGGATTGCCCGGCAGGCCAAACACAGGCGTGCCCTGCCACAGACCCAAGGCGAGCGGACGGCCCGGCTTCAACGCGATCCGCCATTCCTGCATCGCGCCGGTTTCCCGCAAAAGCGCTGAGACATGGTCTTCATCCCCGGCTGACGCGCCACCCGAGGTCAGGATCACATCCGCTTGATCGGCCGCTGCATCCAATGCTGTGCGCACGGCGTTTCGATCATCCGCAGCGCGACCCATATCGACAATATCAAACCCAAATCCCGCACACAGGCTCAATAACATCGGCCGGTTGGCGTCAAAAATCTGCCCTTCCGCCGCCTTCACACCGGGTTCAACGATCTCATCCCCAGTGGATAGAACGGCCACCCGCAGACGTTTGCAAACGTCCAGCGCGCCATAGCCAACAGCCGCAGACAGTGCCAGATCGGAAGGCGTCAGAACGCGTCCTGCAGACAACGCCACATCGCCAACCATCACATCCTCTCCGGCCCTCCGCGTGTTCGCACCACGTTTTAGAGGGCCATGAAATGCCACCTGCGCTTCGGTGGTGCGCACGTCTTCGTCGAGCACAACTGTATCCACACCATCGGGCAAATCGGCCCCTGTAAGAACCCGGATCGCATGACCATTGGGCACTGTTCCTACGAAAGGGGCACCCGCCGCCGCACGGCCATCGACCAGTGGCAAAACCTGTGGCCCATCGCCAATCGCCGCCCCGGAAAAGCCATAGCCATCGACAGCCGTGTTCGGATGCGGCGGGTTTGATCGCTTGGCAACAACATCCACCGCCAAGACCCGCCCAACCGCCTGCATGAGCGGCACAGAATCGACGTCAACAACGGGTCTCATCCTGTCTCGCAGTAATGCCAAAGCGTCATCTACTGGAGTCCAGTCCACCCCGGTTGGCAACGCAAAACAGTCGTTCCGTAGCGGCGGAGGTGCCATGCTTTGGGCGCCCTTGGCAGCGGTGTTCAACTTTGCTTCATGGCCCGTGCCCAGAATCCATGCCTCTTCGCTGGCAGCAGTGCCAGTGTCGCTAAGCATCGCCTCTAACCGCGCAGGGGGCAGGCCAGCCAAGGCTCGCGCAAGCAAACGCACCTGACGGGAATCTCGTATCTCTTCGTTGTCACCCTCCTTTACCGCGTCCTCGATGAGACCCGGCCAAACCTCGACCAGCACGGTCTGAGCATCAGACCATTGCTGAAAGGGCCATACTGCCACGCCATCACGCCGCCGCAAACGCGCGAGCATGGGCAGACCCATCAGAGCCTGACTTCCCACAGTTGGATTAAAGAAAAGTTGAAAACAGGAGGACGATGCTTTCGCCATCAAGTCGCATGCGCGTCGTTCGGCGCAGATATCGTAAGAAATACCCGCCTTGCGATACGGTACGTCCGGCCAGGCGTTTTCGGATGGTTTGCCCCAGAACGGTCCCGGTCCATCAAACAGGCGGTTGATTTCAGACGCCACATCAAAGCGGTTGTTTTCACCCGCCTCAGAGTCAGTGATCCGGCCTTCGAGCCAATCCCAGAACACCAGCGGATCATCCGATCCGGTGACATGGTTCACGAACCCCCGAGGATAGCCAAACGGAAAATCAAACCCTATCAAAACACTCCGACCTGCCTGCGCCTCGGCGTCCATAAACGCCGTCAGCCATGCCTCTGCGTCGACGCGGGACCGGCAATACACTGGCTCTTGTTCCTCGCCCGTGCGCGCAACGCCGATCCAAATGGCATCCTTGGAGGGAGCCGCCGGCTTGCGTTTTCCCGCTGACCAATCAACGATCGCAATCGTATCGAATCCGGTCAAAGCCCAACCTCTGACAGAATGAAATCGGCAATGGCCGTGGTGTCGTTCAGATCAAACACCGGACGGTCAAGGTTCATCGGCGCGTCACTGGCCACCGCGCGAATGGTCGGGTCGCCGGGGGCAATGAGATCGTTGCCAGTTTCCGCTCGATACGCTTCGACCTTGGGGTGACGGTCGCGTTTGTAGCCTTCGACCAGTACCAGGTCGACGGGCATAAGCTTGGACAACAAATCGTCCAAAGTTGGTTCATCCTCGGCGCGCAATTCGTGCATCAGCGCAAACCGGTTTCGCGATGCCAAAAGCACCTCGGTTGCACCTGCCACGCGGTGGCGGTGGCTGTCTTTACCGGGGTGATCAACGTCGAACGTGTGATGCGCATGTTTGACGGTCGACACCGTGAACCCGCGCCCGGTGATTTCTGTCACCAGCCGTTCCATAAGCCCCGTTTTGCCTGCGTTCTTCCAGCCCGTCACACCGTAAAGTTTCATGCCAGTGCCTCTGCAGTTTTCAGGTCGTCGGGGGTGTTCACGTTGAAAAACGGATCGCCATTGTTCGTGTCAAACACCGCCTCGCGCCCGTTGTGTTTTTCCGTCCAGATCACAACCTTTTTGATACCATCGTCAAGCGCCGCCCGAAGGTCGTCGCGCAGAGCTATCGGCCAAAGGCCAAAGGTTGGATGGCGGATCAGGCCCGAGCGGCTCATTGATTTGGTTTTCTCTTCGCCGCGCGGTGTCGCAGCAAGAACCAGCGGGTTGGTCATGCCTTGAGCCGTTGCTTGCAGCACATCCACCAGATCTTCGGGAAAGAACGGCGTATCGGCAGCGACTGTTACGATGCTGTCTGCCCCCTGCTCTGCGGCCCAGTCAAGGCCCGCCAAAACACCTGCCAAAGGCCCCGGAAACCCTGCTATGCTGTCGGCCAGCACCGGCAGTCCGAACCCATCGAACCGCGTTGTATCGCCGTTGGCATTGAGCGCTAATCCCGCCACTTGCGGCTGCAAACGGTCTATCACGCGCTGCAACAAGGTCTGGCCACCGATTGACAGCAACGCCTTGTCTCCTCCGCCCATACGCGTGGCCAATCCGCCAGCAAGGATGACACCCAGAGGTTTCATCATTCCGCGCTCTTCCTGCGGCTTTTCTTGGCTTCCTCGGGGACGCTATCGGGGTCCATATCACGCACTAACCGGTCCTCGCCCGAGAGACACACAAACCGCTTTCCGCGCATCCGACCGATGCAGGTCAGCCCAACCTGCCGCGCGATTTCAACGCCCCAAGCAGTGAAGCCCGACCGCGAGGCCAGAACCGGGATACCCATCAATGCCGTCTTGATCACCATTTCCGAGGTCAGTCGTCCGGTCGTGTAGAGAATTTTATCTTCTGGCCCGACGCCTTCCTGAAACATCCAACCGGCGATCTTGTCGACGGCGTTATGACGGCCAACGTCCTCCATGTAGACCAACGGCCGGTCCTGATGGCAAAGAACGGTGCCATGAATTGCTCCCGCCTCAAGGTACAAAGAGGGCGTCGTGTTGATCTTGTGCGCAAGCGCATAAAGCCAAGATGTCCGCAATTCGGTCGCGGGCAACACAACCTTGTCCACCCCTTCCATCATATCCCCAAACACGGTGCCCACCGCGCAACCGCTGGTACGGGTCTTTTTCTTGACCTTGTCTTCGTAGCTGGTTTGCCGTTCGGTGCGCACAACAACGACCTCAAGGTCGTCGTCATAGTCAACCTGCGTTACCACATCGTCGTCGCGCAACATGCCCTGATTGCGAAGGAATCCGACCGCCAGATATTCTGGGTAATCCCCAATCGTCATCGCCGTCACGATTTCCTGACTGTTGAGGAAAATCGTCAAAGGGCGTTCCTCGACCACGCTTATCTCGGTCTCAGCACCTGTATGATCGGTGCCCAACACCCGACGGGTCAGGCGCGCAGCACCCGGATCAGGAGCGATCAAATAGTCCGGCCCCGAGTCATCTGGCATAGATTGCATCTCCCCTCGTCCACGGCTACGTCCGGTCCGAACACAGCAGACGAGGCACAGTGATGGCGGCAGGGACCGCAATGTCAAGCTACTGGCGAGGCGTCCGTGACGGGTTGCCGTTTCTGGCCGTGGTCGGGCCATTTGCCATGCTCTTTGGTGTGCTGGCAACCGAGGCCGGGCTGGCCGTGCACGAAACCATGGGCTTTTCCATTGTGGTGATCGCAGGCGCAGCACAATTCACCGCGCTGCAATTGCTGAACGAAAACGCACCGACCTTGGTGGTCATCGCGTCGGCCTTAGCCGTGAACCTGCGAATGGCGATGTATTCCGCGTCGATTACCCCGCATCTGGGACCACTGCCGCTTTGGAAACGCGGGATCGCAGCATATTTTTTGGTCGATCAAACCTATGCGCAGTCGATCCTCGAATATGAAAAAGCGCCAGATCAGACCAACTCTCAGAAATTCGCTTATTTCATGGGGGTCACGACCCCGATCTGCCCACCTTGGTACGCCTTTACGTTGCTCGGCGCGCTGCTGGGCGAAAGCATCCCGACCAACCTTGGCCTCGACTTTGCGCTGCCCATCGCCTTTCTCGCGATGATCGGACCAATGCTGCGCACCCCGGCGCACCGGATCGCGGCACTGACGTCAGTCGTTTTGGCGCTGGCCTTTGCATGGCTGCCGTTCAACGCAGGGCTGTTGGTGGCGGGCCTTGGCGGCATGATCGCGGGTGCACAGGCCGAGGTGCGGTTGGGGATAAAGATATGACCGAAACAACCGAGCTTTGGACAATCATCATTGCGGTTGGACTGGGAAGCTTTGGCCTGCGCTTTGCGTTTCTGGGGCTGGTCGGGGACCGTGCAATGCCGGAATGGCTGCTCCGGCATCTGCGCTACACAGCTGTTGCCGTGATTCCCGCATTGGTCGCGCCACTCGTACTTTGGCCGACCGCCACAGGCGGCGAACCTGACGTCACGCGACTCACTGCGGCAGCGGCGACCTTTGCGGTGGGGTATCTGACCAAGAACGTCTTCGCTGCAATGGGCGTTGGCGCCGCCGTTCTGGTAACGCTCAGCACAGTGCTTTAGCGGTCACTGACCAACGACCGCCTGTTCAAACTGCGCGATGGCAACCGCCTTGTCGTCATCGTCATTCTCGAAAATTCTAGTGGTCTGCACACCGGGCAATGTCGCGAAACTGTCCATCAGCTTTTTCGGGAACCAGGTCGATCCAACCGTCTCGAACCCAAGAAGCTGTCGCAAAATCGCAGCGGTGCTCAGCGCGCATTGCGCCGAAGCGACTGGACCATTTGAAATCGCGAGACGCATCGCGCGTTCTGCCACCTCGGGTGACACTTCGATCCGCTGGATTACAACATGATATGTTTCACGCGCATGTGCACGCGCATAGAAATCTGCCACGCCGGGTGTGATACCATAAAGAACATCACCCCGCTCAGGCACCGCGCTTAGGCGCACAGTACCAGCCGGATCAAAGATCACACGCTGCGAACCATTGATCATCAGGCTGGTATGCGCGCCTGCACCCGACCGGTTGTTGATCATTGTGTAAAGCGTGAGCGCCGGTGGCCCCGGATGCCGATAAGACGCGCTGCTGATCACCTCGGCTGACGCATCGGGCCGCATGTCAGCCGGCCCACCGCCACAACCAGCAAGGACCAATACAAAAACCCCGGCGAGGGCACGCAACATCAGGGTCATATCGGCCTCGTGTCGTCGATCAGGAGTTAAAGATCGCGAGGAAGATCAGAATCCCGATCGAAAAGACCGCAACCCGAACCGACCAGCGGATAAATCCGTCAAATGTCTTTTCCTGCGTGGTCGTGTCCATTGTACCGTGCTTGTGTTCAGCCATTTGAGACATCCCTTACAAATGTTTTCTCGTCGCTACCCGATTTGCCCGACCCTGTCACCCATGCCAAGCGCGCAGTGTGTCGCGGTTCACTCAGATTGTTCCAGTTCTGCTGCAAGCTGAAATCCGATGCGGCGCGGCTCAATGTCTTCGCGCGGAATTGGCAAAGCGCGCAGCGCCACGTTCAGCTGCGATACATGCTGTATCAGTTGCATTCGACCACCCGATGCATCTGTGCCGTAAAACGTGACGATGTCGGGATCAAAATACCCCAGCCCTTCGATTCGCAGAACACCGGTTTCATTCCCGGCAAAGCCCATCGCAACCTCGTGTTCGTTGTCGAGCTGTTCTTCGAAATTCTGGATATACAGGATCAGCCGTTCATAAGCCCATTCAGCCGCGCTTTTCTGCTTCATCGCCTTACGGGTCACCGCGTCGGGCAGAGGCTTTACACCATTTTCTCCGCACCCTTTGGCATGCGTGTCGACCTGACGGGGCAGCGCCTCGGCTTCGACAGCTTCGGCTGTGGTCTGGATATCCTGACTCATCGGGCAGCCCCTTTCAGATCGGCAAGGCAGTGGTTTCCTTGATCTCTTCCATAACGAAACTGGCCGACATATCCGAGAGCGGAATCCGCGCGATCACGCGCTTGTAAAATGCATCATAGGCGGGAACATCGGCCACCCGGACTCGCAGCAGGTAATCCAGATCGCCGCTCATTCGGTAGGCACCAACAACTTCGGGCATGGCCCGCACCGTCTTGTGAAACGCTTCAAGCCATTTCGCATCATGCTGTCCGGCACGGATCATCACCATCACTTCAAGCGGGCAGCCCAACTTGGCCGGATCGGCAAGCGCCACACGCCCGGTGATGATTCCAGCCTCTTCCATCATCTTGATCCGTCGCCAGCAGGCATTGCGCGACAGCGCGACCTGATCGGCGATGGCCTCAACGCTCAGGCTGGCATCCCGTTGCAAGATTCGGAGGATAGACTTGTCAAAGTTATCTATACTTTGCATTTCTACAAGAATTTTTCCCAATATCCTGCAAGTTTACTAAGAAATTTGGGAAGAATACTCCAGCGATATTTGACATTCTTTCCCTACTCACGGAACGCACCAACAGAGGGCAAGATCAATGGCAGACACCAGCTCCTTCCTAGACAAGGTTTTCATCAAACACCCGGAAACTGTGGACGAAACTTATTTCGAGCATATGCGCTTTGCCGCTGGTTTTGCATTCTGGCTTGCCGTAGCGGCCGGTGCCGCCCTTATCCATGCCGTCATCCCGGCGATGTGTGAAACCTCCGCCAGCCGCATTATTCGCAGGATGCACGCCAAAATGGAATCGCGCCACTAATGTGTCGCCTCGCCGCATATATAGGACCGCCAGTTGCGCTGTCGCAGGTCATTGTAGACCCATCTCATTCTCTGCTTGAACAAAGCATCCACGCGACCGAGGCGAAACTGACTGTGCAGGGCGATGGGTTCGGCTTTGCATGGTACGACGACAGCCGGGACATGGGCCTGTATCCCGACGTGCTTCCGGCATGGTCGGATGGCAATCTGCTCAGCCTGTGCAGAATGATCCGATCACCCCTGTTTTTGGCTCATGTGCGTGCGTCGACTTCGGGCGAAACATCTCGGGTGAACTGCCATCCTTTTGCGGTTGGAAACTGGTCCTTCATGCACAATGGACAGGTTCCCCAGATCGAAACGATCCGCCGCCCGTTGGAAGCGACGTTGCCTGATAATCTCTATGCAGCGCGTCGAGGAACAACGGATTCAGAGCTGATATTTCTGCTCTTGCTGGCGAATGGACTTCAGGACGACCCATACGGAGCGGTGCGTCGTGTGCTAGACCTGCTGCACACACATGGCCGGGGCAGCGGTGCGCCCACAGCCTTACGCACAACCTGCGTACTCAGTGATGGCCAAACGCTATATGCGTTTCGGCATGCCACCGACAACCGCGCGCCAACTCTTTATGTGAAACAGAACGAAGACGGCAGCCATATCCTTGCATCAGAGCCGCTGGAACCGACGCGTGACGGTTGGAATGCCATAGGGTCAGACCAGTTTGTGACGATCACCAAGGACGAAACCAGGGTCGTAGATCTTTGGAGATCTTGCGCCAAAATCGCGTGAAACCCCAACCTTAACAAAACCTTAAAAGGTCCGAAGCGGACCCAATGTTTCGCGTGCGAAACAATTGGGTACGATTACTGACCTATCCGCCCGGCGGCTTAGCCAGTTGCACAACTGGCGTTGGATCGTCTTTCGACAACTCTTCAAAGTCGAAATTGTCCAACCGTCGCGCCCGACGCCCGGCCTTATCAGCGCTGATCTTGATATCTGCGATGTCCTTGGCCGCTTGTCCAAAATGCCGATCCAGGTTTTCCACCCGATTGCCCAGCCGGTCCACATCTGCATAAAGCAGCCCAAGTTCCTTGCGTATCGCACCCGCCTGTTCCTGCATACGCGCATCTTTCAAAATGGCGCGCATCGTGTCCAGCGTGGCCATGCAGGTCGTCGGTGACACGATCCACACCCGCGCCGCGAACCCATCACGCACCACTTCGGGAAAATTGGCATGCAGTTCAGCATAGACCCCCTCTGACGGTAGGAACATGAGCGCCCCATCGGCGGTCTCACCTTCAATAATGTATTTCTCGGAAATGTCCTTGATGTGCTTTCGCAGCGAAAGCCGAAGCTGCTGCGCCGCGCGGTTCAACTGATCCTGCGTCTCGGCACGGCGAAGCTGCTCGTAGGCTTCCAACGGAAACTTGCTGTCGATCGCAATCGGACCGGGCGGGTTCGGCAGATGGATCAGACAATCCGCACGCTTGCCGTTCGACAAGGTCGCTTGCAAATCATAGCTGTCCTTGGGCAAAGCCTTGCTGACGATATCGGTCAACTGGATTTCACCAAACGCCCCACGGGTCTGTTTGTTGGACAGGATGTCCTGCAACGAAAGCACATCGCCTGACAGCTTGGTGATGTTCTCCTGCGCCTTGTCGATGCTCTGCAACCGTTGTTGCAAGTCACCTAGGCTTTGCGCCGTGCGCCTTGATGACCCGTGCAAGTTTTCGTTCATCTGCTCTTGCACTTGTGCCAAACGGCGCTCCATCAGTTGCAGCATCGCAGTCTGGCTTTGCGCCTGCGCTTCGCTGACATGTGTCAGCCCCCCGGACAGCCGCTCCTGTCCATCGCTCAGGCTTTGAACGCGTTGGCCCACCTGCGCGAGTTGGTAAACAAGCGGCTCGCTCAGTTTCGCAGCGCGACGGGCCGACATGAGGGACATGATGAGCAACACAAAAACCAACCCGCCCAGCGCCAAGGCCAGCAGGATGACCGGATCGCTCAAGTCGAGGGTAAGATCGCCAATCTGGATCATGTGCGGCCAAACAGTCTTTCGATATCGCTGAGTTTTAGTTCGACATAGGTGGGGCGGCCGTGGTTGCACTGGCCGGAATAAGGCGTCGCTTCCATTTCTCTTAACAAAGCGTTCATCTCTTCCGCCCTCATCTGCCGACCCGATCTGATGGAGCCGTGGCAAGCAACACGGGACAGGATCGCTTCGATCCGGTCCTGAACGGCGCGCGCTTCGCCCTGATCGTCAAGTTCGTCGAGGATATCGCGCAGCAAGGCGTCGGAATTGACCTCGCCCAGTATGGCAGGTGTTTCGCGCACGACGACCGCGCCATTGCCAAAGGGTTCGACAGTCAGGCCCATTTTCGCGAGATCGTCTGCAATGTCGAGTAAGCGGGCGCTATCGCCCTCGCTCATCTCGACCACGTCAGGGATTAAAAGAGCCTGTGCAGGCACGCCGTTGGCGGCCATTTGGGTTTTGAGTTTCTCATAGACCAGACGTTCATGCGCGGCGTGTTGATCGACGATGACGATGCCGTTCTCAGTCTGTGCGATGATATAATTCTCGTGCACATGCCCGCGTGCAGCGCCCAATGGCTGGTGTTCACGGGGGGGCTCTTCGGACTGTGCCGGGCTTTCTTCAACTTCGACCACACGCCCGGAATAGCTGTGCTGCATTTCTGCAAAACCGGGCGATTGTGCTTGGTACGCGATTTGTTTCGCAGCGAAACTGGGGCGGTCCATTTGATATACGCGTGGTTGGCCATGAGGCTCTTCAGGACGCATCGCACCAAGCGTTGCCCCTGCCACTGTGGTCGACGCGCGATGCCCCGCTTCGGCCAACGCATGACGCAGAGCCGAGACGATGAGGCCACGGACCAAGCCGGGTTCGCGGAAGCGGACTTCTGATTTCGCAGGGTGCACGTTCACGTCCACCTTATGTGGATCGCAGTCTATGAACAGCGCGACCGCAGGATGCCGGTCGCGGCTTAGGAAATCAGCGTAAGCCCCACGCAACGCACCGATCAGAAGCTTGTCGCGAACGGGCCGACCGTTGACGAACAAAAACTGCGCTACGGCCGCACCGCGTGAATAGGTCGGCAGACCGGCGAGGCCAGTGAGGTGAATACCCTCGCGGTCGGCGTCGATAGGCACCGCATTTTCGATGAACTCGCGGCCCATAACCTGACCCAAACGACCGCGCAATGCATCGAACAGATCGCCGCTCACTGCGTCGGCGCGGAAGGTGACACGGCCCTCGCCCCCGCCCGACACATCGCGCAGGGTAAAGCTAACCGACGGTTCAGCCATCGCCAGACGTTTCAACACATCCGAGATCGCTTGCATTTCGGCCCGGTCCGAGCGGAGGAATTTCAGACGCGCAGGGGTCGCGAAAAACAGGTTGCGTAGGGTGACAACGGTTCCTTTAGACAGAGCCGCTGGTTTGACCGGATCAACCTTGCCCCCGGTAACCGACAGCTCTGCTGCGTCGTGCCCTTCGGCGCGGCTGGTCAGGGTCAGGCGGCCGACCACACCGAGCGACGCCAGTGCTTCGCCGCGAAACCCAAAACTGTGGATGTTAAGCAAATCTGATCCGTCGATCTTGGACGTCGCGTGGCGGGCCAAAGCAAGCGGAAGTTCGTCAGGTGGGATGCCACAGCCGTCATCGGTCACACGGATCAGAGTTTTCCCGCCATCGGCAATCGCCACATCAATACGGGTCGCACCTGCGTCGATTGCGTTTTCGACCAATTCCTTGACGGCAGATGAGGGGCGTTCAACCACCTCTCCTGCAGCAATGCGATTGATCGCGCTTTCCTCAAGCTGTTGAATTGAGGCGCGTATATTGGGGGCGTGGGAATTCATCCCACGAGATATAGCATGCCAGTTGCGATTCTTCTACGGGGTTTTCGGCCTCGAAACGGTCAGAAAAACTCAAAGAGAATGCCCATCGCGCTGATTTACGCCACCATCAGAACCCAGATGCGATACTTCATATTCTGGTTGATCTCAGACATTTCTGCGCAGAGCTTCTCGATTGCCGCGGGCAGCGTGTCGTCGGCAATGCAGGGTTCCTTTCATGTCAGCGAAGCGTCCTGAACAGAATTCCCTAGCCACGCCAAAATATAGGTGGGTAACAGAACCCTGTCGAGATTGACCCCACCCGTCTGCATGATAACACATCACATATGCTGGCTATCTTCCTTCAGACCTTGCCGTTTTTTGCCCTGATCGCCGTAGGTTACGGCGCAGGCAAGATCGGGTTTTTCACTGAGGAAGCGACTGCCTATCTGACCAAGTTCGTATTCTACTTTGCGTTGTCGGCCATGCTGTTCCGGTTTTCCGCAAATCTGTCGATTGCTGAGATTTTCGATTGGCGCCTTGCAGCTGGCTATTTATGGGGCACAGCCTTTGTTTATGGCATTGGCATGGCCGTCGGATTCTTGCGCGGGATGAATACCGAAACCGCAGCGTTTGAGGGTCAAGTTGCTGCTATTGGCAACACCGGATTTCTGGGTGTGCCAATGCTGGCGCTGCTGATGGGACAAGAGGCTGTTGGCCCGATCATTCTTGCCCTGACCATTGACCTGGTGGTGTTTTCGTCGTTGATCGTCATCCTTGTCGTTGGGTCGCGCGAAGGCCGGATGTCGATGCGCATCTTCAAGACAGTCGGTGTCGGACTGCTGAAAAACCCGATGATCGTGTCGATTGTGGCGGGCTTTATGGTGTCCGCGACGGGTGCACCAATCCCGGAACCGGTTAATCAATTCCTGTCCATTCTCGGTGCCGCCGCAACGCCGGGGGCGCTGTTTGCCATCGGGGCTTCGTTGGCCAGCAAATCGGCAGAGCGTTTGAACATCGCGGGCTGGTTGAGCTTTTGTAAACTGATAATCCATCCCGCGGCGGTGGCGCTTGGGGTTTATTTCCTTTTTCCAGCAGACCCTTACAAGGCGGGCGTCGTCGTGGCGGCGGCATCCTTGCCTGTTGCGGGTAACGTCTTCATCCTTGCGCAGCATTACAACGTGGCCCCGCAACGCGTGTCGGCCGCAATCTTGATCTCGACTGCACTTAGCATTGTGACAGTGTCGTTCGTGATCTCAAAAGTTCTGATTTAGGAAAGGGAGCGCCATGGAAACGGTATCGGAGAACAGGTGTTTCGGGGGTGTGCAGGGCGTGTATTCCCATGCGTCTGACGCCTGCGGATGCGACATGACATTCGGACTCTATATGCCTCCGCAAGCCAAGGACGGGCCTGTCCCAGTCTTGTGGTACCTTTCGGGGCTGACCTGCACACATGAAAACGCAATGACCAAAGCTGCGGCCCAGGGGTTTGCCGCTGACGCAGGGATGGCAGTGGTGTTCCCCGATACGTCCCCACGTGGCGACACGGTGGCCGATGACGACGCCTATGATCTGGGCAAGGGCGCGGGTTTCTATGTAAACGCGACGCAAGACCCCTGGGCACCGAATTTCAAGATGTGGGATTATGTGTCTTCAGAATTGCCTGCACTTTTGGGTGCAGAGTTTGCCATTGATCTGGACCGTCAGGCGATCACCGGACATTCAATGGGCGGGCATGGTGCGTTGACGCTGGCCATGGCCCATCCGGGGCGGTTCGCGTCGGTGTCGGCCTTTGCGCCGATCGCAAACCCAAGCCAAAGCGATTGGGGCCGCAAACAATTGTCTGCCTATCTGGGTGATGATCAGGCAGCTTGGGCGCGGCATGATGCGACGGTTCAGATGCTGGAGGTTGGGTTTGACGGCCCTGTGTTGGTGGATCAAGGGGGATCGGACCAGTTTCTTGATCTTCTCAAGCCCGAAGCGCTGAGTCACGCAATGGCGGCGCGGCGGCAGGATGGGGTTTTCCGGATACAAAAGGGATACGATCATTCATATTTCTTTGTTGCGACCTTTATCCCAGATCACATCGCGTTTCACGCGGACGCGCTAGGTCTGTGACCCGGCTTTTCGTCGATGCGGACGCCTGCCCGGTAAAGGGCGAGGCCGAACGCGTGGCAACGCGGCACAAGGCGCAAATGTACCTTGTATCGAATGGTGGGTTGCGGCTTTCGGATAATCCGTTTGTCGAGGTGGTTGTCGTTCCCGACGGGCCAGACGTGGCCGATATGTGGATCGCGGATCGTGCCGGACATGGTGACGTGGTGATCACCGGGGATATTCCGCTGGCGGCGCGCTGTGTCGAGAACGGGGCCCGGGTGCTCAAGCACAATGGCGAGGCGCTTGATGCGCGCAATATTGGACAGGTCTTGGCGACGCGTGACCTGATGACAGACTTAAGGGCGGCTGATCCATTCCGGCAAGGCGGCGGCAAGGCCTTTTCGAAAGCAGATCGGTCACGGTTTCTGGATGCGCTTGAACGCGAGATGCGGGCGGCGTCAAAAGAAACGCTGCGCTGAAAAACAAAAAAGGGGACAGCCATGACAACACCCGAATTTATCCCTTTTGCCGAAGGCGAAGCGCAACTTGATTGGCTGGGGCTGACGGATGCGATTGCGGCGGGGCACGACCTGCCGAAGGCCGAAATCGCCGATAGTTTTCTTTATCGCGGGAACGACACGCTTCTCAACCGGGCGGCCTGGATCGACGGGCTTGGCCTTGCGGTGAAATCAGCAACGATCTTTCCGGGTAACGCGGCTCAGGGCCTGCCGTCGGTCAATGGCGGTGTGTCGCTTTATTCAGACGACGCGGGTGTGTTGCAGGCGGTGGTAGATTTCCACCTTGTGACCAAGTGGAAGACCGCCGGGGACAGTCTTTTGGCCGCGCGGCGGTTGGCACGGGCGGACAGCGAGGTGATCCTGATCGTAGGAGCCGGCACCGTAGCCCAGTCTTTGATCGGGGCGTATTCAGCGGCGTTTCCGGGTGCTCGGTTTGAGGTCTGGAACCGAACCTTGCGTAAGGCAGAAGGGCTGGCTGAGGAGTATAATCATGTTGCTGCGGTGAGCGATCTGGCCGGCGCAGTGGGCAGAGCCGACATTGTCAGTTGCGCGACCATGTCTACCAAACCAGTGCTACAGGGAGAATGGCTGCGGCCGGGCACGCATGTGGATCTCATCGGGGCGTACCGGCCTGACATGCGCGAGGCGGATGATGCTGCGCTGACGCGGGCGCGGGTGTTTGTCGATTCACTGGACACCACGGTTGGGCATATCGGCGAGATTAAAGACCCAATTGCGCGGGGTGTGATCACACAGGCGGATATCGTCGCGGACTACTATGATCTTGCTGCGTTTGATCGGCAGTCCGACGATGAAATCACGCTATTCAAGAATGGCGGCGGGGCACATCTGGACCTGATGGTAAGCCGCTACATTCTGGATCGCTGGCACACCCGGTAGCGAAGACGCAAACTGGGCTGAGTTCAGGTGGCGAGTGGAGCTGGTTGGCGTTTTTCGCGGATTGGCAGATGGACGACTGCGCTGAACGCGCCGACGCCAACACCAATCCACCAGACCAACGTGTAGTCGCCATAGATGTCGTACATCCGTCCCCCCAACCACACGCCCATGAAACTGCCCAATTGGTGGCTAAAGAAAACGATGCCGTAGAGCGTGCCCATGTAGCGCAGCCCGTAGATATGGGCGATCAGGCCCGATGTGAGCGGTACAGTCGCAAGCCAGAGCGAGCCCATCGCGGCAGAGAACAGGATCACCGATATCGGGGTGATCGGGAACATGATGAACAGCGCCGCGACGACAGTGCGGCCTGTGTAAATTCCCGCCAGCAGGTATTTCTTGGACCAACGGTTTCCAGCCCAGCCTGCTGTGAGCGTCCCGACGATGTTCATTAGCCCGATGAGCGAGATCGACACGGCGCCCAGCGCAGAGGTTGTTGTGATGCCGATGGAGTGTAGCATCCCACCCGGCTGGATTGGACCGCACAGTTCAGTCACGAAAGCCGGAAAATGCGCGGTGATAAAGGCCAATTGATATCCACAGCTGAAGAAGCCAAGGAAAATCAGTGTGTAGGATGGATCGCGAAAGGCGCGGACCAGGATTGTGCCCATGCTTTCCTCAAGCTCCGCCCGGCTGGCTGGTGGCACGGGCGAGCGCATGAAAGGCAGCACCAGTGTGACAGACAAGATGACCACGGCGAACCAAAGGAACACCATTTGCCAACTCATCAGCGTCAGCATCCATTCCGCAAGCGGGGCACCAAAGACCTGCCCCCCGCTGCCCGCAGCGGTCACAATGGCAAGGCTCATGGAGCGGTTGGCATCCGAACTTGCGCGTCCGACAACGGCAAGGATGACGCCAAAGCCGGTGCCCGCCACACCGAACCCGACGAGGATTTCGTAGAATTGGTGCGCGGTGGGCGTTACCGCGAACGACGACAGCACCAAACCGGCAGCATAAATAAGTGCGCCAAGGATGATCGCTTTGCGGTCGCCAATCTTTTCTGCCAACGCGCCAAAGAGCGGCTGACCAATACCCCACGCAAGGTTCTGGATCGCAATCGCCAAAGAAAATTCGGCGCGCAGCCAGCCGAATTCCTCGGCAATCGGGATTTGGAACACGCCAAAGCTGGCTCGGATCGCGAACGACACAAGGATAATGATGCAGCCGCCGATAAGGACCGGCGTAAAGATGGACGCGCGCGCTTGCATTGGCCTGCTCCGGAACCAAGAGAGCGACGATTTGCGGTGTTTTCAGATCGGCGTCAAGCGCGCGTGGCGTAGGATTGGATCACCTTGGTCCGCGATACGTTTGATCGCCGCTTGAAGCGGCTCATAGATCACCGACATAGAATACGCATTCGCATGTAACAGCGTGTCTGGGCCGGACACCCAGCCCACGTGCCCTTTCCAGAACAGCAGGTCACCACGCTTTGGTGGCGTGCCGGGATCAAGGGTGTGTCCCAGGCCGTGACGCTGTTGATCACTGTCGCCGGGACACCGGATGCCGCAGGCGCGACAGGCGATCTGTACCAACCCGGAACAGTCGATACCGAAAGAGGAATTGCCGCCCCAGACGTAAGGTGCGCCCATCAGGCGTTCCGCCACAGCCACGGGATCAAGATCTTTATTGTCCAGCGGGGTCAGATGTTTGAAAGGGATATAGAGGTCATTTGGCGCGCTGTTGATCGTGGCCCATTTATCATTGGTCGTGGTAACGCAGACCTCGGACCCCAACGACAGTGGCACATGTTCGGCTTTCGTCGCTTTGAAGTCAGGAGCGGCGAGCGCCATCGTCTGGCGGACGGACACCCGGTGCGTTGCTGGGGCGATGAATGGTGACAGCGCCGAGACATTGACATAACCGGCATATCCGTCGTGCAGCGCGTATCCAAAGGCCCAGTCCTTGTCGGTGCCGAGCACGTTAAACGCTTGACCCCAAAGGAGCTCACGATCGCGGTCCCCGCTTGGCGACTTGCAGATCGCGGCGGCTGGGGGCGCTGTTACGCGGTGCATTTGACCGTCGGAAAAGCGTTCTGCCGTAACCTTTCCTTGGAGCGAGCTGTGTGCCACCACGCCGTTCGACCAGAGAGACCGCCTGTCCATCACAGGTCCATCATATCCGGCAGCGCTGCGAACAGTGCCCGCGCGCCTTGCAATGCGCCACCTTTGGGGCGACCGGGGGCGGCAGATGGTTGCCAGCCGTAGATGTCAAAATGGATGTAGCGGTCGTGTTCGCTTACAAAGCGACGCAGGAACAGGGCGGCGGTGATTGACCCGGCAAAACCGCCTTTTGGTGCGTTGTCGAGGTCTGCGATACCTGGTTCGATCATAGACTCGTAGGGGTCGTGGAAGGGTAAACGCCAGACCGGATCACCCATCCGACGCGATGACAGGTCAAGCGAGGTAGCCGCGACATCGTCATCTGTGAAATAGGGTGCAAGGTCTGGGCCGACAGCCACACGGGCGGCCCCGGTCAGGGTCGCCATCGACACGATCAGGTTCGGTTCATCTTCGGACGCGAGGGTCAGGGCATCGGCCAGCACCAGGCGGCCTTCGGCATCGGTATTGTTGATCTCGACCGTGAGACCCTTGCGCGAGCTGAGAATGTCTTGTGGGCGAAAACTATTGCCGCTGACCGAGTTTTCGACTGCCGGGATCAGTACCCGCAGACGAACCTGAAGTTCGGACGCCATGATCATATGCGCCAGACCCAGCACATTGGCGGCACCGCCCATGTCCTTTTTCATCAGCCCCATCGAACTGCCGGGTTTGAGATTGAGCCCCCCTGTGTCGAAACACACACCTTTGCCAACCAGCGTGATCTTCGGCCCGCGTGTTCCCCAGGACATGTCAATTAGTCTGGGCGCACGGTCAGAGGCACGACCCACTGTGTGGATCATCGGGAAATCACTCTCGAGCAGAGCGTTGCCCGTTATGACCGAGATGTCGGCCTTGTGTTCTTCGGCCAAACCGCGTGCCGCAGATTCAAGCTCGGCCGGGCCCATATCAGAGGCGGGTGTGTTGATCAGATCGCGAGTGAGAAATTCAGCCTCGGCCATAATCGAGACACGGTCAGCATCAACACCTTGAGGTGTGACCAGCGTTGCGCGTTCGACGGCGTTGTCGCGGTAGCGGTCAAAACTGTAGCTGGCGAGAAGCCAGCCTAGTGCCTCTTGTTCAAGGTGATCCTCTTCGATCCCGCTGTCGATCCGGTATGTGCCGGGTGCAAGTTTGGGCATCGCGGCTGCCAGTGCGAAACGGTCACGTTTGCGGCTGGCAGGGGTGCCATAGCCGATCAAAGCCGCCTCGGGATGGCCCTCTTTGTCGGGAATGACCAAGGCCGCACCCAGACCGCCCTTAAAGCCGCTTGCTTCGACCCAAGTGCGGACACGGTCATTTTGCTGGCCCGCCCACAGTGCCACGTCCTCGGTTCCCAGAACGTATATTGGCAACGCATCAGTGCCCGCAGGCGCGAGTGCAACGGTCATGGACTTTCCCTTCTTCGACATTGCGGCGAAGGTACGCCGTTAACCACGCGCTGCAAGCGGAATCAGAGCGAGAGATCCAGCCCCATCTCAGCACAAGAGATTGCCATTTCGCCACATCGCAGGAACCGACACAATGTTGAGGCCAGCGCGACTGGGTCCGCCTGATCAATGCAACGCAGCACATCATGGCCGATGGACGTTAGACCCGGGAGCCCGATCTGATCGGCGATTGGCATCACTGCGTGCACCGATTTTCTTAGCCCGGGATAGTTGCCCGTGCCGTATTCATCGCGAATTTGAATGAACCGGGCAGCGATATCTTCGCGCGCGCGGCACAGAATGTTCTCGGCCACGGCCGGCCCAAGATCGCGGCTGAGCGCATTTAGTGTATCTTCGTCAAAAAAAGCCGCATCTCGCGGATGCAAAACCGAAATTTTCTGCATCGTTATAAATCCTTTCTCACCCCGACCCGGCGCCCTCTATCTCAGGTGAGCCTTTCCAATTGGTAAGTTCACGCGTGTTTTTCTCTCGAATTCCGATTAATTTCGACGTATCCCGCATGGAACGACGAACACAGAGGCGGAGGAATTCATGAACGCCGCGAAGCCGCTGCCTGCATATCTCATTCAACGGTATCAGGGCTGGAAGGCCACCACCTATTCGGACAACCGAGCGTGGTACAAACGCCTTGCAACAGAAGGTCAGCGCCCGCGTGCGATGGTGATTTCCTGTTGCGACAGCCGAGTGCATGTCACGTCAATCTTTGGTGCGGATCAGGGCGAGTTCTTTATCCACCGCAATATCGCAAACCTCGTGCCGCCGTATGAACCGGACGGCGATCACCACGGCACATCAGCCGCTGTGGAATATGCGGTGACAGCGCTGAACGTGGCGCATTTGATTGTGCTGGGCCATTCAAATTGCGGCGGTGTTCAGGGATGTCTGGATATGTGTTCAGGAAATGCGCCGCACCTTGAGGAACAATCCAGCTTTGTGGGGCGCTGGATGGATATCTTGCGTCCGGGATATGAACGCATCAAGGCAGTGAACACACCCGAAGGTCAGGTGCGCGCGCTTGAGAAGGAATCGGTGATTGTGTCGCTGGAGAATCTGATGACGTTTCCGTTCATCAGCGATGCCGTAGAGCAGGATCTGCTCACGTTGCATGGGCTTTGGACCGATATCGGTGAAGGCGGGCTTGAGTATTTCGACCCCAAAACCCGGTCATTTCAACCGGTCTGATCAGTTCTGCAATGTCGCGTTGACGCCTGTGCAATCGGTGCGCAACTTTGGGCGACCCAACCGTTCAGCCAGACGCGACAGCGGTGATCCGATCATCGCCCCGGTGCAGACGGGCTTGCCGCTTTCATCAGCCAGGACAAGGTGACCGCCGCGAAAGGTGATCTCGTAACCCTTTGAGGCGAGACGATCACACAGATCACCCCAACTTGTCGCGCGTTCGAAATGAGGAAGTAGAACGGTGCGCAGCAGCATCGCTGTTTCGCTGTCCAACGGCATCGGCATACCAGCGGATGTGTCGGCGGTGAGGGGGACAGATTGTACTGCCATTTGAGGGCACCTTTACTGATTTGTTTACCACATCCTAAAAGGGTGCGAGCCAAATGCGGCAAGAATGGGGCAGTCAAAAGATGGACCCGCTGGTGTGAAGAACACGCAACAGAGCGAAGGGTTCCGTGAATTCTTTGAGCGCAATCGAGACAATCCTAGAATGATCAGAAGGTTGCGTTTTTCCTTTGAAGCCGTCACTTCGCGGAACGAGATTGTCACAGTCGGCAAGGAGTCATCGCATGAGTGTCTTTGAGCGTTACCTGTCCCTTTGGATCGCGCTTGCCATGATCGGCGGAGTTATCATCGGGAGTGCGGTTCCCGCTCTTGTCGATGCGATTGCGACAGCAGAAGTGGCAAGCGTCAATCTTGTGGTCGCCGTACTGATCTGGGCGATGGTTTATCCCATGATGGTTGGGGTCGATCCCAGCAGCCTTAAAGATGTCGTCAAGCAACCTAAAGGTCTGGCCATTACGCTGATCGTCAACTGGTTGATTAAGCCGTTTTCAATGGCCGCGCTTGGTGTGCTGTTCTTCGAGGTCGCATTTGCCGATCTGATCGCCCCCGAAGATGCACAGCAGTATATCGCCGGGCTTATCCTATTGGGCGCAGCACCGTGCACCGCGATGGTGTTCGTATGGTCACAGCTTACCCGGGGCGACGAGAGCTATACGCTTTTGCAGGTGTCGGTGAACGACGTGGTGATGGTGTTTGCCTTTGCGCCCATCGTGGCGTTTCTACTTGGCGTAACGGATATCGTTGTGCCTTGGGAAACGCTTGTTCTGTCTGTGGTCTTGTTTGTTGCGCTGCCGCTAGCCGCAGGCATTTGGACACGCGTCCGCCTTGGCAGCGATGCCCGTATCCATGCGTTCCAGACCCGGATAAAACCGTGGTCCATCGTTGGGCTGATCGCGACGGTGGTGATTCTGTTTGGGCTTCAGGGGCAGGTCATTCTTGACCGCCCTCAGGTGATCGCACTGATTGCCGTTCCCATCCTGATCCAATCCTACGGGATCTTTGCGCTGGCTTATGCCGCTGCGTTCGCCTTGCGCGTGCCACACCGCATCGCGGCCCCTTGCGCGTTAATCGGTACTTCGAATTTCTTTGAACTCGCAGTTGCTGTTGCCATCAGCCTATTTGGCCTGAATTCAGGGGCCGCGTTGGCAACTGTGGTCGGCGTGTTGGTCGAGGTGCCCGTTATGCTGTCGCTCGTAGCGTTTGCGAACCGGACGCGGGCCCGGTTCGCCTGATGCCGCTGCCGCGGTAAGGCATCGGGCAGATGAGGACGCAAAAAAGGCGCCGCAACTGTGCGACGCCTTTCGCTTTCACAACCCGTTCGGATCAGCCCTTTTTCAGAACTTCCCGGCCCAGGACCTCGGCAATTTGCACGGCGTTCAACGCGGCGCCCTTGCGCAAATTGTCGGACACGCACCAAAGGTTGATGCCGTTATCGATCGTGGAATCCTGACGGATGCGGCTGATGAACGTGGCAAAATCGCCAACGCACTCCTTGGGCGTGACGTAGCCACCATCTTCGCGCTTGTCGATCACCATGATGCCTGGAGATTCACGGAGGATATCACGAGCCTCGTCTTCATCGAGGTGGTCTTCGAATTCGATGTTGATTGCCTCGGAATGGCCGACAAAGACCGGAACACGCACGCAAGTCGCCGTGACCTTGATCGATGGATCAATGATCTTTTTCGTTTCAGCGACCATCTTCCATTCTTCTTTTGTCGATCCGTCTTCAAGGAACACGTCGATATGCGGGATCACGTTGAAGGCAATATCCTTGGGATAAACCTTGCGCTGGTAATCTGCTGTCGGGTTGTAGACCGCCTTGGTCTGATCCCATAGTTCATCAATCGCGTCTTTGCCCGAGCCGGAGACAGACTGATACGTGCTTACCACAACGCGTTTGATGCGGGCACGGTCGTGCAACGGCTTGAGCGCGACAACCATCTGCGCGGTCGAGCAGTTGGGATTGGCGATGATGTTCTTCTTTGAATAGCCGTGAATCGCGTCTGCGTTGCACTCTGGCACGATGAGTGGCACGTCCGGGTCGTAGCGATAGAGCGACGAGTTATCGATCACAACGCAGCCCGCCTTGGCGGAAATGGGCGCGTATTTCTTTGTCGCGTCCGAGCCGATGGCGAACAGCGCAAAATCCCAGCCGGTGAAATCGAACGTATCGAGATCCTGCGTCTTCAGCGTCTTGTCGCCAAAGCTGACCTCCGTACCCAGTGACCGGCGCGACGCAAGCACGGCGATCTCATCAACGGGGAACTGGCGCTCGGCCAGGATGTTCAGCATTTCGCGCCCCACATTACCGGTGGCGCCTGCAACGACGACTCTGTAGCCCATTTGGCTCTCCTTTCGCTTGCCAGCAGCCCCGGTGTCGTGTCGGGGGCTGGACTGAGCGTGGCTCATACAGGACGTGCTGCGTCTGCGAAAGGGGCTTGGAAGGTCTAAGTGGGTCAGAGTGCCCACACTGCGCGATCAGCGTGTTCGAAATTCGCTAGTCAGCAGGGGTTTTCCGTTCTTGAGGTGCCGGAGCAACAACTGCTTTTGCTGTTTTATTGACGGGATGCATTGAGATGCTTTTCCCAGATCAACACCTTGTGCAGCATCGGGGAAGAGTGCGGTGAATTCTCGATGAGCACTTTGAGTCAACGACCGAACGGCCTGTGGACCCGGGAAAAAGCTCTCCGATGGCGCACCGTTGGCAAAGACGATGGCGTGTTCATCAAAAACCAGGTGGTGGTAGGTTAGATGACGCGGGCGGCTGTCAATATAGCATCCGGGCAAAATCGTTAGGCGGATCGCGGCAATTAACACCTTGGCTTTGCCGAACATGCGCTTTCCGATGGCTGATGCGACCAGCATACGGTGCTGGCGAGACACATAGAGTTTGCTTGCCGGCAGCCCAACGCCCAACGCCCCCGCCTCAATGCAAACGGGACGCAGGGTCGGGTTGGCCATGAGTTCAAACGGCGACAAACTGCGTTTCAGGTTCAGCCTAAGCGGCAAGGCGGGTCCACCAAGGGTCTGGACATAATCCCCCGGTTCAAGCTGCTCAACAGGTTTTGCCCCAGACGTGACCCCAATCAGGGTGCCTTTCGCAAAGCACACCACATCCGAATAGTTCCAACCATCCGTGTGGCTTTGATAAGTGCCCAGCGTGGCACCGACGGTGAAGTCGGAATCCTCGGCCGGAACGAAATACCATTCTGCACTCGTATTGAAGAAATAGAAGGTTTCGACATGTGCCTGACCGTTCACATCCGTGAAATTTACATCGATGCTATGGGGCTGACCCCAAGATGATGATGGGGGGCCATTGTTAATCGACACAGTTTCGGTGGTATCGCCGCTGCCTTGGTATGCGCCATCATCGTCATCAAACGTTGCAGTATAGGATGTGTTGTACTGCGCGTTGTAAAACGTGCCCGTCCATTTGAACGCTGTCACCGTAAAGAGCGCCACTGCACCACATCCCCTTACCGGGGACGGAACAGCAGCGTCCCAATCCCCGAGCAAATACCGAGGCGAGACTAACCAAGCAGGCTTTACACACTCCTAACGCGGGCGAGACGCGCGGATCAGCGTCCTGGAATATCGCTGCGTGCCGGAGCCGGATCCCAATTTTCGATAATCTCTGCCGCCTCTTCTGCGGTTTCGACAAAGCGGAACAAATCAAGGTCTTCTGGGCTGATCGTACCCGCATCAGCAAGCGCATCCCAGTTGATGATCTTTTCCCAGAACGCCCGACCGAACAGCAGGAACGGCACCCGGTCCATACGACCTGTCTGGATCAAGGTCAGCGACTCAAACATCTCGTCCAGCGTGCCAAAGCCCCCAGGGAAGACGCAAATCGCACGTGCGCGCATCAAGAAATGCATCTTGCGGATCGCGAAGTAGTGGAAGTTGAAGCACAGCTCTGGCGTGACATATTCGTTCGGGGCTTGTTCGTGGGGCAGCACGATATTGAGACCGATGGATTTGCCACCCTCATCCGCCGCACCGCGATTTCCGGCTTCCATAACGCCTGGCCCACCGCCCGTGACAACGACAAACTCGCGGCCGTTGGTATCGATGGACTTGCGGGTCATCAAGCGGGCAAAATCGCGAGCCTCGTCGTAGAAATGCGACAGGTCGGCCAGCGTCTTGGTCCGCGCTTTGTCAGCCTCAGACGGGCGCGGAATGCGGGCTCCGCCGAACAGAACGATGGTGCTCTCGATCTGGTGTTCATCAAGCATCAGCTGTGGCTTTAGCAATTCAAGCTGGAGCCGGACCGGGCGCAGTTCTTCGCGACACATGAATTCATCATCGGCAAATGCCAGCCGATAGGCCGGCGATCGCGTCTGCGGCGTATCCGGCACATGGCTTGCCGTGCTGCGGTCAAGTCCAGCGTCACGGAAGGGGCTGTTGCGGTGATCATTCATAGGGATCGGCTCCTTGTTCGACTGGCGTCAGACCTATAGCGTCCGCACCAAAGTGACCAGAGAGACGCAATTATGGATTGGCAGGACAGTATCACTGCGGCGGCGGAACGGATCGCTGGGCATGTTGTGGAAACACCTGTGCTGCGCAGTACCGTCTTTGGACGTCCTATCGACCTCAAGCTAGAGCAGATGCAGCACACCGGCAGCTTTAAAACACGCGGCGCGTTCAACACGCTTTTGGCGTCGGACGTGCCAGTGTCGGGGGTTGTCGCCGCCTCGGGTGGAAATCATGGAGCGGCGGTGGCTTATGCAGCGCAAAAGCTTGGCCATCGGGCACGCATTTTTGTTCCAGAGATCGCCGGCGCGTCAAAGATTGGGCTGATCGAACGCACTGGCGCGGAATTGACTGTGGTGCCTGGCGAATATGCCAATGCTCTCGAGCTTGCCGAACGCGAAGCGGCGGAAAGCGGCGCGATGCAGATTCATGCCTATGACGCGCAGCCAACCGTCGCAGGTCAGGGGACGGTATTGCGGGAATGGGACCGGCAGGGGCTTGAAGCAGATACGGTTCTGATTGCTGTGGGTGGCGGCGGTCTAATCGCAGGGGCGTTGGCGTGGCTTGGCGGCCGACGCAAAGTTGTTGCGGTCGAGCCGATGACATCTTGCGCGTTGCATGCCGCTCTGGAAGCGGATGGCCCTGTGGATGTTGCCGTATCCGGCGTGGCTGCAAATGCGCTTGGTGCGCGCCAGATTGGGAGCATTTGTTTCGATTTGGCCAAAGCGGTCGGAGTCGAAAGCGTGCTTGTCTCAGACGGCGCGATTGTCGAAGCGCAGACAGCTTTGTGGCAGGCGCATCGGTTATTGGTGGAACCCGCCGGGGCAGCCGCTTTGGCAGCAATGATGTCAGGCGCATATGCACCGGCGCCCGGAGAACGCGTTGCCATTCTGGTATGCGGCGGCAATATCGCGCCTGATCCGATCAGCAGTTGAGCCCTTTTCACCAAGGCCAAGATCGCATTTTCCGCTAGGCCAACACGCACATACATTGCGCGTCCACCTCTTGCAGCTTATAGGCAAGGCGATTTCGGGGATTACCACGTGAGGAGCGTATCCATGTCCAACGCACAGCTTGAAACCGCCATCGAGGCCGCGTGGGACGCGCGCGATACGATCACATCGTCAACCGGTGGGGAAACCCGTGAGGCGATCGAAGATACTCTGAACGCACTCGACAGCGGTCAACTGCGCGTGGCCGAACGTCAAGACAACGGCGTCTGGCATGTGAACCAGTGGGCTAAGAAGGCCGTGCTTCTTGGCTTTCGTATCAAGGACATGGAACAGCACGATAACGGCCCGCAAGGCGGCGGTTGGTGGGACAAGGTCGACAGCAAGTTCAAAGGCTGGGGCGACAACCAGTGGAAAGCCGCAGGATTCCGCGCCGTGCCGAACTGCATTGTACGCAAATCGGCGTTCATTGCGCCGGGCGTGGTTTTGATGCCGTCGTTTGTGAACCTTGGTGCATATGTTGACGAAGGCACGATGGTCGACACTTGGGCAACGGTGGGTTCCTGCGCACAGATCGGCAAGAACGTGCACCTGTCCGGCGGTGTCGGCATTGGTGGCGTGCTTGAGCCGATGCAGGCAGGTCCGACCATCATCGAGGACAATTGTTTTATCGGCGCACGTTCCGAAGTGGTCGAAGGCTGTATTGTTCGCGAAGGGTCCGTTCTTGGGATGGGCGTATTCATCGGTCAATCGACCAAGATCGTCGATCGCGAAACCGGAGAAGTGATGTACGGCGAAGTGCCGCCCTATTCTGTTGTCGTCGCCGGGTCGATGCCGTCCAAGAACAACATCAACCTCTATTGCGCGGTCATCGTAAAGCGAGTTGACGAGCGGACACGCTCCAAGACGGGTATCAACGAACTATTGCGCGATTGATCCAAGCGGTGCGTGCGAGCACGCGCCTTATCCCTTTTTGGCGGGCTTCTCACCAACCGGGCCGCCCGCCTTTTTCCAGCCGCCAAAGCCGTCATTGATGTGGCTGACATTTTCCAATCCCATGTCTTGCGCCACTTGCGCGGACAGAGCTGATCGCCAGCCCGACGCACAGTAGAACACAAACCGGTTGCCAGTTTGAAACTGCGGCTTGGCGTAAGGACTCTCTGGGTCGATCCAAAATTCCAACATACCGCGCGGGCAGTGGAATGCGCCGGGGATCATCCCTTCCCGTTCCAATTCTCGAGGATCGCGCAGATCGACAAAGGTCACTCCATCCTGACCGTGTAGACCCATTATTTCGGATGCTGGTGCATGTGCGACGACTTCATTGGCGGCAGCCACCATGTCTTTTACGGATTTCATATCATTCCTCCCGGTTTTGCCCGCAGTATGCGCAGCAGGGCGGCGGCAACAACCCTCGACGCGAGGCGGGTTTCGTGGCACATGCAGCGCGCACCCTTACTGACAGGCAGTTTCATGACCGACAGCCCCAAAAAACCGAAGAAACCGCATTCGGTTTATACTCTTGTGGTCGAGGTGGGCCGCAAGACAGGCGATGGCCTGCCCAAAGGAGCCACCGGTGCTGGGCTGATGTGTTATGCGTCCGGCGTTGATGAGGCTGAAGCGGTGCGTGAAACTGTGGCGATCCTCAAACAGGCGGACATGGCACCCTTGGACGTGACCGGCTACGGCACATTGGAAGAGCGCAAAGAACAGGGTCACGACATCGAGGCCGACGAGATCGCGCTGATGCAAAAGGCGCTAGATGAAAACGCAGTGATCGTCGCGCAGGTAACACCTTATTTCGGCGACAAGGACAAAGGTTAGGCCGCGCGGGCCTCGGCCAGTGTGATCGCTTCGAACGCGCGCAATACCTGATACCCGGCCCGGTGATGTTCGGGCAAAAGTGCGCGGGGCAGGTCGTTTAGGACAGAGGCGTCGAGCAGTGTCTTATCGCGCCGCATGCGACCAATATAGAGCGATTCAAGCGCCGCATCTGGAATGCGAACCGCGTCATGATGCGGCAAGAGCAGTTGGTGATATGTCACAAAACGCGGAGCAGGTTCATAATGTCCAGCGTATCCGTTGACCAAGGCCGAGGCGGGGATAAGCACCTCTTCGCGGCCGAACAGGTATTCAACCTCGGGGCCGCTGACCAAAAGCCGTTGGTGGCGCGATACCACAACATCCTGCGTCAGGCCAAAGTAAGGTGCCCGAAGACGAACAGAGCGGAATGATCCAAGGCTCGGCACCTCGCGGGCGATGGTGTGCAGAACAGGCACCAGCTTGCCGCTGGCAGCGCGCACGACATCGCCCTGGCGCAACGATTTCGCAAAACGCAGACCTTGCGCTGTGTCCACCCGGACCGAAGGGGACAGAGTCGGCATCGGCCCGACCGGTTCGATGTCGGTGGACAGGGCGACAAAGATCACATCCGGGTCGATGTCGGTCAGGCCTTGCGGCCGGGCCAAGGCCGTCAGATCAGCCAAAAGCGGTGCGCGTGTCATGGCGAAGTGTCGGATCAGAACATGCTCGGTTTCCGGACGGGCAACGACAAGTCGCCCTAATTGCTTGGTCACATCCCAGCTGATCGTCACCTGCAACGTATCGGTCCGAGCCTCACGACCGCGTTCGACGACTTCGTGCACGACGTCATCACCCTGAGCGATCACCAGAACAACGCTGCCATGCGGTGTGGACATCAGAGAAAAACTTGTGGGTGCTGTACCATCCTGTTTGTAACTGAGCAGCGTCTGAGGTCGTCCATCCGGCGAAAGGCGGGTTTCCAGAACCACCGAACCGCGGGGTACGCAGGCACGCGGGCGGCGGCCCAAAATATCCTCGACTTCATCCCGAACCCACGGGTCGCGGGTCGCGCAGTCCAGCAACGCGAACCAACTCATGCCGCGGTTCCAAACAGCATCTTGGCTTCGTGCTTTTTAAGGATCTGACGTGCTGCGGTGCCGTAGCCTTCGCCGGTTTCCAAATCGAGATCCGGAAAGAGGCTGGCGATCTCATCGACCACATCATCCTCGAAGGCATCCATCGTCATTGGGCCAGGCAAAAAGCTCTCAGTGGCCAGACCGTTCGACATGACGATCTCGTGCTGATCAAAAAGCAGGTGAACATAGGTCACGCTGCCGCCTTCGACGGTTTCAACAGTGCGGCCGTTGATCAGATGTTTTGCGGCAATCAGAACCTCTGGCGTGCCAAACACCAAATCCGCCAGTGGATCACGCACCAGAATACGGTGTTGTGGAGACAGCATCAGGGTCGTGTGATCTCCGAACGTGCCAGCTGCCACGCGAACTGGGGCAAAGGCCCCAACGGCGGCCACGCTACGTTGTCCGATCCAGCGTAAGGGTTGCAGACCGCGATCCAAGGTGCAGATCAAATCGCCTGGGCGCAAGTCTTCGACACGTCGTTTTCCAAGTTCCGTGTTGATCAGCGTTCCAGCAACGAAACAGGGTACGGTTGCCAACGTGACAAAGCCAACATCGGTTTCGCCGGTGGAGCTTTCGACTTCATATGTGAAGTTCACGGTTTCAAGGTCGGAATCCGTCGTGACAGAGAACGTGCCATCCGCGTTCAAAGTCACAACTTGACCAGTTGTAAGCGTCACGCTGTCACCAGCCACGACAGCCACACCATTTATGTGAGTGATGGTCATCGTGCCGCCGGAATTGTTGACGTCATTGGCGAGCACATCAAGCGTCTTGGTCTTGTTGGCAACTGTCGTCAGAGCGTCAGACTGCGCCACAAGATCCGTTTGAACCGAATCTGCTGCAATGAGCAGGTTGGAATCGTATTGATTGTCCCCCACATCCGCGATGCCGATACGGATGGAGTTAACCTGATCTGGGATCACCTGCATGGTCATCGTCAGACTTACGGTAAAACCATCCATTTCGGTGTTGTAGTCATCACCCGTGTTATCGCGGAACAGGTTGATGTTTTCTGTTGTGTTGAGGTTGGCTGGATCGACGTCCCCATTGCCCGCTTGAATATCAACCTGTTGACCGTTGACCCAGACGCCAACAAAATCCTGAAAGACCGAGTTCGTAAATTCGGGAAATTCCTCAGAGGAAAACACGAAACGCATGGTCATGAGATCTTCGTCAGGAATGAAGTCGATATCGAGGAATGACGCGTCGTAAGTATTGTTGCCCGCCGCACTGTTGAACGTGCTGTTGTTATTGGGGCCGCTGCTTCCTGACGTGGTTGACGCGCTTTGGTTGGGATCACCGCTTGACTGCGTAAAGCGGTCCACGCGACCGGTCGACAAGATTACGCCGGTATCGCTGGGTGTCACACCCGGCGCCAAGGCATCACCGTCACTGAAAATTGCGGACGCCCTGTTATCACCCGTATAGCTTGCCCCGACCACGGAAACGCCGCTTCCGAATATTTCCTGTGCCATCGCCAAAGCGCTGGCATTGGTGGTGTATGTAAGCTCTGCGCCTGTCGCCATTTTTGCCTCAAACTGACGCGAGGCACATATCCTTGACGCTAAAATGCCCGACCGGTGTTTTCACCGTATCACGCCCGTCAAAGGATCGCTGCTCTGCCTCAAGCCATTTATTATTGTTAACAAACGGATAACACGGCAAAGCACCTTCTGTCATCCACGGCGAGAACAGGCTGGCTTGATGGTATCAGCCAATTGCGTCCTTTTCGCCACATTTGCCTCTGGCGGAACTTGGCGATAGCCAAGACCAAATGCTGAATAAGGGGCCAAACCGATGTCGAACACTGATCCCGTTGACCTGACCGCAGCGCTTGTCCGCTGCCCCTCTGTTACACCTGAGGAAGGTGGCGCGCTAATTTTATTGCAAAGCCTGCTTGAAAAGGCCGGGTTCATCTGCATCCGCGTTGATCGTGACGACGTTTCCAACCTTTTTGCCCGCTGGGGTGACAAAGGGCACGCCCGGACATTTGGGTTCAACGGTCACACGGATGTGGTGCCTTTGGGCAATCCCGACGACTGGTCCATGCCGCCCTTCGGAGCTGAAATCAAAGACGGAATGATGTATGGGCGCGGGTCAACTGACATGAAATCAGGCGTCGCGGCCTTTGCCGCCGCCGCGATGGATTTTGTCCAAAACACGCCGCCTGATGGGGCCGTGATCCTGTCGATCACCGGCGACGAAGAAGGGGATGCCATTAACGGAACAATGGCACTGCTGGATTGGATGGAAATCAATGAAGAACAGATGAGCGTTTGTCTGGTCGGTGAGCCCACCAGCCCCAACCACATGGGCGAGATGATGAAGATCGGGCGGCGCGGATCTATGAATGCCTGGTTCACGCTGACCGGCAAACAGGGGCATTCGGCCTACCCGCATCGCGCCCTGAACCCGATGCCCGCGATGGCACGGCTGATGGACAAGCTATCGTCGCATGAGCTTGATCAGGGCACGGACCATTTTGATGCATCAACACTTGCAGTGGTGACCATCGACACTGGCAATGCCGCAACCAATGTGATCCCGGCAGAAACCCGCGCCTGTATCAACATCCGGTTCAACGACATCCACACCGGCGAAGGTCTTTCCTACTGGCTCCGCGATGAGGCAGCCAAGGTCGATGCCGAATTTGGAACCAAGACTGACCTCAAGATCAAGATTTCAGGCGAGGCGTTCTTGACACCTCCGGGGCCCTTGTCCGATCTGATCGGCAAAGCGGTTGAGACGGAAACAGGTGTAACACCCGAGCTCTCAACAAGCGGCGGCACGTCGGATGCACGGTTCGTCAAGAACCACTGTCCGGTTGTCGAATTCGGGCTGGTCGGCAAGACGATGCATGCGGTGGATGAACGTGTCGAGGTTGAGCAGATCCATCAGCTAAAGGCGATCTACACACGCATCCTTCAGGACTATTTCGCGCAATGAGACCGATCATTTCACGGGTCGAGGATCCGATTGACTGCTTTACCGTCCGGCATCACGTGTTTGTTGACGAACAAAAGGTCCCCGTGGAACTGGAACGCGACGAATTGGACGCGACGGCAATCCATTTGCTTGCCACGGCGTCCGGCAAACCTGTTGGTGCTGCGCGCATCGTGCTGAAAGACGAGATCGGCAAAATTGGCCGGGTGTGTGTTTTGCATGAAATGCGGGGTACCGGCCTTGGGGCTGCGCTGATCCGCGAGGCCTTGATGATCCTACGTAAAACGCCCGGCATTACCCGCGCCGCGCTTGGGGCGCAGATCGATGCTTTGGGGTTTTACGAAAAGCTGGGCTTTGCCGCTTATGGCGACATCTTTGACGATGCCGGGATCGATCACCGCATGATGGAGCTCTGCTTCGACGAATAGCGTGACTTTCGCCATGACGTGCTCCCATGCGCGTGCTACCTGAGTCGCATGAGCAAACTGCCGACAAAGGCGGACATCCTTGACTGGATCGCCGCCAACCCGACCCTCACCGCGAAGCGTGACATCGCCAAGGCCTTTGGCATCAAAGGCGCAGCGCGGATCGACTTGAAACGACTGCTCAAGGAACTTGAGCATGAGGGTCACCTTGAGAAGCGCAAGAAGACTTACCGCGACCCTGATCGCCTTCCGCCTGTAAGCGTGTTGCAGGTTAAAGAACCGACCCCCGATGGCGACCTGTTTGCCCGTGCGTTGGAATGGCATGGCGAAGGGGTGGAGCCCATCATCCTCGTGATCCCCCGCGCCTCTGATCCGGCTTTGGGTGAAGGCGACCGCATTCTTGCCCGGCTGCAGGTGGTGCATGAAGAAGATCACAATTACGAAGCGCGCCTGATCCGCCGGATTGGATCGAACCCGCGCAAGGTGGTCGGGATTTTTGCCAAGGTGTCTGAAGGCGGGCGGATCAAACCAATCGACAAAGGGTCAGACAAGGAATGGATGGTCGCAGCCGATGCTATCGGCGGGGCGAAAGACGGCGAGTTGGTCGAGGCAGAACAGGCTGGACCTGCAGGGCGCATGGGCCTGCCACGGGCGCGGATCACCGAACGACTTGGCGATCCGTCTGCGCCGCGCGCGGTGTCCTTGATTGCGATCCACCAACACGGCATCCCTGACAGCTTCCCCGATGATGTGATCGCCGAAGCGGACGCGATGAAGCCAGCAGGTCTCAAGGGACGCGAAGACCTGCGTGACATGCCACTGATCACCATCGACCCAAGTGATGCGCGCGACCACGACGATGCATGCTACGCGCATCCCGACGACGACCCCAAGAACGCCAGCGGTCATGTGATCTGGGTCGCTATCGCGGATGTGTCTCACTACGTAACGCCGGGGTCTGCGCTTGACCAAGAGGCGCGCAAGCGGGGCAACTCCAGCTACTTCCCTGACCGGGTTGTGCCAATGTTGCCAGACCGGTTGTCCGGCGATCTGTGTTCGCTGCACGAAGGCGTGCCACGGGCCTGTATCGCAGTGCGGATGGTGATTGACGCGCATGGTGAAAAGATCAGCCACAGTTTTGTGCGTGGTTTGATGCGGTCGCCCGCATCTTTGAATTATCAAGAGGTTCAGGCCGGGATAGATGGCGCGCCGAACGACAAGGTCGCGCCAATGATGGACGATGTAATCCGTCCGCTTTACGCTGCCTATGCCGCCTTGGTTGAAGCGCGCAAACGCCGTCAGCCGTTGAACCTTGACCTGCCAGAACGCAAGATCGTGCTGGCTGAGGATGGCACGGTAAAGTCAGTCAATTTTGCAGACCGTTTGGATGCCCATAAACTGATCGAAGAATTTATGGTGCTGGCCAATGTCGCCGCTGCCGAAACCCTGATCGCCAAACGCACGCCGCTCTTGTTCCGTGTGCACGAGGAACCACCGCCCGAGAAACTGGAGTCGCTGCGCGAAACCGCCGAAGCGGCCGGCCTATCATTGGCCAAGGGACAGGTTCTCAAAACTGCGCAGTTGAACCGTCTTCTGAACGATGCTGCCGGATCGGACGAGGCCGAGCTGATTAACATCGCCACACTGCGGTCGATGACGCAGGCCTATTACAACCCTGAGAATTTTGGCCATTTCGGCCTCGCCCTTCAGAATTACGCGCATTTCACATCACCGATCCGGCGCTATTCTGATCTGACCGTGCACCGGGCGCTGATCAAGGCGCATGGGTGGGGCAAAGATGGATTGTCGCCCGAAGACATCGATAAGTTGGAGGCAACCGCGCAGCATATCAGCGACACGGAACGCAGGTCGATGATGGCAGAGCGCGACACAACGGATCGCTATCTGGCGTCATTCCTGTCGGACCGCATCGGAGCAGAATTCGGCGGGCGCATCAGTGGCATCGCGCGCTTTGGTGTGTTCGTAAAGCTGGACGAAACAGGTGCTGACGGGCTGATCCCGATCCGATCACTTGGCAACGAATACTTTCATTTTGATGCTGATGCAGCGACGTTGATGGGGTCTGACACTGGTATTATCATCAGCCTGGGCCAGCGCGTAACCGTCAAATTGATTGACGCAGCGCCCGTCACAGGGGGCATCGGCCTTGAGCTATTGACGCTCCAAGACGCGGAACTGCCCGCCGGTTCGGGCAAAGGCCGTATGGGGCGCGGGACACGCCCCAAGGGCAAGGGCGGACCTAAACGCAAAGCGGCTAAGGCGAAAAAGAAAGACGCCAAGACCAAGCGCAAGGTCACGCGACGGCGGCGGAACGGCTGAGGTTTGGATAAAGCGCGGCCCGTCCACGCTGGATATATCCCATCAGTGTTTCGTTTCCGCGCACCGCACGGCGGATCGCCGTATCTGCGGGCAAACTGGCAAGCATGCTGAGAACCGGCACCGCGATCGTATCCGGGGCGGTTGGGTGATCGGCCAGTAGAAAGGGTTTGTCCCACAGCATGTCCGTCAGGCAATCAAGATCCGGTGTCAGGCATTGCATCCTCTGCGCCTCGGACATGCGAGCGAACCCTTGACCTTTTAGACCATTGCGCACCTGCCGCCGCACCATATTGGCCAATACGGGCCGCACCGCGGCTGGGACGGTGCCAAAGGCAATTGGCATCAACTTGGCCCAACAGGCATCCACCAACCAACGGTCATGCGCAAGTGCCACACGCAGGTGTTCCTCGATCATGCGGATGATGGCATGGCCGTGCACGCGGTCTTTGGTCGCCAAACCGGGATAGAAATCGGCGCCACGCTCTTCCAAATAGGACTGAATGAACCCGCTTTCCGGAATCAGTCCGTCGGGCGTTTGCAACGCCGGAAGACGGCTCAAGGGTGTGGCGGAAGGGGTGCTTGCATAATCAGGCTGCCAGTCTTCGCCTGCCATGTCCAACTGGATCATGGTCTTGACGCAGAATGGGCTGAGGCTTGGTTCGTCAAAGCCTTCGGGATAGGTGATAAGAGTGAGCATATTTGCCTCCAAAGAACGCTGAGGTCTGCGTAGCGCAAGCTACTGTCACTTTTTGTCAGCATTGTTTAAGACAATTGGGACATGAGCCGCACCCATCGCCTTTTTCACTTGATGCAAGCGCTACGCACTTTGCCAGCGCCCGCAACGGCTACGCAGCTGGCCGACGCGACAAGCGTGTCACCTCGCACGCTGTATCGGGACATCGACACGCTGCGCGAATTGGGGGCAGTGATCGATGGTGAAGCAGGGTTCGGGTATACCTTGATCGAAGACGTACATTTGCCCCCGCTTGGCTTCCAGGAAGACGAGCTTGAAGCGCTGGTTCTGGGTCTGCGTGAGGTGGCTGCTGTCGGCGACCCTGCCTTGTCTGATGCCGCCCGCAGCGCACTTATGAAGCTGCGTGCACGCCTACCCGAAAGGCAGGCGCATCGTCTGCGCCATTCGGTTCTCGTGGCCCATCGGTTCAACCCGCCAGCTCCGCCCACCATCGATTCAGGCGTGCTCAGAGAGGCGTGCTGGCAAGAACGGATCGTTAATTTCGCCTATACCGATAAACACGGTACTTCGACATGGCGCGAGGTCAAACCACTTAGCATCATGCTGTTCGACCAATCGCATTGCTTGCTGTCGTGGTGTCTGATGCGCGATGCGTATCGGGCGTTCCGGTTGGACCGCATGACGGAGCTGACCGTTACAGACCGTTCATTCCGTCCTGACCGGGTGCCCTTGCTCAAGACTTATCTGGATAACCTGAATGCAGCGGCAGGAGATCGCTTGGTTTCGTTTTGATTGCTTCGCAAATG
>NZ_CBFHLV010000014.1:0-62001 GCF_965656765.1 Marivita sp. | reverse complement strand
GTCCAGCATTACCGGTGGTGGTCAATTCGGCCTCTTCGTCCTTGAAAGCTCAGGGAGCACATCCATCCTGAAGAACGGCACGTTTACCTTTGATGCTGCAGCCGACAGCGTCAATATAGAGGTAAACGATGACGACTCTGCATTCGAAGACCTGGTTTCGGGCGGCGGTAGTCCAATAGACACCGGCGCGCCGCAGATTCTGACTTCGGATATCACGATTGGGTCGACGAGTTATTCGGCTGGCACCGAGACCCACGCCATTGCCCAATCCGATATCGTCAATGAAACAACTGGCGAAACCGGCAACGCCTGGCTGATCCAAATCGGGCCTGTACAGGCAGGCAACACCTATTTCGCCTATGATATCGCAGTCAACGATGGCGATCAGATCACGTGGACCTCTTCAAACGACATTGCCGTACAAGACCCAATTTTTGCAAATACGACAGGTCTCGAATACGCGGATTTGGTACTGGCTGATGCGCCATCCGCAGGGTCCAACGATACGCTTGTCGGCGGTATTGGCGATGACACCCTAATCGGTGGCGGCGGTGATGATAGCCTTATTGCTGGCGATGGCGCAGATTCTGTGTCCGGTGGTGAGGGCGCAGATGTTGTCGACGCGGGCACTGGTAACGACACCGTCGATGCCGGAAGCGGTGACGACACGGTCTATGGGTGGACCGGCGATGACAGCCTGACGGGCGGCGATGGCAACGACTCGATGTTCGGCCAGGACGGCAACGACACCATCGATGGTGGCATCGGCAATGACTGGATTCAAGGCGGCTTCGGTACAGACAGCCTTTCGGGCGGTTTGGGTAACGACACGCTCTATGGTGATGGCGGCGATGACGTGCTTGAGGGCGGTGACGGCGTGGACGTCTTGTCGGGCAGCGATGGCAACGACACTCTGTATGGCGAAGGTGACGGCGATTGGCTGCAGGGCGGGACCGGAATGGACCTCCTGCTGGGCGGTTTGGGTAACGACACGCTCTATGGTGATGGCGACGATGACCGGCTCGAGGGCGGTGACGGCGTGGACGTCTTGTCGGGCGGCGATGGCAACGACACCCTGTATGGCGAAGGTGATGGCGATTTGCTGCAGGGCGGGACCGGAATGGACCTCCTGCTGGGCGGCTTGGGCAACGATACGCTTTATGGTAACGGCGACGATGACCGGCTCGAGGGCGGTGACGGTGTCGATGTTTTGGTGGGCGAAACCGGCAATGACACGCTGATTGGAGGCGCTGGCAATGACCGCCTTTTGGCTGGCGATGGTGCCGATTCGATCGACGGGGGCACAGGTAACGACACCGTCGATGCCGGAAGCGGTGACGACACGGTCTATGGGTGGACTGGCGATGACAACCTGACCGGCGGCGACGGTAATGACTCGATGTTCGGTCAGGATGGTAATGACACGCTCGATGGTGGCATCGGCAACGATTACCTTGACGGTGACGATGGTGTAGCCGGCGCGGATTCGATCTCGGGGGGTGACGGAGCCGATACGCTTGTCGGCGACGGTGGCAATGACACGCTACTTGGCGGGACCGGGAATGACAGCATCTTTGCTGGCGCGGACGACGACTCGGTCGAAGGTGGCGATGGCAATGACCAGATCTTTGGCGAGAGCGGCGCAGACTTAATCGAGGCAGACGCGGGCGACGACACGGTTCTTGGCGGGGACGGCAATGACACGATCTTCGGCTTCGAAGGCAACGACAGCGTTCTGGGCGGTGCTGGAGATGACGTCATCAATACGCGCACTTCACCTGGCACAGGTTTGCCGGATGAAGGGTATGGGGCGATCGGAAACCCGCTATATTACCCCGACGACCCCGACGCGTTCAATGACCGAGACACAGTCGATGGTGGCATAGGCAATGACTCGATCCTGACCGGAGATGATAACGACCTTATCATCGGAGGTGACGGCGCCGATACGGTTGATGCCGGGTTCGACGACGACTCTGTCTCTGGCGGCGATGGCATCGACTCGTTGGAAGGCAACGAGGGCAACGACACGATCTCAGGCGGCGCCGACGGAGATGTGATCTATGGCGACGTGTCGACGACCAACGCAAATTACCCCTTGTACGCGCCTTATGAGTTGCCAAATGATGGCACTGATCTTGCGCCGAACAACAACGCGGACCTTCTGTCTGGAGATGGTGGTAATGACACGATCTACGGTCAGGACGACAACGACACGCTTTATGGCGGCGACGGCAATGACATTCTGGACGGTGGGATCGACAACGACCTGCTAGACGGTGAGGCAGGATCAGACACGCTTTTTGGTGGCTCAGGCGACGACACACTATTTGGCGGCGCTGATACATCGGCGGACAGCCTTGTTGGTGGTGATGGCAACGACTCGCTTAACGGCGGTGGCGGCAATGACCAAGTCGAAGGCGGCACGGGCAATGACTGGCTGAGCGGCAACTCGGGCAACGATACCGTGCGCGGCGGCGACGGCGCGGACAGCGTGTTTGGCGCCGAAGGCGACGACGTCATGACTGGCGACGCCGGCAATGACAGCATGGAAGGCTGGACCGGCAACGACAGCATGTATGGCGGCACTGGCGATGACTATATCGACGGGGCCAGCGGTGCCGACCTGCTTGAAGGCGGTGACGGAAACGACACGCTCTTGGGTGGCAGTGATATCGGAAATGATACCCTGCGTGGTGGCGTCGGAGATGACAGCCTAAGTGCAGGCGGCGGTGATGACCTTCTGGAAGGCGGCGAAGGCGCCGACGTTCTCTTCGCAGCAGACGGTAACGACCAGCTTGACGGTGGCGATGGCAACGACACGCTCGACGGGTGGACGGGTAACGATACGATCAATGCTGGTGGCGGCAATGACTCGATCATCGGCGGCGATGGCGATGATACCTTCGTCTATGTGGCTGGGGACGGCGTTGATACGATCAACGACTTCAACTTTGGCAATTCCGGTACTCTGATCGATGGTGACATCACCAACAACGACCGGATCGATCTGTCGTCTTTCTATGATAACATCTGGGAACTGACCGCCGACCAAGCAGATGACGGCATTCTCAACCAGTCCAACGACGGCGTTGACGGGGTTGATTATTCCAATAACACGAGTTTTGCGGGCGGTGGTCTTGTTTTCACTGGGGCCGTTGCCGATACTAGCTACTTCAACGTTGAGAACACCGGTGTTGTGTGTTTCGCATCCGGCACGCGCATTCTAACGGAACACGGCGAACGTCCTGTCGAAAGCCTTTGTGCAGGTGATCGAATTGTGACCCGTGACAATGGCATTCAGACGTTGCGTTGGGTGGGGCATCGCACCCTTGGGGCGCAAGAGTTGTTCACATCGCCCAAACTGCGGCCTGTACTTTTGAAGCCCGAACTTACCGGCGGCGATGCGCCGTTGATCGTGTCACCGCAGCATGGCGTATTGCTCAATCTGGAAGGCGAGGAAACGCTGGTGCGGGCCACACACCTCGCGCAGATGCAAGGCGGTGCTGCGCGTGTGATGAATGGCTGCAAACACGTCACCTATTTCCATATCATGTTCGATGACCACCAAATCGTGTTTGCCAATGGCGCGCCGTCTGAAAGCTTTTTTCCGGGGCAGTTCGCTTTGGGTGCGATGCATGCAGAGGCCCGTCGCGAGGTATTCGATCTTTTTCCGGACCTTCAGTATTGCAATGCCGAAACCGCCTATGGGTCCAAGGCCCGTGTCTTTGCCCGGTCCAAGCATTTGCCAAACCATTTACGCGTGCTGAAGCCGCGCCCACATCATAGGTCGGTGGCAAGTTTATCGCTTCCAAAACATCCGGGTGGCGTCAAGCCTGGCGGGCAAAGATTTGCATCGTGACGCTCGGATCGTTTGCGATGTCCCGAAAGTAATTGGCAAAGCGGGTTGTTGCGTCGAACCGCCCTGCCCCGCCGCAGTCTCGCAATAGCGACGCGGGTGTTGAGGTGGCGCGGGCGACCGCGTTATCTAGGCCGCCACCAACCTTGTTGGCTATATTCGCAATCGCCTGTGGAAGGCTCAGATGCGCACCTGCCAATGTGCCATCCGCCAACGTCAGGCGATTGTCTTGGCGCAACACATCGCGACCGTTCAATTGAAACCTATCAAGGGTCGATCCGGCCGTGGCCATCGCATCAGTGACTAGAAAAATCCGGTCTGAATTGGGTTTGGCCGCAAGGGCGACCCGGATGGTTGCAGGGTTCACATGGATTCCGTCGGCGATTAGCCCCGCGTGAATATCGCCCCGTTCAAGAGTTGCGCCGACCAGTCCGGGTTCGCGGCTGCCCAACTGGCTCATAGCGTTGAACAAATGGGTGACGCATCGTGCGCCGGCATCAAAGGCGGCATGGCACGTAGCGTGATCCGCATCCGTGTGGCCCAGCGACACCAGAATACCTGCATCCGCCATCTTGCGTATTTGCTCCAACGTCGTGTTCTCTGGAGCGATGGTCACAAGCACATTTGGCAAATGCTCGGCAGCTTTTACCAGACGCGCAAGATCAGTGTCGTCCATCGGGCGGATCAGCGTCGGGTCATGCGCTCCTTTACGGGCAATCGACAGGTGTGGACCTTCGAGATGGATACCGACAATGCCGGGCAAACCATCCGCAATCGCAGCCTTAACCGCATCTATCGCAGCTTGGGATTTGTCGGGCGTGTCGGTGATCAACGTCGGCAGAAATGCAGCGGTGCCTAGTTGCGTGTGTGCGTCGGCCATCACGCGCAAAGCCTCGACCGAGGGGGCATCGTTGAACATCACACCGCCACCGCCATTGACCTGAAGATCGACGAACCCCGGTGTGATCAGACCGCCATTCAGATACTCGGCTTGGATATCCGTGGGCAATTCAGCAACGGGCTTCACCCGAAAGCCGTCGCTGGCGGAAACGACCAGCGCGTGATCCTCAAGGAATTGCAGCCCATCGTGGATCCGCGCGCCGATATAAGCAGTCACCCGACCCGTCATCTCGTTTCTGTTACTTTCTTGAGATGGCGCGGGGCGTCGGGGTTTATCCCGCGTGATCCCGCAACCTGTTCGACCATCGCGTAAAAGCTTGTGACCAGGGCAATCGGATCGGTCAATGCATGGCCTGTGCGCGCGAATGGCAAGGCGATGGCACGCTCCACCTGGTCGGTTGTCGCGAAAACCGTCGCTCCCTTAATCGAGATCTCGTCTGCAACCGTCCCTAAAGCGACTTCGGCTTCGTCTGCACTGGCAAAAGCAATCACCGGAAACCCGTAATCTACGATGGAAACCGGACCGTGCAATACTTCGGCTGAGGAATAGGATTCCGCGTGAATTTGGCAGGTTTCCTTGAATTTGAGCGCAGCTTCGTTCGAGATGGCATAGGCGGGCCCACGTCCAAGACAAAAAACCGAATTGCGGTCTCCCAAAGCCTCGCGCGCTGCAGACCAATCGACGTGAACAGCCTCTTCAAGCGCATCTGGCAAAGACCGGATCGCAGCGCAAAGCGCCGCATCCTCAGCCCATTCCGCGAACAACCACACGCCGGCAACTGCTGAATTCACAAAGGTTTTGGTCGCTGCCACGCTTAGCTCAGGGCCGGCATGGAGGTTCAATGTATGGTCCGCAACATGTGCCAGAGGGCTACCGGGGTCGTTGGTCAGTGCGACGGTCACAGCGCCCCCCTCGCGCGACATGCGGGCCATGTCGACGATGTCAGGGCTTTTTCCGGACTGCGACACAGACAGGCACACACTGTTGTTCAGTCGCATTTGCCGTCGGTAGATCGACGCAATAGACGGCCCGACTGACGCGATTGGTGTGCCGGTCAAAAGCTCGGACACATACTTCAAATATGTTGCAACATGATCCGACGATCCGCGGGCGACACTGATCATGAAATCTGGATCGCGGGCGCGGATCGCGTCTGCCGCCTGCCTTATGTCATCGCGGCCGTTCTGCAACAGCCGCGCAACCGCTGCTGGGATTTCCAGCACCTCGCGTCGCATTTGTGTTTCTACCGGTGACATATCAAGCGCCTTTTCATTCGCCGGGGCTGTGACGAAAGATCAATTTAGAAAACAGCCGCCTTGGGCTCAGTTAGGCAGTACCGTGCCATGATCTGCAACCCGGAGTTTCCCACTTTGTTCTGACAAATCGCAATACACAGTCAGGACTTGATCGCATCCTTGTCGATCTTGAGCGTCTTGATCCGCGAATACAGCGTGGTCGGCTGAATATCCAAAAGCGCGGCAGCCCCGGATGCGCCGGACACCCGCCCGCCAGTTTCATGCAAGGCGGCAATAATGTTGCGGCGCATAGCTTCTTGCATTTCTGCTTCGGTTTTGACCGACGCATTGGCCGGTGAGGCAACCCGCCCTCCTCCGCCCAGTTCCAGAACCAGCTTACGATCACGCGACACGATGGCAGCGCGTTCGATGACGTTGTGCAATTCGCGCACGTTGCCGGGCCAGTGATACGCTTGCATCTGCTGAACCACACGTTCGGTCAGAACCGGAACCGGGCGGCTATGGCGGCGACAGGCCAGTTTTAGCAAATGCGCGGCGAGCAGTGGAATGTCTTCAAGCCGGTCCCTCAGCGGCAGACAAGTGATCGGGAACACGTTGAGAAACAAATCCAGGTCTTCGCGGATCCGATTTCCCGAGCGGCTGTCGGTCGGCGCTTGTGTCGTTGCGGCGATCACACGAATGTCCAACGGCTTTTCGCGCGTGTCCCCAACCCGGGTGACCGCGCTTTTTTGCAAGGCGTGCAACAATTTGCCCTGAATTTCAAAGGGCAGCTCTTCGACATCATCCAGAAACAGCGATCCGCCATGTGCCAGTTCAAGCTTGCCCGGCTTGTCACGTGTTGCATTTGGCCCGGCGCCACGGACATGCCCAAACAACTCTGCCTCTACGTCTTCTGGGGCAACGGACCCGCATTTGAAGTGGATCAACGGACGCCGTGACCTTGGGCTGGCCTTGTGGATCTCGGTCGCGACAAGCGCCTTACCTGTACCTGCTTCTCCCGTGATCAGCACAGTTGCATCTGTGCTTGCCACCAGGTCGATGCGGGTCACGATCTGGCGCACAGCGGGGGAGCTCCCGATGATATCGTGATGCGCCCGCTCTGAACTGATCGCCTCTTGCAGGTACTCGTTTTCCTCCTCCAGCCGGTCTCGTAATGCCGCGACCTCATCCAGCGCCTCGCGAAGCTTGCGTTCGCTTTCCTTTCGTTCGGTGATGTCGCGGAAGATCACAACAGCCCCCGCGAGCACCTTTTGATCATAGATCGGTGTGGACACGTATTCGACGCGAATGGGCTTGCCATCTTTGCGCCAGAACACCTCGTCCTCAATGCGGTGAACCTGTTCAAATCGAAACGACCGATAGATCGGGCATTCCTGTGATGGGTAAACGTCACCGTTCAGGTGATGATGATGGATCATGGAATGAATGTCTTTGCCCAGCAAATCCTGTGTGGTCCATCCCAGCATTTCCTGTGCAGCGCGGTTCACAAAGGTGGTCTTGCCATCTGCGTTGACGCCATAGATGCCTTCGCCCGCTGCGTTCAGGATTAGCTGGTTCTGCCGTTCCAGTTCGGCAAAAAAGGTCTCTGCGCGTTTCCATTCCAACAAGCCGGCGCGATGCAATTCGGCAGTTTCCGCTATCTGCGTGCGTTTGTCGAAAGCATCCAAATCCGTAAAGGTGAGCAAGAGGCACCCAGGTTGGTCCGGTACACCACGTGCACGAATTTCACACCGCAATGGGTCACCACCTGCGGTGATCAATGGCACCTCGCGCGTCCAGCATTCACCACGGTGATCAACCTCGCCCACAAACACAACGAACTTTGCCAGTGCCGCGCCAAGGAAAGTCGAGAACCGCAAAATCGTGTCGTCCGAGGGGGCAAGCTCGAACAAATCAGCCGCCGGAGCATTTAGCGCAAGGATCCGGTCTTGGGTCGTGTCCAAGAGCAAGGCCGCATCGGGAAAGGCCGCAAGAAGGGAATCAGATTTGGGTCGATCAATGAGCATGGCCCCATGCTGCTGCTGCATCGCAGAATAGTCTAACGAAATTTCGTAAATTATGAAATTTCGTAAATACCACTACTCATGCGACGCCCACACCTCACTGAAAACAATGTATTTTTTCAATTCGACCAAATGTTAGGCGGTCACTTCTTTAGGCCCATACCTGCTGCCAAACTGAGCGCAACTACCAAAAACAATCCACCACACAGGGGAATGCAGATGACAATCAAAAGCCTTGGAAACCCGTTTTCCGGAGATACAGACCTGCGTCACGGTGCCGATTGCGGCTGCGACAGCTGTGCCTCCGGCCACGCTCATACACACAGCGCCAAAGAGGTCGATCCGACCCAAATGTCCTCAGAACAGATGATGGAACGCGCGGTCGAAAGCGCAATTGTCCGGTCGGTCTTTGGCCAAAGCGATATTGGCCGTCGGTCATTTATGGGCATGCTCGGCGGAAGCACCGTTGCGGCCGCGCTGGCGTCGGTCTTTCCGATCAACGAAGCCAAAGCCGCGATCCTCGACAATCTCGGACCACCCGAAAAAACAGACCTTAACATCGGGTTCGTTCCGATCACGTGTGCGACGCCTATCATCATGGCGCAGCCGCTGGGCTTTTACGAACGGTACGGTCTGAATGCGCAGGTCATCAAAACAGCTGGCTGGGCCGTGGCGCGCGACAAGTCACTGTCGGGTGAATACGACGCATCGCACATGCTGACACCAATGCCGTTGGCAATGACCCTGGGCGCTGGTTCTGTGGCCGAGCCGTACATCATGCCAGCCGTCGAAAACATTAATGGTCAGGCAATCGTGCTATCGAACGAACACCTCGACAAGCGCGATCCGAAGCAGTGGAAAGGCTTCACCTTTGGTGTGCCGTTTGAATATTCGATGCACAACTTCCTGCTGCGCTATTACGTGGCTGAGTTCGGTCTGGACCCGGATGTGGACATCCAGATCCGTGTGGTTCCGCCGCCTGAGATGGTCGCGAACCTGCGCGCGGGTAACCTTGACGGCTATCTGAGCCCCGACCCGTTCAACCAGCGTGCGGTTTGGGAAGGCATCGGCTTTATCCACATGTTGACTAAGGACATCTGGGAAGGTCACCCGTGCTGTGCCTTTGCCGCACCGCTCTCCTTTGCAACAGAGCTGCCAAACACTTACGGCGCTTTGCTCAAGTCGATCATCGACGCGACGCAATATGCGTCAAACCCGGACAACCGCAAAGAAATTTCCGCTGCGATTGCGCCGACCAATTACCTGAACCAGCCAGTGCCAGTGATCGAGCAGGTTCTGACTGGAACCTTTGCCGACGGTTTGGGTGAGGTGCAGCAAGTGCCCGACAGGATCGATTTTGACCCGTTCCCATGGCACTCGATGGGGGTCTGGATCCTGACCCAGATGAAGCGTTGGGGCTATATCGAAGGTGATGTCGATTACCGTGGCGTGGCCGAGCAGGTCTATTTGGCCGCAGATGCCAAGAAGGTGATGAACGATCTGGGCTACGATGCGCCAGATATCACTTACAAATCCCATACGATCATGGGCAAGACATTCGATCCGGCAGAGCCCGAAGCGTATGTCTCAAGCTTCCCGATCGGAAAGGGTTGATCCATGTTGGACAACCTTTCGGTCAACAAGCGCGCCGCGATCTTGTCGATTGTAATGCTGGTGGTCGGCCTCCTGATTTGGGAGGCCGCCATTCCGGCGCAAAAAGCAGTTGGCGAGCTGACAGAGTATGAACGCCTCACTGGTGGTGGCGCACAAAAAGCAGGTGTACCGCCGCCCAGCCAGGTTATCGCCAAAGCGTGGGAGGAATTGTCGAACCCGTTCTATGATGCAGGTCCGAATGACAAGGGCATCGGCATACAGATCGGTTATTCGATCTATCGCGTTCTCGCCGGTTATTTTCTGGCAGCACTGGTCGCCATTCCACTTGGGTTCCTGATCGGAATGAGCCAGATCTCCTACAAAGCGTTCAACCCTTTCATTCAGGTGCTGCGCCCTATCTCGCCACTGGCATGGATGCCGCTTGCGCTGTTCATCATTCAAGATTCTGAGGCTTCGGCGATTTTCGTGATCTTCGTCTGTTCGATCTGGCCCATGCTGCTGAACACGGCATTTGGCGTGGCTGGCGTGCGCGAAGATTGGGTCAACGTTGCCCGCACGCATGAACTGGGGCCGCTCAAAACCGCCTTTACGGTGATCCTTCCCGCCGCTGCACCCACCATTGTGACCGGCATGCGGATTTCGATCGGCATCGCTTGGCTCGTCATCGTTGCGGCAGAGATGCTCGTTGGGGGTACCGGGATCGGCTATTACGTCTGGAACGAGTGGAACAACCTCGACCTGACTTCGGTCATCTTTTCAATCCTCATGATCGGCGTTGTTGGCATGTTGCTGGATTCCGCCTTTGGCGTCCTGCAGCGCGCAGTCGCCTACGCAGAATAAGGAGGCTTTCATGTCCAAACCATTTCTCAGCATCGAGCGCCTGACGCAGCAATACCCGGATGGTCAGGGAGGCACCCTGACCGTCTTTGAAAACGCCAGTTTCGGCATCGAAAAGGGAGAGTTTGTTTGTATTCTTGGCCATTCCGGCTGTGGCAAATCCACGATCATGAACATCCTTGCCGGTCTCTCCGATCCGAGATCGGGTGTGGTCAAGATGGACGGGTTCGAGGTGTCAGGCCCGTCGCTGGATCGCGGTGTCGTGTTCCAGAACTATTCCCTGCTGCCGTGGCTGTCGGCGCTCAAGAACGTCACGTTTGGCGTCAAGGCGCGGTATCCCGACTGGTCCGCCGACAAAGTCGAGGCGCATGCCCGCGATTTTCTTGCCAAGGTTGGCCTTGAAGGCGATGTGGTGCATCGCAAGCCCAGCCAGTTGTCCGGCGGGATGCGGCAGCGTGTGTCGATTGCGCGCGCCTTTGCGAACCAGCCCAAGCTGTTGTTACTTGATGAACCCTTTGGCGCTCTGGATGCGCTAACGCGCGGTACAATCCAAGAAGAGCTCCTCAAAGTCTGGAGTGGCACTGAACAAACCGTATTCATGATCACCCACGACATTGACGAAGCGATCCTACTTGCCGACCGCATTTTGCTGATGACCAACGGTCCTTATGCGCGGGTAGCCGAGTCGGTCGAAATCACCATTCCCCGTCCGCGCAGCCGGACCGAGATTGTCGAGCATCCGAACTACTACGCAATCCGCAACCATCTGGTGCACTTTCTTGGACAGCGGTCGAAAGAACTGGCTGGTCAACAGGGCGGCGGTGCAGACCAATCGCCCGAGACTGTGCGGATCGACCTGACACCTCAAGACGCCGCCGAAGAAGACAGCGCCCCTCCGCCCTTGCGGGCGGTAAATGACTGATCGGGATTGGCATGACCCTGCAAACTGCTCCACGTGCGCCCCTGCCCCCGTTTTCGTTCGAAGACGCGGTGCAAAAGGTGCGGATGGCCGAAGATGCCTGGAACAGCCGTGATCCGGCCAAGGTGGCTATGGCTTATACTCCGGATACACGTTGGCGAAACCGCGACACGTTCTTGAATGGCCGCACCGAGGTGCAGGCGTTCCTGACCGACAAATGGGCCAAGGAAAACGGCTATCGCCTGATCAAGGAAATCTGGGCACATGCGGGCAACCGGATCGCTGTGCGTTTTTGTTACGAGTGGCACGACGAAGACGGCCAGTGGTTCCGCGCCCATGGCAACGAAAACTGGGCGTTTGATGCAAACGGCTACATGGCCGTGCGTCATGCTTCAATCAATGACGTGCCGATTGCCGACGCCGAACGCCTGTTTCACTGGCCGCAGGGCCGACGCCCCGATGACCACCCCGGCCTGACCAAGCTTCGGCTTTGACACGCAATTTTCACTATTCGACCCAGGAGGAAACCCAATGAAAGACAATTACGAGGTGCCAGTCATGATGACCAAAGAAGACGTGACGATGATGATCCTGTCCGCCAAAAAGCAGGCAGGCATGACATGGGAGGGCATCGCCGAGAAGATCGACATGTCTCCGGTCTGGACGCATTCCGCCTGCATGGGCATGAACGCCTTCCCAAAGGAAAAAGCTGAAGCGCTGGTGTCGGTTATGGGCTTGCCGCAAGAAGCCGCTGGTGTGTTGGAAGAACCGCCCACCAAGGTCTGGGAGCAGTCGGTTCCGACCGATCCCTGCATCTATCGTTTATATGAAATCGTCGGTGTCTATGGCCCAACCATAAAGGCGCTGATCGAAGAAAAATTTGGCACTGGTATCATGTCGGCCATCGACTTTGACATGCAAGTCATCCGCGTCCCGCACGAAAAAGGTGACCGGGTTAAGCTTGAGATGTCCGGTAAATACCTGGCTTATAATTCCTGGTAAGTCAGGTTGCGCTGCCCGACTGGTTGCGGTCGGGCGGCACCTTATCAGATTATGCGACCGCTTTGCCTTCGGCGGCCCAGATCGCACCACGCCGGATCATTTCGGTGACTTGCGGCACTTTCAGATCGTCCAGTTCATGGCCGATTGAACAATAGAACACCCGCCCTTTATCCCAGCGCCTTGTCCAAGTGACCGGAATCACCGTGCCTTCGATCCACCAAAGATGATCGCCCGAGAATGTCGTTGTCGCCAGTACGTTGTTAGACGGGTCGGTTAGCATGTAATACTGCTCTGACGTGATCCGGAAACTGCGGATGCCTTTGACCAAGGGGTGATCCGGCTGGCAGATAGTCACATCGTAATCAATGTAATCTTCTTTGGGTTGAAGGTTGTCGGGCCAGCCGGGTGGATGCGCCACGAACTGCCCCCCAATCAAAAAGTGATAGGTTGGCCGGTCGCGGAACGCGTCGCCCATATGCCCGTGCCACCCTGCCAGACCGCAGCCATTTCCGATCAGCGTTAGCAGGCCGTCTTCCTGCGACTTAGTCATGTTGCCGAACTCTACTTGGTGGCCTGACCGAGCCGACGACCAGATCGGCGTGATCAGGTCGAGATCAGACAAATCGTCGGGGCGTTCCAGAGGTTCAAGTGTGTCGTAAACATCGACCTCGAACCCGCTGCTTTGCAACAGGTCTTTGTACCAATCGGCAAAATGCGTAGGTGTGTGGCCTTCCCAACCACCAACAAATAATGCCGCTTTCATTCGTTTTCCTTTCGCATGAAATTCACCATCGCCGCCATGTCGCGCGCGCCGAAACCGGCATCTTCTGCGCGAAGGAGAGTGTCGAGCGTGACCGCCCCTTGCGGCATCGCGGTGCCAAGCGCATCGGCCAGTGCCGACGTGACCTCCATGTCCTTGCGAGCCAATGCGACCGTGAAAGTCACGTCATGGCCGGCTTCGTTCAGATAAAGCGGCTTGCGGTACGACAGCATCGGCGCTGCGGCGGCACTGTTTTCAATCACCTCGAATGCCGCCTCGGGAGCGATGCCCGCCGCCTCTGATAGGGTCAGAGCCTCGGCAAGCGTTTGGTTCAGCCCGTGGATCAGGGAATTGACCGCCAGCTTCATCACCGCCCCCGCGCCTGTTTGACCAAGGCAGATCGTCTTTCGGCCCAATGCCTCAAAGACGGGCTTTAGCCAAGCAGCGGTACCTTGAGAGCACCCTGCCATGATCAGCAGTTGCGCATCGGCCGCTGCTTGGGTTGCGCCGGAAACCGGCGCATCGATTACGGTGCAGCCCTTTGGGCAAGCCTTGGCCAGAGCATGGATATGGTCGGGCGACATCGTGCCCATTTCCACAAAGACATGCGCGCCCTGTCCGGCGAATAACCCGTCAGCACCCAGATGAACCGTCTCTGACGACCGGTCATCAGCCAGCATGGTCAAAACAATTTCGGACACATTGGCCAGCTCGGCCGGGGTCTGCGCGATTGCGCACCCTTTTCGATCGGCCAAGGCCTGCGCTTTTCCCAAGGTGCGGTTCCAGACAGTGACCTCGTGACCCGCAGCCACAAGGTTTGCTGCCATATGCGTGCCCATACGTCCAAGCCCGGCAAATCCGACGCGCATATCAGGCGACTTTGTCGCTGGTGATCCCCGAAATGGCTTGGATCAGGCTGTCTTCGGTCACTTCTTCCGATGTGAATTCGCGCATCACCTTGCCGGAATACATCGCCACGATCCTGTCAGAGACATGCAGCACTTCGGGCATTTCCGAACTGATGACGATCACCGCAAAGCCCTGCGCAGCCAAATCACGGATCAAGTTGTGGATCTCGGATTTCGATCCAACGTCGATGCCGCGCGTGGGTTCATCCACGATCAACACCTCGGGACGCATCGATAGCCATTTGCCGATAACGATCTTCTGTTGGTTTCCGCCCGACAGGTTGCCAACCGTCTGACGCCAACCCGGCGTGCGAATGTCAAGCTTGTCTCGGTATTGGTCGAAGATGGCAATTTCTGCGCCATCGCTGACAAACGGCCCGGCAGTGAGATCATCGACCTGCGGCAAGGTCATGTTGTCCCGGCAGTTCATGCCCAAAACAAGCCCCTGGCCTTTGCGGTCTTCGGGGACCAGAGAAATACCTTTGGCGATGGCATCAATCGGCGATTTGATATGCACCTCATCCCCGTTGAGCAGAATTTGGCCGGACGACGGGTCGCGCAAACCAAAGATGGTCTCGGCAATCTCTGTCCGACCTGCGCCGACCAATCCATAAAAGCCCAGGACTTCGCCCTTGCGGACCGAGAAACTGACGTCCTGATAGAGCTTGCCGCAGCTCAGCCCACGCACCTCAAGCGCGACATCGCCCATGTCGTGGTGCGATGCATTGCGCGACAGATCAAGGCTGCGCCCGATCATCAGTTGGGTGACCTCGTCTTCGTTGGTTTCGCGGGTGTTTAAGGTTCCGCGATACTGACCATCCCGCAAAACGCTGATCCGATCGGTGATCTTGAAGATCTCTTCCATGCGGTGCGAAATATAGATGATCCCGACGCCCTTGGCCTGCAGGTCCGAGATTACGTCAAAGAGCACCACTTTTTCCGCATCCGTAAGAGACGCTGTCGGCTCGTCAAAGATCACCGCCTTGGGATCAACCGTCAACGCGCGGGCAATCTCGACCATTTGCTGGTTGGCAATAGAAAGATCGCCGACCCGGGTTTTCGCGTCGAACCCGACATTCAGCTGCTTCAGGATCTCATTCGTGTCGTCGTAAAGCTTGGACCAATTGACCCGACCAAACGATTTGAGAGGAAGTTCCCCAAGCCAGATGTTTTCCGCGACAGTCAATTCATCGGCAAGGCTAAGTTCTTGGTGGATGAACACCACTCCCTTGGCCTTGGCCTGAACCGGCGTGGTCATCACCGTGGGTTCTTCTTCGATAAAGATGCGGCCTTCGTTCGGCTGCAGGATGCCACCCAGAACTTTCATCAGGGTCGATTTGCCTGCGCCGTTTTCGCCCATCAGCGCATGCACCTCACCGGGCAGGACGCTGAAGGACACACCATCCAAAGCCCGGACTCCGGGAAAAGTCTTGACGATATCTTCAAGCCGCAGAACCGGGGTTTGATCGGTCATGTCTTCAACTCCTCTTTGCCCTTGCGGTTCAGCTGGCGGTCCAGAAACAGAACGGCGATCAGAATGAGACCGATGACAAGGTTCACGGTTTCCGTGTCGGCCCCGATATGGCCTAGCCCTTTGCGCAAAAGCTGGATCGCGATGACGCCGCCGAGGGTGGAAATGATCGAGCCGTAGCCGCCGGTGAGCTTGGTTCCACCCAGCACAACCGCCGTGATCGCCCAGAGTTCATAGAGCATACCGTCATTCGGGTTCACCGAGCCGGATTCCGAGTAGAACACCACCGCAGACAAGGACGCGAGAAAGCCGATCAGCATGAAATTCCACAGGAAATGCGGGCCGACGCGGATACCAGCGTTCACGGCTGCTTCGCGGTTGTTACCAATGGCATAAGCGTTACGGCCGTGTACTGTCTTGGTCATCACAAGCCACAGGATCAGCGCTGCCCCCAGCAGGAACCACGTCGCAGTGTGCAGACCAAGAAACTGCGCTTCGGCGAAATCTACTAGAGTCCAGTTCAAGTGACTGGTGGGTTGCTCACCGTTATACATAAACACCAGACCGCGATAGCCGAGCATTGATCCCAGCGTGACGATGAAAGCGTCGACACCGGTTTTCCAGACAATTAGGCCGTTGATCGCCCCCAAAATCGTGCCCGTGAGCAATGCAAAGACCCATGCCAAAGGAATGGCCCAATCGCCTAGCCCCTGCATGAATGGCCATGTCATGCTATCGAGCAGGATAATTGCCGAGAGCGCATAGGTCGCCCCGACGGACAGGTCGATATTGCCGTTGATCATGATGATCGTCATTCCAAGCGCGATGATCCCGATCGGTGCTGATTGTTTTAGCAAAAGCAACATATTGTCAAAATCCATGAACGCGCTGTCAGAGACCGAAAGGTACGATCCGGCAACCGAAAAGAAGATCAATTCGACCACGATAAAGGCCCAGATTGCGCCTTGCTTGAGAAGGGTTTCCTTGTTCATCACTTTTCTCCTCAAGCGACCTGAGACCAGAGCCGGCCTCGTTTGGCCGCGATATCCAGCCAGACGGCCAGAATGATGATCACCCACGTGACGACATACTGAACGTAGAATTCCAAGCCGACCAAAAGCAGTCCATTTTGGATAAAGCCAAGGATCAATACGCCAATCACTGTTTTAAAGATCGTGCCAGAGCCACCGAGAAGGGATGCACCACCAAGAATGACCGCGGCCAAGACCTCAAGCTCTAGCCCTTGGCCGACCGTATTCTGGCTGCCCAAGCTGCGGCTGGCCTGCAAAAGACCAGCACATGCAACACAGAATGCCGAAATCAGGTAGGTCAAAAAAACGATCCTCGCGCGCGGGATACCTGAAAATGTCGCCGCTTTACCGTTGCCGCCGACCGCATACACCTTTCGACCGAATGGCGTTTTCGCTAATATGAGACTGAGAACGATGGCCAAAGCCGCAAAGATCAGGATCGGCACAGGCACACCAGCGACACTGCCTTGACCGAAGACGGCAAACCAAGTGCCTTCTTTGTCGGCGATATCCATGTTCTTACCGCCCGACCATGTGAGGGTCAGACCATGTATCGCAGACAACATACCCAGCGTGACGATCAATGAATTCAGTTTGAGATACCCCACCAAAAAGCCAATGAACGCTCCAAGCGCGAGGGTCAGGCCGAACATCGCTGGAATGGCAAGGGCCGGACCGATTTTGTCATGAAGGTCGAGCACCACAATTGTTGAGAATGACATCATCGACCCGACCGACAGATCAAGATTGCCACCAATCACAACGAAGGTAACACCAAGGGCCATCACGCCCAGAATGGCAGATGACCGAATGACACCAGAGATGTTATCAAGTGCGATAAAGCGCTGATTTGCCAGCGCAAAACCGATCATAAACACTGCAAACGCAATCAGGATGCCTTGTTTGGCAAGGAATCTCCCGATGCCCTGTTTCGTCAGTTCTGCCATGTTTTCCTCCCAAAGGTGCTGGCTTTCGCTGCCGTCACACCAAAGTCATTCCCCCGTCGATCATCACAATCTGCCCGGTCATGTAATCACTGGCCTTTGAGGCCAGAAACGTCGTGGTTCCGGTGATGTCTTCGGGGCGGGCAACACGCCCTTTCAGTATTTCTGACGAGAACTCTTCCATGGCCTGCCCCGGACGCTCTGCAGCACCAATAGCCATAAGGTCTTGATCGACCTGTTCCCACATTTCCGTCGCCACCACACCGGGTGCGAACCCCGTGACGGTAATATTATGCTTCGCTAAGTCACGCGCACCTGACTGCGTTAGCGATACGACAGCCCATTTGCTCGCACAATACGGTGCTACATTATCAAAGCCCTGACGGCTGGCGATACTGGCGGTGTTGATGATCTTGCCGCCACCACCTTGTGCGATCATTTGATGGGCGGCCTCTTGCATACCGATCATGCAGCCAAGACCGTTGATACCCATGATGAAATTCCAGTTATCCTCGGTCACGTCGAGGAAGTTCATCGGCTTGTTGACGCCCGCATTGTTGAATTTGACGTCTAACCGACCAAAGGCTTCCACGGCACGGGCAATCATTGCTTTGACCTGTTCGCGGTCCGTTACATCGACCGCTGCGTGAGAGACTTTACATCCGACATTAGCTGCCCGGCTTGCGTTTGCGTCTGCAACTTCTGCGACTTTGTCAGCATTTATGTCGGCAAAACAAACGTTTGCGCCGTCAGCCAGAAGCGCCTCACCGATTGCACGGCCTATCCCCTGCGCAGCGCCAGTCACAATACATGACCGCCCCGAGACTCCTGTCATCCCGTCCATCCGTTTCTTATTGTTGGTGAAATTCCAAACACGCGAGGCGGGCGTGCCGCCCCGCGCATTCAGGGAGGAGATCAGAAGACGGGTTTTGTATAATCGCCCATGTTGTCTTGTGTGATCTTCGGCGTGTCGAAGTAGTTAAGGAACGGGACTTCTTCGCCATTAAGAACGTCAATCGCAGTCTTCAAAGCCGCTTCGGCGTCATCGACTGGGGACTGATAGATCGAGCCCCAGTATTCGCCAGCCGCCATCGCTTCGTAGCCAACAGCAAAGTTAGTCGCACCAACAAAGATGATGCCTTCGCGGCCAGCAGCCTTGGCCGCGTTCAGTGCGCCAACGCCCATGTTGTCGTCGCCGGAATAAACGCCGTCGATGTCGTCATACTTGACAAGGAACGCCTCCATGACCTGCTGCGACTTTTCACGGTTCCAATCACCGGGCTGCGTTTCGACCAGTGTCACGTTCGGGCATACTTCGGGCAGACGATCGTCAAAACCCTTCTGACGCTCAATCGCGGTGGTGTAGCCTGGCTGACCCGAGATTTGCACGACGCGCGCTTCGTCTTCGATGCCCATGTCCTTGAACTTGTCACACATGATCTCGGCAGAGCGCGAACCTTGAGTGATGTTGTCCGGGCCCGAGAAGCTGGCGACGAAGTCAAAGCCTTGCTCGGCGATGTTGGAGTTTGTCACGATGACAGGGATGCCTGCGCTGTGCGCCTTGCGCACTGCTGGGATCACCGCTTCGCCGTTTGTCGGCCAGATGATGATCGCGTCAACCTCTTGCTGAATCAAGTCCTCGACCTGCGCAATCTGGCGCGCCACATCACCGCCCGCATCGAGTACAACCGCTTCGACCATATCGTTGGCGTCAGTCGCTTCGATGAACGCCTTTTCGTATGTTGTCTGGTAGCTATCGACGCCGACGTTGTTCTGCGTGATGCCAATAGTCATCTTGCCGCCATGCGATTCAGCCAAGGCCGCGCCCGTTATTGCGGTGGAAGCAACCAATGCTGCCGTAAGTGTCTTTTTCATTTTACGTCCTCCCTAAGGGTGTTGTTCTCACGATTGCAGCTGTCCTCCCAGCCCGGCATCGTCCCGGTGCAATCTGTTCTTATCCAGCGATATTTCCCTGCGCGACAAACGCACTGTTTTGTTCAATTTGGATATTTTTTTATCCATTATGGATTTTTATCAGATATCCGAAACTCGTCAGTTTGAACATTTTCAGGGGGTGACGTCATGAACGACTCGCGCAACCGCTCCACAGCTTCACCTAACAAAGAGACAATGAACGAAACCCTTTCCAATAACATCCAATTTGGACAAGTGCCGTTAACGCGGCCAGCCATGTCGTCCGCTCCGGTGACTGGTCCAGAATTGGAACGGGTGGTCACGTTTCTGAAATCACTTTGCGTTGAGCTGGACACGTCGATTGAGCCCAATACACCCAATCCACATCTGAACATGATCTTGCATGTGCTCCAAAGCCATTCTGAAGGGCGGCTTGTTTCACCGTCGTCCATCGTGGCGGCAGCCGGAGTGCCCTATGCGACAGCCACACGCAAGCTGACCGAACTAAAAGACACCGGACTTCTTGAACAACGGCCTCGCACAAAAAGTGGCAAAAGCTTTTCGCTGCATCCAAGCGCGGCATTGCTCGATCAGTTCAGCCAATTGGCAGACCGTATCGACCGTCTGGCCCGGACGTCTTTTGGCGGCCAACCCGACAAGGACGAAGACGAGAATTACTATTACGGTGGATCGTATCAATCGACCCGCGCGACCATTGTACCACCCAGCGCCCTTCCCCAGCCGCTCAAACTGTCGGGTGGTCTACGTATTCTGGTGCACGGCGACCCAACATTCATGGTGATGGACAACCTCAAGCGGCAGTTCGAACAGCTTGTCGGCACAAACATCCATCAACGCGCCTTTTCGATTGATCGTTTGCGCGAAGAAGCATTGCGCAACAGCGAGCGCAGCAAAAGTCGGTATGACCTGATCGCGGTTGATCTGCCATGGCTGGGAGAGTTCGTTGAAAAAGGTGTGATCCGGCCTTTGTCGGATGTTATGGATATCTCGCGGCTTGATCCCGCAGACTTCCACACAGCAGGCTGGCGTGCAGCACATTGGGACGAACGCCCCTATGGCGTTCCCAGCCAGACCACCCCAGAGCTGATGTTCTACCGCAAGGACTGGTTCGCTGCCGAAGGCCTTGAGCCACCGATCACCACCGACGCGGTTATCGAAGCCGCCAGACATTTCCATGATCCGCGACGTGGACGCTATGGCGTTGCGTGGAATGCGGCGCGCGGTACGGCTCTTGGCCATACCTTCATGATGACTTGTGCCGCGTTTGGGCAACCCATCGTCGATCTGCCGAAAATGGCCGGGGGCTACGATGCCGACCACTTGGGGCACCGCGCCTTCCATCCCACGATCAACACGGATCGGGCACTGGACGCTGCGGACTACCTGATGCAGTTGTTGGAGTTCTCGCCGCCCGACATTCTATCGATGTCTTGGTACGAACGCGTCCGTCCCTATGCATCGGGCAAAGTGGCAATGGCTTATGGCTATACCCTTTTAGCCCCGTATTTCGAACTCGACGACAGTTGCTCAGCCCATGGAAACACGGGCTACTTGCCCCATCCGCACGGCCCCGAAGGTGCTCCGATCGCGCCCGTCGGCGGCTATGTGTTTTGCATTCCGTCGAACCTTGCCGAAGATCGCCTGAGCGACACAATCGAAGCGCTGGTCGCCTTCACATCCCCCGGCGCACAGAAGCTGTATGCCCAGAGCGGCAGTCGCACCGCCCCCCGATATTCAGTCGGCGCGGACCCAGAGGTGCGCCGCCTATCTCCGATTTTCGAACTCGTCGACCAGATGTCTTGGCGCGACGAGTTGCAGTTTTGGCCAAGGCCGCCAGTTCCGCAGATCTCGGACATCATCCGCATCTGCGGTCACGAGCTTCACGATATGCTGCGCGGGATCGTCTCCCCGCGCGCGGCGCTCGACCGGGCTCAGGCGCGCGCCGAAGACATAATGAAACAACAGGTCACTTAGGGAGGAAACCATGGACCCCAATCGCCTCAAAGGTAAGAATATCCTAATCACCGGTGCCGCACGCGGTATGGGTCAAGCCAATGCTGAGAGCTTTGCTGCCCAAGGCGCAAATGTGTGCCTTGGCGATCTTGACGTCGCCGAAGCGCAGAAGGTCGCCGATGCAATCAATGCTGCTGGCAACGGCGAGGCAATTGCGGTCAAGATGGACGTGACCAAGCGCGAAGACAACGCCGCTGCCGTAGCTGCAACCGTTGAAGCGTTCGGGTCGATCAACGTTGGTCTTTTCAACGCAGGTCTGAACAAGCCCCGGTTCTTCATGGATATCGATGAAGACAACTGGGACATGATCATGAACGTCAACACCAAGGCGATGTGGTTGGGCATGCAGGAAACCGCCCGCCAGATGATTGCCCAGGGTCCGATGGAGGATCATCCCTACAAGCTGATCAACGTGGGCTCTATCGCGTCGCGCAAACCGCTGGTGGATGTGACCGTCTATTGTACATCGAAATACGGATGTCTTGCCCTGACCGAGTGTGGCGCGCTTGGCTTGGCCGAGCACAACATCACCGTCAACGGATACGCACCGGGCGTCGTCGTGACACCGCTTTGGGAACAATTGGACAAAGACCTTGTCGAAATCGGGTTCAAGGAACGCGAAGGTCAGGCCTATGACGACATCGTCGCCAACAATCTTGTCATCAAGCGGGTTTCCTACCCGGATGATATCACCGGCACTGCCTCGTTCCTCGCGTCTAACGACAGCGACTACATGACCGGCCAGATGATCTCCATCGATGGCGGTTGGGTCACGAAGTAACCGGTAAACCCTCTGATTTTTGAACAAACCGGGTGCGCTTTGCTGCACCCGAAAGGAGCTTTTCATGTCTCGCGCACTCATGCCCAACCTGCTGACGCCGCAGGATCTTGAACCCAACTGGGAATGGCGGGAACGCCTGCCTGCATGGGGTCACACCTCTGTCGATTTCGAACGCCGCGTCGATCACGACCGCTTGCGCCGCTACCGCCTATCGCGCACGCGACAATCCTTGCAGAACTCCCAAGCAGGATCGCTGTTGTTGTTCGACGTGAACAACATCCGCTATGTTACAGCCACCAAGATCGGCGAATGGGAACGGGACAAGATGTGCCGCTTCTGCCTGCTGACCGGCGACGACAGCCCTTATGTCTGGGATTTCGGGTCGGCTGCGGTACACCACAAGCGGCACTCGGACTGGCTGGAGCCGGATCACTGCCTTGCCGGCGTTGTCGGCATGCGCGGTACGATTCCGCCTGAATTCGGCCTGATGCAGAAATATGCCAAGATGATCGCCCAGCTGATCAAAGACGCCGGCATGGCCGATATGCCAGTGGGTGTGGACTACGCGGAAACCGCCATGTTCCACGCGCTGAAGGCTGAAGGCATCAATGTCGTCGACGGTCAGCAGATCATGCTGGCGGCGCGCGAGATCAAGAACTGGGACGAAATCCAGTTGCTCACCCAGGCTGCCGCGATGGTCGATGGCGTCTACCACATGATCTATGAAGAGCTGAAACCCGGCGTGCGCGAGAACGATATCGTCGCCATGTCGAACAAGCTGCTTTACGAAATGGGTTCGGACGATGTCGAGGCGATCAACGCGATTTCCGGCGAACGCTGTAACCCGCACCCGCACAACTTTACCGACCGACTGATCCGTCCGGGTGATCAGGCGTTCTTTGACATCCTGCAAAGCTACCAGGGCTACCGAACCTGCTATTACCGCACGTTCAACGTGGGCCGTGCAACGCCGTCGCAGAATGATGCGTACAAGAAAGCCCGCGAATGGATCGACGCGTCGATTGCGATGATCAAGCCTGGTGTAAGCACCGACAAGGTGGCCGAGGTCTGGCCGACCGCGCAATCGCTTGGGTTCGACAACGAAGATCAGGCCTTCGGTCTGCAATTCGGCCACGGCTTGGGCCTTGCCCTGCACGAACGTCCGATCATCAGCCGCGCGGTCAGCCTCGATCACCCGATGGAGATCCAGACCGGCATGGTGTTCGCGCTCGAAACCTATTGCCCGGCCACAGATGGCTATTCTGCGGCGCGGATCGAAGAAGAGGTCGTGGTGACGGAAACCGGATGCGAGGTGATCAGTCTCTTCCCCGCAGAAGAGCTACCCATCGCCAACCGGTATTGAACAGCCCCGCCGGGGGACGCCTCCGGCGGGAGTTTATTGGGCAAGATGAAGCAGGGGCCGCGCGCCCTTGCCCCCTTTGGGAGGGAACCGATGGCCAAGGCCAAGACAAACACCGAAGACTATCTGCGCATGTATCGTCAGATGATGCGCATCCGCACCTTCGAGGACAACGCAAACCAGCTTTACCTATCGGCAAAGATGCCGGGCCTCACCCATATGTATTCCGGTGAAGAGGCCGTGGCAGTGGGGATCTGCGAGGCGTTGACCGATGACGACCGCATCACATCGACCCACCGGGGCCACGGGCATTGCGTGGCCAAGGGCGCAAACTTCAAAGAGATGTTCTGCGAATTATTGGGCAAGGAAGAAGGCTATTGCCGCGGCAAAGGTGGGTCGATGCACATCGCCGATCAAAGCCATGGCAACCTTGGCGCAAACGCCATCGTCGGTGGGTCCATGGGCATTGCCACCGGATCGGCGCTGCGAGCAAAACTGCAAGGTGCTGATGATGTGACCGTGTGTTTCTTTGGCGATGGAGCCACCGCGCAGGGCTTGTTGTATGAGGTCATGAACATGGCCGCACTGTGGAACCTGCCGGTAATCTATGCCTGCGAAAATAATGGTTACTCCGAATACACCAAGACCGAAGAAATCGCTGCCGGGTCCATCACAGCCCGCGCTGAGGCGTTCGGCATCGAGGCATTCAAGGTCGATGGACAGGACGTTCTGGCAGTCAATGAGTTGACGCAAAAGTTGGTCGCGCGCTGTCGCAAGGGTGAAGGCCCATTCTTCATCGAACTGGAGACCTACCGCTATCACGGTCACCACGTCGGCGACATCAATCGCGAGTATTACCGTTCCAAGGACGAAGAAAAAGACTGGAAGGAAAACCGCGACCCGATCATCCGCTTCAGGTCCTATCTGGTGGCCGAAGGCATCGCCACTGAAGACGAGATCGAAGCAATGAATGCCGAGATCGAAAAAGATGCCACCGACGCAGTCGCGTATGCTGAGGCTGCCAAATATCCTGACGTGTCCGAAGTGGACATGCATGTCTACGCGGACTGAGGAGAGACCGACATGAGAGAGATCACCCTGTCCCAGGCCGTCAACGAGGCCATCGCCGAAGAAATGCGCCGCGACCCCACGGTGTTCCTGTTGGGCGAAGACGTGGCCGAGGCTGGAACACCGTTCAAGGTGTTGTCCGGATTGGTCGAGGAATTCGGCACTGAACGCGTCATAGACACACCCATTGCCGAACCCGGATTCATGGGCATCGCGGTAGGCGCGGCCATGACCGGATCGCGCCCGATCGTCGATCTCATGTTCGGCGATTTCATCTTCCTGATCATGGACCAGCTCTGCAATCAGGCTGCCAAAACGCACTATATGTCCGGTGGCAAACTCAACGTGCCGCTGGTCCTGCGCACCAATATGGGCGCAACCCGGCGTTCTGCCGCGCAGCACTCGCAATCGTTGCAGGCGCTAGTGGCACATATCCCCGGCCTCAAGGTCGCCATGCCATCCTCGGCCTACGAGGCCAAGGGCCTGATGAAGACCGCGATCCGCGACAACAACCCGGTTGTGATCTTCGAAGACAAACTGATGTATCAGGACAAGGCTCCGGTACCGGAAGAGGAATACCTGATCCCCTTCGGCGAGGCGCATATCAAGCGCGAAGGCAACGACATCACCCTGATCGCTACCTCATCAATGGTTCAGGTGGCCGAGGAAGCCGCTTCGATCCTGTCGAAAGAGGGCATCGAGGCCGAGGTCATCGACCCGCGCACCATCGTGCCGCTGGACGAAATGACTCTGATCAAAAGTGTGAAGAAAACCAGCCGCGCCATCGTGATCGACGAAGGCCACCAAAGCTATGGTATCACGTCCGAGATTGCCTCGCGCCTGAACGAGAAGGCGTTCTACCATCTGGACACTCCGGTGGTGCGTATGGGCGCGATGGATGTGCCCATCCCGTTTTCGCCGGCGCTGGAAGACATCACCGTTCCGACATCCGATCGTGTGGCCGACATGGCGCGCAAGCTGTGTTCGGGGGAGATGATTCATGCCGCATGATGTGACAATGCCTCAACTGGGCATGGCGCAGGATGCGGGCAAGATCGTGTCATGGCTCAAGGCTCCGGGTGATCCGGTGGCCAAGGGCGATGCCCTGTTCGAGGTGGAAACCGACAAGGCCACGATGGAGGTCGAGGCGCAGGCCAGCGGCTTTCTAACCGGCGTGTCTGCGGCAGAGGGCGAGGACGTCAAAGTCGGAGCTGTGATCGCACGCATCTCAGAAAGTGCAGATGACGACAGCCCCGCAACCGACGCATCTTCCGCCGCCGCACAAGACGACACATCCGATACACTACCTGAGGGTAAATCAGTGACCATGCCACAGCTTGGCATGGCACAGGACAGCGGCTTGTTGGTCAGCTGGCAAAAGGCACCGGGCGACGCGGTCAAAGCGGACGATGTCTTGTTTGAAGTCGAAACCGACAAAAGCACGATGGAGGTAGAAGCCGGAACCGACGGTTACCTCGCCGCAACCTTGGCCGAAGCTGGGGAAAGCGTGCTGGTTGGCAACGCGGTGGCCATCATCAGTGCCAAAAAACCCGAGGCGCCAATTTCGCGGTCGGTCGCATCTGGTGCGATTGATGCCGCCTCTATTGCAGCCCCGGAACCGGTCAAGACAACACCTACAGCGCCAAAACCAACACCCAAGAAACCTGCACCGGCGCCAACCAACGGGCGCATCCTCGCATCACCAAAAGTACGCAGGCTTGCGCTTGAACAGGGGTTGGACCTGTCCCGCCTTGTCGATGCTGGACATCCACAACCCTACCACGTCAGCGATCTCGACGTGCTCAAGGCACTACCGCAGACGACTGCGCAACCTGCTGGGGTAGCCGCTGGAGCGTCGCACCACCTTGTGGCTAAGGTCTCCAGCGATGCTCTGCCCGATTTTACCAAATGGGCGGCTGACACGCATGGGTTAACCGATGCCGATGCACTACTAGCCGGATTGGTTGGAACTGCATTGCCAAACGCGAACTGTGTGGCCGTTGAGCGATTTGGCATATCGAAAAGCTATGCCGTCGCAGACACCAACAGCCTGTCCGCTGTGACTGAAACCGAAGACGCACCCGATCTTATCCTGCGTGACTTGCGTGGCACAACAATCCGTAGCGCGGATATGGGGTCAGATGCAGTGCTAGTTGTCACGATCACCACACGGCGAAAGGGGCTAAAGCTCACTCTCAATTGCGCCGCTGACCACATGGATGCGCCCACCGCGATCCAACTTTTGACCGATTTCGCAGGCCGGGTGGAACAACCGCTCCGCCACCTGCTTTGACTTTTCTGGGGACCGACATGGACTTTACCGACCTTTACATTGACGGCGGGTGGCACAAGACAGCCGACCGCTTTGACGTCATCAACCCCGCCACCGAAGAGGTGATTGCCTCGGTCGCCTCGGCAGATATTGCGGATGCCGACAAAGCGCTGGACGCAGCCGAAAAGGCAATGGCTGACTGGGCCGCGCGGACGCCTCGGGAACGGTCAGAAGTGCTGCGTAAGGCGTGGGAATTGATGACAGCGCGGCTGGACCATTTTGCCCATCTGATCACCTTGGAGAACGGCAAAGCCGGAACTGATGCCAAGGGCGAGGCCACCTATGCCGCCGAATTTTTCCGCTGGTTCGCGGAAGAGGCGGTGCGGGCGGATGGCTTGATCACCCATGCCCCCGCTTCAGGTGCCCGCATCGTGGTGCAGCACAAACCCGCCGGGCTCGCCGTGCTGGTCACCCCGTGGAACTATCCCGCCGCGATGGGTACGCGAAAAATCGCACCTGCACTTGCGGCAGGCTGCGGTGTGATCATCAAACCCGCGTCAGAAACACCGCTGACCATGCTGGCCCTCATGCCGCTACTGGAAGAGGCCGGTGTGCCACCGGGTCTGGTCAACGTCCTGCCTTCGCGCAGGACAGGCGCGCTGGTGGATCATATGCTGCACGATCCGCGTGTGCGTGTGGTCAGCTTTACCGGCTCAACAGGTGTTGGGCGTAAGCTTTTGAAATCGGCTGCCGATCAGGTGCTGAAACCTGCGATGGAGCTGGGAGGCAATGCGCCAGTGGTGGTGCTGGAAGATGCCGATATGGACACTGCCATCGAAGGCACGATGCTCGCAAAGATGCGTAATCTCGGCGAAGCCTGTACAGCGGCCAACCGCATCTATGTGCACGAGAGCATCGCGGAGGAGTTCACCAAACGCCTGACCGATCGGATGTCTGCGCTCAAGGTGGGTAACGGCACTGACCCTAGTGTTGATGTCGGCCCTCTGGTCAATGCCGATACCCGCGACAAGGTAGCCGAATTCGTTGCCGATGCCGTTGCCAAAGGGGCCAAAGTCGAATGCGGCGGAACAACGCCCGAAGGCAAAGGTTTCTACTATCCGCCGACTGTGCTGTCGAACGTATCCGAGGACGCCGATTGTGTGCAGGACGAAATCTTTGGACCCGTTGCCGCGATCCAGACATTCAAAGATCAGGAAGAGGTCATCCAACGCGCGAACAACACCGAGTATGGCCTTGTCGCTTATGTGTTTTCCGCCGATTTCAAACGCGCACTTCAGGTCTGTGAACGGCTGGATTATGGCATGGTCGGATTGAACCGTGGCCTCGTCAGCGACCCGGCGGCACCCTTTGGTGGAACTAAGCAATCGGGCCTTGGGCGCGAAGGCGGGCATGAAGGCATGCTCGAGTTCATGGAAACGCAATACATCTCGGCAAGCTGGTAAAGGAGCAGACATGGCAGACTTCGTTGCAAGCCCCGCCACCCGGCGCCTCGCCCGCGAGAAAGGCGTCGAGATTGAAGCGCTCGCGAAAAAGCTTGGGCGCAAGACCATTGGCCCAGAGGACCTCGATGGCGGTCCAGCAGCCGCTTTGGCAACAGCTGGTGACACATCCTATTGGGATGTCGATCACAGCCAATACGGGTCCGTGACCGAAGAGCCGATGAGCCGCTTTGCCCGGGTTGCCGCCCGCAATTTGGCGGCGGCGCAGGCCTTGATCCCAGCGGTCACGCATCACGATCGCGCTGATGTAAGCAGCATTGAGGCGTTCCGCCAAAGCCTCAAATCCGAAGCACAGTCGCGCGGCATTAAGTTGACCGCGCTGGCGTTCCACGTAGCCGCCTTGGCCCGGTGCCTGAAGGCGTTTCCCAAGTTCAATACCTCGTTGTCGGCAGATGGCGAAACGCTATACCTCAAAAACTATGTCCACATTGGCATTGCGGTCGACACGCCACATGGCCTCATGGTGCCGGTGGTCCGCGACGCGGACAGCAAGGGGTTATGGCAAATCGGAGCTGAGATTGCAGACCTTGCGGCCCGCGCACAGGCCCGCAAAATCAAACCCGATGAGATGGGTGGCGCGTCTATGACGATCACCAATCTGGGCGGTATCGGTGGCACAGCGTTCACGCCCATCGTTAATCCGCCCGAGGTCGCGATCCTTGGCATCACGCGCACCGAGACCATTACGGTTTGGGACGGTGACACCCCGCGCCCTGTGCCGATGGTGCCGTTGGACCTGTCTTATGATCACCGAGTGATCAATGGTGCTGACGCCGCAAGGTTCCTGTCGCATTATGCCAAGCTTATCGGTGATCCGCGCAACATGCTGATCTAGGCAAACTGCGGCTGGGCGTTCTAGCCCGCCGCCTCAATTGCAATCGCGATCCCCTGCCCGACGCCGATACACATCGTGGCGAGCGCCTTTTGCCCGGACCGCAGGTCAAGGGCCGCAGACCCAGTGATCCGTGCCCCGGACATGCCAAGCGGATGCCCCAGTGCGATGGCCCCACCGTTGCGATTCACACGCCGATCGTCATCTGCAATTCCAAGGCGCCGAAGTGTCGCCAGCCCCTGTGATGCAAAAGCCTCGTTCAGCTCGATCACGTCAAAGTCGCTTTGCCGCAAACCCAGCCGCGCCATCAGCTTTTCAGACGCTGGCGCAGGCCCGATCCCCATGATGCGCGGCGCAACGCCGATGGACGCCCCACCCAATACACGGGCAATCGGGGTCAATTCATGTTCTCGGACCGCCGTCTCGGACGCAATGATTAGGGCAGCAGCGCCGTCGTTCACGCCTGATGCATTGCCCGCTGTTATGGTCCCGCCTTCGCGCACAAAGGGTTTGAGACGAGCAAGGTCTTCTTCGGTCGTCGCCGGACGTGGGTGTTCGTCTGTATCAACAATTACAGGATCCCCCTTACGGCACGGAATCGTCACCGGCGTGATCTCTTCCGCCAGACGGCCTTTTTCCTGAGCACCGCCTGCCCTTTGCTGGCTGCGCAGCGCAAAAGCATCCTGATCTTCGCGAGTTACGCGGAACTCTTCAGCTACGTTCTCGGCGGTCTCTGGCATGGAATCTATACCGTACTGCACTTTCAGAACAGGGTTCACAAACCGCCAGCCAATGGTGGTGTCGTAGACGTCATTCTGCCGGGCGAACGCTTGTTGTGCCTTGGGCATGACAAACGGCGCACGGGTCATGCTTTCGACGCCGCCGGCAATGATCAAATCAGCCTCACCTGCCTTGATCGCACGGGTCGCCGCGAGAACCGCATCCATTCCCGATCCGCACAGCCGGTTCATTGTTGTCCCGGGCACCGTGTCGGGATAGCCAGCGAGCAGCACTGCCATGCGCGCGACGTTTCGATTGTCTTCGCCCGCCTGATTGGCGCAGCCGAGGATCACTTCGTCGATGGCCGACAAATCAAGCGACCGGTTCCGCGCTGCGAGCGCCGCCAAAGGCACCGCCGCCAGGTCATCCGCCCTGACGGATGCCAAAGCACCGCCGTATCGTCCAATGGGCGTCCGGATATAGTCGCAGATATAGGCGTCGGGCATTGGGATGACTCCGGTTCAGAACGTCGATTGGATGGCATAAGGCCTTCGAACTGGCCCCAAATGCAAGTCAGCCGTTCAAACGCGCACCTTTTGGTATCGTGGGGTCAGCAGCGTTGAGGGTTTCGATCGCGAACCCAGCAGCCGCTTTGTATTTCGCCATGAAATCAGCGCGTTCAGCAGAGGGGATCACGTCTTCGATATCGTCGAAAACACCGCCGCATCGTTCGTTTAGAAGGTTAAGGAGCCCGAACGGCCCTGCCCCACGATTGCGCAACACGAGTTCAGAAACCGGACCGCACAGTTGTGCGTCATAGGCTGCAAGGGCCGCTTCATTCAACCCATGCTCCAACACCTTCGCCCCAATCACACGCGCGTCCACGAAAGCCTGACTGGCCCCATTTGATCCGGTTGGGTACATTGCATGCGCCGCATCGCCCATCAAAGCGACCGGGCCATCAACCCAGCTTGGCACTGGATCGCGGTCAATCATCGGATTCACATAGGCGCAGTCAGCAGCGCGGAGCATCTCTGGCACGTCAAGCCAATCATATCGAAAGTCCTCGAAATGGTGGATGAACTCGTCAATTTCGACTGGTTTGAACCAGCCATCCTGCTGCCAGCCATCCGCATCGTCCATCGTCACTTCGGCAATCCAGTTCACCAAAGCTTTGCCGGTCTCGTCAGGTTTGGAAATTGGATAGATCACCATGCGATGCCGATGCGTGCCAAGCCCAACGAATGAAGACGCGGTGCGCAACGGCTCGGCCCGCACAGTACCCCGCCACATCACGGCGCCACCCCAATGGATCGGCGGTTGATCGGGGTACATCTGCGCCCTGATCGCCGAGTGGATGCCATCGGCGGCGACCAACAGCGCTCCCGCCTCTGTCCGACTTTGGCCGTCGACCTGAATCTGCGCCACCACGCCAGCGCCATCCTTAGTGTAGGAGGTGACCTTTGCACCAAGCTGCACCGCATCCGGCCCAGCCCGTTCGATCAGCGTATCATAAAGCAGCATGTGCAATTGGCCGCGATGCACGGCGTATTGTGGCCAGTTGTACCCTGCACCCAGCCCACGCGGTTCTGCATACACCTCGCGCCCATTCAGCCCGACCAGCGCCCATTCCTCGGCAGGAAGACCCACCTTATCCAAAGCTTCAGATGTGATCCCCAGATCGAAAAGCTCGCGTATTGCGTTGGGCTGGAGATTGATACCGACGCCCAAAGGCCGCATTTCTTTGGCTGACTCGAACACGGTGAAAGGCACCCCGATCTGATGCAGCGTCAGTCCAAGTGCTAGACCTGCAATCCCGCCTCCCGCGATGATCACCCTGTTTTCCAACATGCATTTCTTTCCAGTATTTTTAGTGACTTACGGCGCTGACAAGCCTAGCGCAATGAACGTGGACTGCCTATCTCTACGACTTGGCTTGCAAGCGTTGACGCAACGGAAAGCGCGCGTCCAGCTGCCTTGACCATCTGTGGCAACAGCATCCATTCCAGCGACCACGCAGCACCCGACCGTTCCTGTTCGTGGATCAGCGCGTGATGCATACCCGACACCTGTACAGCATTAAAACGCGCGAGTGTGACAAGCAGTTCGGCCTGAACCGGGTTCTGCTTGTGCGGCATGGCTGATGATCCGCCCCCGCCTTCGATCGTCACCTCGTCGATGCCCTGTTGCGCCATAAGGCAGATATCCTGGCCCATTTTGCCCAGCGTACCGGTGATCAGCGACAATAGCGATGCTGCTTCGGCCATCCCATCCCTCATGGCATGCCAGCTGTGCGGAGTGGTGCTGAGGTCAAGATCTTTGGCAACTGCGTCGCAGAACGCATCTACGCCATGGCCCAGCACTGCACGGTCACCAGTAGCGCCGCCAATCTGAACCTGTCCGATACGCGGGCGCATTTGAGCAAGCCGGTCGCGATGTGCAAGAAGCGGTAACCGCCATGTCCTTATCCGATCCGCAACGGTGATCGGCATCGCGGCCTGCATCCGTGTTCGGCCCATGAGCGGCCTCTCACCAAATCGGGTTTCAATCGCGTGAAGCTCAGACGCAACACGTTCCAAACGTTTGTCGATCAAGTCAAGGCTGGGGATCAGAGACATGACCGTCGCCGTGTCGATCACATCTTGCGACGTGGCCCCTTTGTGGATCGCAGTAGCCCCGGTTTGGTCCTTCAGCAAACGCACCAAAGCGGGAACACAAACCCCGTCTTGTCCCGTCCCTTTCCGCAATGCGTCAGGTGCAAGGCGCACCGCCAAAATAGCCGATGCCGCCGCAGCACCATCCGCTTCGGACCACAAGCCAGCAAGATGGCCGTGCCGCGACCATGACGCCTCAAACGCCATCATATGCGCAAGCTGCGACTCGGCGGACCAAAGTTCAGCGATTTCGTCATCAGCAAACAGGCCAGATAGCCACGGATGGTCAAAGATGCCTGTCATCAGAGGTCAAGAAACACCGTTTCGCCTTCGCCTTGAAGCCGAATATCGAACCGATAGGTGCCATCGTCAGTTTTCTTGGCAACTAGAGTATCCACGCGCGGGCGCTGTTCGATGCGGGCCAACAGCGGATCGGCGCTGTTGTCTTCGTCGTCGAAATAGATGCGGGTGTTGAGGCCGATGTTTATCCCACGTGCCACAATCCAGATCGAGATGTGCGGTGCGAACACCTGACCGTTCCGGCCCTTCACCGACCCCGGCTTGATGGTCCGAAGCGTGTACTCGCCTGTGTCCTTGTCGGCTGCAAAGCGACAAAAACCAGAAACCTTGGGATCTGCCCCATCCTGACCAGGATACACACCCGCCGCATCGGCTTGCCAGCTTTCGAACATGGCGTCGCGCATCGCCCAGCCGGTGCCGTCATAGATCGACCCAACAATGGTAATGACTTCGCCCTTCGCGCCGTCCTCGATCGGGCTCAGGCCAAGGTCTTCGGGATAGACGCCCTCGACCCCGGCAAAGGTCGGGATGCAGCCGATATGGACATAAGGACCAGCGGTTTGGCTGGCTGTTTCCACTAAAATATCAAGCGGTTGTGTCATGTCTTACATCCCTTCCGGCTTGTTTTCGAACATAGTCTGACGCCGTCCGCGCAGCACAATGTCGAACTTGTAGGCGAGATAGTCCATGCCGCGCGAGTTCTGCATATCCAGAGGCGCCACAAGCCTATCAAGCTGGCTCCGATCGCGCACGGTGGCGGCAATCGGGCACAGGTCGATCAGGGGATCACCTTGAAAATACATCTGGCTGATGAGGCGCTGGCCAAAGGCATGACCGAAGATCGAGAAGTGAATGTGCATCGGCCGCCAGTCATTGGCGCGGTTCGGCCAGGGGTACGCCCCCGGACGGATCGTCATGAACTCATAATAGCCGTTATCATCGGTGATGGTGCGACCGCAGCCGCCAAAATTAGGATCAAGCGACGCGAAATATGTGTCCTTGATATGCCTATAACGTCCGCCTGCGTTGGCTTGCCAAATCTCGACCAGAGTTTGCGGCACCGGGCGACCGGTTTCATCCAAAACCCGACCATGCACACGGATGCGTTCGCCCACCGCCAGCGCCTTGCCCTGCGTGTAGTTGCTGATCAGGTTATTATCGAGCGCACCCAACTGGTTATGTCCAAACCGTGGTCCGGTTTCTTCGCTTGGCGTCGATTCCATCGACAACAGTGGCAGTGACGGAGACCGCGTCAGCGACGTTTTGTAATCGGGGTAATACGGATCCGGATGCACGTCGCGGCGGCGGGGCATCAATGCGGCAGTTTCAGTCATGGGATGTCTCCATTTCTGCATAAGTCTGTTTGGCCAGCTTGATGGCGTGGTTGGCTTTGGGCACGCCTGCATAGATCGCAACATGTTGGAACACTTCCATCACGTCCTCTTTACTGGCACCGGTGCGGGCAGTAGCGCGGATGTGCATCGGGATTTCTTCGAAATTTCCCGTAGCCGCCAAAAGCGCCAATGTCAGCATCGACCGTTCCCGTCGGCTGATCTTGTCCGATGACCACACCGTGCCCCACGCCCCTTCGGTGATCAACGTCTGGAACGGCAGATCGAAGTCCGTCTTAGCAGCCTCGGCGCGGTCCACATGGGCGTCACCAAGAACCTCGCGCCGGGTCTTCATCCCTTGATCGAAACGGTCAGACATGGCGCACCTCCTTAAGGAAATCAGTGATTAAAGCGCCTACAGCCTCCGGAGCCTCAACACATGGCAGGTGCCCAGCGCCGGCAACGACATGGAACGCCGCGTTGCATAGGCTGGCTGTGGCTTGCACTATCTCTGGCGTTGTCGATCCGTCCTCGGACCCGGCCATCGCCATGACAGGCAACGTCAGTTGCGACGTGCTTTCGGTGAAATCGGCCTCGGCGATCGCGGCACAACAGCCGACGTAACCCTCAAGCGGAGTGCGCAAAAGCATGTTGCGCCAAGGGGAAAGACGTGTTGGATCATTGCGCATCTCAGGCGCGAACCAGCGGTCCAAGATGCCGTCGACCATCGACCCCATGCCATCGGTCTGCAACGTAACGATCCGGTTTTGCCACATCCCAGGCGACCCGATCTTGGCAGCCGTGTCCATCAACACGAGCGCGCGGATCGCGTCTGGACGGCGGGCCGCAAGGCCCTGCCCGATCAGGCCCCCGATGGACAGTCCGACAAAGATCACGTCGGTCAAGCCCAGCGCGTCAATCACCGCCTCTGCGTCGGAAACAAGCGTGTCGATCTTGTAAGGCGCGTCAGGGCAATCCGAAAGGCCATGTCCTCGCTTGTCATATCGCACAATCCGCAGGTCACTTGGCAAATGCGGCAGCAACAATTCCCAAACGCGCAAATCCGTGCCAAGCGAATTGGCGAACAGGACGACGGGGCCATTGTCCGGGCCATCCACGCGCACATTCAATGTAGCACCGTTCGACGTAATCGTTCTCATTCTGGCAAATCTCCTAGGCCCTTTGTTTCGCATTTCTTTTCGCGGCTTAAAATTATAATCTACCATCAATCATTTAACCCATAGGTTATGCATGGTCGATCATCGCATCCGCATTCGCCATTTAAGGTGTTTTCTGGAAACTGCGCGTCTCGGGTCGCTTTCGGCGGCAGCGGGAGTGCTGAATGTCTCGCAGCCCGCAGCATCAAAAACCATACGCGAACTTGAGGACATCCTTGGCAAACCCCTGTTCGACCGCACCCACCGCAGGCTGGCGCTCACCAGTGTGGGGCGCGTGTTTCAACAGCATGCGGGGGCCGCGATGGCAGAACTGTCGCGCGCGCAATCGCTTGTCATGGACACGCCATCGCAGATTACCCGCCTGTCTGTCGGGGTTCTGCCGACCGCCGCCACATCACTGATGCCCCGCGCGGCATTGGCGTTTCGCGACAGCCATCCGAATTGCCTGCTTAGGGTCAGCACCGGCCCGAACTGGTTGTTGATGTCGCAACTGCGCGAAAGCAGTCTTGATCTGGTGGTCGGGCGCATGGGTAATGCGGAGGTGATGCAGCACCTGTCGTTTCACCACCTTTATTCCGAAGACATCGCAGCAGTAGTGCGTCCGGGCCATTCATTGATTGATACGGATCAACCGATGGGGGCGTTGGAAGGCTACCCGCTGCTCTTGCCGCCCCCCGGAGCCGTGATTGCGCCATTGGTGCGGGCCCTTCTGTCGCGGCATGGCGTCACTTCGCAAAGCGCGGCGTTCGAATCCGTATCTCTCGCCTTTGGGCGGCGCGTGGTGCAATCGTCCGATGCCGTCTGGTTCATCTCGCGCGGTGTGGTCGAAGACGAACTGGATGCTGGCACACTGCGCGCTTTGCCGCTTGGCAACGACCTGCGCGGCGGGCCCATTGGCATCTCGATGCGTTCGGACGGCGTACTGACCGACGAACAAACGGGGTTGATCCGCGCGTTAGAGAACGCCCGGACTGATTTACGACCGTTGGGTCAAAGCAAATCCTAGAACGGCAACCCGATATAATTCTCGGCCAAATCACGCCGCGCGGTTTCTGATTGCGACAGGTGGCGCAGCGTAGATTTCCGCATTTGTGCGGCAAAGCTATCTTCGCCGTCAAAGTGGTGCAGCATCGTTGTCATCTGCCAGCTAAAGCGCATCGCCTTCCAAATCCGTAAAAGCGCGCGTTCCGAATAAGCATCAATTCCGGCTGTGTCGTCTTTCTTCACAGCATCGATCAGCGCTTGATATAAATAATGCACATCCGACACGGCAAGGTTCAGCCCCTTCGCGCCGGTTGGCGGCACGATGTGCGCTGCGTCACCAACCAGAAACAACCGTCCCCAACGCAGCGGTTCACTGACAAAAGACCGCAACGGCGCGATTGATTTCTCAATCGACGGACCAGTTTCCATATTGTTTGCAACCTCGGAAGGCAGACAGGATTTCAGCGTGCTCCAGAACCGCTCATCGCTCCATTCTTCAACCTTGTCCGTCAACGGGACCTGCACGTAATAACGACTGAGGTTCTCGTTGCGCATCGACGCCAGCGCGAAACCATTGGATGAATTGGCATAGATGAGCTCTTCATGAGCCGGGCGGGTCCGCGACAGCACACCAAGCCAGCCAAACGGATAGACCCTCTCAAATTCACGGCGCTTGTCTTCGGGGATCGTCTTGCGACTGACCCCGTGAAACCCGTCACACCCGGCCACGTAGGCGCAGTCTAGTCGGGTGCGCGCACCGTCCACCGTGTATTCGACGTAAGGCGCATCGCTATTGGCATCATGGATCACAACATCCTCGACGCCATGCACAATCGTCGCGCCGATCGAGTCCTGCGCGTTGTACAGGTCAGTTGTGACTTCAGTCTGGCCATAAACCATGACAGATGTGCCGGTCAGTTCCTCGAAATTGATATGAACCATCAGGTCATCGTCAGTCAGATAGCAGCCTTCATGCGGAATGCCCTCGCGCGCCATCCGGTCAGCAACACCCGCTTCGCGCAGCATCTGAACCGTTCCGGCCTCAAGCACACCCGCGCGGATACGCGACAATACATGGTCGCGCGTGGCGCGTTCAAGAACTACAGTCGCCACCCCTGCCTTGTTAAGCAATTGGGACAACAGCAGACCAGAGGGTCCCCCCCCGATGATGGCAACTTCAGTTTTCATGACGGTGTTCCTCCCACGGTAACGCCATTGGTAGGCCGTCAGGTCGCATCAGATAATGGCACCAAAGAGCGAGACATGGTAATAATCGAACATGTGTGCACAAAACATCATTCCGGCCTTTGGGCTATATGGCGAAGAGGATCAGTTTCCCGATGTGATCCATTTCGAGGATTTCTCGGTTCGCGCCCCGATCCATGACTGGCGCATCCTGCCACACAGACATCGCCAAATGTCGCAACTTTTCATGGTGATGTCTGGCTGGATCGACGCAACCGTGGATGGAACGCAGCACATGGTGGCAGAAGGTGGTTTCCTCTATATTCCAGAGCATTGCGTGCATGAGTTTATTTTCGAACCCGGATCTCAGGGTAAGATTTTTTCCTTCCCCGTCAGCGTCGTCCGAACCATCTCGCCGGGCACCGACGAGATCCTGACAACCCTGTCACATCCGTTTGTCGGGCCGATCAGCAAGCCCTTGAAACGGTTGACCCACCTTTTGCGCGACACCGTCGCGGGGACCAGCCCATTTCGCGCACAACAGGTTGTAGGCATGGCACATTCCGTGCTCGCCAAACTGGCCGAAACGCAGTTTCCTGCCCGCACGGATGATCAAAACCCGAAACATGCCCGCCTCTTTGCACTGGACGATCTGATATCGCAAAACCTGTCCGAAAGCTGGTCTGCATCAGACTATGCAAGCGCATTGTCGATCAGCACCGGCCATCTCAGCCGCCTGTGCCGTGCCGCAACCGGCTTGGGCGCGACCGCGTACATCGAACAACGGCGCATGCAAGAAGCCAGTCGCCTGCTGGCATTCACCCAACTGCCAGTATCAGAAGTCGGATATCGACTTGGCTTTATCGACCCGTCCTATTTCTCGAAACGGTTTCGCGCCGCGCGCGGGCAAACCCCTAGTGACTACAGGGCGCTCTTTACGAATTAAGCACTTGGGCGGCTAAATGCCTGACCCAATCTGGCATGGGGTTTTCGTCCGCTACGGCCTCGCATTTCGCCCAACATGCCCGAAAATAAAGCTGCGCAGTCGCCTGAACAAACCGATGCGCCTGAATTTCGGGATCGTCGCTGGCCCGCATTTGTTCACGCCATTCGACCCAATCGGCCAAATCTGCGAGCACCCAGTCCGATCCCCGACCAAGCTCACGGATCATTTCCGCGAACTGATCTGCGCCTGCTCCCCGCAGCCCGCGTGTCGCAAGGCTGCGTTCGTGAATGCCATTTGCACCTTCATAAATTGACGTGATCCGCGCATCGCGCCAAATCTGACCCAAATGATATTCGTTAAGATATCCATACCCACCCAGGATTTGTATCCCGAGGTCCGCTGCTCGAATGCCCGCCTCCGAACAGAACACCTTGCACAAAGGGGTAAGGAAAGCGACCAGATCGGGCCGATCCGCCTTTTCCATTTCGACAAACGCCACATGGCACATTGCCCGCGCGCCCATTGCCAAAGACGCCTGTTCTTCCAACATGCGCTGCACATCTGCATGATCCGAAAGCCGCGCCGGGCCGCCATCCTTGCGGCGCCCTTGCTTGCGATCTGTCGCGTAAGCTCTTGCAATCTGCGATGCGCGCGCGGCGTGGCCAACGCCCTGCAGCGCAACATCAAGACGCGCATGGTTCATGACCGTGAACATCGCGCGCAGACCGTCCCCTTTTGCACCGATCAGCTCGGCCCTCGCCTGATCGAACGTCATATGACAGGTTGGCGACGCATGTAGGCCCAGCTTGTCCTCAATCCGCGTGACACTGACACCCCCTGCAGCCGGACACAGGAACAGCGACAATCCTTTCAGCCCGTCCTTCGGCGGGCCACTGCGTGCCAGAACCAGATGCAGTACACCATCGGACATGTCCTGATCACCGCCAGAGATAAAGATTTTCTCACCGTCCAGACGCCAATCCTGCCCGTCCCGAATTGCCTTACAGCGGATTTGCGACAGGTCAGATCCCGCGCCTGCCTCGGTAAGGCACATGGTCGACAACACATCACCCGCCGCCAGCTGGGGAATCCACGTCTCTTGTTGCGCAGGTGTTCCAAAATGCAGAAGCGTGTCTATAGCACCCGGCACCAGGTTGCACACCATCTGCATCGCATGGTTCGCTCCTGAAAAAATCTCAGACACACCCACTGCCACCAACGCCGATTGCGCCATCCCGCCAAACCGTTCGGGCGCTGTTAGGCCTTGCCAGCCACCATCAACCAATTGTTGGTAGGCGTCTGCAAACCCATCCGGCATCCGCACGCGCCCATTTTCAAGCCGTGCGCCCTGCACATCTCCGACTGCGTTCAACGGAGCAAGCACGCCTTCAGCGAACTTCGCGAAATGGCCAAGCACATCGGCGACCAGCATATCGTCCCACGCAGCCACCGACTCTGCCCCAGCGACGTGACGCAGCGAGAACAAAATATCATCTGTCGGCGCAGTGAAATCGATCATGGATCAGCCGGCCGTTCCAGTTTCACCCAGCAAGCGCAGCGCGTTTTCCTTAAGTATCAAGGGACGCACTTCGTCTTTGAAGGGCGCATCGGCAAAATCCTTGAGCCAGCGATCGGGTGTCAATGCAGGCCAGTCCGACCCAAACAACATCTTCTTCTTCAGGATTGAATTGGCATATTTGACAAAGATCTCGGGAAAATATTTTGGCGACCATCCCGACATATCAAAATAGACGTTCGGCTTGTGCTGAGCGACTGCCAACCCTTCTTCCGTCCAGGGAAAGCTGGGATGCGCCAGAACGATGGGCATGTCCGGGAAATCCACCGCGACATCATCGAGATACATCGGATTTGAATACTTGAGCCTCATCCCCATGCCGCCGCGCATACCCGAGCCGACGCCGGTTTGACCGGTATGGAAAAGAGTGATCACGCCCTCTTCGGCGCAAGCTTCAAGGACGGTATAGCAGGCTTCGCGGTCATTCGGATAAAATCCCTGCATGGTGGGGTGAAACTTGAACCCCCGAACACCAAATTCGCGCACCAACCGTCGCACTTCGCGCGCACCGGCCTTGCCTTTGTGCGGATCAATCGACGCGAACGGGATCAGAATGTCATCATTTTCAGCGCAAAGCTGCGCCACTTCTTCGTTCGAATAGCGGCGAAACCCAGTTTCGCGTTCGGCATCGACCGGAAAGATAACCGCCGCAATCTCTCGCTCGCGATAGTATTGTGCGGTGTCCTGAACAGTGGGCAACATGCCCTCCGCACCGGCTGGATTCTTGAAATAGGCCGCCATACCCGTTTGAAATTCATTGTAGCCATCATCACGACACTGATTGCAGGGCTCTTCCGCATGTGTATGAAAATCAATGGCTTGTACCTTGGAAAAATCAACCATGTCTGCTCTCCCGCAGTAAGAAACACCCAAACTCGAAAAACGCTATACAGCAAAACCGTTTACATATACAACAAAAGTGATTTGGACATGAGGGTAATCGTATGCACGATGGCACGGCACAGCGGGATGCAGTCACACGTGTTGAGATTTCGGGCGATATCGCAACCGTAGTTTTCGACCGTCCGGAAAAGCGCAATGCGATGAATGACGCGCTGATCGATGCCCTTGATACGTTCTTCTCGCATCCCCCCGAAGGCGTGAATGCGGTCATCCTGCGCGGAGAAGGCGGGCATTTCTGTTCTGGCCTGGACCTAGCCGAACACGAGCAGCGCGAACCTGTCGAAGGTGTGCACCATTCCCGCAACTGGCATCGTGTGTCCGACCTGATCGAATACAGCGGTCTGCCGGTCATTTCGGTTCTGACAGGCGCTGTAATCGGAGGCGGGCTTGAAATTGCGGCCTCGACCCATGTGCGCATCGCCGAACCCACTGCGCGTTTCCAACTACCTGAGGGGCGTCGCGGCATCTTTGTCGGAGGCGGTGCGACTGTGCGCGTCGGCCGGATCATTGGCGCAGACCGGATGCGCGAGATGATGTTGACCGGCCGCAACTATGGCGCTGACGACGCGGTGTCGCTTGGGCTCGCCCACTATTCTGTGGCCGACGGCGAAGGCCTGCCACTGGCGCAAAAACTCGCGCGCAAGATCGCCGACAATGCGCCTTTTTCGAACTATCTGATGATCAATGCCATTTCGCGGATCGGAGACATGTCGCGCGCCGATGGGCTATTCACTGAAAGCCTTGCTGCCGCGATGTGCCAAACCTCTGACGGCGCAAAAGAAGGGCTACGCGCCTTTCTTGAGAAACGAGAACCAAACTTCAGGAAATAGGATTGCACCGAAAAACTTGGCGATCAGAGCCAACGCAAGACGCGATGAGACATCGTGAATGCACGTAAAGTACCACCACCTGACCAATGGTGACATTCCGCTCCTTGCTTGAACCGATCTAATGCAACGGAGTGTTTTGAAAGATAACACGGTCAAACACGACAAATCTGGGAGGATTTACCATGGAAAGACGACCCTTTTTGAAAGGCGCCCTGCTTGGGGCCGCAGCAGCACTTGCCGTGTCCAGTGCAGCCTACGCACAAGATGTGACACTGCGACTGCACCAGTTCCTGCCGCCGCCCGCTCCGGTACCCGCGCAGATCCTGAAACCTTGGGCCGCGCAGGTCGAAGAAGCGTCGGATGGGCGCATCAAGATTGAACATTTCGATGCCATGTCGCTTGGCGGACGCCCGCCCGAACTGATGGATCAGGCGCGCGATGGTGTGGTCGATTTGTCCATGACGGTTGTCGGCTACACCCCGGGCCGCTTCCCGCGCACAGAAGTGTTCGAACTGCCGTTTATGATGACCAATCCGGTCGCGACGGCCAAGGCATATTGGGAAATGGTCGAGACCGACTTCCAGAGCAACGAATACAAGGATGTGAAGGTTCTTGGCGCATGGGTTCACGGCCCCGGCCTCATTCATTCGACGGATGGCGTGTCCAGCCTCGAGGACATGAAAGGACTCACCTTGCGCGGACCGACCCGGATCATCAATGATCTGATGGCCGAACTGGGCGCAGAACCGGTTGGCATGCCCTTGCCCGCGATTCCCGAGGCGCTGTCCAAAGGCGTCGTCAAGGCAACCGTGATCCCGTGGGAAGTCACCACCGCGATCCGTCTGTCGGAACTGGTGAGCAACCACACCGAATTCTCGGGCGATGAATCACTCTATACCGCCGCAATCGTTTTGGTGATGAACAAGGCCAAGTACGAAGCCCTGCCTGACGATCTGCGCGCGATCCTCGATGCGGAATCGGGCGCCAAGCTGTCGGCGTTTGCGACGCAGGTGATGTGGGACATGGACGCCCCGGCCAAGGCGATTGCCGAAGAAGCAGGCAACACAATCGTCACACTGGACGAGGCCGAGGTCGCACGTTGGAAGGCAGCGTCTCAACCGGTGATCGAGCGCTGGATTGCAGACATGGATGCCAAGGGCATTGATGGCGCGGCCCTGATCGAACAGGCCAAATCCCTGATCGCCAAACACGGCGGTTAATCATTTCGAGCAGACAAAAACGGTGGGCCGTCCCAAGCGGCCCCCGTTCTTTGGGGGTGGAATGTACCGGCGACTTCACATCATTATCGAGCTTATAGCAAAAGTCCTCGCACTTGCGGGTGGCGCAGTTCTTTTGTGCGTGATTGTGTTGACCTGTGTGTCGATTGCCGGACGCGCTTTGGTGCCGTTCGATCTTGGCATCGGTCCGATCCGCGGCATCTATGACATGACAGAAATTGGCATGGCTGCCGCGATCTTTGCTTTTCTCCCCTGGGCTCAATTCACCGAAGCGCACGCACGGGTCGATTTGTTTCAACCCGTGATGCCTCGGACGATGGACCGGTTTCTTGATCTGCTGTTCAATCTGGCGATGCTGGTGGTGGCAACCGTTGGCACGTGGCGACTTTATCTCGGTATGCGGGACAAACTGTCTTTTGGCGAAACCACCCTGATTGCGCAAATCCCGGTCTGGCAAGGCTATGCCGCCAGCCTTGTCGGCGCCGTCGGCTTTATTCTTGTGGCGTCCTTTTGCGTGGTGCGGTCCGGTCGGCGCATCGCCGGACTACCGGACTAGGACATACACAGCATGACCAATATCGAACTCGCCCTCTGGTCTTTCCCGGTCCTTCTGGTCCTTGTGTTCCTGCGCGCACCCATCGCGCTGGCGATGATTGGTGTGGGTGTCGGCGGCACCTATTTGGTGATCGGGTCATCAATGATGACGCTGAACCAACTGAAGACACTCACTTACGGCACGTTTTCCAACTACTCCTTCTCGATTATCCCGCTGTTTCTGCTGATGGGCCAATTCGCGACACTATCGGGCATGTCCGCCGCCCTCTTCCGCGCCGCCGAAAGCTTTCTGGGTCATCGCAAGGGCGGCGTTGCCATGTCAGCCGTTGGCGCATGTGCAGGCTTCGGTGCAATCTGCGGATCGTCACTGGCCACCGCTGCCACGATGGGACAGGTCGCCTTGCCCGAGCTGCGCCGCTATGGCTATCCCGGATCATTGGCCACAGGCGCGCTTGCCGCTGGGGGTACGCTCGGCATCTTGATCCCACCCTCAGTCATTCTTGTGATCTACGCGATCCTCGCGGAACAGAATATCGAGAAGCTGTTTGTCGCAGCGCTGATCCCGGGCATCTTGGCCGCCATCGGCTATATGGTTGCGATTTCTGTCTGGGTCCGCGTGTCGCCCAACAGCGCTGCTGTCAAAGACCGCGTGCCGTGGGGCGAACGCCTGACTGCGCTGGGTCAGGTCTGGCCCGTGATCCTGATTTTCGTCGCTGTCGTAGGCGGCATCTATGCCGGTATCTTCACCCCAACCGAAGCCGCCGCCGTAGGCGCCACCGGCACTGGTGTGATCGCGCTGGCTTCTGGCCAAATGAGCTGGTCCAAGCTCAATCAGGCGATCCTGTCGACAGCGGCATCCTCGGCAATGATCTTTCTCATCATCCTTGGCGCAGGCATCTACAACAACTTCCTGTCGCTCACTCAATTGCCGCAGAACGCATCTGTCTGGGTTGGGGATCAGGGCTTTTCACCATGGTTCGTCCTGACCATCGTTCTGCTGATGTATCTTGTCTTTGGATGCGTGATGGACAGCCTGTCGATGGTCCTTCTGACTGTACCCATCATTTTTCCAATCATGTCCGTCCTCGACTTCGGTATGAGCGCGAATGACTTTGGTCTGTGGTTCGGCATCCTTGTTCTGATCGTGGTAGAAGTCGGATTGATCACGCCCCCCGTTGGGATGAATTTGTTCATCATCAACTCGATGGCGAGGGAAACGCCAATCGGTCAAACCTACAAGGGCGCTTTGCCATTTGTCCTGACTGACATGGTCCGCGTGATCATTCTCGCGGCTTTCCCGCCGATAACCCTCTGGCTGGTCTGGGTGATTGACGCACTGTGACCTGATGCGCCAACAAGGCGAAGATCAGACCGCAATCACACCCGGACCATCTGCGTACAACTGCTGCACTGCGCCTGCGAAATTGCTGCGCATCGCCCGCTGGTTCAGCGATCCTTTCTCAGTGATCTCGCCCTTGTCAAAGCTGGGCGTGTCGGTGAGCACCAAAATGCGCCGCACACGACTTGCCGACCCAGTCGCCGCTTTTGCAGCCTGTTCCAGCTTATCTGCCAACGCAGTCCGTAAATCGCCCTTGGGCATCTTTGCCGCACGCTCGGACAACAACACCAACGCCCCCAGCTCGGTCGCGTTTTCACCAGTGATAACCGCATCACGGATCAATCCATCCATCGCATCAACCAACGCCGCGCGCACGACGCCGACAGCCACCCATGTGCCGGTGCTCAGCTTGAAATTCTCAGCCACACGCCCGTCGAAAAAGAACCCCTTGGTCAGATCGTTCGGATCCGCCGGGCGCAACGCGTCGCCCATGCAGTAATACCCCTCGTCGTCGAACGCCTGACGGGTCTTGTCTGCATCGCCGTAATAGCCCGGCGTGATGTTCGGCCCTTTCAGGCGCAGTTCCAGCTTGCCGCCATTGGGCACCAACTTCATCGACAGGCCTTTGGCGGGCACGCCGACATTGCCGGATTTCTCTTGCACGTCGGTGCAGGACAGCGCGAATGGTGCGGTTTCCGTTGCACCCAGGGATGTGGACAACAACACTTCACGCCCGGTGGTCTTGCGACCAATAGCGCGCAGACGGTCCCATGTGTGTTGCGCCATACCAGCACCCGCATAGAACATCATCTTGAGATCTTTGAAAAAGGTCTGTGCCAGAACATCGTCCTGCTCAAGCTGCTCGACCAGAATGTCCCACCCTATTGGCACGTTGAAGTACCATGTACACGAGATGTCCCGCAGGTTGCGCAGCGTCTCGTCGAACTTGCCCGGAGCCGGTTTGCCGTCGTCAATGTAGTAGGTGCCGCCATTGGTCAAAACCAGGTATGACACCTTGTTGCCCGCCGCAGTATGGTTCCACGGGGCCCAATCCAGCACCACAGGCGGCGCCTTTGTGACGAAACGGTAGCAATCCCGCACCATCGCTTCCATAGCGCAGATCATGCCGTTGGTGTTGATCACCCCCTTTTGGGAACCGGTCGACCCGGAGGTAAACAGGTACTTCACTACGGTGTCGCTACGAACCTCACGCCGCGCTTTTTCAGCCAGTGCCGCGTCGCCGTTAAGAAGATCCTCGAACAGGATTGCTCCTTCGACAGCATCACGCACCGCCAAAACAGGACGCCCCTCAGCCGCAATGGCCTTGAGTGCCGGAGCAAAGGCGGCGGCGTTGTCGGCAAAGATCGCACCAGGTGCGAGCGTCGTCGCGATATCCCGCAGCTTGCCGTAATCCTTGGACACCAGCGAATAGGCAGGGGAAACGGGCGCATAGGGGATACCGACATAGAAACAGGCGGCGCCGAGCAGCGCATGCTCCAGACTGTTTTCCGACAGGATTAACAAAGGCCGGTCCGGCCCCAACCCCAGCGCCAGCAACGCCCCCCCAATGCAGCGCGCCTGATCACGGGCAGCCCCGTAAGTGATCTTGACCCACTCGCCGCCCTTACCCCGTCGCGCAATCCAAGGCTGATCTGGCGTCTGGTCGGCCCATTTATCGAGATAATCCGCTAACGTTGGAAGATAGTCGGTCAGATCGCCGGTCTGACGCATGAGAATGGTGCCATCAGCCCGTGTTTCAATCTCGAACTCTGGCTGCCACAAATCCGTGTCGCCCAAATCTGCTTTGATATTCATGGTCCCCCTCCCCTTGGAAACCGTTACCGCGGCGCCATGTGGATGGCTCCGTCAAGGCGTATTACTTCGCCGTTCAGCATCGGATTTTGCGTGATATGCGTAACAAGTGCCGCAAAGTCCGCCGGATCGCCCAGCCGCGACGGAAACGGCACCTGCGCGCCCAATGAGGCTTGCACGTCTTCAGGCAATTCATGAAGCAATGGCGTCAGGAACAAACCGGGTGCCACTGTACAAACACGCACGCCCTTGTCCGCCAGATCGCGCGCCATCGGCAGTGTCATGGCCACGATCCCACCTTTAGACGCAGCATAAGCCAACTGGCCGATCTGCCCGTCAAACGCCGCTACTGAGGCGGTATTCACGATCACGCCGCGCGCGCCGTCGTTGCCCAGAGGATCGGCTGCCACCATACGGGCGGCCACTTGGCTAGCGCAGTTGAAACTGCCCATCAGGTTGACGCGCAACGTGCGCTCAAAAAGATCCGGGTCATGTGCCGCGCCCCGCGACACGGTCTTTGCCGCGCCGCCAATGCCTGCGCAATTCACCATAATCCGGGGCACGCCATGCGCCACAACCGCGGCGTCGATCCCTGCTGTAACCGAAGCAGGATCCCCAACATCGACATGTGCGAAGGCCCCGCCAATGGCCGAGGCATGCTGTGCGCCAAGTGTATCGTTCGTGTCGAACAGGGTGACCCTCAGACCAGTATCGGCCAACCGCCGCGCTGTTGCGGCCCCAAGACCTGACGCACCGCCTGTGACAATCGCTCCATATCCGGCCCAATCCAACATATCAGTCCTCATGCGCCCGGATCTTGGACAAGAGCTCCATCAACGTCGCTTTTTCGTCGTCGCTGAGATTCGCCAGCAGCCGGTCTTCATGCGCCCTGACAGCGGCCCGCGCCTCGGCATAGACCCGTGCGCCTTTATCTGTCGGTACCAAAGCCTGCACTCGGCGATCCCCTGGAACGTTGGTCCGTTTCAAAAGCTCACGACCTTCCAGTTCATCCACGATGGCAACCAGACCAGAGCGTTCGATGCCCAGCATCCGCGCCAGCCCGCTCTGGGTTACATTGGGATATTGCACCACCAGTGACAGCGCCGAGAACACGCGCGGGGCAAACCCGTCTTCGCCCAGCGCCTGCCGAAAATCGGCCTGCACGATCACATAGGCTCGTTTGAGGTTGTAGCCGATGAACTCTTCAAGGTCGGGCGTTTCGGCGATGGTTTCCTCTGAATCCCGTCGATCTGCCTTGCGAACCGAAGCCATATTTCATCTCCTATTGTCCAGCGCAGGGATATCGCATATTGTTAATCTAGTAAACAGTTTATGTCGGAAAGGGTTCTTATGGACCTGCCTCATCCCAAGCTTGATCACGTCTGCACGCTAGAGGTGACGCTCGATCCGATCCGCGAAATGGGATCAGGGCGCGCCGGCGCACGGCGCATCATTCCAATCGTTGGTGGCCGCGTGACAGGCCCTCGCCTGAACGGGAAAATCCTGAATCTGGGGGCCGATTGGCAAACGATTTTTGCAAATGGTCTGGCCGAACTGGACACCCGCTACGCCATGGAGACCGACGACGGCGCGACAATCGAAATCATCAATTACGGCTTTCGCCACGGCCCGAAAGAGGTTTTGGAGGCTGTTGCGCGCGGCGAAGTGGTTGATCCCGCATCCTATTACATGCGCACCCATGCGCGGCTGGAAACCGGGGATGCGCGTTATGATTGGGTCAACCGCACGCTGTTTGTTGGCGTCGGCGCTCGCAATCAAAGCAGCGTTCAGGTCAATCTTTACGCAATCCTTTAAAGCGCGTTTTGCACAACGATATCGCGGGCAATCGCCTGTTTATAAAGCGCGCGAATGTGATGCGTCACCGGCAGATCACCGGTTCCGATCACCTTGCCGTCAATCGACGCCACGGGCGTTTGCGCGCCGAACGTGCCCGTAAGGAACGCCTCATCCGCCGAATACGCCTCGTAAAGCGAATAGTTCTTTTCAAACACCGGGATCCCGTTCTCGCGACACAGGTCGATCACCTTCTGCCGCGTGACCCCGTTCATGCAGTAGTCGCCGGTCGACGTCCAAACCTCGCCCTTTCGGATGATAAAGAAGTTGCAGGCATTGGTGGTGTTCACAAACCCATGCGGGTCCAGCATCAACGCCTCATCCGCTCCGGCTGCTTCGGCCTGAAGACAAGCGATCACGCAGTTCAGCTTGGAGTGGCTGTTGAACTTGGCATCCTGACTGTGCGGCAAGCCGCGCACCTGCGGGACAGACGCCAGACGAATGCCCTGCGATTGAAGTTCCGGGGCAGGTTTGGAATGCTCCATGATGATGACCAGCGTTGGACCAGAACGCGACAAACTTGGATGCTGGAATGGCTTTACCTTGGTGCCGCGCGTCAGCATCAAACGGCAATGCACATCCGTGATCATCCCGTTCGCCTCAGCCGTCATCTTGAGCGCGTCTGCAATCCCGGCACGGTCCATGCCGACATCAAGGCCCACTGCGTAGCAACTGTCAAAAAAACGGTCCATGTGGTCATCAAAGAACGCCCAGCGCCCGTCATATAGGCGCATTCCTTCCCACATCCCGTCGCCCAAAAGAAACCCGGAATCGTAGACCGAGACCTTGGCCTCGTCCCTCGGATAGAGTTCGCCGTTGATGTAGATAAGGATATCGCGGTTGCGCGCATCCTCTTCAGCGTCGTGGGTCGTCGTATGATCGATCATCGCGCCCGCTCCATCAGGTCCAACAGCTGTTCTTCAGTCAAAGCGACAGGGTTCGCCTTCATTGACGATGAACTCACCGCGTCCTTGGCCGCCTGCGCCCGTGCTGCATCGCTGATCCCTTGCGCATCCAGCCCTGGCAAACCAGCCTCGCGCGACCAGTTGTGCAGGGCAGCAAACGCATCTGCCGGTGCACTGCCAAAGACCTGAGCAATCCAGCCCTGCACCTCGGCAATCCGCGCTGCAAGCACAAGATCATCTCCGGCTTCTGCATTCATCCGCAGCCCATGCGGCAGGAGTGCACCGCAAATGGCTCCATGCGGCGCGTTCGACAATCCTCCCAACGGCCCGGCCAATCCGTGCACGACGCCCAAACCAGAATTGGCAAGCGCCAGCCCACCGCACAGGCTCACCCAAGCCAGCGCATCCCGCGCCTCAGGATCCTCACCCGCCATGATCTGCCGGATCGCCACCAGCCCCTTGGGGATCGCATCGCGACAGATCGCGTCAGTCAACGGATTGGCTTTGGACGACAAATACGGCTCAATCACCTGCGTCACCGCATCCAGCCCTGACGCCAATGTCACACCGCGCGGGCAATTGTCTGTCAGGGCCGGATCAACAATCGCCAACATGGGCAACATACGCGGGTCGCGCAGGCTCACCTTGCGCTGCGCCTCGGGCACCGCGATCACCGCATTCTTGGTCACCTCCGCTCCGGTACCTGCAGTGGTAGGCAAGGCTCCAAAAGGCAACGGGTCCACATCCAGCGGCATGCCCTTACCGACCACTTCCAAATGGTCGAGCATCGGGCGGGTCGCAGGGGCCAGCGCAGCAATCGCCTTGCCCGCATCGACCACTGCACCGCCTCCGATTGAGATCACGGCTCCCACCCCTGCCTCACGCGCAGCCGCAACGCCGCTTTCGATTAGCCCAACATCCGGCTCTTTGGCGACCACGAAACCAGTCACCACAACGCCTTCTCCCTCAAGCGCTTGCTTTAGCCAATCAGCCCGCGACGGGTTTGCCCCCGTGACCAGAAGGACACGCGCACCCAAGGCAGCCAAGGCTGGCACTGACTGTGCCGCTTCTCCCCGTCCGAACCGGATCATGTCTGCTGTAGCAAAGGCAAAGGCGGTCATGGGCACTCCTGTGGGCATATCGTTGCCAAAGATGTGCCTGTCTTCCGACCGGGTGTCGAGAGCTTAGGCCACCGTTTTCACTCCTGCTTCGACCCGCAACCGTCCAGAGGCCAGCGCGGCCAAAGCCACCATCGCGGACGCGGTGCCCAACACCAATGGCAAGCCGCCGATCTGATAACTGAGGCCAGACAGCACCGTCCCCAACAAACGCCCGCCCGCATTGGCCATGTAGTAAAAGCCCACATCCATCGTGACCCGCTCGCTTTGGGTGAAAGCAAGGATGAGGTAAGAATGCAGCGCCGAATTTACTGCGAACAGCGCCCCAAAAACCAACAGCCCAATGACCAAAGTTACCGTTAGCCACGTCTGCGGCTCAGGCGACAGGACCGCCGCGACGGTCAACGTAACGGGCACAGCGCACAACACAAAAGCCCATTTGCGCGCATCCGCGATCAGCGCCCCCTCACTTCGATTAGCCGCCCGCAAAAGCTTTGGCGTGTTGGCCTGCACGACCCCGTACAGAATGATCCACACCGCCATGAACGTCCCGATCAGGAAAAACGTCGCGCGATTGCCTGCCTCGGTTCCGTCCGACAGCACCGCGTAGAAATAGATCGGGATGCCGACCACGAACCACACATCGCGCGCCCCAAACAAGAAGACCCGCGCGACCGAGAGCCAGTTCACATTGGCGGATTTCGAAAACACCTCGGAAAACTTCGCGCCCTTGCGCCCTTTCGGCAGGCCCGACGGCATGAAGACGATGATCGCCAGCAAAATTACCGCCAGAACCGCTGCCATCGCGTAGATCGCCACGACAAAGCCCATCGTCGCCAAGAGCGCAGCACCCAGCAGGAATCCCAACCCCTTAACCGCGTTCTTCGATCCGGTCAGTATAGCCACCCATCGGAACAGCCCGCCGCCCTCGGTTGGCGCCAGCAGCTTTACCGCTGACTTCGAAGACATCTTGGCCAGGTCCTTGGCCACACCTGACGTGCCCTGCACACACATGACAAACGCGACCGAGGCGGTGATGGCCCATGTCGGGTCCAACTGCGCGAGTGCCAGCAGCGCCACCACTTGCAATCCGAGCCCTGCGTAAAGCGTCGAGGTTAATCCAAACCGCGCCGCGATCCACCCGGCGGACAGGTTCGTGACCATCCCGGCGATTTCATAGAGCACAAACAGATACGCCAACTGGATCGGCGAAAAGCCAAGCGTGTGAAAGTGCAACAGCACCAACATCCGCAGCGCACCATCGGTCAGCATGAATGCCCAATAGGCTACAGTGACGGCTATATAGGCCGAAAGTCCCTCGGGTTTGCTCACAACCGACCGCCCACCATCAGCGCTACATCCACCAAACGGTGTGCATAGCCCATCTCATTGTCATACCACGCGTAGACTTTCACCTGTGTGCCGTTGATCACCATAGTGGACAGCGCATCGACAATGCTCGACCGCGTGTCGTTGGTGTAGTCGGTCGAAACAAGCGGACGTTCTTCGTAGCCCAGAATGTCCTTGAGCGGACCTTCCGCTGCCGCCTTGAACAGCGCGTTCACCTCTTCCACCGTGGTCGCGCGGTCCATCTCGAACACGCAATCAGTCAGCGACGCGTTCAGCAGCGGCACCCGCACCGCATGGCCGTTCAAACGACCCTTGAGCTCGGGATAGATCAGCGTGATCGCCGTGGCGCTTCCCGTGGTTGTCGGGATCAGCGAATTCAACGCCGACCGCGCGCGGCGCAGATCTTTAGCGGGGCGATCCACGATGGTCTGCGTATTGGTCACATCGTGAATTGTCGTAATAGACCCGTGACTTATTCCAATCGCTTCGTGTAAGGCTTTCACAACGGGTGCTAAGCAATTGGTCGTACAACTGGCCGCGGTAACAATATCATGCGTTTCAGCATCATAGATGTCGTCGTTCACACCGTAGACGATATTCGCTGCTGCCCCGTCCTTAACCGGGGCCGAGACTACGACTTTCTTCGCTCCCATTTGAAAATAGGGTGCGATTTTCGCCTCAGTTTTGAAAACGCCGGTACAGTCAATCACCACGTCTATGCCGTCCATCGGCAGCTTGGACAGATCGGATGTGCCAATAAACGGCAGACGCACACCGTCGATGGTGATGCTGTCCGCGTCATGCGAAAACGCGGCATTCCAACGCCCATGCACGGTGTCGAATTCGAACAGATGCGCGTGCATCTCAGGATCACCCACCGCGTCATTGATCCACGCGATTTTCGCCCCCCGCTCCAACAAGGGTTTCAGGGCAAGCTTGCCAATGCGGCCAAGCCCGTTCAGCGCGTAGGTTGTCATGCGGAGGCATCCTCTTCCGTCATTTGTCCAATATCATCGACCGCTTTCTGCAATGAAATCCGGTCAAGCGTGTTCATGGGCAGAGCTGTGAAAACGCCAATCCGATTGCGCAGCGCTCCGTAGGCCACTTGAAAGGCAAGACTGCGTTCAGCCTCTGACCCGCTGGCCTTGACCGGATCGACCATGCCCCAATGCGCGCTGATCGGCTGACCCGACCACGCCGGGCAATCCTCGTTGGCGGCCTGATCACAGACCGTGAACACGAAATCGAACTTCGGCGCATCTTGGGCTAGGAATTCCTGCACGTTCTTGGCGCTCAAGCCGGAGACGTCGTGCCCCTTTTGGCGCAGCACATCGACCGCCATCGTGTTCAATTCAGAATAGGGTTTGGTGCCTGCAGAATAGACATCGAACCGATCTCCGGCCATGTCCCGCAGGATTGTTTCAGCAAAGATCGACCGCGCCGAATTGCCGGTGCAGATAAAGAGAACACTGAACTTTTTGAAAGACATATCCATCATTCCTTGTTCAAAGCCCGATGCCAGCGGGCTGCACATATCCGGTCTGCCCCGACAACAATCGAGCAGCAGGAAATCCAGCATTCCCTGCACATTTGCTACATTCACACTGTAACGAAGCGATGTCCCAACCCGCGTCTGGCTCAGCAATCCGGCGTCCAGCAGGTTCGACAGATACGCCGAGAGCGTGGACGCCTTGATGTCCAAGGCGTCTGCGATTTCACCAGCCGGCACCTTATCCGGCGTCCGCCGCACGAGCATGCGAAAGATGGCCAGTCGTTGCGGATGACCCAGTGTCGAGAGTTGCGAGGCGATTCTTATTTCCATATTTCGTGAATAATGAAAATATTGCGCCAGTCAATGAGTCGTTTGACCATGTGCCTGCGCCATGCACTGCGACTTTCGGATTGCGACGCGCGGCAAAACCCGTAAACCCGCATTTGACGTTCCGACCGGAGAACCGCCATGTCGCTGCCCATCGCCAAGATCACCCCCGTGACCCAGCCACTGGTAGGCCGCGTGACCCTTCCCGGCTCCAAGTCCGTGACCAACCGCGCGCTTTTGGTGGCAGGGCTTGCACGTGGCACCAGCCGCCTGACAGGGATCCTGCGCAGCGACGACACGCATTACATGATGACCGCTTTGCGCGCGATGGGTGTGGGCATCACCGAGTTGGATGAAACCACGGTCGAGGTCACCGGCTCTGGCACTCTTGATCCGTCGACTGAGCCGCTCTTCCTCGGCAATGCAGGTACCGCGACCCGTTTTCTGACCGCTGCTGTCGTATTGGTGAACGGCACCACCACCGTCACAGGCGACGAACACATGCAGAAGCGCCCTATTGCGCCCTTGCTCGACACATTGAAGGCAATGGGAGTTGAGGCCACATCGGAAACCGGTTGCCCTCCCGTGACCGTCAGAGGCACCGGGTCATTCAACAGTGGCGACATCGAAGTCAGCGGCAAACTGTCGAGCCAGTACATCTCGGCGATCATGATGCTGGCCGCGATGGGTGACAGGGAAACCCGCATCACCATTGGCGGCGGCAAGATCGGTGCGGTGGGTTATCTGCACATCACTGCTGCGGTCATGCGTGCTTTTGGGGCGACCGTCAGCTTCCCGTCTGAGAACCAGATCGTTGTGGCACCGGGCGGCTACACCGCCGCCGATTACCACGTCGAACCCGACGCAAGTGCGGCGACCTATCTCTGGGCGGCTGAAAAGCTGACTGGCGGCAATATCGACATAGGCACCGCCCCCGGCGACATGAACCAGCCCGACGCCAAGGCTTATGACATGATCGCAGCCTTCCCAAACATGCCCGCGACGATCAACGGTTCACAAATGCAAGACGCCATCCCAACCCTCGCCGTTCTCGCGGCGTTCAACGAAACGCCTGTACGCTTTACCGGCATCGAAAACCTGCGCGTCAAGGAATGCGACCGGATCGACGCCGTACATAAAGGGTTGGAACAGGTGCGACCCGGTCTGGCCTCTGTCGAAGGCGATGACCTGATCGTGCATGCGGACCCGGCCCTGTCCAACCATGTCAGCGACGGCCTGATCGACAGCCACGCCGACCACCGCATCGCCATGTGCTTTGCGCTGGCCGCGATCAAGGTTCAGGGCGTTCGGATCGAAGACCCCTATTGTGTGTCAAAGACATTCCCAAATTACTGGGATGTCCTGCGCGGGCTGGGCGTGTCTGTCGACATTACCCAGCCCTGACGGCGGTCACTCTGCCGCGATTAGCGGTGCGTCCTTGTCTCCGCGCAGAGACACCCATTCGCCACCTCCGGTGTACCGCCAGCCAAGCCGGCCTTCATCGTCCATCGCGAAAAGTTTCAGCCAGCCATTGTCAAACAGCGCCGCCACACCGGCGTGCCGATCCAGAATTTCGCTGATCGCCTCGCGTGGTGCCTCAACCGCCACCGACAACCGCAGTGGATCGTGCATGAAGTTTTCACCATCATGCACCGACTGCCACGGCAATCCACCACGCAACACGCCGCCATTACCTTCGACCACACCGATCCCGCCAGTCACGTTGTGGAGCAGCTTGTTGCCTGCCCCAAACGCATCCGGTGCCACGGATGACCCGTAATATTGCAGGCTGATCCAGCTTGCCACGACCACAGGGGCGGTCAGGATCAACTCCAGCACTTGGAAGTTGGTGTCCTGCTGCCAGTCGTAGGTATGCAGGAACGACCGCCCGCGCAGGCTCCGTCCAGCTGTCCGCGAACGAGGGGCCGCAATGAACGCAGAACAGCCCGCAAGCCCCCACTCGGGCCGCGTTTCCGACCAGTCCTTGGCTCGCTCCATGACCGCTGCTGCATCAGTGGCGCGCGGCAACCGGGCCGAGCGTTCGGCCCGCGTCGCCTTGGCCGCGATCTTCAGCGCTTGCTTGAGCGACGCAATGGTCGCCGCCCGGGTATGACCGGCGGGAAGATCATCTTCGTAGAGCATCACCTCATCCGTCACCGTGTCATGCAGACCTGCCAGGAACAGGGTGTCCTCTGGTATCTCGATGCCCTTAGCAACTAGCCCCGCCCGCACATCGGCGTCGTTCAGCAAAAGAGCAACCAACCGCGCGTTCACGTCACCTGCATGGCCACCGCACGCCCCACATTGCAGCGCGCTGGCATGCGGGTTGTTGACAACCCCTGCCCCATGCCCGGCGAGCAGAACAACCTTTGCAAATCCAGATTTGAGCGACATACCCGCAAGGATCGACGCCGCCATGCCGATCCGGTCATCAAGCGAAATCCCGTCTGCCAAGGCTGGGGCCGGACCTGTGCCAAGGCTTGGGTGCTTTTGCGCGAGTGAATCGCGCACCAGCTTGCCCAAATAAAGTGGACCGGTTGCCTCAACAAACGCAAAGCTCGAAACAGCGGCCAGCCGGAACCGGCCCCAAGCGCGCGTCACCCGTTTGGCGACACGGGTCAGCATGTCGCTGTCTTGCGGGTCGGTCGCGGCCGAGGTCGCACCGGGATTAATCAACACCGGACCCCGCGTCTCAAGCACGTCCGAGGCAAAGTCGTTATGCGCCGCCGCGATGCCAAAGAAGCCTGCAAAGCCAATTGTTTCGATACCGTCTCCAGACGCTTCCAGCGCCCGCCGAAACACTTCGGACCGCACATCGATGCAGAACGCAGCCTGGACGTTGGGCACGTCCGTCTTGTCCGACCCCGGCAACGCCAAGGTATCGTCCAAAGCCCGCGCAGCCGCGTGATCTGCTGCCGCCTGAAGTGCCGCGTCGATCAGATCGTCCTCATTGGGCACGATGGGCTGGGCGTGCGCCTCAAGCACCTCCTGCCACCGCGCGCCGATCTTGTCTTTGTACCGTGCCAGCAACGCCGCCTCGAAAACCAACTTGGCAGTCAACAGGTCGGTGATGTCGTTGTTGCCGTCGCCCTTAAGGTCTGCACGGAAGGCTTCACCTGAAGCAAGTTGCGCCCAACCACCTAGCCGCATTAGCAGTGTGTGGAAGTAGCTTTCACAGGCCTCAGCCGTGATGCCCATATCCTCAGCACATTTGGTCAGCGCGCCACGTGCGGACATTGACATGCCCGCCACCCGCGACGCGAACCCGGTCAGACCGAAAATTTCGGGCGTCAGATCGCGCTGCGCAAACGACCGCCAAGACAGCCACGCGCGTGTCTTCGGCGCAGGCCACAATGCCTGACCCGTGTCGTAGTGTCCGCCCGCCCAGTGACCGATCCGTTCAGCAACAAAGTCGGGCCAGTTGATGTCCGAAACCTCTTCGGCCAGATCGGCCAGCGTTGGCAGGATTTCAGGCGTAACAACCGTCTTGTCCATTGCTGCGATAAGGTCTTCCACCGTCGCTGTCAGTTCTGGCACGTCAGCCAGCCCTGCCTCAAGGTCGGCAACACTCAACTCATGCGCCGCGAACTTTGCTTTGAAATGCGCCCGCTCCGGCACCGTGCGGACACCTGCCACCCGCGCCAGACGCGCAGCGGCCATCTGCAAGGGTTCGCCCGCCTGCCCCACATATGGGTTCACTGCCACCGTAGCTTCAAGCGACCAGAGTGGCGGAATATGGGCGGCAGCGTTTTTGGCACCGGCCATAATTTCAAGCGCCGGACCCGAGAACCGTTCAACCATTGTCAGCATGTCTTGATCTCCTGTCCTGTCCATTACCGTTGCCGCGCGGACCAGCCGCCAGTCACCCGGTCAAACACCGCGTTGAGGTAAAATCCGTTCGATAGATGCACCCGAAGGCCCTGTGCCGCCGGATGGCTGGCCCAGTTCGGGAAGGTTGCCTGCGCAAGCGCCACAGTGCCAAAGCTCAGGATGGTCAGCACCATCAGCGCCCATTGCAACGGGCCGGGTGCCGGTGTGGCAGGCAGTGCGCCAGTGGTCAGCCAGATCGCGATGGATTGAAGCGCGAAATAACTGACTGTGGTCGCCACCGAATAGACCGCCATACGCCGGGTCAGAACCTCGGGCGCGTGATCGGCCAAGCCTTGTGCCAGCAGATAGGCCACGCCCATCACCAACACTGCACCAAGGGCAATCGCCTGTGCCGATTTGCCGTCGATGCCCAGCAGCAAACCAAGCGTTGCATAGATCGCCAGCGCGATGGCAAACGCCTTAAGAACTGCCTTGCCATTCGGGATCGCCACCGGACCGGGCCGCCGGATCGACGCGACCTGCTGAACTGCGCCACCCGAGGCCAGAAAGGCATGCGCCTTATAAAGCGAGTGCGCCACAATGTGCAGCAGCGCCAGCGGAAACAACGCCAGACCACATTGCAGGATCATGAACCCCATCTGAGCAACCGTCGACCATGCCAGCGACGTCTTGACCGACGGCTGTGTCAGCATCACCAGACCACCAAATAGCGCCGAGAAGCCGCCAAGAATGACCAATACGCTCAGCACACCGGGGGCCAGCAGCATCACATCTGCGAACCGGATCAACAGGAAACCACCTGCATTCACCACACCTGCGTGCAGCAGCGCCGACACCGGCGTCGGGGCTTCCATCACTTCGGTCAGCCAACCATGTGTCGGCACCTGCGCCGATTTGAACAGCGCCGAAACCGCCAGCAGACCTGCCGCAAGGGTCGCAGCCCCACCGCCTTCACCGGCGCGTGCCGCCTCAATGATCGTGTGAATGTCAGCCGTGCCGTAAGCTGCCGCCAGCGCAAACGCGCCAAGGATCAGACCTCCGTCAGACGCCATGGAACACAGCGCCTTCTTCCGCGCCGCCCGCTGTGCCGCCGCCCGTTCCGGGTAGGTCAGCAGCAGCCGGTTTACACATAGACCCACTGCGCCCCAGCCAATGATCAACTGGATCAGGTTGCCCGAAGTCACCAGCAGAAGAACCGACGCCAGACCAAGGCTTAGCCAGCCCAGAAACCGGGTCTGGTTCGCCTCACCATCGGTGTAGGTCACCGCAAACCGCATCACGACCCAGCCGATAAAGCTGACCAGCATCAGCATGGTCACGCTCACTGCGTCGATCCGCGCGGCAAAGCCCATTTCGGCCGCACCAATCAGTGGGCTGGTGGCTGATCCGTTGGCGATCAGCAGACCTAGCGCCGCCAGAGATACCACGATCGCTGCCAGTCCGGCGCCTTCACCAAGACGCAAAAGCAACGACCCACGGGCCATGTCGCGGCGCATATAAATCAATCCGACAAGCGCAAAAAACGCCGGGGCCAGTAACGGGATTGCGGTGATCATGATGCGGTCTCCCCTCAATACGTGATCTTGAAGAGCGACCTAGCGTGGCGCTGATATGAATAAAAATACATTGTTTGCGACTAATCGTTCTATTAAACAGAATGAATGTCAGATTTGAATTATCATCACCTTCGCTACTTCTGGGCCGTGGCCCATGACGGCAACCTCACCCGAACGGCCGAACGGCTGAACCTGTCGCAATCCGCATTGTCATCGCAAATCAAACAGCTGGAAGAGCGGATCGGGCAGACATTATTCGAACGCCGAGGCCGCGCACTGCACCTGACCGAAGCAGGCCGCATCGCCCTGGATCATGCCGACACGATCTTTTCGGCGGGCGAAGAACTGGTTGCCACCCTCCGCGATACGGCAAGACCAGCGCGCGCATTGCGCGTTGGCGCGCTGTCCACCCTGTCGCGCAACTTTCAGATCACGTTTCTGGAACCCGTGCTGGGCCGCACCGATGTCGAAGTGATCCTGCGATCCGGCAGCGCAGCAGAGCTATACGCAGCACTTGACGCGCTGAACCTAGATGTTGTGCTCACCAACACCCCTCCGGCCCGCGACGCAATCAGCCCGTACCTGACGCAGAAACTGGCGGATCAAACCGTCGGCCTGTTCGGCACACCAGACCGGGTGCGCGGCAATCGCCCGTTCGAAGAACTCGTGGCCGATCACCCGCTGATCCTGCCAACCCGCGACACCCAGATCCGCAACGCCTTTGACACGTTGCTGTCGCGGGTCCAAGCAAAACCCACAATCGCCGCCGAGGTCGACGACATGGCAATGATCCGCCTTCTCGCCCTGCGTGGCACAGGGCTAGCTGTGGTGCCGCCCATCGTCGTGCAAGACGAACTGGCTCGTGGCGATCTGGTGCAAGCGGCGATGCTGGACCTGCACGAATTGTTCTACGCGGTTACGCTGGACCGCCGCTATCCGAACCCGCTGCTCACGGAATTGCTGGCCACCGCCGCGCGTTAGGGAATAATCTCGAACTTGGTCACATCGACCATTCCCCGGTCGGTGATCTTGAGCGCCGGAATGACCGGCAGCGCAAGAAAAGCCAATTGCAGGAACGGCTCATTGAGCGTGACGCCCAGCCCCTTTGCGGCCGCGCGCATATCGACCAATCGGTCATGCACCTCTTCAAACGACTCAAGGCTCATCAAGCCGGCGACAGGCAGGGCAAGTTCTGCCAACACCTCGCCACCAGCCGCCACAACGAACCCGCCTTCGATCTCGGACAACCGGTTCGCGGCCAGCGCCATGTCGGCGTAATCCACCCCCACACAAGCGATGTTATGGTGATCGTGGCAGACGGTCGAGGCAATCGCGCCGCGCTGCAATCCGAAACCACGCACAAAGCCGGTTGCTATGTTGCCGTTCTTCCCATGCCGTTCGACCACCGCGATGCGAACAAGGTCGCGCGCAGGATCGGGGTGTTTGTCCCCGTCTTCAACCGCAATGGTCTCGTGCAGATGTTCAGTGATGATCTTGCCTTCGACGATGCCAATGACATCGGTTTCGGCACGGTTGGCTTTTGCCCGGAAATCCTCAGCACTCAGATGCGGCGCATGGATCGAACCGGTGCCGACTGGGTTAATTTTCGACCGTTTGGTAAAATTCTCTGCCGTGGCCTCGACCCCGGCACAGAAGACGGTCTGCACATCACACGCGTCAAGCGACCGAACCGCAACGATATCCGCTCGCTTGCCCGGCGCGATCAAACCCCGATCTTTGAGGCCAAACGCCTCGGCCCCAGACAGCGACGCGGCGCGATAGGCGGCCAGCGGTGGCGTGCCCAAGGCGATCAGCGTGCGGATCATGTAATCGAGATGACCTTCTTCGGCGATGTCCAACGGGTTCCGATCATCCGTGCACAGACACATATACGGCGCGGTGCGTTCCGTCAGTAGAGGTTGCAATGCGTGCAGGTCTTTCGACACCGACCCCTCGCGGATCAAGACGCGCATCCCCTTTTGCAGCTTCTCGCGTGCCTCATCGGCCGTGGTCGCCTCGTGTTCCGTGGAAATGCCCGCCGCGATATACGCATTGAGGTCCATCCCGCGCAGTTGCGGGCAATGCCCGTCGATATGGCCGCCTTCAAACAGGCGTAGCTTTTCCATCACCTGTGGATCGCGGTGGATCACGCCGGGGTAATTCATGAATTCCGCCAGACCGATGCCGGACGGATGACCACGCAACGGGTCCAGATCGGCGGCCAGCAATTCGGCCCCTGCGGTTTCCATGTGCGTGGACGGCACGCAGGACGACAGTTGAACGCGGATGTCCATGAGTGTTTGTCCGCTTGCCTCTTGGAAATAACGAATGCCCGCCGCGCCAATCACATTGGCAATCTCGTGCGGGTCACAAATGGCGGTGGTGATCCCGTGCGGCGCGACGCAGCGGTCAAATTCGAACGGCGTGACCAAAGAGCTTTCGATGTGCAGGTGGGTGTCGATAAACCCAGGCACAAGGATCAAGCCCGACATATCGCGCAGTTCGGCCCCGACATAACTGCCACAGGTGCCTGCGATCATGCCGTCACAGATCGCAATATCCCCTGTCAGCAGATCACCCGTGACCAGATCAAGCGTCTTTGCACCGCGCAAAACAAGATCGGCGGGCGCATCACCACGACCGACTGCGATACGGCGCTCTAAGGGTGTTAAGTCTGACATACGGATCGTTGCTCCTATCGTTTTGACCAGTCTAAGCCACGCGCGGCACA
>NZ_CBFHLV010000013.1:0-65020 GCF_965656765.1 Marivita sp. | reverse complement strand
TCGTCTGCACAGGCTAGATGGCTCATCACCAAAACCGGGTTCTGGCTCAGTGCGATGTCCCTTAATGCGGACCACTCGCCGGGCTCCATTCCAAGGCGGTTCATGCCACTGTCCAGTTGAATGCCGAAAGGATGGCCGGGCAGGGCCTCAACATGGCGCAGCATCTGGTCGATGGAGTTCAGCATCGGAATAAGGTCGGCATCGCGCAAGAGCGCTGCATCGCCATCCATGTGCCCGCCAAAGACACAAATCCTTGGGCCGGGACCAAGCGCGTCGCGCACCACGACGCCTTCTTCGGCCTGCGCCACAAAAAATGTGCGCGCGCCAGCCTTGGCCAATGCCTTGGACACCTGTGCGGCACCGAGGCCATAAGCATCGGCTTTGACCACCGCTGCAGTCTCGCCCGCATTCATCGCGGCGAGAGCCTTCCAATTGGCGCAAATTGCACCCAAATCAATCGTTAAGACAGCCTGTACCATGCGCGGTGTTTGTGCATCTCGGTGCGGTGGGTCAAGCGTGAAAATCCCGCCCGGTGACTTTGGAATGCAAATGCGACGATTTTGGTAACGCGATCGGGCCGAATTCGGCAGTGCGTTACATGTCTTCTGCGCCTTGCTGCCACGGCTTGATGAGGTTGCCAAAGCGGGTAAAGCGGCCTTCGAAGCTTAATTCAACGCTGCCGATGGGGCCATGACGCTGCTTGCCGATGATAACCTCCGCGCGGCCATGCAGACGTTCCATTTCGTCCTGCCACGCGGCCATTTTTTCAAGCTCGTGATCGCCCGGTTTCTCGCGTTCCTTGTAGTATTCTTCACGGAACACGAACATCACCACGTCGGCGTCCTGTTCGATTGATCCCGATTCCCGCAAGTCCGACAATTGCGGGCGCTTGTCATCGCGGCTTTCGACCTGACGCGACAACTGCGACAGAGCAATCACAGGGATATCCAGTTCCTTTGCGATGGCCTTGAGGCCCTGCGAGATTTCGGAGATTTCGTTGACGCGGTTGTCCCCTTTGCCGGTTCCTTTGACCAACTGCAGGTAGTCGACCATCAGTACATCCAAGCCGTGCGTTCGCTTCAAACGGCGCGCCCGTGCGGCAAGCTGGCTGATCGGCAAAGCGGCGGTGTCGTCAATATACAGCGGGCATGCCTCAAGCGATTTGGCAGCATCCACAAAGCGGCGGAACTCGGTCTCGGTCATGTCACCGCGCCGGATCTGTTCGGATGGTACTTCAGCTGCTTCCGAAAGAATACGCGCGGCCAACTGTTCGGCGCTCATCTCGAGCGAATAGAACCCAACGACGCCACCCTCAACGGTGCCTTCTGTGCCATCCGGGCGTACGCCTTTGCGATAGGCTTTGGCGATATTGAAGGCAATGTTGGTTGCGAGTGACGTCTTACCCATCGAGGGGCGACCGGCGAGGATCAGCAGGTCGGATTTGTGCAAGCCACCCAACTTGCGATCCATATCGACCAGACCGGTGGAAATGCCCGCCAGACCACCTTCGCGCTGGTAGGCCGCGTTGGCGACGTTCACTGCGTCGGTGACGGCTTTAAGAAAGCTCTGAAAGCCGCTTTCGCTGCGGCCCTGTTCGGCCATCTTGTAGAGCGCCTGTTCGGCCTCAACGATCTGTTCACGCGGTTCAGATTGCACATCAACCTTGGCAGCGCGCGCACTGATGTCTCGACCCAGGCCGATCAGATCGCGACGGACGGCCAGATCATAAATCATCTGTGCATAATCACGAACAGCGAACGAACTGATCGCAGCACCGGCCAGACGGGCGAGATAGGCTGGTCCGCCCAGTTCCTTGAGGCCGTCGTCATCTTCCATAAACGCCTTGAGCGTCACTGGCGATGCAAGGTTGTTCTTGGCAATGCGGGCTGATGCAATTTCATAGATCCGGGCATGTACCGGATCGTAGAAATGCTGCGGGCCGATGATCGACGCAACCCGGTCGAAGATATCGTTGTTGGTCAGGATCGCGCCCAAAAGCTGCTGCTCGGCTTCGATCGAGTGTGGCATGGTTTCGGGGTTCGTGATCTCGGCACCGGTTGGATTGAATGTCGTGATCTCGTTCATTTCATGCCCCCAAATGTTCCCGGGACCGAGGTAGCGATATGTCCGACAAAGGGCAAAATGTATATCCTGTGGAAAAGCTGTGTGCGGTCTTGCGTTGCTGTATATTGCGCGATTTGGGTGTCTTGCGTCAATATCTGGTGTTTTGGGCGACTCGCTGTGACACAGGTAACACGCTGCAAGTGAAGGCATATCTTTGTTGCAAATCATTTACAGACCTATCTTGCGCATGCGACCCTTACGTCAACCTGGCGAGAGGCGTGTGTGACATGAAAACGATTCTGATCGCTATGGTCACTTTGGGCATTGGGCTGACGCCGGTCCATGCACAGGAAACGTGTACGCGCGACGCGATGGTGGTGTTTGACGGATCCGGGTCGATGGCCGAGATGGGCTTTAATTTACTCGATGAGCCACGCATCTTTGATGCACGCCGTGCTGTGCGCAAAGTCATGCCCCAAGTGGCCCCTGTGCGCCGCTTGGGATTGGTGACCTATGGATTTGGACGGCGCGAAAGCTGTGCCAGCGTGGTGGTACGATTCCCACCCCAAGCGGATGCGGCGGATCGGATCGTCGCTGAGATCGACCGCCTGAACCCGGCTGGCGAAACGCCGCTGACCGAGGCCATCGCCGCCGCCGCACAGGTTCTAGATTACGAAAACAAGCCGGGTGAGATTGTGCTGGTCACCGATGGCAAGGAAACCTGTGGTGGGTCTCCCTGCCAGTTGGCGGCGGATCTGGCAGCAGGGGCTGACATGACGGTCCATGTCATCGGGTTTCGCGTGCGCGGAGAACATTTTGCCTGGCCCGATCAGCCGCAGGACACTTTTGTGGAACCGGTCGCGCGGTGTCTCGCGGATCGAACTGGCGGGATGTATGTCAGGGCCGAAACGTTGGATGACCTGATTGGTGCGCTCCGGCAAACCTTGGGCTGCCAGATCCTGAGCATGGTTACTTCCGGGCGTCCTGCCAAGCACGCGGCGCTTTGAGAAACGCTTCGACCTCGGTCAGGGTGTCTTCGTCAAACGCGCCTTGGGCACGGGCTTCGGCCAAGACATCCCACCATGTGCATAGGTGATGCAGCTGAACGCCGTGGTCGCCCAGTGTCTTCGTCGTTTCCGGGAAGATGTCGTAGTAAAAGATCACTGCGGTGTGGCCGCAGGTTGCCCCGGTTTCGCGGATCGCATCTACAAAGCTCAGCTTTGACCCACCATCGGTGGTGAGATCTTCGACAAGCAGCACGCGCTGACCTTCTGTCATCGCGCCTTCGATACGGGCGTTGCGACCATACCCTTTGGGCTTTTTACGAACATAGGCCATGGGTAGCGCCATGCGTTCAGCCACAAAGGCTGCAAACGGGATACCAGCCGTCTCGCCGCCTGCGATATTGTCGAATGCCTCAAATCCGGCATTGCGCATAACCGTGACGGTCAAAAAATCCATCAGCGTCGAGCGGATGCGTGGAAACGAGATTAACTTGCGGCAATCAATATAGGTGGCCGAGGGCAGGCCGGAGGCAAGGATAAACGGGTCCTCGGGACAAAAGTTCACTGCGCCGATTTCCAGCAGCATCCGCGCGGTAAGGCGGGCGATCTCGTCTGATGAAGGATAGGATGTGGGGATCATGTCACGGCTCCTTGGCAGGGGTTGGGCCGCTCTAGCGGGTTTCTCCAAAAAGGAAAAGGGCGGGTGCCCGTATCGCACACCCGCCCAAAACAATGGTTCTCGAAAGCTTGACCCTACTTGCGCTTGATCGTCGGCCATCCCAGCAATTTGGAGAACGACCGGCTCTCGCCGCCATCTTCGGCGCGCCGCGCCACCAAGGGCAGGATCATGTCCGCCATGCGGGCGTGTTTGGGGAAGACAGACGCGGTGATCGGCTTGCGCTTGCTGATGAGGCCAATCGGAAACTTTGCCATGCGGGCATGTTTGGGGAAAATTGACCCGTCATACGGTTTGCGATCGCTAATCAATGGGATCGGGAAATTCGCCATATGCGGACTGTCCGGAATGATCGCGTTGGTGTGTTCTTTGCCATCAATGAGATGCGGGAACGGCCAATTGGCCATCCGCATATGGCGCGGGAAGGCGAAGCGATCCCAAGGTTTGCGCCGACTGATGAGCGGCAGCGGGAAATTTGCCATCCGTGCGTGGCGCGGAAAGATCGACCCGGTAAAGGGCTTGCGCTTGCTGATCAAAGGCAGTGGGAAATTTGCCATCCGGGCATGGCGTGGAAAGATCGAACCTGTGTAGGGTTTCCGCTTGCTCAGCAGTGGTATGGGCCAGTTCGCCATCCGCCCATGACGCGGAATCGCTGTTTCAGTGAAAGGCTTGCGGCGACTGATCAGAGGGATCGGCCAATCAGCCATTTGGTGATTGGTTTGGTTTGGGTCTTTCGGGCGCAGAAAGATGTGCCCGTGATCCGGCATAGTGCTAAGCCCGCGACCGCGTTCGTCTTTGACAAACACCTCTTGGTTTAAGTCGCCCAGATCGACTGCGCCTTTGGCTTCGGCGACCTGTCGCGCGATTTTGGTTACACCCAGCGGTTTGTACTTGCCTCGCACCATGAGCACCGCGCCACCGGATTTCATCCGTGCGCTATACGCTTTGGCGGTTTCGGGCAGAACATCAGCGCGCTGCAGGGCCTCTGTCAGTCCCTTCGGCTCATCAAAAATTCGGATAATCGCGGGTGACACCCGATACGTGTACATCAGGTCACGTCGTGCTGAATCGGCTTGGTCTGCGCTTTCGAAATACCGCGTAAGGATCGTCGTCATGGTGCCTCCACCGGGTTGGATTGCGTATGTGCCGCAGGGCGTGCGGTCTGAGTGAATCCGCCCCGTGCCGCAAGCGGGAGGGCGATGAAGACAGCTAGAACGAGAAAGCCGATCTCCATGGAGAATACTATGTTGTAGGGCGTTTCCACCGAAAGACCATTGGCGTCTTGCGGTAGTGCCACGATGATGTCACGTACCCATCCGGCCAAGGCCATGCCGACCCCGGCCGCAGTGGCCTGAACGCTGCCCCAGGCGCCAAGCGCGAGGCCAATCTTATCCTTGGGTGCAGCGCGCATTGTTGCGGTCAGTGTCGAATGTCCAAACAGCCCGGCACCCATCCCGATCAAAAGCGTTCCGGCCAGGAAGGCATAAATGCCACCGCCATAGGCCGACGCGATAATGGCGATGAAGCCGGGAATGCCGATTAAGGCACCAATCAGGGATGTTGTTGATGGCCGACCGCCTGTGCTGAGGACGCGCGACGCGATGCCGAACCCGATCAAGGTGCCTCCAGCCAATAGCGCGGTCAGTTTGGTGGTGCTGGCCACCGATAGGCCAAGCGCCTCGCCGCCATAAGGTTCAAGCAGCACATCGGCCATTCCGAACCCAAAGGTGCCAAGCGCTATGACCAGCAGAAGCCGTAGCATTCCAGCGTTCTGGACAAGCTGCCCCCAAGCATCGCGAAAAGCGATATCGGGGGCGATGGCCATTGCTTGGGCGCGTACGCGGTCGCGCGCCTCTTGTTTCCACATGGCCAAGAAATTGAGTGCGACTGTCACCACCGCTGTGCCTTGGATGACCTGAATCAGGCGGCCCGGCGAGTAGGTTTCAAGCATTGTGCCGTAAATAATCGCGCTTAGGACCATGCCGAACAAGAGCATCACATACATCAGCCCAACCACTTTGGGCTGGTCCGCTTCGTCAACAAGATCGGTTGCGAGGGCAAGGCCTACGGTCTGCACCATGTGTACACCTGCGCCGACCAGCAGGAAGGAAAGCCCCGCAGAGCTGTATCCGATCCATCGCGGGGCATCGAAGGCTTCGCCATAGCCGGACAGGACCAGCAGGGCGAAGGGCATGATGGCAAAACCACCGAACTGGTACAGCGTGCCTTTCCAAATATAAGGCAGCCGTCGCAAACCCAGCGCGGATTTATAGGTGTCGGACTTGAATCCGATCAGAGCGCGGAAGGGCGCGAAGACAATGGGAAGGGCCAGCATCGTTCCAACGAGGCTGGCAGGCACCGACAATTCGACAATCATTACGCGGTTAAGTGTTCCAACCAGCAAAACCAGCGCCATCCCGACAGTCATTTGGAACAATGACAATCGCAGCAGGCGCGCCAGCGGCACGTTTTCGGACCCGACATCCGCAAAGGGCAGGTAGCGGGGGCCGATCGTGGCCAATTTTGTAAGAACGATGCGACGGTAGTCGAACATTCCGGAACACCTCAATCAAAGCCAGAGTTGGGCCCTGTCAGAGCCCGGAACCGGCTGGACTCTGGGTGATGTGGACCCAACGTGTTGAACACGGCCGGGTCCACACTGAAACGTTTGACCTACAATTCAGGCTGTAGGTTCTGCGGCTGTATCAGCGCTTGGGTTGATGTGCCGTCTGGCAGAATGATGGTCACTGCAAGTGACCCATCAGCCTGTGGAACGGCATAACTTGCCTTGGCGGTGTTCGCCTCGGGAGCGATCATCGAGGCTGCTGCCATGTCACCGGAACCAAGTTCCTGACCGGACAGAAAATCTGCAACCCACGACGTGTTGCTGAGCACAGCGACGTGTACGGCAAAAGAGCCAACGGCAACTGCACCAAGGAAGACAGGTACGCCCACCGCAGGGGGGACAACGAGCCACATTTTTGCGTTATTCATGCTGGGACTCCCTTATCCAAGCCACGGAGTGGATACGGCAACAAGGAAGTGCGCGAGCAGTGCAATCGCACCGAATACACGTGTTCCATCGATCAGGTAGCTGTGGACTTCTTCAGCTTCCTTCAAGGTCAGACCTGTCGGCCATACCTTGTCTTCATCGTCTGAGATCATTTGAACCCCTCCTTACGGTTTGTTCAAGTTTGGGTCGGAGCGCGCAACGAATGGGCACAAAGCCCGGGATGATCGGCCTGCACCCCTTAGAGAGCCGATCAGAAACCTATGGTATACCTTTGGGGTGAGTGTGTAATAAAAAACTGACACTGGCAATTGTAATCTTAAGTTTACACTCTAGTCATGCGATCACATAGCCACAGATGCGTCAGTGTTTGTTAGGAGTTTCAATGTCTTGCGCGTCATGTCAGCGGCGATAAAAGCTCAAAAACCATGCATTTAAATCAGGCGTCATGCCAGATTATTGGGCGAAAGGACTGATTCTCTTGGCGGCTGCGCTGGGTTTGCGCTTTTGCCGCAGGTCAAAGCCGAGGACTGATAACTGCATAGGCTCCGCGTCCGACCCCAGAAATTTAGGCTAGGGATCGGATCGATTGCCGCCACCTATTCAAGGTAATGGCTGCGCAAGACATATGCATCACCTTTGACTTTTGCCGGGCAAAGACAAATGTCCGCAGCGCCGGTTTGCCATTGAACGTGATGCAGCGAAACCCCGCGCCGCAACGGGTTTCTGTCGCTATGTTTATCGAATGGGTATGGTGGCAAGGGCCTACCGGGTGACGCGCCAATGAAGTGGCATCATCGGATCAAACATCGTAACCGGGCCGTCGTCAGTGTCGATATGTGAAGGGTATTCGACCGGATCGCCTTTCGTCAGGGTAATGGTTTTCTCGTTCATCGGCAGGCGATAGAACTTTGGACCATTGATGCTGGTGAATGACTCGAGACGGTCAAGTGTGCCTTCAGCCTCGAACACCTCGGCAAGGATTGACAGTGTGTTTGTCGCGGTAAAGCAACCCGCGCAGCCGCAAGGCAACAGCTTGTTCGCATCAGTATGCGGCGCGCTGTCCGTACCCAGAAAGAAGGTCGGATCACCACTGGTTGCTGCGCGGCGCAGCGCAAGGCGGTGTTCCTCGCGTTTCGCTACCGGCAAGCAGTAATAATGCGGTTTGATCCCCCCAGCGAGGATATGGTTGCGATTGATTACAAGGTGATGCGTGGTGATTGTCGCCCCAAGTTCGGGGCCACCCTCAGAGGCGTATTCGACACCTTGCATCGTCGTGATGTGCTCCATCACGACGCGCAAACCGGGCGTTGCACGGCGGATCGGATCAAGCACACGTTCGATGAACACCGCCTCGCGGTCGAAAATGTCGATCTCGCTGTCGGTTACTTCGCCATGCACACAAAGCGGACAGCCAATCTCGGCCATCTTTTCCAGAACCGGGCGGACTCTGTCGAAATTCGCCACACCGGACGCCGAATTGGTTGTGGCCCCGGCAGGGTAGAGTTTGACGGCAGTGATCAATCCATCGGCATGGGCACGCGCCAGATCGTCCGGGTCGGTATCCTCGGTCAGATATAGCGTCATCAGGGGGGTGAAATCCGCGCCCTCGGGCAGAGCGGCCAGAATCCTGTCGCGATACTCCGCAGCATGTGCCCCTGTGACAACCGGGGGGACAAGGTTGGGCATGATGATCGCGCGCGCAAAATGGCGGGCAGATTCAGCGGCCACGGCGCGCAGCATTGCGCCATCGCGCAGGTGCAGGTGCCAATCATCGGGTGTCTTGATGGTAAGCGTATCTGTCATGCCAGCCGACTAGCACGCAGGCCGCGTCAAAGCTAGCCTTCGACGCTTTCGGCGACGCCCTGACGTGCCTGCCGCAGCGCCTTGAGCTTGCGCCGATAACGTGGCGCTCCAAACGATTCGACAATGTAATTACAAACCGCTTCCGCCATTGCTGGACGATCCTGCGCCTCGATAACGCTGAACAGCTTTTTGCAGTAAAGAACATGCTCGCGCCGTTTGCGATACAACTCGGCGAACAACCTGTCGTCCAGCGTGCCCTCGGCAGCATGGGTGACGAGTGTTTCAAGCACACCCATCTGGTTCAGGTGAGACTGCATCCCGCCACCAAGATACCGTGCGCGGAACCGCTTTGTGCCAGCACGTTCGAAGAGGGCTGCATGCATAGCACCGAGCCGATCATCGGGATCATACATCACGTAAGCCGCCTTTGCGGCCTCAAGCATGTCGGGCGCATAGCCGTAGCGGTCCGTGAAATTGGTCTTGCGCATATGAACAAACCGGTCGTCCCATTCCGTCATACGCGGATCAAGCGTCGCCTGCGGCTCGAGCGCGATCACAGTTGCACCGGGTGCAGCCACCGAAAACGCGCAGGCGGCATAGCCACAGGGGCCCGCGCCGAAAAAGATCACGCGGTCGAAATCTTCGAAAAAACCGTCATCGGTCAACTGATCGAAAAAGCCATACACCTCGCCCGCGCGGAACCATGTGTCTCGGTTGCAGATCACCGTCAGGCAGGACCAATCCTGCGCTTTGGCCAAATCAAACCCGATCGGACGTGCATCTTCGGACAGAGCTTGGATTGCGGGCAGGGATTCGAAGCTAACCAAAAGCGTATCGCCTTTTTCAATAAAGGCGGCATTGTGATGGTTGCCCAAAGGTTCAAAGAACCCACAGGCATCCCCAAGCTCCTGCATCTCCTCCAGCCATTGCGCCGGACTTAGGTCGCTTAAAGTGAGTGTATATGGCTCGAGTCCGTCCTGCATGGTCAGCGTGTCCTCATTGTTTCATGCCTGTTGACAGGTCTTATTGGGTGCAAGGCGTATCGGAGGATCTTGGCAGAATTGAGCCAAAATACTGGGGAGTCTATGAAGTTTCCACGTCCGGCTTTGGCGCGCGTTGCGCAAACTGTGTGAGCTGTGCTGCAGCAGAAGTTGGAAGCGGGTGCGAAGGTGATGTCATCATCAGCCTCCCGAACAGGTCGCGATAGGTGTTGTCTTGCAACAGAACCTCAAATCGCGCTTTGCGCCATGAAACCGCTTCCCGGTGAAGGCCCGCCAAATCAGGATCGTCGGCCAAGGCCTGTCGGATCGGCGACGCCCGGTCCCAAAGCTGTATCGCCGAGCGGTCTTCGTCCGTATTGAGATTGCGCTCCACCCAGTAATCTAAACCCAGCCGATCCGCGCTGTGTACCGCACGGCCGCGGTCGGATTTCAGCACGTAGCTTTCCATCGCGCCAAGCGGATAATGGTTCAACTGCACCAGCCCATGCTGCGGCACCCGGTAGTCGGAAAAGATGCGGCCCGTGGTCATCTCTGGCGGCAAGACACGGCCCTCGCCATCGTACCAACGCGCCTCTGAAAGCCGATCCTCAACCGGGTTGCGTGGCCGGTGCACACCAAGGTCACGATAGGTTTTATCGTTTCTATACAGCGTTTTGAACATCGCCGCGCGCCAGGGCCACGGCATTCGGTGTGGTGCTGCGCGGCTGAATTGTAACGGCAGGGGCGTGTCCTCATAGGCCACCACACCGGCATTGCCAAAATTGCGCCAAGTCAACGTGATTGCTGTCGCATCCGGCAATGCGCCGATCAGCTCTGGCAAGGTCCGGTCGCCGACATGAACATTCACAAACTCGTCGATATCCAACGTCAGCAGCCAGTCTGCGCGCTGCACCGCGTCGGTCTTTTTAGCCAGTTTCAGACCGCTGAACTGTATCCCGCCTTTGCCGTAGGGGGCTGCGTTTCGGATGTGGGTCAACCAACCCATCGTCTCAAGCCGGTCGAGCATTATGTCCGTGCCATCGTCACAATCGTTCGACACAACGACAAAATCGGTAACGCCCACACTGTGGTGCCAGGCAAGCCAATCCAGCAAGAACGCCGCCTCGTTGCGGACACACAGAACAGCGGTCAGGATCACGCGAATAGGGCCTTGTGCACTTTGAAATTTACCAGACGAACTCTGTCAGGTCGGGCAGGGGGCGTCAATTCGAGGCCACCGCTTGCGACCTTGGCGCTATTGACCTTTGGGGCACGCACAGGGCAGCAAGGCCAGTGACAGAGGAGCGCCCCATGCAGACACCCGAAAGTATCGACGCCGTTCAATCCATGCTTGCCGACACAGGCTATGTCTGTGGACGGGCGCTTGCCACGGTTGTGTTTTTGTCGCTGAAACTGGGCCGCCCACTGTTCCTTGAGGGCGAGGCGGGTGTTGGAAAAACTGAAATTGCCAAAGCTCTGGCCGCTTCTTTGGGGCGCAAACTGATCCGGCTACAGTGTTACGAAGGTCTTGATGCCTCAAGTGCGGTCTACGAATGGAACTTTCCGGCGCAGATGATTGCCATCCGCACAGCCGAAGCGTCGGGCAATGCCGACCGCGAGATGTTGCAACGCGAACTTTTCAGCGCGGACTTCCTTGTGGAACGTCCGCTGCTTGAGGCAATGCGCCCCGATGAAAACGGCCCCCCCGTGCTATTGATCGATGAACTGGACCGTACGGACGAACCGTTCGAGGCGTTCTTGCTGGAAGCGTTGTCCGACTTTCAGGTCACGATCCCAGAGCTGGGGACAATCAAGGCGCCAGAGCCCCCCATTGTCATTCTGACCTCCAATCGCACCCGTGAAGTGCATGACGCCCTGAAACGCCGCTGTCTTTATCATTGGGTCGATTACCCGGATTTTGATCGTGAACTCGACATTCTGAACGCGCGTGCTCCTGAAGCGTCCGCCACTTTGAGCCGCGAAATCGTGGCCTTTGTGCAGCGACTGCGCACCGAGGATATCTTTAAGAAGCCGGGCGTGGCCGAAACCATCGATTGGGCAAAATGCCTGTTGGCGCTCGATGTGATCGACCTGTCGCCAGAGGTGATCTCGGACACGTTGGGCGCAGTTCTGAAGTATCAGGATGACATTCAGAAACTGCAAGGCTCCGAGGCCAAACGCCTGCTCGACGAAGCCAAGGCTTCGCTCGAACCCGCATGAATCTTCTTTGTTTTAGATATATCCCGGGGGTCCGGGGGCAGCGCCCCCGGTCGGCCATGTAATGGCCGAATACATCCCTCTCGAGCTGCCAGATAACCCCCGTCTTGCGCAGAATGTTATCCATTTCGCACGCGCCTTGCGCCGTGCAGGACTGCCCATTGGCCCGGGCCGCGTGATTGACGCCATACGCGCTGTCGAGGCAGCAGGGTTCACCGAACGGATGGATTTCTTCTGGACGCTGCACGCTTGCTTTGTGAACCGTCCCGAACACCGTGTGATCTTTGCGCAGGTCTTTCGTCTCTACTGGCGCGACCCGCGTTACCTTGAACACATGATGTCCTTCATGTTGCCCGCCATACGCGGCGTGCAGGAAGAAAAGGCCGCAGCATCTGGCGAAAAGCGCGCAGCACAGGCGTTGCTGGATGATCTGGTGCCCGAGGTGCCCGAGAACGAGCAATCCGAAGAAGGCACCGAAATCGAGATTAACTCGACCCTCACCATGAGTGCCGAGGAAAAACTGCGCACACTGGATTTCGAACAGATGAGCACCGCCGAAGTGGCCGAGGCCAAGCGCATGCTGGCGCGGCTTTCGCTACCGGTGAAACCGATCCCGTCGCGGCGTGGCAAAGCGTCGGTATTGGGCAGACAAGCGGACTACCGGCGCACGCTGATGAAATCCATGCGGCAGGGCGGCGAGATCCGCTCGATTGCGCGCAAAACGCCGCGTCCGCGCTGGCCCAATCTTGTTGTGCTTTGCGATATCTCTGGTTCGATGAGCCAGTATTCCCGCATGGTGCTGCATTTCCTGCACGCCGTGGCAAATGAAAAAGGCGCGGGCTGGGCCAAGGTTCACGCCTTTACGTTTGGAACCCGTCTGACGAACATTACCCGGCATCTGGCAACCCGCGATGTGGATGCGGCGCTCAAAGCGGCTGGCGCAGAGGCGCAGGATTGGGAAGGCGGCACACGGATTGGCCAGTGCTTGCACGACTTCAACCGCGATTGGTCACGGCGTGTCATGGGGCAGGGTGCCGTTGTGCTCTTGATCACGGACGGTCTGGATCGCGACGATGCGGGCGCGCTGGAAAAGGAAATGGAGCGGTTGCATCTGTCGTCACGCCGTCTGATCTGGCTCAATCCGCTGCTGCGCTGGGACGGGTTTGCGCCCAAGGCAACCGGTATTCGTGCAATGCTGCCCCATGTCGACAGCTTCCGTGCCGGGCATTCGATCCAATCGCTCGAAGAATTGGCGATTGCCATTTCGCGCCCTGACGACCCGGGTGAAAAGGCGCGATTGATGGGGATGCTTTGAGGCAGAAGGCGGCTTTCCGTTGACGGAAAGCCCACACGTGTAGACGCGTGTGTCGCTTAGCCCACCTGCTGGTGGACTTCGATCACATTGCCTTCGGGGTCTTGAAAGAACACCTGATGCCATTCCTTGGCAAACGCAGTGCCATAGTCTGAATACGGGATACCCTGTTCGTCGAGAATGGCCAAAAACGCATCCAGATCATCAGTTCGAAACGCGATATGGCCCCGGTCCACCGGATTGATAACGTGACCGTTCTTGAAAGCGACTGTCAAATCCCGTTCGGCAAGGTGCATTTGCATTTGACCGTCGGTGGCAAAGCGGATTTTGCCATCAAATCCGTGATCTCCGGTCGCCTCGGTGCGTGGGAAATTCTCTTGCGGGACATCGCCCAAACCCAGAACGCGGGTGTAGAAGTCGTGCATCTTGTCCACGTCTTTCGACACGTAATTCACGTGATGAAATTCGAGCTTCATAACCCCTCCAACCGCGCGCTTACGTCAGCCAAAATGATCGGCGAATGCCCCGCTGTGCACCGCTTGTAGATCCGCCAAAGACGCATCCGATCCGCCAATCTTGACCGTGTCGCCAGTAAAGCGACCCACGGTTGTGATCGGCACACCGGCTTGGCCTGCAGCAATCATAAGACCCTCGGCCTGATCAAAGTTGCAAGCTACCAGATAACGCCCCTGATCTTCACCAAACAGCATCGCCTGATCACTCTCGTCGATCACCAAGCCCACATCCGACCCGCTGGCCATTTCGAAGGCCGCCAGCGCGAGGCCGCCATCGCTGAGGTCGGTGCAAGCCTTGATCAGGTCACGGTTGTCGCGGATGAAATCGCCGTTGCGACGTTCTGCGATCAGATCGACTGCCGGCGCATCGCCGTCTTCGCGGTTGAATATTTCGTAGAGCAGCGCGGACTGACCCAGATGGCCCTGTGTGTCACCAATGACCAATGCGACATGCCCGTCGCGGGCACGGCCCAGGATTGGTTCTTCGCCCGCTTCAATGATCCCAACAGCGCCGATTGTCGGCGTTGGCAGGATGCCTTGACCGTCGGTCTCATTATAAAGCGACACGTTGCCGGACACGATGGGCATATCCAGTGCCTCGCAAGCGCGACCAATACCTTGCAGCGCGCCCACGAACTGGCCCATGATCTCCGGCTTCTCAGGGTTGCCGAAATTCAGGTTGTCTGTGGTCGCCAGCGGCTTGGCGCCAACTGCACACAGATTGCGGAACGCTTCGGCCACGGCCTGTTTGCCACCTTCGACAGGGTTCGCCTTGACGTAGCGTGGTGTGACGTCAGACGTGAAGGCCAACATCTTTTCCGTGCCATGCACGCGGATCACGCCCGCGCCCCATCCCGGGCCTTCGACCGTGTCGGCCATGACCATCGTGTCATATTGTTCAAACACCCAGTTGCGGGCGCAATAGTTCGGGCTGCCCAAAAGCGCTTTGAGCGCGTCGATCGGATCAACCGCGGGCACGTCTTCCAAAGGCGCGGGCGCTTCAGAGGGCACCCAAGGACGGTCGTATTCGGGCGCTGAGGACGACAGGCGCGACAGTGGCAAGTCGGCTTTGGTTTCGCCATTGTGCACGATCAGAAAGCGATCTTCGGAAATGGTTTCACCGACAATGGCGAAATCCAGATCCCATTTGTCGAACACGGCCCGCGCCTCGGTTTCTTTCGACGGGTCAAGAACCATCAACATGCGTTCCTGGCTTTCTGACAGCATCATCTCGTAGGCCGTCATATTCGCTTCGCGCTGCGGTACCTTTTCCAGATCGAGCCGGATGCCCAGTTTGCCCTTATCGCCCATCTCAACGGCCGAACAGGTGAGGCCAGCAGCACCCATGTCCTGAATGGAAATCACGGCACCTGTCTGCATCAGCTCGAGCGTGGCTTCCATCAGCCGCTTTTCGGTGAAAGGGTCACCGACCTGAACCGTGGGACGTTTGTCTTCGATGGTATCGTCGAATTCGGCTGACGCCATTGTCGCACCGCCAACCCCATCACGGCCTGTCTTTGCGCCAAGATAGACCACAGGGCGACCGACGCCGCTGGCGGCCGAATAGAAAATCTTGTCGGTATCCGCGAGACCGGCTGCAAAGGCATTGACCAGGCAGTTGCCATTGTAGGCTGGGTGGAACCGCACTTCGCCACCGACGGTCGGAACGCCAAAGCAATTTCCATAGCCGCCAATGCCCTCGACCACACCGTGGACCAGCTGCCGCGTCTTGGGGTGATCTTTTTCACCAAAGCTCAGCGCGTTCATCGCCGCAATAGGCCGCGCGCCCATCGTAAAGACATCGCGCAGGATGCCTCCCACGCCTGTTGCGGCGCCTTGATAGGGCTCGATATAGCTCGGGTGGTTGTGGCTCTCCATTTTGAAGACCACCGCCTGACCATCGCCGATATCAACGACACCAGCGTTTTCGCCGGGGCCACAAATCACTTGGGGGCCGGAAGTGGGCAGGGTGCGCAGCCATTTCTTGGAGGACTTGTATGAACAGTGTTCATTCCACATGGCCGAAAAGATGCCCAGTTCGGTGAACGTGGGTTCGCGGTTCATGATCCGCAGGATCTCGGCGTATTCGTCGGCATTGATGCCGTGAGCAGAGATGATCTCTTCGGTGATGGCTGGGTCTTGCATCCGGATGTCCCCGTGGGTTGCGCAGATGGCGGCGGTTTAGGCCAAAGCGCGAAGGGTGAAAAGGCCCTGCAGGGTTTTCAAAGAGGGTGTGATCCTCTGACACTCTGGGGGCGCTGGATGGCGAACGGTGGGTGTGCATGACAAATGCACTGGAAGCACCGCCCGGTTCTGGAGAAAAAAAGGCCGAGCGATGAGCTCGGCCGAAGTCCAACAGGGAGGTATGAAATGATGCCCAAATGAGCGGTTCATCTCATATGTGCTAAATATGTCAGCGATCTGTTACATGGCAATAGGCATAGCCCATTACATATGTCATTCCCGTTATGCGTGAGGCGCATGGGTCACACATTCGTCGCCTATCCGCCTTCGAGCGCCTTGCGGGTTTGGCGGTGCGTAAAAATCTCTTCCTGCACGAAATCGCGGAACGCCGCGATGCGTTTCGATTGCCTCAGCTCTTCAGGGTAGGCAAGGAAAACAGGCACTTCCACGGATTCAATGTCGACAAGCACGCGTTTGACTGTTGGGAAGTCCTCGATGATGTAATCCGGCAGAACTCCGATCCCAAGGCCAGACAGTACACTTTGAAGCACCCCGAAGTAGTTGTTCACTGTCAGAGTCGACTTGATGTCATAAGTCAGCAATTGCTGCACCAGCATCATGCCTGCACTCACCTGTGCCGCGCGTGGATTCTGACAGATCAACCTGTGATTTGCGATATCCTCAATCGTTTCCGGCGTGCCGTTCTGAGCAAGGTATTCCGGAGATGCATAAAGCCGCATCCGGATCGCCATCAGCCTTTTGCGGATCAGGTCCGCCTGACTGGGTTCTTTCATGCGCACCGCCACGTCAGCTTCGCGCATGGGCAAGTCCAAAACCCGCTCTTCCAGCATGAGATCGATATTGAGGTCCGGATATTTCTCGTAAAGCTTGGGCAAACGTGGCGCGAGCCACAGCGATCCAAAGCCAATCGTTGTGGTCACGCGCAATTCGCCGAACACTTCTTCTTCGCTGTCGCGAATGCGTGCGGTGGCCGCGTCGATGCGTTTGTTCATTGACCGTGTGGCATCGAACAGCAATTCGCCCTGCTCGGTCAGAATCAGCCCACGGGCATGGCGGTGGAAGAGAACAGTATTAAGTGATTCCTCAAGCGCTCGTATTTGTCGCGACACAGCAGACTGCGACAGGTGAAGTGCATCCCCGGCATGCGTCAGGCTGCCCGCATCAGCAACTGCGTGAAATATTCTGAGTTTGTCCCAGTCCATACCGAATACTTTCAATCGTTACAGGCGGTTTACATGACACAAAGACATATATGAACGACAACTTCACCGATCACTGAAAATTCGAAAGAATTTTGTGGTAAGGTCAGTAATTGTGACCTAAATTTGTGCTAAACTACGGGCACATTTCACGCGAGGAGTCGTCAAATGACCAAAGCCCAAATTACATTGAATGATCGCTTCGACCTCGAAAAGTCGCCCGTCCTTCTGAATGGCACGCAGGCTTTGGTGCGTTTGATGCTAATGCAGAAGGCGCGCGATACGGCAGCAGGGCTGAACACTGCGGGCTATGTTACGGGGTATCGCGGATCGCCGCTTGGTGCGGTCGATATGCAGATGCAGCGCGCTGAACGTTTCCTCAAAGCTGCGGATGTCAGCTTCAAGGAAGGGCTGAATGAAGACCTTGCCGTAACCGCGCTTTGGGGCGCACAGCAAGCTGAATTACGGGGCGAAGGCTCGCATGATGGTGTCTTTGGCCTTTGGTACGGTAAGGGGCCAGGCGTTGACCGCTCCGGCGATGCGATGAAACACGCTAATATGGCGGGCACGTCGCCAAATGGCGGTGTGCTTATGGCGATGGGCGATGACCATACCGGTGAATCCTCGACCGTTTTGCACCAATCCGAATGGGCGATGATCGACGCCTATATGCCCGTGGTGTCGCCCGCAGGCGTTCAGGAAATTCTCGACTACGGTCTCTATGGTTTTGCGCTGTCGCGGTTCTCCGGGCTTTGGGTTGGTCTCAAGACGATGAAGGACACGGTTGAGGTAACGTCGGTTGTCGATGGTCGCCCGGACCGGATGTCATTTGTGATGCCTCCTTTCGACATGCCCGCCGGCGGGTTGAACATCCGTTTGGCCGACACGCCACACGATCAAGAGGCCCGGATGATCGACCACAAACGGTTCGCAGCCGAGGCGTTCTCTCATGCCAACAAGATCGACAAGCGTGTGTGGGGCAAACCCGGCGCTAAGATCGGCTTTGTTTCGGCGGGTAAGAACTGGCTGGATCTGGTGCACGCCCTGTCGCTCTTGGGCATAGACGAATCCGAGGCAGAACGGCTTGGCATTACGACCTACAAGGTTGGCCAAACATGGCCCTTGGACATGCGCGGCTTCAGCAACTGGGCCGAAGGGTTGGACCTGATTGTCGTGGTCGAAGAAAAGCGCAAGCTGATCGAAGTGCAGATCAAGGAGGCCATCTTTGACGACCGTCGCGGTCGCCGGGTCTGGGGGTGGCACAAAGGGGGTGGCGCAGGATCAATGCATGGACCGGAACTCTTCCCGACCCGTGGCGCGCTTGACCCGATCCTGATCGCCGAGAAACTAGGCGAAATTCTGATCGATGAAGGCCGCACGACAGATCGCATCAAGGCCGGGATGCAAGCCATTGATGAAGCCAAGAAAGCTGACAACGCGGAAGAGATCGCAGCACGTTTGCCGTATTTCTGTTCGGGCTGTCCGCATAACAGCTCGACCAAGGTGCCCGAGGGCAGTCGCGCCTATGCCGGGATCGGCTGTCATTATATGGTGCAATGGATGGACCGTGAAACCTTGGGCTTTACCCATATGGGGGCTGAAGGTGCGAACTGGATCGGGGAATCGTTGTTTTCGAAAACCCCTCATGTTTTTCAAAACATAGGCGATGGAACCTACAACCACTCAGGTGTGCAAGCGATCCGTGCGGCCATCGCATCCGGCACAACCATGACCTACAAAATCCTCTACAACGACGCCGTCGCTATGACCGGAGGGCAAAAGAATGACGGTGGATTGTCCCCGCAACAAATCGCGGCAGAGCTACGCGCGATGGGGGTAAAACATCTGGCGGTTGTCTATGACGAAAAAGAGGATGTTGACCTCAAGACTTTCCCGCAAGGCATTGATTTTGCAGAACGCGCGGATTTGCAAACTGTACAAGAGAAGTTTGCAAAGACCGAAGGCGTCAGTGCCATCGTATATGTTCAGACCTGTGCCGCCGAAAAGCGCCGCCGCCGCAAGCGCGGCCAGTTTCCAGATCCGGACAAGCGCGTGTTTATCAACACCGATGTCTGCGAGGGCTGCGGTGATTGCGGTGTGCAGTCAAACTGCGTGTCCATCGTGCCAACGGAGACCGAACTGGGCCGCAAACGGGCCATCGACCAGTCATCCTGCAACAAGGATTTCTCGTGTCTCAAAGGGTTTTGCCCGTCTTTCGTAACCTTGGAAGGCGCGCAGGTGAAAAAGGCAGCCACAGCTGATGTGACCCTGCCAGACATGCCCAATCCAGATTTACCGCCCATCAACGGGACGTGGAATATGGTCGTGACAGGCGTTGGTGGAACCGGCGTCGTGACGATTGGCGCTGTACTTGCGCAGGCGGCGCAGATTGATGGCAAGGGCGCCGGTATGATGGAGATGGCCGGCCTCGCGCAAAAGGGTGGTGCGGTACATATCCATCTGCGGTTAGCCAACAAACCTGCCGATATCAGCGCCATTCGCGTCGCGTCCGGAGAGGCGGATGTTTTGATCGGTGGGGATCTTGTGGTCAGCGCTGGCGCGAAAACTCTGGGCCTGATGCGCACTGGACGCACTGGGGCGGTGGTGAATAGCCACGAAATCATTACGGGGGATTTTACCCGCGACACCGAATTCGCACTACCAACCGATCGGCTGAAAGTCTCGCTTCAAGCGCGGCTGCAGGACAAATTGGATCTTTTCGATGCGTCCGATCTGGCCAAAGCTACACTAGGGGATTCAATTTTTTCCAACATGATGATCCTTGGTGCGGCGTGGCAGCGTGGTTTTGTGCCACTGACAAAGAACGCGATTCTGCAGGCTATCGACTTGAACGGGGCAGCGGCAGAAAAGAACATCGGTGCGTTTGAAATCGGCCGCTGGGCGGTTCTGCATCCCGAGGACGCGGCAAAGATTGCAGAACCAAAGGTTATCGCGCTGCCGAGAACGCTGGATGAAAAGATCGCTTATAGATTTGACCATTTGGTAAAATATCAAAGCAAGCGCTATGCGAAACGGTTCAAAAAACTTGTTGATCAGGTAGATGATCCCCGCCTGAAAGAGGCTGTGGCAAAGGGGTATCACAAGCTGTTGGCCTACAAGGACGAATACGAGGTCGCACGTTTGCATCTTGAGACCCGCACCAAAGCGCAGGATCAGTTCGGTGGCGATTTTAAAATGTCATTTCATCTGGCCCCACCCATGCTGAGCAAAACAGGGCCGGATGGGCGGCCTGTAAAAAAGCAATATGGCGAAGGCATGCTTAAAGGATTCGGCCTTTTGGCGAAGTTGAAGATCCTGCGCGGTACGCCGTTCGACCCGTTTGGCCGGACTGAGGAACGCCGCATGGAGCGGGGCTTGATCAAGCAATATGAGACCGACATGCGCGAGTGGTTGCTGAAAGCCACACCTGACAAAATGGCTCCAATGGTGGCGCTGGCGGAATTGCCATTGCAAATCCGTGGCTTTGGACCGGTCAAACACGCGAACGCTGCAAAGGCAGAAAAACGCCGCGAGGAATTATTGGCAGCTTTGCGGGCCGGCGGTGCTGGGATGAAACAGGCCGCAGAATGATGCGTCATATGGACGTTAAGGAACTGTTACATCTATGCGGATATATCGGCTCGCGCTAGCACGGCGCGATCCTGCAATTCCGGAGGTCCATCGGTGACGTCTTCCGCCGCTCGTGATATTTCTTACGCCCATTCCGCCCGATCAAAACCGGGGCGCGCGATGATCCGTTTGATCGAAAACGCCACAGGCCGACTGAACCTGATTAAACGTGCCGCAGGCTACCAGGACGAGGTCGCAAAGGGCCGCGATTTCTGGGAGGTGATGATTGACCGCTATGGTCTTGGACTTGATGTGGTGGGCGGTTCCCTGGGAAATATCCCCAAAACTGGCCCGTTAATCGTGATTGCCAATCGCCCTTATGGCATTCTGGATGGGCTGATCCTTGGTCATATCCTTTCGGTCACACGCGGCGATTTTCGCATTCTGGCACATAGGGTTTTCCGCAAGGCGCAAGAACTCGACAAGGTCATTTTGCCGGTGAATTTCGACGAGACCAAAGCGGCCATTGCCCAAAACCTCGAAACCCGCAAAACCTCGCTGGGGTATCTGGCGCAGGGCGGCTGCATCGGAGTGTTTCCTGGTGGTACGGTGTCCACAGCAGCCACGCCCTTTGCCAAACCGATGGACCCGGGTTGGCGCAGTTTTACAGCGCGGATGATTGCCAAATCGAACGCGACAGTGGTTCCGATTTATTTCGATGGACATACCAGCCGTTTGTTTCAAATGGCTAGCCATATGCACCATACGCTTCGTATGGGATTGTTGATCAAAGAGTTCCATAAACGGGTCGATACACCTGTGCGCCTGGTGATTGGAAATCCCATTCCCGCGGAGGAAATAGCGGTTCGCAAAAAAGACACGCGAGAGCTGATGGATTTTTTGCGCAAAGCCACGTATGAGCTGTCTCCAACGCCGTTCCCGTCTTACGACTACGGCTTTGAGTTTGAAGACCGGCATCGGGTACGCGGCTGAACGCCATCCCGTTCCGATTGCGCGAGGGCGACATGGCGGTAGGCGTATTTGATAGCGGACTGGGTGGGCTGACGGTGCTGGACGCGGTGTCCAAGCGGCTGCCTGATGTGCCTTTCGTTTATCTTGGCGACAACAAACACGCGCCATACGGCGTGCGCGACGCGGATGATGTTTATACCTTGACCTGTGCTGCGACTGAGCGGCTCTGGGATGCTGGCTGTGATCTCGTCATTCTGGCGTGCAACACAGCGTCCGCGGCGGCCCTGCGGCGGATGCAAGAAAGCTGGATACCACGCGACAAACGCGTGCTCGGCGTGTTCGTACCCTTGATTGAGGCACTGACAGAACGTCAATGGGGGGACAATTCCCCACCGCGAGAAGTGGCCGTGCAGCATGTGGCGCTTTTCGCGACTCCGGCCACGGTCAGCAGCCGTGCGTTTCAGCGGGAACTCGCATTCCGCGCCATCGGTGTGGATGTCGAGGCGCAGGCCTGCGGGGGTCTGGTCGACGCCATCGAAGAAGGCGACATGATTTTGGCAGAAGCATTGGTGCGGTCTCATGTCGATGCGCTCAAGCGTAAAATGCCGACACCGCAAGCGGCCATTCTTGGCTGCACGCATTACCCGTTGATGCAGAATGTGTTCCAAGACGCGTTGGGTCAAGCCGTGGCTGTGTATAGCCAGGCCGACCTCGTGGCTGAATCATTGGCAGATTACCTTGATCGACATCCTGATATGCGCGGGGCAGGGGATGCATCGATGTTCCTGACCACGGGCGATCCAAAACGTGTGTCTGATCATGCCACACAATTCCTGCGACGACGGATCTCGTTCGAGGCTGCCTAAGCCTGACGATCCTTTGTTTTTTGTCCATTCGTCACGGGGGAGAAACCCAATGACCTGTAAAATCGCGATTATCGGCGCCAGCGGCTATACCGGAGCCGAACTGATGCGCCTCATCGCCACCCATCCCGAGATGGAGATTTCAGCGCTCGCTGCAAACTCCAAGGCCGGCCAAACCATTGCGCAGGTCTTTCCGTTTCTGCGCCATCTGGACCTGCCGCAGCTTGTGACTTGGGAAGAGATCGACTTTTCCAACGTCGATCTGTGCTTTTGCGCGCTGCCGCACAAGACCAGCCAGGAAGTGATCTCAAAGCTGCCGACGCACCTAAAGATCGTGGATCTCTCGGCGGATTTCCGTCTGAGTGATCCGGCTGCATACGAAAAGTGGTACGGCAACCCACATTCCGCAGTCGACATGCAGAAAGAGGCGGTCTACGGCCTGACCGAGTTCTACCGCCATGCCATTAAGGACGCGCGTCTGGTTGCCGGAACGGGCTGCAACGCGGCGACGGGGCAGTATATCTTGCGGCCCCTGATCTCAGACCGGGTGATCGGTTTAAGGGACATCATTCTTGATCTGAAATGCGCCGTATCAGGTGCGGGGCGGTCTCTGAAAGAGAACCTGCTGCATGCTGAAATGTCTGAAGGTGCAAACGCCTATGCTGTTGGCGGCACGCATCGTCACCTTGGAGAATTTGATCAGGAATTCACTGCATTGGCGGGCGAAGAGGTGCGTATTCAATTCACGCCGCATCTGATCCCGGCCAATCGCGGTATCCTTGGGACCTGTTATGTCAGTGGTGACGCGCAGGCGGTCTATGGCGCTTTGGCCCGTGCCTATGCAGACGAGCCTTTCATTGAGGTTCTGCCCTTTGGCGAAACGCCATCAACGCATCATGTGCGCGGGTCGAATTTTTGCCATATCGGCGTGACCGGAGACCGCATAGACGGGCGTGCCATTGTCGTGGCGGCTCTTGATAACCTGACAAAGGGATCTTCGGGGCAGGCGATGCAGAACGCCAACCTGATGCTTGGTTTGCCGGAAGTGACCGGTCTCATGCTGGCACCGTGTTTTCCATGATCCAAACGGTCCTGTGTCCCGGATTTTTCGTACGAAAAATCTCAGATGCCGACCATTAAGGTAAAATGAAATCAGACTGCGGCAAATTGAACTGCCGTGGTTTGCGCACCGCCATTCTGTGTCTATATAAGATTGGATTTAGTCGGGGAGGTTACCGTGGCTTTGAAATCGCTGAAGAAACAACGCCGGATACAGGTGATTGCCCTTGCGACGGTCGCCTTGGTCCTATCAACCGCGTTGATCGGTTATGGCATGCGCGATGGGATCAACTTTTTCCGCTCGCCCAGCCAAGTGATGGCAGAACCGCCAGCTCCGAATGAGACCTTCCGCATTGGCGGTCTGGTCGAAGAAGGCTCCATTGTGCGCGGGCAGGGATCGACAGTATCGTTCAGCGTGACGGATGGCGGTGCAACCGTTCCGGTGACCTATTCGGGTGTGCTGCCGGACCTCTTTTCAGAAAACGAAGGGATGGTCGGCACAGGGCGGTACATCAATGGTGTGTTTGAAGCGTCTGAAATCCTTGCCAAACACGACGAAGAATACATGCCTGCCGAAGTGGTCGATGCGCTGAAAGAACAGGGAATTTACAAAGATCCGAACGCGGGCAGCTAATCCGCGACCTGTTCTTCTTCTTTTTCCAAATATGCAAAAAGCCGGACGCGCAACGTCCGGCTTTTTGGATCTTCCGAAGGAAAATTCGAAATCGTTAGCCACGCAAGATAGAGCGACCCGCGTATTCGGCGGTTTCGGCCAACATTTCCTCGATGCGGATCAATTGGTTGTACTTGGCCAACCGGTCCGACCGCGCCAATGACCCGGTTTTGATTTGACCACAATTGGTGGCTACGGCGAGGTCTGCAATCGTGGTGTCCTCAGTCTCACCCGATCGGTGCGACATCACGTTGGTATACCGCGCCCGGTGCGCCAGATCGACGGCTTTGAGCGTTTCGGTCAGCGTGCCGATCTGGTTCACCTTGACCAACATGGAATTGGCGCAACCGCGCGCAATGCCATCGGCCAGACGCGCCGGGTTTGTCACGAACAGGTCGTCACCCACCAGTTGGACCTTGTCGCCCAGCACTTCGGTCAGCATCGCCCAACCATCCCAGTCATCTTCGGACATGCCGTCTTCGATGGACAGGATGGGGTAGTCGTCCACAAGTGCTTGCAAATAGGCGACGTTTTCGTCCGAGGTCAGCGTCTTACCTTCACCTGCATAGACGTAGTTGCCGTCTTTGTAATACTCGGTCGCCGCGCAATCGAGGGCGAGCATGATGTCGTCGCCCGGAGTGTAGCCAGCTTTTTCGATGGATTTCAAAATGAAATCGAGCGCTTCGCGGGTTGATCCGAGTTCGGGCGCAAAGCCGCCCTCATCGCCCAGACCCGTAGACAGGCCCTTGGCTGACAGTTCTTTCTTCAGCGTGTGGAATACTTCGGACCCCATCCTTACGGCATCGCGGATGTTCTCCGCAGCCACGGGCATGATCATGAATTCCTGAATGTCGATCGGGTTGTCGGCATGTTCGCCACCATTGATGATGTTCATCATTGGTACGGGAAGGATGCGCGCTGAGGTGCCGCCAACATATCGGAAGAGTGGCTGTGCGGTGAAATCAGCAGCCGCTCTGGCCACTGCAAGGCTGACGCCAAGAATGGCATTTGCACCAAGTCGGCCTTTGTTGTCGGTGCCGTCCAGTTCAATCATGGCCATGTCGATGCCAACCTGTTCGGTGGCGTCGAGGCCGACAATCTCGTCCGCGATTTCGCCATTCACGGCAGCAACGGCCTCCAGCACGCCCTTGCCCATATAGCGGTTCTTGTCGCCGTCGCGCTTTTCCACGGCTTCATAAGCGCCGGTGGATGCACCCGAAGGTACTGCGGCGCGGCCAATGGTGCCGTCTTCTAGGGTGACGTCGACTTCGACGGTCGGGTTGCCCCGGCTGTCGAGGATTTCGCGTGCGTGGATGTCGATGATGGTGCTCATTGCGCTTTGGTCCTGATGCAGCTGCATTCATGCGGCGGTATAGCAGGGCCGGACATAAAGTAAACTGCGCCCGGTAGCGCTAACGGGAAGCTTTTTGGCGCAGACGATCCTGCTCCATTGCCAGCTTGCGTTCGCGATAGAGAGCGTAAAGCCCTGCGGCAAGAATGATAGCTGCCCCGACGAGGGTCAGTGTGTCGGGGCGTTCTCCGAAAATCAGGATGCCAAGGCTCATGGTAAAGACCAGCCGCGTATAGCGGAACGGGGACACGATGGCCGCAGGGGCCATGCGCATGGCTTGGGTTACCGCGTAATAGCCCAATGCTGTCACCACGACCCCGGCGCTCATATGCCATACGGTCATGCCGGTCAGCGGCGCGGGTGCGTCGAACAGAAAGATCAGAACCAGTCCGATTGGGATGGTTGCTGAAAACCCCCATGTCGCCAATGAGATCGACGGGATGTGCGATGGGGCCAACCGAGTGATTAAATCGCGCAGGCCAAGACCACACACACCCATAACGGCAAACAAGGCGGCGGGTTCAAAGCCATCGGCACCCGGGCGGATCACAAGCAACATGCCAACGATTCCTGCGAAGATCGCAAGCCAACGACGTAGGCCAACAGGTTCTTTCAGGAATACTGCTGCCCCCAATGTCACCACCAGCGGGGCCATTTGCATGATCGCTGCAAATAGTGAGAGTGGGATCACACCAATTGACATGACAAGTCCGATCCCACCAAAAATCTCAAGCCCACTGCGTGCAAGCACCCAAGGGTGCAGCGCATCACGGCTGATCAGTTCGGCACCCTGAAATTTTGCAATCACGATAAAACACAAAGTGCCGCCTGTGCTGAGAAAGAACATCACATGGCCGGGCGATAGGACGCGCGATGAGAGCTTGATGAACATGTCGCTCAGCGCCAATAGCGCCATTGCGAGGATCATCAGAAGAATGGCGCGCACGATCTGCATGCTGTGGAGCTACGCCTCTTTTCGGGCAGAGACCAGACCTGTTGGCATTGCGCAGCAGGGGCAGTTTCACTTCTTGATTGGCACGCCGTATAGTTCGAGCTTGTGCCCTTTGAGCCGGTAACCCAGCTTAGCCGCGATCTTTTCCTGTAGCGCCTCGATCTCGGGATCGACGAATTCGATTACCTTGCCTGTTTGCAGGTCGATGAGGTGGTCATGATGATCCCGTTCGGCATCTTCATACCGCGCGCGGCCATCGCCGAAATCGACTTTTTCAAGGATTCCTGCCTCTTCGAAAAGTTTTACTGTTCGGTACACGGTCGCGATCGAAATGTTCGGATCTCGGTCCGAGGCACGGGCGTAAAGCTCTTCGACATCGGGGTGGTCGTCGGCGTCTTCCAGCACCTGTGCAATTGTCCGGCGCTGTTCTGTGAGGCGCAGGCCCTGCGCTTCACATCGGGAAATGATCGTATCGGACATCGCGGGGCCTCTTGTCGTGGTGCCGAGGTGTGTATCCAACTGCGCGCGCCAACGCCATAAGACGCTGACGGATTTTTCACGTGCGACGGCGCAGGTGCCAGAGATAGGTGGCAAGGGTCGTCACTACAATTGCACCTCCGGCCAGCATGGTAGACGTTGGCGCCTCGCCGATCCCGACCCAGACCCAAAGCGGGCCCAGCACGGTTTCAAGAAGCAGCACCAAGCTAACATTGACCGATGCGGTGTGACGTGACGCTTCGGACATCAAATAGAAGGATAGGGGCAGCACGACAAAGCTTGCAATACCGATCGCCCACGTGGTGCCTGTGGCCATCTCCTGCGGTGATGTGAGTGCAAATGCCGTGATGCCCGCGAGCGCCGACCCGGTGCCAACCGCTGTGAGCAGTGGCATATCCGGGTTATGCCGCAGCAGAGTGAAGCTGAGCGCAAGACTGAGCGCAACGCCCAATCCGCACAGCACGCCAATCAGCGCTGTGGCGGTGAAGGCCACATCGCTTTTGCCTGACATCGCAAGCATAATGCCGACGCTGACGACGGCGATGGTGACCCAAGTCGCTGGCCGAGTAGGTTGGCCGTACATCATTCGCGATAGGATCGCGGCCCAGATTGGGACAGTGGCAACAGAGATCAGAACCAGTGCAACCGGCGCGAGTGAAATGGCTGGTGCAAAAAGCGATGCGTTGGCCCATTGCGCCAAAACGAGTGCTGCACCCACGCTGGAGGCCAATCGCGGAAACAGACGCAATTGGCCCGTAAGTGCGGCGGCGACGAGGAACAAACTGCCCATTGCCAGTCCGCGCCATGCGACAAGCGGAGCTGCGTCCAGCCCGGATATACGGATAAGCAAAGCGTCCGGTGTCAGGATCAAGACACCGAAACAGGCCAGCAGAATGCCCTTCATAAATGTGCGTCAGATCAGCTGTAGAGCGGCTGAACCCCCATCTGCATATGCAGCCCGTTTACCGTGGGCTGGTCCAGCTCCATCGCGCGAGCAAGGGCGTCAAGATATTGCGCTTCGGGTTGAGTATCGAGCCGGATCGCCATCAGCGACGCAGAATAGACCTGCGTGCGCAGAGGCGCAGGTGTGTCTGCGGCCAGAGCAGCAACATCAACTGGTGCTGCCAACTGTTCCTGAACATACGCGATATCTTCGGCATCCGCGTCATCGCCAACGGTGTCTATGATCTTGGCGCGTTCGGCGTCGTCGATGCCGCCGTCGCATTTTGCGGCCTGGATCATCGCGCGCAGCATCAGGGCTGCGGTCTCTTCTGCCTCGGGGGCGGCTGCGCCCGAGTTGGCGAATTGGTCGAGCATGCCGCCCATGTTCTTGCCACCCATTGCTGCCATGCCACCGGCTGCGGCCAGAATACCGGCAAGCCCAGCACCACCTCCGCCGCCAAGCTGTGACAGCAATCCACCTTTGTCGCCGCTGTCCTGACTACCAGCTGCGCCACCCATCATAGACGACAGATCAAGTCCGCCGGATTGCAGTTTGTCCATCATACCGGCCAAAGGGTTTTCGCCACCGCCGCCCATCATCTTGCCCAACTGGGCTTGGATTTGCGCCATCGGGTTGTCCCCTTCGACCTGTGCGCCGCCCATCAAACCGCCAAGGCCTTTGCCGCCTGCAAGTTGATCAACTCCACGTGCTGTCGCGTATCCGATGGCCACTTTGGCCAGTGTTCCCATGAGACTCATATCACCACTCCGACTATTGGTTGGAGCCACGATGACAGATTCGCGAGCGGGTGGCGAGGTTTACACCTGTCGGGGCGCTGTCAGGTGCCGCAGAAGGTGGCCTGTACCACCTCGTTCGGACGCGGTGGATGTTGCAGGTCAGCAAGCGCTGGGTTGGGCGTGAACGGCGCGGAGTAGGCGCTGTTCAGCCGGTGAAAGAGGCTATCATCCCCTAAAACGGCGGCTTGGATCATTTCTTCGATACGATGGTTGCGTGGGATCAGGACGGGGTTCGCCGTACTCATCACGGCTTGCGAGCCGTCTTCGCTGTCGATTCGTGCTTTCCAGCCTTCGCTCCATTGGTCAAAGCCGGTGGGGTCGTCGAACTGATCGCGGGCGGTGTCGTCGACAAGACCCCGGAACGTGTTGGTGAAATCGGCATCCGATACCTGCATCAGGGTCAAAAGATCGGTGACAAGCCGTGCGTCGTCGGGCGTAGGGTTGGCGATACCGATCTTGGCGGCAAACCGAGTAAGCCATTCGGCGCGGATCATGTCTGGCATGGTGTGGATTTGTGCTGTGAAGGGTTCGACGGACGCTTCGGGGTCTGGCATCAGCGACAGCAATGCGGTGGCAAGTTGTGCCATGTTCCACACGATGATGTCGGCTTGGGCAGCGTAGCTGTAGCGCCCGTAGCGGTCGATCGAGGAATAGACGGTTTCCGGGTGATAGCTGTCCATAAATGCGCAGGGACCATAGTCGATGGTTTCGCCGGAGATGCTGCAATTGTCGGTGTTCATCACACCGTGGATGAAGCCAAAGCTCATCCAATGGGCTATCAGCGCGGCTTGCTTGCGCATCACGGCATTTAGGAAACTGGCGGGATCGGCGGCGTCGGGATAATGGCGCGCGACCGCGTAGTCGAACAGCGTCTGCAAGGCTTTGGTGTCGCCACGGGCGGAAAATACCTGAAACGTACCGACACGAAGATGACTTTGCGCCACGCGGGTCAAGACTGCACCCGGCAGGGGTTGTTCACGGACAACCCGTTCGCCGGTGCGGGCAGCGGCCAAGGCACGGGTTGTGGGTACGCCAAGCGCGTGCATTGCTTCGCTGACCACGTATTCGCGAAGCACTGGACCCAACCACGCGCGCCCATCGCCCATACGGGAAAACGGTGTGCGGCCTGATCCTTTGAGTTGGATATCGCGGCGGATGCCATCGGCCCCGACGGTTTCGCCCAAAAGCACCGCACGGCCATCGCCAAGCTGAGGATTGTATTGACCGAACTGGTGCCCTGCATATAGCTGCGCCAAAGGTGACGCGCCTTGGGGCACTGTGTTTCCTGCAAACACCTCCGCCACGTCCGGATCATCCAACCCGTCGATACCCAATTCACGGGCAAGTGGTGTGTTGATCGCAATGAGGGAGGGGGCCTTGACTGGCTCGGGGCTGACCCGTGCGTAAAAGCTGTCGGGCAGGGTAGCGTAGCTGTTGTCGAATGGTATTTGCAATGTCATGCCAAGCATATAGGGCCGCGCGCGCCTCACCACCAGTGGGTTGTCTTTGTCAGATCGGCGCTAGGGTCATTTGTGAGGATAACAAAGGAGTAATCCCGCATGGCTGCATCAGATACATACGGAATGTCGCTCAAAGATCGTCCCGAGTTTTCGTCCAAGCCGAAACCCTTGTGTTTTCCGCCGACCGCCAAAGTGTCGGAAGCGGTGGCCGAGATGAGTGCAAAGAATTTCGGGTCAGTCGTCATCGTCGACGACGATCAAAAGGTCATAGGCATCGCCACCGAACGCGATGTGATGAAAAAGCTGGTGGCAGCGAACAAAGACCCGCAGACCACCACATTGGCCGATATCATGACCAAAGACCCACGTCTTGCACGGGAAACCGACGATGTCGTCGATTGGCTGCGCATCATGTCGAACGAACGATTCCGTCGTTTGCCCGTGGTCGATGAAGAAGGCCGCATCCAAGTGATTTTCACCCAAGGTGATTTCGTCAGCTACACGTGGCCCGACCTGATCTATCAGGCCAAGGAGTTGGCAAAGGCCAGTGTTGGACGCAATTATCCCGTGTGGCTCATTGGCGGTGGCATCATGCTATACTCGTTGTTGATGATCATCGTTGTGTCATCCATCGGCTGACAGGACGTAAAAAAATCATAACTCTCGGGACATATACGCATAGCCTTCGCGGGTGACGAACTTGGCGCGTTGGTAAAACCGCTTCAAAGTTTCATCGCTTTGATTGGCTTCGAGGTGCAGGGCACGGATACCGCCGTCGCGTAGCGCCTTGGCAAGACCGTTTAGCGCTTCCGACCCCATGCCGCGCTTGCGCACGGCGTTACGGACGAACAATTCATCCACAATGGCGTCCATGCCGCCGTACTCGACTGACCAGCCGAAGGACACAACGACATATCCGACCGGTGCGCGTCGTGGGCCGATAAGCCAAATTGCGCCGTGCGGGCAGCCCTCAAGCAGAGGCAGAATGGCGTCGTGTTGATGGTCGGGCGATGTGCCGAACCCCTGGTGTTCGTGGAACGATGCCACCAACGGCAGGAGCTTTGGCAAATCCTCGGGCGTGGCCAAGTGCAAAGATCTCATAACCGGGCCAGTCTTTCGGTGAGAAGCGCAAAGAAACCGTCGGCGTCGATGTCGCCCATGAAAGTCGCATTGGCCGGCCGGTTGGTGACACCCCACCAATCGGCAACAGTCATGCCCAATGTCAGGTCGGACCCGGTTTCGATCTCGACATTGATGTGCCGCCCAGTGAACAGGTCTGGCTTGATTAGGTATGCTGTGACGCAAGGATCATGTAACGGTGCACCGGCGCTGCCGTATTTTTCCTTGTCGAAGCGTTCGAAAAAATCGGTCATGTCGGCGACGGCGATTCCAACCGGCGTGCCCAAAGTGCGGAATGCAGCATTGCGGTTGGAGGTGACCAGCGCCTTGTGTGTGACATCAAGCGGCATGACAGTGATGGGCGCGCCGCATTCAAAGACCACTTTGGCGGCCTCGGGATCGACGTAAATGTTGAACTCTGCAGCAGGGGTGATGTTGCCAACCTCGAAATACGCGCCGCCCATTAGAACGATTTCCTGAATACGCTCGGCAATGTCAGGCGCACGTTGCAACGCCACTGCGATATTGGTGAGTGGCCCAAGCGGACAAAGGGTAACCGACTTCGCAGGTTCATTTCGCAAGGTGTCGATGATGAAATCGACGGCGTGTTGATCCTGAAGCGGCATAGCCGGTTCGGGCAGGGTTGGTCCATCAAGCCCGGTTTTGCCGTGGACATGTTCAGCAGTGACGAGTTTTCGGGCAATCGGCGTGTCGCATCCGGCAAAGACGCGGGTCTCGGGTTTGCCCGCCAGTTCACAAATGATGCGTGCGTTCTTTTCTGTAAGCGGCAAAGGAACGTTGCCCGCCACTGCGGTAATGCCCAGAACATCAAGATCGTCTGGCGATGCGAGGGCCAATAGGATCGCAACCGCGTCGTCCTGACCAGGATCGGTATCGATGATAATTTTACGGGGTGCCATCCAAGACTCCTTGTTAGGCGCGGTGGTGACACGCAGGTGTCGGAGGATCAAGCATGTTGATAGGGGCGGGCGGGGCTTTGCCTGTTCTTTTTGCAAGGCGATTGCAGCCGAACATCGGGATGTTAGACTGCAGCTATTCGTTGCGAAATTAGTTTACATCTATCTCGTTAGCGCTAACAAGACGCATAACGAAGCAGAATCGGAAGGACAGCGCCATGGTGTCTCGCGTTATTCCCGTTGATCCCTTTGACCTTGTGATCTTTGGCGGCACGGGCGATTTGGCCCGACGCAAGATCCTTCCAGGCTTGTTCCGACGCTTTTGCGCGGGTCAGATGCCCGAAGGGTCACAGATCATTGGCGCGGCTCGATCCGAAATGGATGATGCCGAATATCGGGCAATGGTTTCTGACGCGGTTGCCGAGTTCGGGACGGATGGACATTGCGAAGCTGGCACGCTTGAGGCGTTTCTGGATGTTGTGTCTTACGTGACAACCGATGCCAAGGGCGATGGTGGATGGGTCGAACTTAACGGTAAGATGCGCGAAGGCCGCGTGCGGGCGTTCTACTTTTCTGTCGGCCCATCGCTTTTTGGCGATTTGGCAGAGCGGCTGCACCGATTTGGCTTGGCCACGCCCGACAGCCGGATAGTTGTTGAAAAACCATTTGGCCATGATCTCGAGACCGCGAAAGCCCTGAACGCCACACTGGCGCAGCATTTTGACGAAACTCAAATTTACCGGATCGACCATTATCTTGGTAAGGAAACGGTGCAAAATCTGATGGCGGTTCGGTTCGGCAATATGTTGTTCGAACCATTGTGGAATGCGCAATATGTCGATCACATCCAGATCACTGTCGCCGAAACTGTGGGTGTTGGTGGCCGTGGTGGCTACTACGACAAGTCTGGCGCGATGCGGGACATGGTGCAGAACCACCTCATGCAGTTGTTGTGCCTCATTGCGATGGAACCGCCAGCAAAGTTCGAGCCGGATTCGGTGCGTGACGAAAAGCTAAAGGTTATTCGAGCGCTTGAGCCTGTGGACTGGCATCACATTGTGCGTGGTCAATATGATACAGATGCCAACGGTCCAAGCTATCGCGAGGATGTGGAAGACCCGAAATCGCGCACGGAAAGCTTTATCGCCATGAAGTGTCATATCTCGAATTGGCGCTGGGCGGGCACGCCGTTTTATCTGCGCACCGGTAAGCGGCTCAAAGCGCGGACTTCGGAAATCGCAGTGGTGTTCAAAGACGCGCCGCATTCGATCTTTGGGGCTGATGCAGGACGTCACCGCAACGTGCTGGCGATCCGTTTGCAGCCGAATGAAGGCATGACTCTCGATGTGACAATCAAGGAACCCGGTCCGGGGGGAATGCGTCTGATGGATGTGCCGCTGGATATGAGCTTTGCCGAAGCGCTGGGCCCGGATGCCGAAGAAGCGCCGGACGCTTATGAGCGCCTGATCATGGACGTGATCCGGGGCAACCAGACATTGTTTATGCGCGGTGACGAGGTCGAGGCGGCATGGGCGTGGACCGATCCCTTGATCGAAGGCTGGCAAGCGCGCAATGACGTGCCCAAACTATATGACCCGGGCAGCTCTGGCCCCGAGGATTCGCTGATGCTGATGCACCGTGACGGTCGCAAATGGCGCGAGGTGAAACCATGACATATGACCTACAAACCTATCCTGACCGCGAAATGCTTGCGATGGATCTGGCCAACAAACTGGCGGGTGATCTGCGCACCATCCTGACCCACGAGGACCGCGTCGTGCTGGCAGTACCCGGCGGAACGTCGCCGGGGCCGGTGTTCGACGATTTGTGTGCTGCCAATCTGGACTGGAGCCGGGTTGACGTGATGCTTACTGATGAACGTTGGGTGCCCGAAGACAGCGACCGCTCTAACACGCGGCTGATCCGCGAACGTCTGCTTGTTGAACGCGCATCTGCCGCGCGATTGTTGCCGCTGTATGTTCCGGCACATGAACCAGAAGACGTGTTGGGCGAATTGGAATCGCAGATTGCCGACGAACTGCCCTTGGCCGTGGTTCTTTTGGGCATGGGCACTGATATGCACACCGCGTCGATCTTTCCGGGTGCGGATCAATTGGACAAAGCGCTTGATCCACATGCGCCGATCCTTGTTCCGATGCGCGCGCCCGGCGCACCTGAGCCACGGATCACGCTAAGCGCGCGGGTGTTGAACGACGCGCTGCGCAAACATGTGCTGATCTTTGGCCAAGACAAACGCGATGCGCTTGAAGCAGCCAAAGGCAAGATGCCCGAAGACGCGCCGATCAATGCCGTTCTGGATGGTGCAACAGTTCATTGGGCGGAGTAAGAACAATGTGGGACCTTTTAAAAAACGCCGCTGAGGCGGGCAGGGATCGTTCTATTCTCGGGCTGTTGGAAGACGACCCGAACCGTGCTGATGCATTTAGTGTGGCGGCGTTGGACCTGCTTTTTGACTATTCGAAAACCCAAATCGACGCGCGCACGCGCGATGTTCTGATCGACTTGGCCAAAGCTGCCGATGTTGAGGTGCGCCGCGATGCTATGTTCGCGGGTGCAAAGATCAACGACACTGAGGGGCGCGCTGTCCTGCACACTGCTGTGCGGAACCTTGATGGCGAAGCGATTGTGGTGGATGGGCAAAACGTCATGCCCGGTGTCTTGGACGCCCTTGCGCGTATGGAGGCGGTTGCCCTTGAGGTCCGTAATGCCGGCTTTACCGATGTGGTGAATATTGGCATTGGCGGATCAGACCTCGGGCCCGCAATGGCCTATCTGGCGCTGTCACCGTATTGTGATGGTCCGCGCTGCCATTTCGTTTCGAACGTGGATGCGGCTGATATTGCGGACACGCTGCGGAGCTGCGATCCGGAAAAGACGTTGTTCATCGTCGCCTCTAAAACCTTTACCACGATCGAAACGATGACGAACGCCCGTACTGCGCGCGCATGGTTGCAGGATCACGGCGTCAGCACCAATGGCCGCTTTATCGCCTTGTCCTCCAACGCCGAAGCTGCGGCAGAGTGGGGTATCCCCTCAGAACGTGTGCTTGGGTTCGAGGACTGGGTGGGTGGGCGTTATTCGATGTGGGGGCCGATTGGCCTATCGTTGATGATCGCCATCGGACCGAACGGGTTCAAGGCGTTCCTCCGAGGCGGTCAAGCAATGGACAGGCATTTTCGATCCGCCGCCCTACACGAGAACATGCCCGTGCTATTGGCGCTGGTCGGCATCTGGCACAATCAGGGTTTAGGCCATGCCACCCGCGCGGTGCTGCCGTATGATAACCGCCTGTCGCGGCTGCCAGCGTATCTCCAGCAGCTTGAGATGGAGAGCAACGGCAAGTCCGTGGCAATGGATGGATCGAACTTGTCAGTCAACTCCGGACCAGTGGTATGGGGTGAACCGGGCACCAATGGTCAACATGCCTTCTACCAGTTGATCCATCAGGGAACGCGGGTGATCCCTTGTGAATTCATGGTTGCGGCAGAAGGGCACGAGCCTGACTTGCGTCATCATCATGAGTTGCTCATCGCCAATTGTTTGGCCCAATCCGAAGCGCTTATGCGCGGGCGGTCACTTGACGAGGCACGCAGGATCATGGCCGCGAAAGGGTTGACCGGTGATGAATTGGAGCGCCAAGCGCGGCATCGGGTCTTCCCGGGCAACCGTCCGTCGACCACGCTTATGATGCCGAAGCTGACGCCAGAGGTGCTGGGCCAGATCATTGCACTATACGAGCACCGGGTGTTCGTTGAGGGCGTGATCCTCGGGATCAATTCGTTTGACCAATGGGGTGTCGAGCTAGGCAAAGAACTGGCGACGTCCCTAGGGCCGTTGGTTAGTGGCGATGCACATGCTGAGGATAAAGACGTAAGCACCCAAGCGCTTTTGGGATATGTGAAGCGATATTCGTAAGCGCGGGAAGGTTTTCAAAAACCATTCTAACGCGGTTTGGAAACGAATTGGTAAAGCGCGAGCTTATGCGAGCTATCAAGGCGTGTCGATGCGCCTTGCCACGCTGTCAACATCATGGAAATAATCAAGAATGTGCGCAGAAATTGGCATGCGACCGCTGCCATCTGGTTGTAAAAGCACGATCACACAGGTGAAGGCGGCCCGCTTGGTGCCTCCCGCCCAGATCTCTTGATGCATGGTGAAACTGGTATTACGGTAAGCGACCGCCTTTGACAGGATGACATAATCCTCATCGGCTCGCATTTCTTGCAGCCAGTCGATCTCGCCCCGGCGGATGACAATTCGCGGCTCGACCGCGTTGTCCTCATAGGTCGAGATACCGACATGCTTGAAATACGCCACTCGCGCGCTTTCGAACCAGATCAGGTAGGCCACGTTGTTGACGTGGTTGAGCGGATCAAGCTCGGCAAAGCGTACCCGGTCTGCGATGGCCATCGGCCATGGATCGGGAACGCCAAAGGCGCGTTGCTGGTCGGGTGATAGAGGTGTGAGATAGGGCAGGTCGATCATGCTAAGCCCATGTCAACCAGCACGTGGAATGTCAAACCCCGGCGGGGCAAGGGTGAAGCCTTCAAACTGAAAAGCCGGACTGACGGTGCAGCCGACCAATGTCCAGCCGCCGGTGCTGTGCGCAGCTTGCCAATGGTTCACCGGGACGATGATCTGCGGTGTCTGACCGGCAAACAGGTTCGGCCCCAGAACATGGTCGTACGCGGGTCCGGCATCCGATGTTGACAGCGACAGAATGAGTGGCGAACCCGCGTAATAATGCCAGATCTCGGTTGCATCGACCTTGTGCCAATGGCTGCTTTCGCCGTCTGCCAGAAGGAAATAAATGCAGGTGCCCGACGGGCGGCCATCTTCATCGGCAATCCATGTTTGCCGGTAGTGACCGCCTTCGGGATGAGGGGTCAAGTCTAGGTGCCGGATGATACCCTCGGCTGTTTTATGATCAATGTCAGTGGGTTGTGATGTATTCATGATGCTGCGCGCGCCGTCTTGTGACTTCGTTAACCATAGCTTTGCAATCTTTGCCGGATAGAGCAATCGGGGTGCGCAAATGAATTCGCAAACGCAAGATGTGCGCACCATTGCGCAAGAGATTGTGGCACGTGAAGGTGGATACGTGAACGATCCCGACGATCCAGGCGGGTCCACTAAACACGGTGTTACGATCCATACGATGCGGCTTCTTGGGCTTGATTTGACCGGGGATGGGCAAGTGACGACTGCCGATGTCAGGCGTTTGAGCCGGGATCAGGCAATTGCAATTTTCATCGAACACTATTTTACGCAACCGCGTATCATGGAGCTGCCAGTGCCATTACAGCCTACGGTCTTCGACATGTATGTGAATGCGGGGGCCAATGCAGTTAAGATCCTGCAACGGCTTTTGTCCAAAATGGGATTTGTTGTGGCTGTAGACGGTGTGATCGGCCCAAAGACTATCGCGGCCACGGCCCGGGCGCATGCCCTGGCCCCCGACCACCTCGTCGATGCCTACGGGATTGAACGGCGCAATTATTATTTCGATCTGGCCGACCGACGCCCAGCTAGCCGCAAATACGCGAAGACGCGCAAGGGTGGCAAAGGCGGCTGGATCACCCGCGCCGAAGCCTTCATCGCTGGGCGATATCACCTATCGGCTGAGGCATTTCAGCAAAGGATTGCAGCATGGGGTTGATTGAACAGGTGTTTTCCTTGGTCTTCGGATCAGGGCGCAACGTGCTCAAAGACACAGTCGAGGTGTTTCGGCCCAACGCAGAGGCCGATGCAAAGCGCAACCATGATCAATTCGATGCGTCACTGAACCAGTTCGCAGCTGAATTCTACGCACCCCAGCGTGGCTGGTTCGACCGGCTGATGGATGCGCTCAACCGGGTGCCGCGCCCGGCAATGGCGCTGGGGACTTTGGGGCTTTTCATAGCAGCAATGGTGGATCCGGTCTGGTTTTCCGCGCGTATGGCTGGCATCGCGTTGGTGTCCGAACCTTTGTGGTGGTTGCTGGGCGCGATCGTAAGTTTTTATTTCGGCGCGCGGCATCAGGCAAAAGGGCAGGAATTTCAACGCGATATCGTGTCTCGAATGTCGCCTGCGCCGCCGGAGATTTCGCAAGTGCCCGATGCTCCGGCGAATGCAAAGGGCACACCCAGCCAGTTCAACAATGCTGCTTTGGAGGACTGGCAAAGGCTGCGGCGCGGCAGTTAACCCGAATGGTTGCGACAATGTGAACCGCGCGAAAGGCCGAAACGGATTGGCCGCGGCGCGCGCTGCGCCTATACTCTGGCACATGGTTACAGAACTCGGTCACTTCGCCCTCATCCTCGCGTTTCTCGTCGCGATCGTGCAATCCATTGTCCCACTGGTGGGCGCGCATAAACGATGGCCTGGGTGGATGGCAGTCGCTGAGCCGGCGGCAACGGTGCAATTCCTGCTGACGGCATTTGCCTTTGCAGCACTCACTTATGCTTTTGTGACCTCTGATTTCTCGCTCAGGTTGGTGTGGCTCAACAGCCATTCGGCCAAACCGATGCTCTACAAGATTAGTGGTGTCTGGGGAAACCACGAGGGTTCGATGCTCCTTTGGGTGCTAATCCTTACCCTGTTCGGCGCGATGGCCGCATGGTTTGGTAAAGGCCTTCCGCCCACCTTGCGTGCACGCGTTTTGGCGGTGCAATCAGCTGTTGCTGTTGCTTTTTTCGCCTTTATCATCTTTACATCTAACCCGTTCCTGCGCCTTGCAGTGCCGCCCTTTGACGGGCAGGATCTCAACCCGCTCTTGCAAGATCCCGGCTTGGCGTTCCATCCACCTTTCCTCTATCTCGGTTACGTGGGCCTGAGCATCTGCTTCAGCTTTGCGGTCGCCGCCCTGATTGAAGGCCGCGTCGATGCTGCATGGGGTCGTTGGGTGCGTCCTTGGACCCTCGCTGCTTGGGTCTTTCTGACCATTGGTATCGCGCTTGGGTCTTGGTGGGCCTACTATGAGCTTGGCTGGGGCGGCTTCTGGTTCTGGGACCCGGTCGAGAACGCGTCGTTTATGCCGTGGTTGCTGGCAGCTGCGTTGCTGCACTCGGCGATCGTGGTTGAAAAACGCGAGGCTTTGAAAAGTTGGACTATCCTGTTGGCCATCCTCGCCTTCGGCTTCTCACTCATTGGAACGTTCATTGTCCGCTCTGGTCTTTTGACCTCGGTTCATGCGTTCGCCAATGATCCCGAACGGGGCGTGTTCATCTTGATGATCATGGTATTCTTCACCGGTGGGGCACTGACCTTGTTTGCGGCACGCGCCAGCACAATGGAAGCCAAGGGCGTCTTTGGTGTTGCCAGTCGCGAAAGCGCGCTGGTTGCAAACAATGTCATCCTAGCAGTTAGCTGTTTCGTAGTCTTCGTGGGCACCCTCTGGCCAGTCGTGGCCGAGATGTTCTTTGACACCAAACTCAGCGTTGGCGCGCCGTTCTTCAATATGGCGTTTACACCTTTCATGGTGGTGCTTGGTCTGCTTCTGCCCTTGGGATCGATGCTAAGCTGGAAGCGGGCCAAGGTAGGCCGTTCGCTCAAGCAGTTGCTTCCGGCGTTTATTCTGGGTGTGCTTCTGCTTGGTCTTTTCTGGACGATGCAAACAGGGAAAAGCCTGTTGGGGCCGGTTGGTGTTTTCCTTGCCGTCTGGGTCATTTCTGGCGCGGTTGTTGATCTTATCAACCGCACTGGCAAATCGCGCGACCTGTCACGATTGTTCCGCCTGCCGCGTTCCGATTGGGGTAAGGCGACGGCGCATATCGGCTTTGGTATAACAATGGTCGGCATCGCGGGTCTGATGGCGTGGCAAGAGGAAGACATCCGCGTCGCACAGATTGATGAGCCGTTCCAAGTGGGTAATTTCGAACTTGAACTGGCGGCTGTCAATCAGGTGCGTGGTCCGAACTACTTTTCGACCATGGGCGATGTGATTGTCCGGCAGGATGGTGAACAGATTGCCCTTCTGAATCCGGAAAAGCGAAACTATCCAGTGGCGCAAATGCCAACAACCGAGGCCGCCATCGATTACCGGTTTCTGCGCGACATCTACGTTGTGATTGGTGATGAACAGGACAACGGCGGCTGGGTGATGCGCACATATATCAAACCGCTGGCGAACTGGATTTGGGGTGGTGCAATTCTCATGGCGCTGGGTGGGCTGTTGTCCTTGTCAGATCGTCGCTACCGCGTTGCGGCAGGCGCGCGTCGGCAGGCGGCCCCACATCAGGGGGTTCCAGCAGAATGAATGCCTTCCGGACTCTCTGGCGCAGCTCCAAGCTATTGGCCCTGGTCCTGTGCCTATTTTTGGCAGCACCACTCGCGATGCCGGCCTATGCGGTTCAGCCTGACGAGGTGCTTGACGATCCAGTGCTTGAGGATCGTGCGCGTGAATTGTCCAAAGGCCTTCGTTGCGTCGTATGCCAGAACGAAAGCATCGACGAATCCAACGCAGACCTTGCACGTGAGTTACGGCTTGTGGTGCGCGAACGCTTGGTCGAGGGTGATAGCAACGAAGAAGTCTTGGATTACCTTGTTGCCCGCTACGGTGAGTTTGTTCTGCTTAAGCCGCGCACTGATGGCTGGAACATGATCCTGTGGCTGTCAGGCCCGGCGCTTTTCCTGCTCGCTTTGGGCGTGGGTGTTGCCTATGTTCGCGGTCGGTCCACTGCGACAACCCCAACCGAAGCCGGGCTTTCCGCCGATGAAGAGGCGCGACTAAAGGAAATTCTGAAAGATAGCTGAGCGTAGGTGTCAGTGACGCCGCGTTGACCTTTGCCAAACCGGTGTATCCCGTGTTTGATGAGGCCAACATCTTTCAGGAGTGCCCGGCGCATGAACTACGACACCATCACCTTTGACATCACTGACGACATCGCAACGGTCACCTTGAACCGTCCAGACGTGATGAACGCGCTCAACACACAGATGCGGGCCGAAATCACGGATGCCGTGCTCGAGGGCGGGAAATCGGCGCGTGTTGTGGTGCTGACTGGTGCGGGCAGGTCGTTCTGTTCGGGTCAGGACTTGGGCGATCGGGCCAACGCGGCGAACCTCGATCTCGAACGCACGCTGCGTGACGAATACGTGCCGATGCTGCGTGCAATTTATGATTGCCCGGTGCCGACCATCACCGCGGTAAACGGCGCCGCTGCGGGGGCAGGGGCCAACCTCGCGTTGGCAGCGGACGTGGTCATCGCAACCGAATCCGCGTTCTTTCTGCAGGCTTTCACGCGGATCGGACTGATCCCGGACGCGGGCGGCACATATTACCTGCCACGCCAGATGGGGCTGGCCAAGGCAATGGGCGCGGCTTTGTTCGCAGACAAGATCACAGCTCGACAAGCCGATGATTGGGGAATGATCTGGGAAGCCGTGTCAGATGCCAGCTTTGCGGATCATTGGAAATCCCGTGCGATGCATCTCGCCAAAGGGCCAACTGCGGCTTACCAGCGCGTGAAACAATCCATTCGTGGGTCGTTTGATAATGACCTCGAAGATCAATTGGCACTTGAGGCCAAACTTCAGGGTCAATGCGGTAAAACACGTGATTTCAAAGAAGGCGTGGTTGCGTTTCTCGAAAAGCGTCCGGCGCAGTACGAAGGACGCTGACCTAGGCTGCGCGGGTGTCCGGCTTAAGCGTGAAGTAGACGCTATCGGTCCACACCCCATCGACACAATAGGTGTTCTTTGCTTCGCCGGTCTGTACAAAACCGGCAGCGCGCAATGTGGCGACAGAGGCTGCGTTCATAGGATCGGCATCTGCCGTCAATTGCAGATATCGCAGGTCTTCAAAGAAATAAGGGATCAGCGCGCCAAGTGCTTCGGACATCAGCCCTTGTTGCCAGTGATCAGAACGCAACAGAAACCCAATCTCATCGCCCATATGCACGCCTGCACAGCCGACAGCACGCCCACCACATTCGATTACAAAGTAGGTCACCACCGGGTCTGACGACGCGATTAATCGGGTTAGGTTTCGGCGTGTTTGGGCGACGTCGTCATGTGGCGGTGTTGACCAATACCGCATCACCTGCGGGTCGCTGTATACGGCATGCAGATCATCGAGATCCTCGACCCGGGCCTTCCGCAACACCAACCGTTTTGTCACCAATTGAGCCATATGTAAAAAGGCCGCCCGAAGGCGACCTTTCCTTGAGTCTTAGCGTTTCTCGATATCGACGTAATCTCGCGCTGTATCACCCTGATACAGCTGGCGAGGGCGACCAATTTTCATCTGCGGATCAGCCAGCTGTTCTTTCCACTGGGAAATCCAGCCAACGGTCCGGCTCAATGCAAAGATGGGTGTGAACATGGATGTCGGAAAACCCATGGCTTCAAGAATGATGCCGGAATAGAAATCCACGTTCGGGAACAGCTTTTTTTCCGCGAAATAGGGATCGGCAAGAGCAGCCTTTTCCAGTTCCTTAGCGGTCGCAAGGATCGGATTATTTTCAACGCCCAGCAGGTCCAGCACTTCGTCTGCGGACTGTTTCATCACGGTCGCGCGGGGGTCAAAGTTTTTATACACGCGATGACCAAAGCCCATAAGGCGGAACGGATCATTCTTGTCCTTGGCGCGGGCGATGTATTCTGGAATGCGATCGGGTGTGCCGATCTCCTTGAGCATCTCGAGGCACGCCTGGTTCGCACCACCATGCGCCGGGCCCCAGAGGCAGGCGATACCGGCGGCAATACAAGCGAACGGGTTGGCACCTGACGAAGATGCCAAACGTACGGTCGATGTTGACGCGTTCTGTTCGTGATCGGCATGTAGGGTAAAAATACGGTCCATCGCGCGCGCAAGGATCGGATCAACCTGGTATTCTTCGGCTGGGACAGCAAAGCACATGTGCAGGAAGTTCGCTGCGTAATCGAGATCGTTACGCGGATAGACGAAGGGCTGCCCGACCGAATACTTATAGGCCATCGCCGCAATAGTTGGCACCTTGGCGATCAAGCGATGTGTTGCGATCTCGCGCTCGCGCTCATTGGTGATGTCGGTGCTGTCGTGGTAGAAGGCCGCCATCGCGCCAACCGCGCCCACCATGATCGCCATCGGATGCGCGTCGCGGCGGAAGCCGCGGAAGAAGTTATGCATCTGTTCGTGGATCATCGTGTGCTGTGTGATCGTTCTTTCGAAACGCTCAAGCTCTGCTGCCTCGGGCAGGTAGCCGTAGAGCAGAAGGAAACACACTTCCAGGTAATGCGATTTTTCCGCGAGCTGATCGATCGGATATCCACGGTGCAACAATTCGCCCTTGTCACCATCGATAAAGGTGATGGTGCTGTCGCAGGCGGCGGTCGACGTAAAACCGGGGTCGTAAGTGAACACGCCCGCCTGGGCATAGAGTTTGCGAATGTCGATCACGTCAGGCCCGGCAGTGGGCGTGTAGATCGGCAAATCATAGGTATTGTCACCAATGGTCAATGTCGCGTTCTTAGAGGTGTCAGACATTCGTGGTCCCTTCGTCTCAACGCCCTGAACGAAGGTCCAGAGCCAGCTATTGCAAGCCTTAGGAGGCGACACCGGAATGGCGTCAGTCGTTTCCTGCGGCGGCTGCTTCTGTCAGGCGGGCAACGGTTTCATCGCGCCCCAGAACCAGCATCATATCGAACACACTCGGCGTCACGGCCCGGCCTGCAAGCGCTGCCCGCATCGGGCCCGCCAGTTTGCCGAATTTGGTCCCTTGCTCTTCCGCAAATTGGGATGTGACGGCTTCAAGCTCGTCGCGCGTCCAGCTAGCATTTTGCAAGTGCGGCGTCAACGATTTCAGTATACCACGGGATACCGCATCCAGGTGTTTGGCCGCTTTCTCATCCGGGTCAATTGGGCGGCTTGCCATAACAAATTGTCCCTTTTCAATGAGTTCTGGGAAGGTGCGCGCGCGCTCCTTGAGGCAATACATCGCACGGCCCATCCCGTCAGCTTGCGTTTCCGTAAGGGCAGAGTGTCCAGCCGCACTCAGATATGCCTGTAATTCATGCAGCAGTGCAGCATCCTCTGCCACGGCAATGTGCTGACCGCTCAGATTGTCGAGTTTCTTGAAATCGAACCGCGCCGGTGACTTGCCAATGCCGTTCAGGTCAAACCACTCTTTTGCCTGTTCATCGGTAAAGAATTCGTCATCACCGTGGCTCCACCCCAGTCGTGCAAGGTAATTCCGCATGCCCGCCGCCGGATATCCCATAACCTGGTATTCATCGACTCCCAGCGCCCCATGGCGTTTCGACAGTTTCTTGCCATCAGGCCCATGGATCAGCGGAATATGCGCCCAGACCGGCACATCCCAGCCCATGGCGGTGTAGATGCCCATCTGCCGCGCGGCATTGTTGAGGTGGTCATCCCCCCGGATCACATGGGTCACGCCCATATCATGGTCATCGACTACAACAGCCAGCATATACACCGGTGTGCCGTCCGAGCGTAACAGAACCATGTCATCCAACTGATCGTTGCGGATGGTCACTTTGCCCTGCACCTCATCATGGATCACCGTGGTGCCCTCTTGCGCCGTTCGGAGGCGGACAACGAACGGGGTGTCAGGATGTGTGCTTGGCGCAGCATCGCGCCACGGGCTCTGGAACAGGGTTGATTTCCCCTCGGAGCGGGCGGCCTCACGAAATGTCTCAATCTCTTCTTGGGTCGAAAAGCACTTATATGCAGCGCCTTTGGCCAAAAGCTCATGCGCCACTTCGGCATGGCGGTCCGCTCCAGCCGCTTGGCTTACCACCTCGCCGTCATGGTCAAGACCCAGCCATTCCATTCCCTTGAGAATCGCCGCTGTCGCTTCTGGGGTGGACCGTGCGCGGTCTGTGTCTTCGATCCGGAGCAAGAATTTCCCGCCACGGCCTCGCGCATAAAGCCAATTGAACAGCGCCGTGCGCGCCCCGCCGATATGCAGGTAGCCGGTAGGTGAGGGGGCGAAACGGGTGACGATCTGGCCGGACATTGGGCGCATTTACCTTTCGATAACTGTCTAGGGAGTAACTTAGGGCTCTCTTAACCAGCACCATCCACGGGGGCAAGTATGGCGCGGGTCTGGTCGGTGGTCCCGAACATGTTCTTGGCACAGCGCGGAACACTTTTTCCATTTGTGCCGGTGTTCCTAGGGATCGGCATTGGCATCTATTTCATGCTGCGGTCTGAACCCGCGTGGGACGCGTTGGCAGGCTGCGCTGGGATGGGTCTTTTGCTGCTCTTTTGGCACTTGCGCAGCATCTCCGCCTTTGCACCGCTGATCTGTGCTGTGGCGATGGTGGCCCTGGGGCTGGCCCTTGCCGGGACACGGGCACATTTGGTGGCCGGACCAGTGATCGACTGGCGCTATTACGGTCCCGTGACGGGCAGGGTCGTCGCCATTGACCGCTCGGCCTCTGACGCGCTGCGCATCACGTTGGATCGCGTATGGCTCACCAATGTGCCATTACACGAAACGCCGACCCGCGTGCGACTATCACTACACATCAAAACTCGAAGTCTGACGCCAAAGCCGGGCATGACCATCATGACCACCGCCCATCTAGGCCCGCCGGGTGGCGCGGTAGAACCTGGAGGATTCGATTTCCGCCGCCACGCATGGTTCCTGCGCCTGGGCGCCGTTGGCTATACACGTGTGCCGCTGGTTCTGTGGGAAAAGGCGGGGCATGATCGCTTTGTTTTTCAAACCCGCATGGCGATCTCGGCCCGCGTTCAAGCCGCGCTGCCCGGCGATACTGGAGCCTTTGCGACCGCGATCATCACCGGTGACCGAAGTGCTATCCCGCAGCCCATTTTGCAAGCCTTGCGCGATACGAACCTTGCGCATCTGCTCGCAATTTCTGGCCTGCATATGGGGCTGGTCAGCGCGTTTGTCTTTGCCAGTCTACGCCTTGGTCTGTTGCTCACCCCGGTCGGTCTGCGCTGGCCAATCAAGAAAATAGCCGCCGGTAGCGCGTTGATCGTCGCGGCCATTTACCTTGCTCTGTCAGGGGGAAACGTTGCCACCGAACGCGCCTTTGTCATGGTGGCGGTGATGTTGATGGCGGTCATGGTCGACCGTCGTGCGATATCGTTGCGCGCCGTCGCATTAGCCGCCCTGATTGTGTTGGTGTTGCGACCCGAGGCACTGATGGGGCCGGGTTTCCAGATGTCCTTTGCTGCCACCACTGCCTTGGTCGCAATCTTCAGTGCCCTACGCGACAGCCCCCATGATCTGCCGCGCTATCGCATCTTGCGCGGGGTGGCTTCCGTGGTTCTTTCTTCCGCTGTCGCCGGGGCCGCCACCGCGCCCTTTGCCATGGCGCACTTCAACCAAATCGCCCAATTCGGCCTGATCGCGAACCTTGCCACAGTGCCGTTGATGGGCCTTCTGGTCATCCCAGCAGCCGTGTTGGGCATCCTGCTTATGCCCTTCGGCTTAGAAGCCGTAGGACTGACACTTATGGGCTTTGGGCTTGATTGGATTTTGGTGGTCGCGCAATCCATGGCCGACTGGTCAGCTGCGGTGCGCCCCGTGATGACGCCAGCCCCGGTCGTTCTTCCGCTTATCGCGCTTGGATGTCTCTTTATTGTACTATGGCAGGGCGCACTCCGATGGCTTGGCCTTGCGCCAGTTTTGATCGCAGTGGTGCTGTGGTCCATGGCCGAACGTCCGTCTATTCTCGTGGCCGAAGGCGGTGTCTTAGTCGGCGTAATGACCGATCAGGGGCGGGCCGTTTCGCGTGCCAAAGGGTCTGGATTTGTCGCAGGGGTCTGGCTTGAAAACGACGGGCAGGGTTTGGATCAACCCTCAGCCGCTGCATTGTGGGACGCCAATCCTAGCCCAATTCGCCACATCCACGGCAAACGGAACGCTGCCGCTTTTGAGGGTTGCACCAAAGGCGCGCTTGTCATCGCAGATACAGAATTGCCAGACAGCCTGAATGCTGAAAACTGCACAGTGCTTGATGCTGCTGCTCTCAAAGGTTGGGGGAGCTTGGCTGTCACGCAGGGAGAAACTGGAACTTGGCACATAGAAAAGGCGCGCGACCGGTCCGGCGCGCGCCTTTGGAACAACAAATCCGTCCGTACGGCTCAGTAAGTGCGGATCAAACCGACCAGACGACCCTGCACCTTGACCGCTCCGACAGGCAGGATGCGCGGTTCATAGGCCGGGTTAGCGGCTTCCAGTATGATGCTCTCGCCCTTACGCTTGTAGCGCTTGAGCGTTGCTTCATATCCTTCGACCTGTGCCACAACGATATCTCCATTGTCAGCCGAAGCAGTCTCTCGGATCACCACGACATCGCCGTCATTGATCCCGGCTTCGATCATCGAATCGCCTTTGACTTCAAGCGCATAGTGCTTGCCACTACCAGATAACATGGCACCCGGAACCGCAATGGTAGGTGGCACATCATTGATTGATTCAATCGGAACACCTGCCGCGATGCGCCCCATCAAGGGGAGATCCAGTGCATCAACTGTTTCAATTGGCATTGCATTGGCGGGCGCTGGCATATCAGGCAAATCGCCATCTATCACCTGCGGGGTAAAACCGGGTTGCTTGGCGGCCAAGGTGTCGGGCAGTTTCACGATCTCAATCGCGCGCGCCCGATGGGCCAAGCGCCGAATGAACCCACGTTCCTCCAAGGCAGTGATCAGGCGGTGAATTCCTGATTTGGACCGCAGATCCAATGCCTCTTTCATTTCGTCAAAGCTTGGCGGCACACCATCCCGTGCCACGCGTTTGCTGATGAAGTCCAGCAGGTCGAGTTGTTTCTTGGTCAGCATTTTATGCCTCCGCTCGCATGATCCTCACCGTTTGTTCTACTGTTGTTCTTGTTTTGTGTCAAGAATCAGTGATCGCCAGCGAATATTCAACGAATGGGCATGTACTCTACGATGTCACCAGCCGGGCGCGGGCCATCTTTGGGAGGTCGAACAATCAGTGCGTCGGCTTCGCCCAGAATGCTCAGCAATGAGCTATCCTGTGAACCGAATGCCACGAGATCACCGCCCTTGAACCGGGCACGCATGTAATGTTCGCGGGGTCCATTGGCTGGCAGGTCCTGTGCCAAGGGGGCCGTTTTGCGCGGCGCGGGCGTTGCAGGCAGCCCCAGCATCGCGCGGACAACAGGGGCGACAAAGACATGCCCGCAGACCATCGCCGACACGGGATTGCCCGGCAGGCCAATCATCATCGCCTTGCCAAAACGCCCTGCCATCAACGGCTTGCCGGGGCGCATGGCGACTTTGTAAAAACTTTGTTCAAATCCAAGCTGCGGCGCCAGATTTGCCACAACATCATGGTCCCCAACTGACGCACCGCCAATCGTCACGATCAGATCGGCTCCGCGCGCCAGATCAAACGCAGTGCGCAATGACGCTTCATTGTCGCGCGCAATCGGCAACAAACGTGGCTCTGCCCCCAAATCGCGCATCAGCGCGTGCAGGCCCATTGTGTTCGACGCGATGATCTGGTCGGGGCCGGGGGTCTCGCCCGGCATGACCAGTTCGTCCCCAGTCGAAATCAGCGCAACGATCGGGCGTCGCGAAACAGGCACGTCGCCAATGTTCATTGATGCAATCAGCGCAATGTCATTGGGCCCGATCACGCGGCCGGCACTGACAGTATCCCCAACACGAAAATCGCCACCAGCCGTGCGAATATGAGTATTGGCCTCTGGGGTGTCTCCGATAGTGATCCAATCACCGTCGCGGATGACATCCTCTTGAATAACAACGGCTTTCGCTCCATCGGGGATTGGCGCCCCGGTGAAAATCCGAACCGCTTCTCCATTTTTTACCGTTTGGTCAAATCTATGTCCGGCCGCGGCTTCACCGATCACATGCAACCGTAGGCCAGGTGCAACGTGGGTCACCGCGTACCCATCCATCGCAGACCCATCGAACGGCGGTTGGTTGCGTGTCGCGGCAACATCTCGGGCCAATACCAGCCCATGCGCCTGCAAGAGCGGCACGGTTTCCAGCCCGAGCGGACGCGCAAGGGTAAAGAGCTGATCGAGCGCCTCTGAGACCGAGATCATTCCGCCTCGTACCGCCCTGATTTCCCGCCATCTTTCAGCATGACGCGGATGCCGGTGATCTCCATCGACTTATCAACCGCCTTGGCCATGTCGTAGACGGTGAGGGCGGCTGTCGACACAGCTGTCAATGCCTCCATCTCGACGCCCGTCTGGCCCGTTGTCTTGACTGTCGCCTCGATCCGCAGGCCGGGCAGATCGGGTTCAGGTGTTAACTCGACAGCAACCTTTGTCACTGGCAGCGGATGACAGAGCGGGATCAATTCGGGTGTCTTTTTGGCGCCCATGATGCCAGCAAGCCGCGCTACACCGATCACGTCACCTTTTTTGGCGCGACCTTCGGTGATAATATCAAATGTCTCTTGTGCCATCTTGATGTGGCCCTCGGCCACGGCGATACGCGACGTGACGGCCTTGTCGGACACATCCACCATATGCGCGTCGCCTTTGGCGTCGAAATGGGACAGCCCGCTCATGCCGCCACCGGATCGGCCAATAGCGCACTGGTGGCCGCGGTCACGTCGGCCTGCCGCATCAGGCTTTCGCCAATCAGGAAACTGCGTGCGCCAAAACTGGCCATTTCAGCAAGGTCTTTTGGCGTGAAAAGCCCAGATTCGGAGATGAGCATTCGATCCTTCGGGACATGGTTGGAAAGTTCACGTGTTGTCTCAAGAGTTGTTTCAAACGTCTTGAGATTGCGATTGTTTACGCCAATCAATGGTGACTTCAATTCAAGTGCCCGGTCCAACTCTTCGCGGTCGTGCACCTCGATCAGTGCATCCATGCCCCACGCAAAAGCGGCGTCTTCCAATTCGGCGGCCTGTGCGTCTGAAACGCTTGCCATGATGATCAGAATACAATCGGCATTCAGGCTGCGCGCCTCTGCGATTTGGTAGGTGTCGTACATAAAATCCTTGCGCAGCGCGGGCAGAGATGTCGCCTGCCGTGCCGCCACCAGATACGACTTGTCTCCCTGAAAGCTCGGCGTGTCCGTCAACACCGACAAACAGGTCGCGCCGCCCGCCTCATAAGCCTGTGCCAAACTGGCCGGCTCGAAATCGGCGCGGATCAATCCCTTGGAAGGCGACGCTTTTTTGACCTCGGCAATCAAGCCATATCCGCCGGTTTGTGCTGTCCGAAGGGCGGAGCCAAACGGGCGGATTGGATCTGCGGCATGCGCTGCCGCCTCAACATCAGCCAATGGCACGCGCGCTTTGTCAGCGGCCACTTCCTCAAGCTTATAAGCTTTGATCTTGTCAAGAATGGTTGCACTCATGGGCTTGTCCAATTGATCGGGGCATGCCCTTGCTCTTTAAGCCACGCATTCACCGTCGAAAAGGGGCGCGAGCCGAAAAACCCACGCCGCGCGGATAGAGGTGAGGGATGGGCGCTTTGCACAACCAGATGCCCGTTCCCCTCAAGCCGCGGGGCATGGCTACGCGCGTCATTGCCCCAAAGCACAAAAGCACGGGGCCGGTCCGACAGCGCATCCAAGACCTGAGGCACAAGCTTTTGCCAACCCAGCCGGCGATGGCCGCGCGCCTCTCCAGCCGGAACGGTCAATACATCGTTCAATAGCAGAACGCCCTGATCCGCCCAAAATCGCAGGTCTCCAGTCGGAGGTGTGCTGCCAAGATCAGCATCCATCTCTTTAAAAATATTGCCCAAAGAGCGCGGTAAAGGACGAACGTCATGCTCTACGGAAAATGCAAAGCCATGCGCGTGACCAGGTGTTGGATAAGGGTCTTGGCCAAGAATGACGACGCGAACTTGATCCGGCGCACATGATTCAAGGGCTGCAAAAATCTGATCTGAAGGAGGCAAAACGCGGCGCGCTTCATCGGCAAGGGCCGCACGAATAGTGGGAAAGTCGTCAGCGAAAAAGGGCAAATGAGACCATGCAAGCGGTGGCGTCAGCATTTGCGCGTATTCCCGTCTTCTCTGATTCAAAAATATCTCGGGGTCTGGGGCAGCGCCCCAGGTTTTTCCGGTGACGGAAAAACGCCGATGCGTCGACGCATCGGCAACCGCCCAAACGTCTAATGTCACGCCGACTGGGTTACCCGCGCAAGCGCCTCGACCCGCGCCTTTGCGGCACCACTGTCAATGCTATCGGCAGCCATTTCAGCGCCGGTTGCAAGATCATCAACCTTGTCCGCCACCACAAGGGCAGCAGCGGCATTCAGCAAGACCGCATCACGATAGGCATTTTTGGCACCGTCTAGAAGGGCGCGGAAGGCCTGCGCATTCTCGGCGGGAGTGCCTCCCATGATCTCGCGGAAGGGGTGGACTGGCAGGCCCGCATCCTCGGGATGCACTTCGCGGCCTCTGATTTTTCCACCGTCCAGAACCGCAACCTGAGTTGGCTCTGAAATCGAAATCTCATCGGTGCCGTCGCCGCCATGCACCAGCCACGCCTTCTCGGACCCCAATTCCTTAAGCGTTTCTGCCATGGGAAAAATCAGATCAATGGCGAAAGCGCCGGTCAGTTGACGTGTGACACCCGCCGGGTTGGTCAGCGGGCCGAGGATGTTGAAGATTGTCTTTGAGCCCAGCTCTTGTCGTACAGGCATCACGTGCTTCATCGCGGGATGATGCATCGGCGCCATCATAAATCCGATCCCGGCCTCAATCAGTGCGCGTTCCACGATCTCTGGGCCGACCATTACGTTGATGCCCATCTCGGTCAGCGCATCTGCTGCACCAGATTTAGACGACAGGTTGCGGTTGCCATGTTTGGCGACAGGCACACCTGCGCCGGCCACGACAAATGCAGTCGCGGTTGAGATGTTGAGCGTTCCCATGCCGTCACCACCTGTGCCGACGATGTCTATTGCGCCGTCCGGGGCCTTAACTGGTGTGCATTTTGCCCGCATCACAGCTGCGGCCGCGGCGTATTCCGACACCGCTTCGCCACGGGCGCGCAGCGCCATCAGGAAGCCGCCGATTTGGGCTGGGGTCGCTTCGCCGTCAAAGAGAATCTCAAAGGCTTGTTCGGCCTGCGAACGGCTCAGCGGGCCTTCCGAGGCGGCATAGATCAGGGGCTTCATCGCGTCGCTCATGCGGGTACCTTCTTATCGCTCACAAAGTTCTGCAGAAGAGCGTGGCCATGTTCCGACGCGATGCTTTCGGGATGGAACTGCACGCCATGCATTGGCAATTCGCGGTGGCTAAGACCCATCACGGTGCCATCATCCAGCCATGCGGTCACCTCAAGGCAGTCTGGTATGGTGTCTTTGTCTACCACCAGAGAATGATATCGCGTCGCTTCAAACGGTGATGGCAGACCAGCGAACACGCCTTTGCCGGAGTGGTGCATCGCGCCCATCTTGCCGTGTACGATTTCGGAATGCCGCACAACGGTGCCGCCAAAGGCTTGTCCCAGGGTTTGGTGCCCAAGGCACACACCCATCAGAGGGGTTTTGGTTTCAGCCGCGGCCAGTGTAAGCGCAAGGCATATCCCCGCCTGATCCGGGTCGCAGGGCCCAGGTGAAAGCAAGATGCCCGCCGGGTTCATACCAATCGCGTCCTGCACCGTTAGCGCATCGTTGCGCACAACCTTCACATCGGTGCCCAGTTCTCCCAAATAGTGCACGAGGTTGTAGGTGAAACTGTCGTAATTGTCGATGAGCAGCAGCATAGGCGTTTCTTCTATCTCGGGGCTGGCGGGGCAGGGGGCAATCGCGGTATACATGCGCAGGCAGACCAAGGCGCGTCAAGGGCGCGGGTGGGTCAACCGGCACAACCGAGATGCCGGAGGCGCGTGAGAAGGCAAGGCGAGGGCAAAGAGCATGGCAAGAGGGTTTTTGTCTGGGGCCATCTGGGGCACGGTGCTGTCCGTTGGCAGTTTGGGTGCCGTGTCGGTGCTGAACCCGGCTTCCGACCAGATTGGGCAATCGATTCCAGAACATATGAGTGTGGCTGATCCTGTACAGGGCGACACTTCGGTCGAGCCAGATGTGTCGATGCCAGACGTCGAGACAGCGGCAACTGAGCCAGAGAACACTCCGGCGCAGGATACCTCTGAGCCTGAAATCGCTGAGGCGGAAACGGCCTCCGAGATCATGATGGACGACAATGCAGAAAGCGCAGTGCCAGCAGCGCCAGAGGCGGACTCACCGATTGAAATGGACGCCGGTGATGCCGAGGTAACGATAGAGCCCACCGATGCAACACCAGAGCCGACCATGGAAGCGGGCGATGAACCCGGTCGCAAGCCTGCGGATGTGACCGCGGTTGCGCCAGAGAATGATGCGCCGGAACTCGCGACACCAGATGAAGATGCAGAAACCACGCCTGACAACACAGCTGCCGCACCTATTCCGGCGCCCGAGACGGGTGAGGAAGTTGCCGCTCTGACTGTGCCTGCGACGCCTGAAACGGTCCAACCACAGGTTTACGCGCCGGATGACGTCACACCTGAAGCACCTGCCGCCCCGACGCTCGATGTGCCGGAGAGCGAAACGGGGTTGAACGTTTCAACAGAACCAGCGCAACCGCCTGTTCCACCCGCTCCTTCGGCCGAAACGGCACTGGTTCCTGATCCGATAGCAGAGGCTACACCGTCCGATCCGGTCAGTGACGCAAGCACGACGGCTGAAAACATGGCTGAGGATACGACCGTTGCAGAAGAAGACGCAGATGAAGCCGACCGTCCTCAGGTGCGCCGTCTTGTTCCAGATGCGCCTGAGGCTGACACCGAAGCCGAGACCGACACAACCGCAGCGTTGCGCCCCTCCATCGGTCGTCCCGCAGCGTCTTTGACCGACCGCGCTCCCGGCAATTCGGCGCGCATTCCGTCGATTGGTGCGGGTGCATCGAATGATGAGTCGCCTGAAACGGATGACGCGATGACGCTCGACCAGAGTGTTCCGCCACTGCAGCGCTTTGCCGCCTCGATCGACAGCGATCCCGCGTTGCCACAGATGTCTATCGTGATGATTGATGATGGCACTGGGCCATTGGGACCGGACACGCTTGAGGGTTTCCCTTTCCCGGTAACATTTGCCCTCGACCCGGGCCAGCCAGGTGCGACCGAGCGTATGGCCGCATACCGTACACTTGGATACGAAGTGGCCGCGTTGGTCGATCTGCCTGACGCCGCGCAGCCTACGGATGTGGAGCAAATCTTGGGCGGGGCGCTTGCAATGCTTCCCGAAACCGTCGCCTTGATCGAAGCGCCGGGTTCCGGGTTGCAAGCGGCCCGCGCAGTAATCGAACAAGCCGCTAGCTTTGCGGCTGACAGCGGTCATGGCCTAGTGTTTCTTCCGAACGGGTTGAATACCGCACAGGCCATTGCGCAGCGGGAAGACGTGCCGACGGTCAGTATCCTGCGTGATTTTGATGGCGACGGTCAGGATGCCAGAACAAAACGGCGCTTCCTCGACGGCGCGGCCTTCCGGGCGCGTCAGGATGGAAGCGTTGTGATGTTGGGTCGCCTGACACCGGATACCTTGTCGGCCTTGGTCCTGTGGAGTCTTCAGGACCGCGCGTCGAGCGTGTCTATGGTCCCGGTGTCGTCTATCTTGTTGAGCCAGTCGAATTAGGGCGCAAACGCATCGATTCGTCCGTCAGTGCCCGCCGACGGAAACCAAGTCTTAGATCGCCGCCCAACTTTTAAGATGCTGCGCCAGATCGCCGTAGCCCGTGTACCGTCGCTCGAACGTCAGCCCCAAACGATCCGCACAGTCTTTGGCGATCTTTGTGAGTTGGGGATCGTCGGTCTGCGCCTGATAGACAAGCGTTTCATAGTGACCAAAATACATGTCCCGGAGGTCTGGGTGCCGATCAAGGCCCAGAGGCTTCCAGACAAAGGCATCGAACTGGCGAACCAGAAAATCAGTTAGATAGAACGCTGTGATTTCATCCCGTGCTTCGAACGCGGCGTTGCCTTCGAAAAAGCTATAGCAATGCGGCCCCGCTATCATATTGACGCCCAACTCTGCGCAGACCGCTTCAAGCTGTCCACCTGTTCCACAGTCTCCATAGGCGACGAAGACATCGTGATACTCGGATCGATGCTTTTGAACCAAATCCTGCACTGCAGGCACGATCTTTTCAGGATGGTTGTGATAGATTGCGGGTAAACAGGTGAGATCCAGATGGTTCCAGCCATGAGCGTCGCGCAACGCCAAAATTTCGCGGGCGAGCGCGCCGCAAGCAACGATTAGCACACGGCCATCGCCGCGCGCTGCCAATCCCGCATCTGTAAGCGTTATATCGTCAGGCAGGCTCGTCATCGCCGGGCACATGGGACAGACCCCACCGTGCTAGCAGAACCACAGCGATCAGGGCTGGCAACACCTTGAGAATGCCAAACTGGGCCAAGGCCCATACGGTCAGCCCGGACGCCGCAATCACGGCCAAGATCATCGAAGCGAATGTCGTCACTGGCATGTTGATCTCCTTGTCCTGAAAATATGGGACAGTTTGATCCATAAGAAAAGGCCTCGCCGTGGAGCGAGGCCGAAAAAGCGTCATTTTGCGCCATATTACCCGGCGGCAAGCTGATTGTGCTTGCGACCGACAAAGGTTTTCGCAGTTTCAACCGCCACAGCGGCATCCCGGCAGTAGGCGTCAGCCCCGATGGCCTTGCCGAATTCTTCATTCAGCGGAGCACCACCGACGAGCACGATATAGTCGTCGCGGATGCCTTTCTCGACCATCGTATCGATCACCACCTTCATGTAGGGCATTGTCGTGGTCAGAAGGGCGGACATGCCAAGAATATCGGGATCTTCCGCAGCGATTGCATCAAGATAGGCGTCGACTGCGTTGTTGATGCCCAGATCGACCACCTCAAAGCCGGCACCTTCCATCATCATTGACACAAGGTTTTTGCCGATGTCGTGAATGTCGCCTTTGACCGTACCAATCACCATCTTGCCCACGCGCGGTGCGCCGGTTTCGGCCAAGAGCGGTTTAAGAATGGCCATGCCACCCTTCATCGCGTTGGCCGCCAAGAGCACCTCAGGCACAAAGAGGATACCATCGCGGAAGTCGTTGCCGACGATGGTCATGCCGCCCACGAGAGCTTTGGTCAGGATGTCATACGGCTGCCAGCCGCGTTCCAGCAGGATATTGACCGATTCCTCGATCTCTTCCTTGAGACCGTCGTAGAGATCGTCGAACATCTGTTCGACAAGTTCTTCGTCGTTCAGGTCCGCGAGGATGATATCGTCTTCTTCGTCAGCCATGTCTTTCACTCCAGACGCCGGCGTCGCCACCGGTGATTGTTTTATCGACTATTCGTCGTTTTACGACTCTTCAACTTGCAGAAATCCGACATGCGCGCGAACGCAACCGACGCAGGCCATCCTGCGCGGGTTCGTTTGGGCACGTGCATTGCAAATGTTCTTATTTCGTTCTATTGCTGTGTGATGACCCAATCGGACCAATACGTCCCACCAGAACAGCGACGTGGGCGCGGTGCGCAAAGCCGTGACAGCGGGCGGTTTGAACGGCTTCGCCATGTCGACGAACCGGATGGTTGGGACATTCCAGAGGAAACGCCGACGTTGCGCACGGAGGTGTCCGAGGAACACCCCAGAAGCCTGATCAACTACATCCGCTCGCCGGACTTGTCGTTTGACCGCACGATCAACCCTTACCGAGGGTGCGAGCATGGGTGCATTTATTGCTTTGCCCGACCCAGTCATGCGTGGTTGGGGCTGTCGCCGGGGCTCGACTTTGAAACGCGGCTGGTGGCGCGGCCGGATGCCGCCACCGTTCTGGACCGCGAATTGCGCGCGAAACGCTATTCGGTTGCGCCGATTGCCATTGGTACCAACACCGATCCCTATCAACCGATCGAGCGCGATAGGATGATTATGCGAGGCTGTTTGTCAGTGTTGCAGGCGTTCCGCCATCCGGTGACGATCGCAACCAAAGGCACGCTGATCGAACGTGATATCGACATCCTTTCGGGCATGGCCGCGCAAAACCTTGTGCGTGTCGGGATTACAATCACGACGCTTAACGCGGATCTCAATCGCCGGATGGAACCGCGCGTACCAAGCCCCGCGCGCCGGCTGGCGACGATCAGCCGATTGGTTGATGCTGGCATTCCGGTGCGGGTTATGGTGTCGCCCATCGTGCCTGGCCTGACCGATGCCGAGATCGAAGCCATCCTGGAGGCGGCTCGCGATGCAGGTGCGCAGGCAGCGACATGGGCGATGCTGCGCCTGCCGCTTGAGGTGGCCCCATTGTGGGAGGCGTGGATGGACGAACATTTTCCAGATCGGAAATCGCGCGTGATGTCCAAGCTGCGCGAGATGCATGCTGGCAAGATTTATGATGCAGAGTTTTTCAAACGGGTGCGCGGTGAGGGCGCCTATGCTTCTTTGATCGCGCAGCGGTTTACCAAAGCGCGCAAACGGCTTGGGTTGAAGGGCAACCTGCCGCCTTTGGACTGCGCTGCGTTCCGACCACCACCGCGTGCTGGCGACCAGCTGAGCCTCTTTTGACCCGGGGCAGAGGTCACGCAAAGACATCACTCATACCCCCTTTCTTCTCGAACGGTGGTCAATTTGGTCAAAGAAACAAGTCAATCAGGCGCGACGACGGCCACGACGCTCGCGCTTGGGGGCGCCGCTTTGGTCGCCGGTGCCATCATTGTCAGAGCTGAAGGGGCCGATCTGGGTCACGATCTCGTCCAGTGTCGGCGCGTCACCTTTGGGTGTGGTTTCAAGCGCCTCGCGCATCGCACACAGGTGTTCCGGCATCGTACCACAGCAGCCACCGATGATCTTGGCTCCGGCATTGCGCGCAAGAACAGCATAGCGCGCCATCAGCTCGGGCGTCCCATCGTAGTGGATATGCCCTTCGACATACTTTGGAATGCCCGCGTTGCCCTTGGCGATGATCGCGCGGTTTGTCCCGGTCGCGGTAAAGCCCAGTACCGTCCGCAGAAGATCCGACGCCCCTGTGCCACAATTGGCCCCGAAGGCAAGAGGTGGGTTCGGCAGGGTTTCGATCATCTCGGCCATTCCCTCAGAGGTCATGCCCATCATTGTGCGCCCGGCGGTGTCGAAGCTCATCGTGCCACACCATGGCATGTCGGCCAGCGCAAACGCCTCGGCTGCGGCGCGGTATTCTTCGGGCGCACTGATCGTTTCGACCCACATCACGTCAGCGCCGCCTTCCTTGAGGCCTTCTGCCTGTTCGTGGAACATCTCGACCGCACTGGCATGTGATAGGGTGCCCACGGGTTCCATTATTTCGCCAGTCGGCCCGACAGAGCCTGCCACGATCACCGGGCGTCCCGCTGAATCGGCGATCTCACGCGCAAGCTCGGCCCCAATGCGGGACAGCTCTCGAGCGCGATGCCCTGCGTTGTGCAGTTTAAGCCGCGACGCATTTCCGCCAAACGTGTTGGTCAGGAACAGGTCGCTCCCTGCCTCAACAGCACCTCGATAGAGTGCGCGGATGTTGTCGGGTTTGGTTTCGTTCCAAAACTCGGGCGGATCGCCACTTTCCAATCCCATGTTGAACAGGTTGGTGCCGGTTGCGCCATCGGCCAAAAGCCAATCGCGCGCGGAAAGAAGGTCGTGTAGCGGGTTTTTCATGACAGGCCTGTTGTCCGGGGATTTGACACTGACTGACATATTCAGAGTATTGAGACAAATTCATAATTCTCAAGACGATTATGAATAGAACGATGCGCACTTCGAAGGCAAAGGGTGTGACATCCATCAACGTGTTTTATGGGCTAAACCATTTCGGTCTCCACCCGGCTCGACGCTTCGAGAGTTTTGTGAACCGGGCATTTGTCCGCGATTTCGAGCAGTTTCTGGCGTTGTTCACTGTTCAGATCGCCAGTGACTGTGATGCGCCTGCGGAAGAGGTCGATATTGGCGTTTGTTGGCGTGATCGCATCTTGCGCATGAACCTTGTCATGGCTCACATCCACCGAAACATGGGCCAGAGGCCAGCCTTTGCGTCGGGCGTACATGCGCAAGGTCATCGATGTGCAGGCACCCAGCCCAGCCGCCAGTAGACCATAGGGCGATGGACCGCGATTGGTGCCGCCATAGGCCAGGGGTTCATCTGCCAGCAGGTGATGCGGTCCGGCCTGAACGTCTTGCAAGAACCCGGCGGCATCGGCCTCGGACACACGTACAATCCCTTCAGGCGCGCCGATTGGCGGGGCAGGTGGGGTGAGCTTGAGATAGCGCGCGACCCATGCCGCGATGACCTCGGCAGCATATTCGGCGTCTTTGGCCTCTGTGACCAAGTGATCAGCATCATCCAATGTGACAAAGCTTTTTGGATGTCTTGCAGCGGTAAATATATTGGTTGCGTTCTCAATTCCGACAACACTGTCGCGCGGAGCATGCATCACCAAAAGCGCCGCTTTTAAGCCCTTGATTGCGGGGGCCAGTGCCTGCGCCTTCACGTCCTCGACAAACGCTCTACCAATGGTGAACGGACGCCCGCCCAAATCAACCTGCGCTTTGCCCTGGCGTTGGATGTCTTCCAGCGCATCAGAGAAATTGTGGGTTACGTGTTCAGGATCGAAAGGCGCACCAATGGTGACAACTGCTTTGATGCCGTTCATGTCGCCAGCTGCCCGCAAGACCGCTGCCCCGCCCAGCGAGTGCCCGATCAACATTGAAGGCGCCATACCACGGCCAGTGAGATAGGCCGCAGCAGCCTCTAAATCGTCGACATTCGACGTAAAAGTCGTATTGGAAAATTCACCCTTGGAATGGCCCAGCCCAGTGAAATCAAACCGCAACACTGCGATGCCCATGGATGCCAGACGTGCGGCGATCCGCCGGGCGGCCGGAATGTCCTTGGAACATGTGAAACAATGCGCAAAAAGGGCTGTGCCCAAGTGAGGCCCGTCCGGCAGGTCAAGCCGCGCCGACAACGTGTCGCCGGAATGGCCGGGAAAAGTGATGCGTTCGGTGGTCATGATGCGTGTCCTTGGGGCTGGGGCAGAGCAGCCGTTTTGCGTTTCGTTGCCAGTTAAGGTGCGGGCAGTTGGCCCCATGCGCAAGCATTGTGTCGGGAGCGTCACAGGATGGTGAGAGCGATGCCTTGGATGGTGAGTATTGTTGCATGCGTGCTGGCCGCCGGCTTTTTCGGCAGTTTTACAGGCAGCATGCATCCTGTGGGCGATAGTCTTGCTGTGTTTCGTCTGCCGTTGGCTGTGGCCCTTGCACTATGGGTGATCTGGTCGCCTTGGCCTGCATGGGTCAGGTGGGGCGTCGCGCTTTTGTGCCTTACCGCAATGGGCCATATTGTAGCGCAGAAATATGTCTCGCACCCGGCAGGTACGATCAAGATTTACCAAAAGAACCTCCTGTTTCAGAACGATCAGGTCAGCGCGCTTGCCGCTGATATACGCGCGGCCAGCCCCGACATTGTCACGCTTCAGGAACTGACCTCACGCAATGCGCAACTTGTGCGCGACCTACGTGCTGATTATCCCTATCAGGCCAGTTGTGCGTTGGTAGAATGGGCGCGGGTCGCGGTTTTGTCCCGCTGGCCTGTCGAGGGTGAGATCTGTGTTGAAGGCGAGGCGCTCGTCGGGATTCAAGTCGCAGCTCCCCAAGGCACATTCTGGGCTTTTAGCCTGCACCTGACATGGCCTTGGCCTTACGGACAGGCAGATCACGTTGCCCGTATCATGCCGGTGCTGACCGGGATTGAAGAGCCGATCATCGTTGGTGGCGATTTCAACATGGTGCCGTGGTCGCATGTGTTGCGTTCGTTCAGAGCGGAAACCAAGACGCATCGCGCGGGACCATTGTTTTCAACCCTGACCAAACGCGGCGCGCCATTGCCCATCGACCATGTCTATGCGCCGGGAGGAGGGCAGGCGTCGGCCCGCCCATTGTTAGGATCCGACCATCGCGGTGTGCTTGCTGAGGTGTTTGTATTCGATCCTTGATGCCAAACGTCGGAACAAATTGCTTGGGGTTTTCGCGGCGGGATCGCTCGGCTAACCATACGCTATGATCTTGCAAACAAGCTTGCCCTATGATGTCCTTACGCCGCGCCCCTTGCCCGGGGTTGCACCGTTAGGCAATGATCCTTGGTTCCTTGTAGACGAGGCCTACACCGCCCAAATGGCAGAGCGTTTGCGGTTGATGTCCGAGCAAAGGCCAGACGTGATTGCGACCGATGCGCCGAGCCACGAGGCATTGAACAAGATGATGGATGCGGTTTTGGGTCAGCTGCCGCCGGAATTTGAGGTGTCAGGCGACACTGTGCGGTGTCCAGACGGGCGGCGGGTTACGATTGATCGGGATGATCCATTTGGCACGCTTGGACAGATCGTGCAGGATGACATCTGCCTGTTGGAAAAGCGCGGTGAAGAACATGTTCTGACCGGCGCTGCGCTTTGCTTTCCGGCAAGCTGGCGGTTGCGCGAAAAGATCGGGCATCCGCTGACTCATATCCATGTGCCGGTGCAAACCTATACCGACGACATTGCCCGGCGTGTTCAGCGGTTGTTCGACGGCGTGCGGCCGGGTCTTCCGATCTGGCGGTTCAACGCGCTTTGGTACGAAGACCCGAGCCTTTACCAGCCACGGTCCGAAACCGAGCCGCGTCAGATGACAGAAGCTGGCAAAACGCCGTATCTGCGCAGTGAACGCCAGGTATTGTGGCGGTTGCCCGATAGCGATGCAGTTCTGTTCACGATCCACACCTTCATGCTGGCCCGAAACGACGTTCCGGGCGCAGAAGACGGGGGTTAGCTTCCCGCGCGCTGGGCTGAATATACGATGGCGCGCAGGTAGTTGCCGCTGTCGTTCCAGACTGACAATACATTGAAATTGTGTGTTCCTTCGCCAAAAGGCTGACCTGCCTTCCAACCGTTGCGACGCAGCATGTTGGCGGCAGTCGCCAACGCATCGACCGCATTATAGGGATCGGCCCGACCGTCGCCGTTGCCATCGACCCGGTACTTGAGCCAGTTGCCCGCAAGGAACTGCATGTGGCCCAATTCGCCGGATGGACCGCCTTTGGTGCTGGGCGACAAGATTCCATCATCCACCATGTCCAGTGCTGCAATCGCGTGCGGTTCAAACCGTGGATGGCGGCGACAATAGGAGGACAGAGTCACAGCACCATCGACGACAGAGGTGCCACCCAGATAACCGCCCCAACTGGTCTCAAGGCCCCAGATGGTTGCCAGAATGCCGGCAGGCACACCGTAGTTGCGTTCGATTGACGAAAAGGTGTTGGGATTGCGCGCAATCTTGGCGCGCGTCTGGTTGATAAAGCTTTCGGCGGTGCTGCCTGATCGTTTGGCCAAAAATCGTGCCGGATCGCCTTGAAGTGTCCCTGTCTGGTTACTGGGGTTGGATTCAAAGCGCCACGTAATCCCCGAAAGACTTGCATTTTGCAGGGCGGTCAGACCGCGCTGGCCGACCCCGGCTGCTGCGGCTTGCCGGGCAAGCGTTTGTTTGTATTGATTGAATGCGCCTTTGCTCGTGATACACTCGGCTGAATAGGCGGGTAGGGCTGCGCTTAGGCTCAAGCAGGCAGCGGCAATCAAACGACGCATTTATAGTCACTCCAACAATCACGTTTGCGGAGACGTTAACAAATGGTGTGCAATCGGCAAGAGAGAACGCGCCGCCAAGTCTTTCTGGCGCGCGCCATTTCAGTTGGATCAGAGAATTTCCGCCAGAGCCGGGGCTGCGCCGTTATGAGCAAGAAGCGCATACATTCCGGCGATGGCTAAGGATGAGATGCTCAAACGAACATCTTCACCCCGTACCAGGTTGTGAATGATCACAGGGATCGCAAGTGGAGCTGAGATCACAACTGCCATGAACGAAAACACCCAGGCCAAAAGACGCATTGGTATGGTCTTTGCACGACGTTGTTCAACCTCGAGCAACTCGCCATCAGAAAGGTCAAGCTTTTGGAAGTAGTAGCGCAATGCACGCATAGCCACTTGATCGATCCGGGCTTCGGCGCTTGGGCGCTTGGTTTTGGATGGGTGAAGTGCGCGCACTCTGCGAGGCACGATACGCTTGCGTTGCGGCAGCTCTACGATGTCCGGGTCTCCGGAGGACTTAAACGTCTCGGCGTCGACAGAACTGGCAGCATCGGCCAAAACCATATGCGCGTCGTAATCGGTGCAAAGCGCAGCAGCCACATTGTGACAAATGACAGGGGCAATGTTTCGGGTCGCTATAAGCACCAAGCAAGAGTCGCCGGCCTCATCCAAGACCACTGTCAGGGTTCCGGTGTCGTTCACTTCCCAGTCCAAGTACTCGCGCGTTACAGGAAGCCGCCGGTAACAAGTCCCGCTGAGAGACAAAGCCTGGTTTACAAAAGGAATCAAAGACCGAACGACATCTTTACGCGTCAGTTTTGTGACCAAAGTTAATACAATAAGGTCCGAATTAGACATCCCCATGTCCTCCTTAGGTGGAAACACACTGTTTATGTTTCCAACGCTCGGAGTCAAATACGACTGAAATATGGCGCGAGTCTCCAAAGAGACTGCGATTGCAAAGTCGTATCTTTAGACACAATTCATCTACTTTCGCAGCTACATTAGGGTGGTTTTTGCTATCGGATTTGCGCGCTAAGGTTGTTTTTCGCCGCTAGCAGGATTCGAGAAATCTCGGTGGGATTTGTGTTAGCGCAAACTGATTCCTGCGATCTCTTGGGGTGTTAGTCGCAAGAACCGAGCAGCCCGCTGCTACGAATGTTCCGACCGACGCATTCCTTTATGCTGAATTGGGCAGATCACTTGCCGTAGTGTTCCTTTGCCTGTTCGGTGAGCTTATCCAAATTATAGGCTTTGCGTGTCTTCTCAGCCAATTCCAACTGTCCTTCCGGGCTGGCCCGATAGGCTGTCTCTTCTTCCGACATGGTGCCCATGGTCAACCCAATTCCGATTGAATCCAGCGTACGGCGCATTATTGGTCACTCCAAAAATCACATTTGTATCGACGTTAACAAATAAGCGACGATCAGCAAGTGGGAACGCGCCGACGGTTCTCCCCATCGACGCGCTTCACCAGAACTGTGTCTTTGTCTTTACAGCATTTCGGTAAGGCCCGCGGCCATGCCCGATTGCGCCAGTACCGCATAAAGCCCGGCCACACCCAGCGCCATCGCGCCAGAGCGTACGTCCTCGCCGCGCACAAGGTTGTGAACGATCAGCGGGATCGCCAAAGGTGCCGCAATGATGGCAGTGGTAAAAGAAATCGCCCAGGCCGAAAGACGCATCGGGGCCGTCTTTGCGCGACGTTCTTCCAGCTCCATCTGCTCGATCTCTTCAAGCGTGACGCCGTTCATCTGTGCGCGCATGGCGCTCACCACCCAATTGTCCATCTGGGCCGCCTTTTTGCGCTGTGCCGCGCGGATGCGGCTGGTGGCCTTGACCTTGCGAGGAACAATTCGATTCGCAGCGATTGATGTCTCGGGCATTGCGTCCGCAGTCTCGGGTTCACCGGCGGCAAGGAAATCGGCAACCGAAATCGGGTCTTGCCCGCCATTGCAGAAAACTGTGTGCGCGTCGAAATCGCGGCACAGATCGGCTGCGATGTTGGCAAGCCGGCCGGCGGAGGCTTGGGCATCGCGGCCACGGCTGGCAACCACGACCACGCTTGTAGACCCGACTGCGTCGATTGCGAGGGTGAGTGTGTCGGTCTCGTTGACGATCCAGTCGATGTAATCACGGGTGATCGGCAAGCGCTTGTGCGACACGTGTTGATTGGACAAGGCGCGATCAATGGACGGGACGACGGTTTCGCAGATCGCGTCGCGGGATTTGTTTGTGACCAGACTGATCTGAACCAGACCGGGTTTACCGGAGAGCCAAAAGCTCGGAAGGTAAGCTATGGAAAAGGGAAACCCTGGGA